>CP064995.1:0-600000 GCA_016700015.1 Candidatus Saccharibacteria bacterium
GAGATGAGTTTTGTCGAAGACGGCGAAGAAGTGCGCAGTACCGTCGAGCCACTCATCAAAACGCTTGTCACAGACTTCGCTGGATTGTCACTCAAGTTCGGTGATGATGTGCCGCGTATTCCGTATGCGGAAGCCATGGAAACCTACGGCAGCGACAAACCCGACCTGCGCTTCGATATGAAACTGGTCGAGCTGACCGATGTATTCGCAAACACCGAATTCGGTGTGTTCCGTAGTGCCGAGTGTGTGAAAGCAATTTGTGTGAAAAACGGTGCCAGCCTGAGTCGCTCGCAAATCGACGGCTTCACAGAAATTGCCAAGGGCGAGGGCGCTGGCGGACTGGCGTACATTACCTACGAAAACGGCGAAAGCAAGTCGCCAATTGCGAAGTTTTTGAGTGAAGGCGAGTTGTCGGCTGTGAAAGAACGCCTGGGTGCTACTGATGGCGATGCCGTATTTTTCGGCGCCGACAAACGCAGTGTGGTAAACGCCGTGCTCGGTAAACTGCGCAGTGAATTTGCGACCCATTTCAACCTGAAAGACCCGAACGTCGTAGCACTTGCCTGGATAATTGATTTTCCGTTTTATGAACTCGATGCCAAAACTAACAAAATGGACTTTGGCCACAATCCATTTAGTATGCCAAAGGGCGGCATGGACGCACTCGAACACACCGAAAACAAGCTCGACATTGTGGCCGATCAGTACGACATGGTGATGAACGGCTATGAAATCTGTAGTGGCGGTGTGCGCAACCACAACCCAGACGTGCTGTACAAAGTTTTCGGCCTGCTCGATTTCTCACCCGAATACGTGGAAGAAAAGTTTGGTGCCATGTTAAACGCATTCAAATTTGGTGCACCGCCACACGCCGGCTGTGCCTTCGGTGTTGACCGCATATTTATGGTACTCATCGGCGAGGACAACATCCGCGAAGTTGTGGCTTTCCCCAAAAACGGTAGCGGTGTCGACGTGATGATGAACAGCCCCTCGACCGTCGACCCAGCACAGCTGAAAGAGTTGGGGCTATAGGTGGAGCAGTACCTGCTCGCGTTATTCGGAATTGCTTCGGCTGTTGTAAACACCATCGGACTTGTGCCGTATCTACGGGATATATTTCGACATAAAACGAAGCCTGAGCGTGCAACGTGGTGGATTTGGCTAACGCTTAATTTGATTGCTTTTTTTGCTCAGCTTGCTGCTGGTGCTACTTGGTCGCTAGGGCTTATGGCTGGCCAGTTGTTGGCGGTCGGATTAATCGCGATACTATCGCTTCGATACGGCTACGGACATTTTCATCGTAAGCACTACTTATCATTAGCTTTCGCTGCAGTCGGGATAGTATTATGGCGGCTGACAAAGGACCCGCTCGCTGCGCTAATTGTGGTTGTAATAGTAGATTTCGTTGCATTTTACTTGACCATCACCAAAACATGGCGAGCACCAGACACCGAGACGCTTAGTGCCTGGATATTTGCATCAATTGCTGGGTTGTGTGGTCTACTTGCGGTTGGAGATTACGGTGACGTTACAAAGATGATCTACCCCGTCTATATTTTTATAGGCAATACATTCCTCGTATGGGTTATTTTAGCCCGACGCAAAGCACTTGATAATAAATAACTAACTAAATTGTTTCTAAAAGCAGCTATATGCTACGATGAAATAACTACAAGCGGGTGGAAAAGGACAAATATATGGCTGAATCATGGCAGGTTACAGGTAACAAACCCAAAAATAACCCCAGTCGTGTCTTAACCGAACGACAGCAACGATTTCTCGATTTGGGGGTAGCGATGGGGCACCTTTCCCGGTTTGCTGAGGGGGATATTGGCGATAAATGCTCAGGGTGCCGCTACAGGGGAGCTATTGCTGGTGATATTGGTGCCGCTGCAATCGACGGAATTATGACACCTGAAGAAGCCGAGGCATTTGCGATGCAGACATTTGATAACTGTAGTGGGGCCGTATACGACAGGACGCGTTATGATGCAACACCACGTTGTCCAACGTATGAGCGGGGTGCTTATAAAGGTACTATTGATGCACTTCAAAGCGGTGCGCCATCGTCATAAGCAATTATCGTGCGGCATTGAGTATTGCGATATCGCGTGTTTTCATCATGGCAAGGCCGCTGGCGCTGCCATCTTCGTCGACAGTATTACCACTCTGTATCCAGGCTATGGCCTCGTCGATAGAGCTGGCCCAGCGTAGGTTCATGCCCTCACTCGCTTCTTTTTCGGTGAGCTGCGTGCCCACAAAGTCGACCACCCGTGCCGTAAAGCAATACGACACTTGGTGCATACCGCAAAAATACCGGTTTTCGTCTACCGTGCCGAGCGGTCGAATGTCAGTTATCGTATGGCCGGTTTCTTCTAACACTTCGCGCTCAAGTGCAGCGATGATTTCTTCGCCTTCATCAATTCCACCGCCCGGCAGTTTGTATGACCCGGTTTTGGTGAAGTGCATCACGGCCACTTGGCCTTTGTCATTCGTCAGAACAGCGCGAGCGGCGAGCCGCGTAAAGTGAATCGGCCCATCGCTTGTTTCGGCAAGTCCCATTTCGTGCTGGTCCTGCGAAAGAATAACAGCAAAGCTAATTCGCTCATATATCGTTCCTGATTTTTCGGCTGCCTGCTTCATCCAGTTGTCGACGAATTGTTTACCAGCTTCGCTCAGCACGGCATCATGTGTGGGGAAGGCGCGTATCGGTCGAACTTGTATAAGATAATCCATGGCTTCTGCAGTTTTCATCCATGGCGCTGCTATGGGAACGGCAAGTGTTTCTATTGGCATACCAGCTGACGCAAATGAGTCACCGGGGTAGTACACTTCACCATCATTTATCAGCACGCCGACGTTTCGACACATAGGTATGTCGGGGTGAATGAGCGCATGCTCGCCGCCAGTGAAAGTGAGTTTGAAATTACCTACTTGTTTTGTTTCCCCTGGCTTAACAACTGTCACGTTAAGGTTGAGTTCGCGTAGCCGATTGGCCGCATCGTCAGGAGCAAATACTGGTACATTTGGCATCTGGGTAAGGTAATTAGCACTCCAATGGTCACTATGAATATGCGTGACAACCACGGCGACTGGGTTTTTAGGAACAGTAAAGTCGCTAGATAGCTCACCCGGGTCGACAACCACCGATTGGCCATCTTTGGTTGCGATAAAACAGGCATGGGCGTATTTCGTAATTTCCATACAGCTATTATATAATGCAGAGCATGGTAGCACGAAAAACATCGAAAAAACATTCATCAAACACAACATATGCATGGTTTCGCCCGCTGCGCGGTAGCTATATTCCGGTGCATTGGAAGGGCTGGCTGACGTATGTACCCTATGTGGCGTACCTGTACTTCACCTACATGCTGCTAGTGCCAAACCGCTCATTACTCGAAACAATCCTGTTCCTTGTACCATACTGGGTAGCGGGCGTGATTGTGATGCACTGGGTAGCAAAGCAAAAAAGCTAATGCAGCCAAATGAGTTTCGCGAGTTGGTGTGGGACAAAGCGCGCCAGCTGTACCGAGACATGCCCTGGCGCGATGAGCCGACGTTTTACCACGTGCTGGTAAGTGAACTGATGTTGCAACAAACCCAGGTTTCACGCGTATTGGTAAAATACGCCGAATTTATGGAAGTGTTCCCAACCATTCAGGCACTGGCGGCGGCTAGCTTGGCAGATGTATTAAAAGTGTGGACAGGCCTCGGCTACAACCGTAGGGCTAAGTATCTGCACTTGGCAGCAAAACAGGTGGTAGAGCACGGCGAACCGGCAACACTCGAAGGACTAGTTGCCTTACCAGGAGTCGGCAAGAACACGGCCGGTGCCATCATGAACTATGTTTACAATAGTGCGACGCCGTTTGTTGAAACCAATATTCGCTCTGTGTATTTTCACCATTTTTTTGCAGGCGAAACGACAGTGAGTGATAAAGAGCTGCTAGAGCTAGTAGCAGCAACTATCGACCCCGAACACCCGCGCGAATTTTGCTGGGCGCTCATGGACTATGGTGCCGAGCTAAAAGCCGCTGGCCTGGCACGGCTTGGCACCAGTAAACACTACAAGAAGCAACCGCCGCTTGCGGGCAGTGTGCGTGAAGTGCGCGGCCAGGTAGTACGCCTACTAGCTGCTGGTCCGCTGACTTTGCGAGATCTCAAAGTGAGGGCCGGGGCAGACGAACGATTTGAGCGTGCACTGAACGGTCTTGTTGACGATGGGTTGGTGAGAAGACAAGGTACAATGATTTGTTTGACCGATGATGGGGTGGTGGGGGATAATAGGAATGATGACTAAAGTAATCGTCGCAACTATTCTTGGTTTGCTTATCGCATTCAGCCCGGTTGTGCATGCTGAAGATGCGCAAACACTGGTTCTCACCGACGAGAACATTGCTCAGATTCGTGTGAACTGTATTGGCGTCCAGTCGACCATGCAGCGGGTGCATTCGAGTGATGCCCTGGCTCGGTACAACCTAGCGCAGCAGTACAATATTATTTCAACCAAACTCATGGCACCTATGAACAGCCGGATATCACTCAACAAACTAAATGGTGTAGCGATGACACAAACGACGGTCGATTTTGATAGTACTGTCAGCGAGTTCAAACTTATGTACCAACAGTACGAAGAAACGACGAGCCGCGCACTCAAAATGAACTGCAAAGATCAGCCGGTAGCGTTTTACGATACGCTCACCATGGCACGCACGCAAAAAGCAGCGGTGCGCGACGCTATCAACCGTATCAATACCTTGCTGAAACAGTACGATACCCAGTTCGATCAATTACGCGCACAGTCATTACCAACAGGAGTTTCACAATGAGCGAGCCTGCTCAGCACGAAGTAAACGAACTACCACGCTGGCAACAACACCGCTTCTTTTTGCTGATAGCTGGTGTTATAGGCATTGCACTGTTTTTGGTGAGTGTGGCGCTTAGCCTGTATAACAACAGTGGCGCTGCCCAGCTCGATTTTAGTAGTCCTGCCTACCAAGACATTCGCAAACAAGCCCGACGCGACACGACCACAGTCGACTTTGCTGCTACTGGCAAACTCGATAAAGCTGCCTACGACCAGTTTAAGAAAATGTATACCGAACGCATCGGTAAGGTTGTCGATGTCAACAGTTTTGATGCAGCAGCACTAAGTGAAGATTCGCTACAGCTACTCACTGACCACAGCACAGATCAGCCACCTGCTCAATAGCTAGCGGCTCTTTTTAGCGGGTGCAACATGCGTGACAGGCGCGGTACCTATTGCAATATTTTCGTGCTCAAATTTTTCCAAAATACGTCTTCGCATTTCGGCAATGACAGACCATTGATCCGATGGTTGCGTTTTGCCTGAAATAATAAGGTTCACGGCAGTTGCAGTAAATTCACCCATCATTATGTAATGTGGTGCTTCGAGAATTTTATTTTCCCAGTTTGGCTCTTCGGCAAGGTGAAGCCCAATTTTATCGATCAGCTTGGCGACACGGTCGATATCGGTATCGGGCGCCACGGCAACAGTAAAGCGGGCCATACTATAGCCCATGGTCTTGTTGATAACATGCTGTACCATACCATTGGGGAAATAGTGCACATTGCCATCAATATCGCGAATGACGGTAGAGCGAATGCCAATGCGCTCGACAGTACCGCCAAAGCCTTCGATTTCGATCACGTCACCAACGCGGTATTGATTTTCGCTGATGATAAATACGCCACTGAGGAAATCTTTGACAAGCGACTGAGCACCAAAGCCGAACGCAACCCCAAGGATGCCTGCACTAGCAAACAGTGGCGCTAGCGCTGTGGGGTCGAGAAACCGTGACACAATATAATATACCACGCCAAGTATCGCCAAAATTCGCAGCACATTGGTGAATAGCGAGCCGAGTGTGCGCTGGCGTTTTTCAAGGTCCTTTTTATGTAGTGTGCGCTGATAGGGTGTAACAAATGCATGCAACATGAGCCAATTAATGACCATTGGCACCAGTGAGTAAATAATAACGCCAATGATGATTGCAATGCTTATGCTCGTATATTTTTCCATATATGGTAGTATAACAGAGATGAAAAGCAAGCGCGAACATCGTGTGTATTAGGCCTTTAGTGCTTGCCGGCCGATAGTGATGAGATGTTTGTCACGGTAGTTCGCGAGCGCTTCATGGTCGATACCGTGGCGCTTAATGAAGCTGCTGACACGCTCGCTCCCAATGTAATGCGGTAGGCTGACGTAGCTCGCACCGTGTTCATAAAGTAGTGCCGCCTCGGTGTAGTTATTGGCGTGGCAGATGAAACTGCTTTTTTGGTTGTGACGACGAATGTACTGGAGTAGCATACGATTGGTCTCGACGTCGGTCATGGTGCTAACGACCAGCTGCGCTTTGCCGGCATTGATTTCGTCGAGAAACTCGTCGTCAGTGGCATCGCCATAAGCATGACGAATGCCCTGTTCTTCGAGTGTCTCGATAATTTCAGGATCATAGTCGACTACCAGGTATTTTTGATTCATATCACGAAATGTATTCAGGAATTCATGTCCGCCTTTGTGATAGCCGACGAGAATAACTGGGTAATAGACAGCACGGCGCGCTGGCTCATGTGCCGTGGATCGTTCGAAATGCCGCAACGGTTTCTCGAATACTTTGTAGAGTTTGTCCGCATGTTTCATGAGGTACGATGACACACCGATAGTGATGAATGCAGTTAAGGTGATCAGGGCTACGGCATCCTGTGAGATGAGCTGCTTGCTGGCTGCGATGGTGATAAATATAATCGAGAACTCGCTGATTTGTGAAAGATGAAGCGCAGTCTTAAAGCTGGTAAGTTTCGTATAGCGCTGGATACCGAGACTAAGCATCACGAGTATTGGCTTGCCGACAATCACAACAGCGGCTAGTACGTGCGCCGCCAACAGGTTTTTGCCGATGCTGTCGAGTGTGAATGATTCGCCGAGAGTGACAAAAAAGATTACGATGAAGAAATCGCGCAACGGTTTGAGTTTGGCGGCCATCTCAGTTGCATAGGGAAGTCCGGCCAGCGACACGCCAGCAAATAGCGCTCCGACTTCATGGCTAAAACCAGCGATGTCGAACAGTGTCGCGACCGCTAGGCCCCAACTGAGAGAGAATAAAAATAGTAGCTCTTGGCTCTTGGCGGCAAAACGTGCGATGTGCGGCATAAGGTAGCGACCTGCGATAAATAGACCGACACCTAGTGCCAACGCCTTGAAGAGAATCTGCCATCCTTCAGTCGCTCCGCTGCCAGGTGACGCCATCATGGCCAGTATCACCACGGCACTGGTCGCGACGACATCTTCAATCAGTAGCACACCTAGCGTAATCTGTCCGAATAGTCGAGTCGTTTGCTTGGCATCAGATAGTGTTTTGAGCACAATAATTGTACTGCTGAAGAACAAGGCCATTGCCATGATAATGCTCTTTTGGAGGTCAAATCCAAGCAGCCAGCAGGCGCCAAATGATAATAATCCAAGGAAGGGTAGGATTGACATGCTTGTTATGATAGACACACGCCCGAGACTTTTGACCACACCGGCATTGAGACCGAGACCGATGATAAACAACAGAAGTGTGATGCCGATCGAACTGAACGAGTCAAATGCTGATTGGTTACGCGTAATATGGAAAAAGCTGAAGCTCGGACCGACCAGCACGCCCGTTATGATGTAGCCCATAATAAGTGGCTGGCGAAGCAGCTTCATAATCGCAGACACGAGCACCACAATCGTGACGACAACGGCGAGCTCGGTAAAAATTGATGCATGCATAGTACTTATCCTTATTGTAACAGATAGCTAGTGGTATAATACCCTTCATAATGCCCGGAGTAGTCGATCCCAATGATTTCATCATCACCCGCAAACGTAAAAAATACAAGTTTGCGAAATTTCATAATGCGCCGAACTGTTTCGAACTAAGCCAGTGGAGCAAGCGGCCGGCTAACATAGTAGAAGTTGGTGCGGGAAGTGCACTGTTCAGTGTGGAGCTGGCAGCTCGCCACCCAGACAAAACAATAGTAGCACTCGATGTAAAAGCCGATCGTTTGCAGCATGGTGCCTATAAAGCGATCGAACGCGGTATTTCAAATGTCTACTTTGTTCGTGCCCGAGCTGACCAAATTGACGAGCTATTTGAACCAACAACAGTAGAGCAGCTGTGGGTGACATTCCCCGACCCGTACCCTAAAAGGCGCAGTGCGGCCCGTCGCTTGACCCACCCGAACTTCCTGAAAAAGTATTCATCTCTCCTCTCGCCGACAGGAGCATTGTGTGTAAAGCACGACAGCCGCGACTTTTTTTGCTGGAGCCTCGAACAACTCGTCGCCGAGCGGTGGGCAATACAAGAGCTATCGTTCGATTTGCACGACTCGCCCCTACCTGACGATTACAAAATTATCACAACCTACGAAGAACGCTGGCGCAGCACTGGCCTAGTTACCCACTTTGTGAAAGCGGGAAAGCGGGTTCTTTAACCCATGTTTCGACGTGCTCGGAGAACCAGCTATCGCGTGCGCGTCGGAAGTTTTCGGCGAAGAGAAGCGGCGTAGCCAAGCTGGCTTTATCGCTGATAATCCACGGCTGCTCGCGGTCAAGTATCACTCGGTTGGCGGCAATAAGCGTGCGCACGGCGTCAGATGAATGTGGAACAGTAGGAATAAATCGCTCGTCGATGCTTGCACCGTTTGCAGCCACACGCCCAAGCACAAAGCGCGCTTTGGTGTTGGTAGCATATTGTTCATGAACGAGCTGGTAGCTATAGCTGCCCTGAGAAAGCATTTCATTGACAGCTTCGGTATTCCCCGTGCCATCAATCAGCGCTTGCGCGGCACTACCGAGTTGCTGGTAGAGTGCGGTTTCATCAGCAATGGGATGGTGGTAAAATTCAATGTCATCAAGCGGCACCCAATCAGTGACGCTATAGTCTGCACCTTGGTAGCTACCACGCATTACTACCTGTACAAGGGTCTGACCATTCGTTTCATCGTACATGCTTTGAACGCCGACAATAGCGGTGGATTTGAGCCCTTTCTTGCCATACGCGTCACCATGTACGGATACCGGTGAGGAAATTGGATGAGCAGATCTGACGCCAATGGAGCTATTCCACTTTTGTAGTGTATGCAGGTAATCTGCCGTCAGCCACACCGTAGGCTGAGCACTAAGCTGCTGATGCAACTGCTGAGTGAGCGCACTATCTTCGGGACTTGGCAGTTCTATGAAGAACTTTGCGATCTGTAAGTTATCGGGTGTCAGAGTAGTCGTGTAGCCATAGTCCTCGTCACCATTTGGGGAAACATCTAGCTGGATCTGTCCTTTACCAACTGCCAGCTTGGCGATAAACTGCGGCTGGTCGGGGAGCACGTAGCTACGTTTCTCTGTCCAATGGCCATGACAATCTGAGTCGTGGACACTATAGCTAATAGTGTGTCCTGGAAGATATAGGTAGAACCCCGCTGGGTGTGAGGTGATGACCGTGTCTCGTTCACGAGCCTGCAAGAGTGCATGAAGCATGTCGGTGGTGATGTCCTGTAAATTTCCATCGATGCTTTCGATTGCTCGTAGTGGTGCTATTTCGTTATTCATTGCGCAACTCCTATAGGACGTAGTTGGTCGCGATAGGCCGGTTCAGCTTCGGTGAGCATGTAGTGAAGGCTTTTTATGGGGTCGGCAAACTCTGGTCGCTCGCGCATATCGCGCAGCAGTCGTCGTCCGACACAGGTAGCGAGCGGGGTCGTCATTTCGTAGCGGCGGGCAGATGGATGGTAAATGTCTGGACTAAACGCGTAGATACCCTCGATCAAAATGACCGGCGCGGGCTGCAAGACACCGTCGTAGGTTGGCTCGCAGTTGGTGAAGTTGATATGGCGGCTCCAGACAGGCCGACCGGCTCGTAGCTCGGCCAGGTCGGCAGCCATGGCCTTAGTGTCGTAAACAATCGGATCATCCCACTTTTCCCAGGGCTGACCTTGGTTATACGCGGTAAGCCACGTGGCGCCGCGGTGATAATCGTCGGTCGAGATGACAAGGCAGGGCACTCCATGCCGCTCAAGCTGCGTGCGAACTTCCGCCACTAGCGTGCTTTTGCCAGAGCCTGATCGGCCAGCAATATGCGCCGAGACTACTTCGCCACTTGCTGCGTCAGCGAGCAGATCATTGACTATGTCTGCTGCGACGAGTTCGGGAGAGAGACTGAATGCTTCGTTGCCGCTGTGTTCGCGACGGAAGCTGAGGTGGGCGATCCACTCATTGCTTGCCGATCGGTCACCGGTAACCTCCATGCAAGCGATCGAGTACAAACGATCGAATTCTTCCCAGTTAGCTAGGTTTTCGCTTTCAATGAATACCTGGCCGTTCTCATAGAAATCAATCATGATACCGGGCAGCGGCTCGGCGCGAAGTTTCCTAACGATTGGCGGCCTACCTTGGCTGTCGCGGTAGTGTCTATAGAGCGCAGCGGGCACCGGAGTTTCAACTTCGATGCGCTGCATGCCATCGGCGGTTATTGTGCCATTGTCTTTAAGTGTTGCTATGTAGGCAAGTTCGCCCTCGGCATTCAACATCTCACGTAGTCGAAGGCTGAATGGCTCATCAGGATGACTAAGATAAAACTGCTCGACCGGACGAGCTTCGGCACGAAATTGTTCGAGTTCTTGTGGGAATACGGGCACAAATTTTCGTTCTATTTCATAGGGCAAATTTCGCTCAAATTCTTTTCTATTTATTATTTTGTCGATCGTCATGCAACTAACCTTTCTGTACTAATTTAAGAGTACAATAGCAGTATAATGTGTTACCATATCAATAAATAGAAAGGTAATTTTGAGTCAAATATGATTGAGTTTCATTCCATCGAGCACCATATTCAGCGACATATCATGGGTTACTTGATGCACCACGAAACCGCTCGCTTCCGTGACCTGCGTCCGCCGCGTGTAGACACCAACTTATTTAGCTATCACCTTAAGTTGCTGCAAAAATCTCACTTTGTTGAAAAAGGAGAATTGGGCTATACATTAGGCGCCAAGGGGCTGCAATACGTCGACAGAGTCACTGCCGACAAAATGCGGGTGCGCACGCAACCCAAAATCATCACGATGCTTCTTGTGCAGGACGGCTATGGTAAAGTGCTTTTGCAAAAGCGTGATAAACAGCCCTACATTAACACCTGGACATTACCCTACGGCAAACTTCATATCGACGATGTGTCGGTACTGGCAGCGGCTCGTCGCGAGGCAAATGAAAAGTTGAGCTTTGATCCGCATAAGCTTTCACATGTCGGTGATTGCTATATTAGAGTGATGCAGAACGATGAGGTCGAAAGTACCACGCTTGTGCATGTGGTGCGGTTTGAAACTGATGCCGTGCTTGCCACTGACAGCCTGCAGTGGGTAGAGCCGCTCGAACTTTCCACACTTCGGCTTGCCCCGGCTGTAGAAAAAATCGTCACCAGAGCTTTTTTTGGCGACGATTTCTTTTTCGAAGAATTTGTAGCTTAGGTCGATAGATAACAAGTGATGTTGTAGCCGGCAGAGCTGTTGCCCGATGTGCCACCGACATTAACCGTGGCAAAGTTTGAGTTTGTGTAGTCGTAGTAGCGTATTTGCGCACCGGTTACAACAGTGACAGTCGCAAGGCTTGTCGCGGCTGCAGCTGCAGCGGTCCCGCACCGGTAGTAATTATGCGTAGAAGGAGTTGCCGGGGCGGTGGTAGTAATGGCCGTTCCCGATACAGTAACACCAGTAAGATAATAGGAAAGTCCAGCGGCACCAGCACCGGTGAGTGTGGTTGAGACAGCAGGATAACTGCCTTGCTCAGTTGCATAGAGGTGCGCTTTTTTGGCAAAGCTATTGGCAGAGCTCTGGGCACTCGATGTATTAGCGCGTCGCTGAACACCGTTGAATGCCACGATAGTGATAGCCGCCAGAATAGCGATGATAATAATGACGATGAGGAGTTCGATAATAGTGAAAGCTGGTTGAGTAGTATGCCCACGTTTCATAACGATAGTGTAACAAGCATAACAATAATCAGCAATAGGCGATGTGTTTTTGTGGTGAACACTGACGAGTGGTCACCACTCAGTCGATTGATTGGGGATGAACCGCTTGACGAACCCACTCGTCAATATCGCCCGCACCCATACACACCACCAGCTTGCCATTGGTGCGAGCCCATTCTATGTGTTCCCGCAGTTTGTCGTCTAGTTCGGCGTAGGTTACACGGTTGCGGTTGGTTAGGCGTGCCGTTAATTCTTGCG
This sequence comes from Candidatus Saccharibacteria bacterium, assembly GCA_016700015.1. Taxonomy (NCBI): domain Bacteria; phylum Candidatus Saccharimonadota; species Candidatus Saccharimonadota bacterium. The sequence goes on from CP064995.1 coordinate 12,273, forward strand.
GCAGTAGCATTGGCAGCGAGGGGTCTTCGCGGGACCGATAGGTAGGTAGCCAATAGATTTCCTCAGCCAGCTCCATACAGGTGGTGTAGCCACTGCGCACATTGTGTTGACGAGTATTTTGATGTGGTTGGTAAACGAGTACGACGTGTTCGCTTAGCTCTCTCGCGAGTTGCAATGTAGCGGCAATCTCGACAGGGTGGTGGCCATAGTCGGTGTATAAGTTATCTGCGAGCTTCTCAAATCGCCGCGATGTTCCCGGGAACGATTCCACGGCGTGCTTTATAAGCGCAGCATCTCCGAAGCCAAGGTATTCGCAGAGCTTTGCTACCAGTGTAGCATTTGCACGATTATGTTGTCCGGCGATTGAAAAGTCGAGTATCTCTGGGTCATGTAATAGCCATGAATGACGGCTGGGTCGAACATCGATTACTGTATCACGTTCCCACATAATTGTGTGTTGCGACTGAGCGATAAACTGAGTAAACGCGTCGGCATAGGTACGCTGAGTGGGGTAGGTGTCGGGGTGATCATAGTCAATGCTGGTAATCAGTGAAACATAGGGGTTAAAATGCAGAAAATTGCGATCGTACTCGTCGCATTCGTAGACAAAGTAGTCGCTTTCTGGATCGAGGTGTCCACTGGGGGCGAAGCTCATTGTACTGCCCACTGAGTAGCTCACTGGCACACCAAGCTGGCGTAATGTCCAGACCGCCATAGCTGTTGTGGTTGTTTTGCCATGTGTACCTGCGACAGCAATAAGCTTTAAATCTTTTTCTTTGATAATACGACCGAGCAGCTCGTCACGCTTGGCAGTATAAATGCCCATTTCGCGAGCCTTAGTGAGCTCGGGGTGGTCGGAGGGGAGCGAAGCGGTGTAGACGACCATGTCGATCGGCTGACTCACGTGACAACGCTCCAAAAACGCTCCAGACTGGTCGTTTGAGATTGCGACTCCCTGTGCGCGCAGCTCATTAGTAACAAGACTGTCATGGAGGTCACTCCCCTGAATTTTGTGTCCTGCGTCGCGAGCAATCTCGGCCAAAGGGCCAATTCCGACGCCACCAATGCCGGAGAAGTAGATGTTCATACGTGTAGTATACCACGAGCGGTATGATATACTACGGAGTAGAAACTGGTGGAAATACAAATAGATATGTTAAGGCGAATTATATATAGGTTACTGCGCCATCGTCATTATTGGCGTTACGTCAATTTCAGTGAGATGGCCGAGCTATACACCTCACGTCTCATGACGATCTTTGCTGCTAATCTAGTCAACCTGTTTGCAGCGGTGTATTTGTATAAGTTGGGCTATGGCGTCGCGTTCATCGCATTATTTTATGCGGCAACTTTTTTGCTGAAAGTCCCGGTTTCGTATCTCGCCGCACAGTATGCGGCTTTCTTTGGTCCTAAGCACGGCATTTTGCTTGCTAATATACTCCGTATACCCTCGCTGGTCGCGTTTGCGCTCGTGCCGCTTTATGGCCTACCTGCACTGCTTGTATTCGGTGTGCTCCAGCAGATTTCGATAGCTATCTACGATCTGTGTTACATGGTTGATTTTTCTAAAGTGAAACATAGTATGCATGCGGGTAAAGAGCTTGGCATGATGCAGATTGTCGAAAAGACTGCTCGCGTAGGCAGCCCGTTGATTGGTGGTGTGATTGCATCGCTGTACTCGCCACAGGTGACAATTGTGCTCGCGAGCGTGATGTTCCTGCTTGCGGCGGTGCCACTATTCAAAACAGTCGAGCCAACGATGACACGTGTCCCGCTGCGTATGTCAGGCTTTCCGTGGCGGCTTGCGATGCCGAGTCTTTTGGGACAAAGTGTGGTTGGTTTCGATTTTATTATCAGTGGTATGGCCTGGACTCTTTTTGTCACCATCGTGATCTTTAGTGGTATGGGTGACGCAGTTTACGCAGCACTTGGAGCTCTCGCGTCACTTGGCGTACTAGTGTCAATGCTTACCGCGTGGGTATTTGGGCGTATTGTAGATAAGAATCAGGGTAAAATACTGCTTACAGTCGGCATTGTGCTAAATACTATCCTCCACATGTTCAGACCATTTGTCACATCTGTCGCTGGGGTCTTGGGAGTAAATATTGTCAACGAAACCGCGACGAGCGCTTATGTGCTGCCGTTCATGCGACATGTGTTTGATGTTGCCGATACCTCTGGTTTTCGGATTACCTACATGATGTATATGGAAGTCGCACTCAATATTGGTGCAGCGCTGGGTTGCGCGGTGTTGTACCTCTGTGTCGTATCACTTGGTGTGCAGTACGGCCTCATGGCGACGTTTGTGATGGCGGCTGTCTACGAATTGCTACTTTTGGTTTCGCGTCGAGCAGTTCGGTAGGTGCTATACTATAAATACTAGCAGATAGGTGGGGTATTTTTAGTGGCCGATAGGCAAAGTGTAAAAAAAAGCATCAAACGGCTACAGCGGGTAAGGACCTGGCAGCTTTTGATAGTTCTGATACTTATGTGTTTTGTCGCAGCGACGTTTTTGCGGCTCAACAACACTGGTATGATCGCCAGGCGCAATGCTGTCGCCGATGCTGACAAATCTGGTAACACCAATGAAATCGCTGCGCGTATATACGATTTACAGCGCTTTTCATCAGCCCATATGAATGCCGATAGCGGCGTATTCTACCTACAGGAGCAGTACAATCGTGACGTTAAAAAGCAGGCTGACGAAGCAGGTACAAATGGCTCAGTTCGAGCACTAGCGATCCGTAAAGAAGCCGATGCAGTCTGTAAACCACAGTTCTATGGCTGGTCGCCAGCATACGTGCGTTGTTATGTGAATGAACTTAATAAACACGGTGCCAATGAAATCAGTGAATCTGAGCTTCTGTTACCCAATTCCGCGCTTTATCGCTACAGCTTTGTATCGCCGCTGTGGTCGCCGGACTTTGCTGGCTGGTCTATAGTTGGTTGCTTGGTTATTCTGATTATGATTACGACTCGACTGATCACCCTAGGGATACTACGGCTTTTGCTCCGCCGTCACTACGAACAACTGTGACATTTATAGCAACTTGGGTGTAATACCTGTTGACACCACCTCTAGGGTACGCTAAGCTAACTCTGTAAGACGCTAATAGGAGGTATAACTTTATGGCTTACAAGCACACTAACTCAAAGGGTGTAACATACTACCTGCACAAGACCGAAGTCACTCTTCGCGGTGGTAAACCACAAACTATCTACTTCTTCGCGAAGGTAGAAAAGAACGCTAAAGGGACTCCAGTAGACCTACCTAGCGACCGCGTAGTCAAAGAAAACCCACGCAACGGTTTCTTGACTGTATCAAAGAAAAAATAGTTCGTACCTTTTTGGTCGAAACCGCACCCCCAGCTACGGCTGGGGGTTTTGCGTAGGGTGTGGAAAACTATATTTCACAAAAAGCTTGCGCTTGTTTCAATACCATAGTATGCTAGGGGTACAAACAAACAGGTGCTAAATTAGTCCCTTTAGGGCTATCCGTGTTGGACGCCCTTAAGGGGCTTTTTGTTATAGTTGACGATCGGTTATACTAGGGCCATGAGTACTATCATTAACGTCAAAAACTTGACCAAGTGTTACGACGATAAGCCCGTCGTCGACGGAATCAGCTTCGAGGTCAAAAAGGGTGAAATATTCGGTATTCTCGGCCCTAACGGCGCAGGCAAGACAACCACGCTTGAAATGATGGAAGCCTTGCGACCAATCGACCAAGGCAGTGTAACGATTGCCGGCATTGATGTCGCGTCGCGACCAGCTGAAATCAAGGAAATTGTCGGCATTCAGTTACAATCGACCAGCTTTCTCGATAAGTTGACACTACGTGAGCAGCTACGGATGTTTGACAGTCTGTATGGTACCGAAGCCAACCCAGATGAGTTACTGGCCGATGTTCAGCTAAGTGATAAAGCCAAAAGTTACGTCGAACAGCTCTCTGGTGGTCAGCAACAGCGCTTTAGTATCGCTGCGGCGCTTATTAATCAGCCGAAGGTATTATTTCTTGACGAGCCCACCACTGGGCTTGATCCGCAGGCCCGTCGCAATCTTTGGGAACTAATTCAGGGGATCAAGAAGCGAGGAATTACGGTGGTGTTAACCACACACTATATGGAAGAGGCAGAACTGCTGTGTGACCGACTGGCAATTATGGATGAAGGTAAAATCATCACCATCGACACACCAAAAAATCTCATCAAACAGCTGCTGAGGCGCGGATTTACCAAGCCGCAAACGGTACAGCAGGCGAATTTGGAAGACGTGTTTATTGATCTGACAGGAAGGGCGATTCGAGACTAATTATGAAACGATACATACAAGGAGTAGTTGGCCTTTTCGTAGCGTATCAGCGCCGCTTTTATCGCGACAAGACTGCTATGTTCTTCACTTTTCTATTCCCATTGATTTTTCTGTTTGTGTTTGGCTCAATTTTCAACAACAACGATATCAGCTTTCGGGTAGCATTGATAAACCGTTCGCAGAATCAGTTTGCAACTGACTTTGTTGCCAAGATTAAAAAAGACAGCAGCTTCAAGGTCAGCGAAAGCATCACGACATTCGATGATGCTAAGCTTCGGATGAGTCGGGGCGAGATTGATACTATCATTGAGCTACCAGAATCTTTTGGTGCCATTAATCCTCAACAAGTGCCAGCGGGTGCATTGAAGGTCTATTATCAGCAGGGCAGCGAGCAATCGGGTCAAACAGTTGCCGCGGTGATGCAGCAGGTGCTCGACGGCATTAATCGGCAGCTTGGTCGTCCCGACCCGGCGCTCAGTGTTGAACGGGTATCGACAGGCGCCAAGGGTGCCAGTAGTTTCGACTATACCTTTTCGGGCTTACTCGGATTTACCATCTTAAGTATGGGTATTTTTGGGCTTGCAAACTCGATGCCACAAGAAAAGCAAAAAGGTGCGTTTCGACGGCTGCGTGCTTCGCCATTTCGCACCAGCCAGCTCATCAGTGCAAATGCATTGCACTACTTGGTGGTTGGCGTGCTGAGTGTTGCGCTTATGGTGATCATCGGTGTGACAGTGTTTCACTTCCAACTTCGCGGTAGTTGGCTGGTCTTTGCGGTATATACACTCGTGTCGGTTGCCACGATGCTTGGTTTTGGGTTGCTGATTGGTGGTTGGGCCAAGAACGAAAATCAGTCGGCGCCGTTATCGAACCTCGTGTCGTTTCCTATGATGTTTCTCTCGGGTACATTTTTCCCACGCTTCTTGTTCCCGGAGTGGCTACAGGGCGTGACCGCCTACCTACCGCTCACCCCAGTCATAGAGGGTTTGCGACGGATTATGACCGAGCATGCCACGTTGATTGATGTATTACCTCAGTTTGGGCTGATAGTGCTCTGGGGTATTGTAATCTACTTCTTGGCGATTCGACTGTTCCGCTGGGAATAACGACATACTATTGCATTTTATTAAAGCTTGTGCTATAATAGTGTACATATGGCCAATGCGATCAAAGAAAAACTCATAACCGGTGACTATATCGACAGTGAAGGTGACGTGCGTACTCCTGATGACTTTGGCTTTCAGGCAGTCGGACCAAATCGATATGGCAGCAGTGATGAACTACTTCCATCAGATGTAACTACGCACATCGACGGGGAGCGTGAAGACTACCTTAATTATGAAGCAACGCGTGATACCATCCGTGTATTGTCGCATGACATAGGCATACATGGTCTCGTGTTGTGCGAAATGGCTGATATCGAAGTAAGTCCAAGGGATAGAGCTATTGCGCTCGAAGATGCCCTGTGGCATACGCTTCGTACCAATCGAAACGTTCATTTTGTTAAAACGAGTAGGGCTCATCATCCTGCTGCTGTTGCTCGATCTGTTGTTGAGCACGCCCTAAAAGCAAACGAAGCCCTTGCTCGTGCGCAAGGTTTAGATCGGCTAGCAGCAGAAGGACTCATGGATCCAATTGACGTTCGCTATAGACAAGTTCAAGCACGTCGCGCTATGTTCGACCAATACGCCGGTGCACATAACCGGAGAAAACGTGCGGAGTTCCGTCGTCGATTGCGACGTCAACAGCAAACTAACCAAGACGAAATAACTCCTCGTTAGACGAGGAGTTATTTAATTGGTGGGGGTGGAAGGGATTGAACCTTCGACCAACAGGTTATGAGCCCGCTGCTCTAACCACTGAGCTACACCCCCAGGGTCTACGCGGTATTATAGCCTATTTTTCTCTGTTAGACTATAATGTTATTACCATGAGCATTGCTGGCAGTATCAGGATTGTCGTCCATTTGTGGCGGCGCTACGGCACGATGAACAATATCGTGACCGCTGGGGCATTACTCGTTGCTGCGGGCTGGGCATGGGGTTCGGTCACAACGATGCAGCGTAACTTTACCTTGCAGCGCGAGGTCGATGCCAAGCGCCGCGAGCTTGAGCTAACTGACCTTGAAGTGCAGACACTGCGATATCAGCAAAATTACTATAGGAGTGATGAGTACAAAGATCTCGCTGCCCGCGAACACCTGGGTTTAGCTTCACCTGGGGAGAAGGTATTGCTACTTCCCCCTAATAGTGAAGCTGTGACTCAATCTGACGCTCGTGCCGCACAGGTAGTGCAGGTCACTAGCGGTGCGACGCTGGCAGCGAGTAATTTCGACCAGTGGATGAACTTTCTATCGGGTGCCAGTGCGAGGGATTTGCAAAACTAGTTTATATCTGGTAAGATGAAGTTTGTGCCGCGGGGTGGAGCAGCCCGGTCAGCTCGTCTGGCTCATAACCAGAAGGTCGCAGGTTCAAATCCTGCCCCCGCAACCATAGAAAAATGCCGTGCCCTTTATGGGCAGGGCATTTTTCTTTAGGTTATGCGGTGGCAGGATTTGGTTCTGCGACAGCACGCGAAGCGTGCGTAGTCGCTGGTTCGTGTAGCGCAGTGAAATTCTGGAAGAGCTTGCTCTTGCCAGAATAAGCAAGCGGAAGAGGCTTTAGCCGATAATCCTGCCCCCGCTAGATTTTGTATTACAACTTATCCCATCTTCTAAGGGACTATCCTTGCTTGTCCGCCCGAATAATCATAGTTTGCCTCGTCTTCACTTCTTGGTAACATGCTTCGTCGACCTCTGCCATGTACGGGCCGGTCGCCTCTTCAAACGTAACGAAACCGTATTGCTCATTCAGGCTGTGAAGAAGCTTGGTATAACGTCCCAAGGCTTCGATTGAGATATGGTAGACGGTATACCATTCGGGTAGGGGGTTCCAGTAACCTGGGTCAAATTCGTACCAGTCTTGTGCGTACACAGCATGCATTTTAGTTGGTATTTCAGTCATAGCGACCTCCTTGTTGGACATGCGCAACAAAAAAGGTTGCACGAATCCGATTAGTTTCGAATATCGCAGCAACCGCACTGGACGCTTCATCTTGCGATGGAAGCCGCAGACCTACTACATAGCTAGTATAGCACTATACGTCCGAAGCACGCATAGACGTTTACAATAGTCGCCATAAAGGCATATGATGAGCGATATGACCTATGAAAAACCTGCAAAAGAGTCGCCCAATACAATCGCTCGGTTAGCGATCATACGTCTGCTCGACAGGCATAACATTGATTATTCATGCTGGGGATATGATGGCTCTAAGGCAGTTGATCAGCTTGTAGAGGAGTTGCTGCAGCAAGAGAGCGTGCTAGAAATTCGCGGTGACATGCTGGTACGACGTGTCGACGGCGTAGCTGTTGACGTTTTTGCAGAAGTGAACGGGCAATATTACAAACTAGTAGAAGACCGACAAGAATACCGTAGTGACGGGGCGGTTCGACGCCGAGAGTTATCGACATCGCTTGGCGAAAAAATGCGGACGGGGGAGGACGCGCTTATGGTCATGGTGCGCGCACTACAAGAAGAACTAGGCATTGCCGTCGACCAGGCTGAGTTTCAGGTGGGTGATACATCGCGAGTGCTCGAGCCGTCGAAGGCATTCCCGGGTCTCATGATCGACCGCGGGCTCACGTACGGGGTAATTATGATAGGCGAGCATGATTTTGTCGCCTATGGCTACAAGGAAGTTCAGCCGACAAAGACCGTGTATTTCGTGTGGGAACCAGTGGATGTTGGTATGTTCATCACTAGCGACGCTTTAAAGCCAAATTAAGCGGGATAAGAAGCACTATTCCGATACCTAATACCGCTAACCCATAGCTTAAATAGCCATTGGAATAGCCTTCACTGTGTATGAAATAGGCAAGTATGGTTACGGCAGCGACCTCGCTAAGTGGAGTGAAAAGACTGAGTGCAGACAGCATCGTTGATTTGTAGGTGTGCTCCATTGACGCCAACAACTTAGATTGCACGACAATGAGCCGTATACGATAATACGCAAGCAATACAACAGAAGCTGCCACAACCACAACTGGGTCGCGTGACCATCCCATGATGATAATCGGCAGGCAAGTAACAATGAGGTCGAATAGATAGAACGTGCGTGCACTCATCCGGTCGAACCAATGGGTAATGAATCCAAGACCGGCCCCGAGCAGGCTCGAGAGCGCCTGGATTGCTCCAAATAGTGTAACCGCGACGCCTAGCGACTGGAAAAGCAGTGTGGTGTACTCACCAGACTTGCTATTGATGGCCGCCATAAATCCGGCAAAAAGAAACAACAGAATGTTTGCCATACTACCGATAGCGCGTAGCGCGTGTAGGGGGTTCTTGCTTATTTTACGATGTTGCTGAATATGAGGGTCAGCGAGTGAAATTGCAAGCCACACCATCGTTACGAGCGAAAGGGTACCAATCAAGAAGGGTAGTCGCGTATCAAGTTCGTACGTCATTGGCACAAGTGTAATCAATACGATATTGCCAATAAGGCCGAAGCTTTGTGAGCGTCCCATAACGCGGGTGTAGTCCTTTTCCCGCTTGAGAGCGATGAGCGTGTCATGAATAAACGCTTCGATCGCGCCAGATTGGAACGCCCAACCGCCAAAAAATAATAGGCTGGCGAGCAAACCACCAAGGAAATTTGGCATAACAATATAAAACAGTGGTGAAGGTGCGGCGATAAGCGCCCCGATAACAATTGCCCGCTTGTTGCCAAAACGATCGGCAAAATAGCCTGTCGGGAGCTGCAGAATAATTTGGGCGAGCGACGTGATAATAGCAATTTGAGCAATTTCGCCAACGGTAACTTGGCCGGCGTTGACAAGTTGAATAGCGATAAGTGGTAGAAAGACACGCTTTGTGACAACTTTATACCACGCATATTTAATAATGTTACGTTCGAGTGACGTTTGTCGCGGAGTAGACACCCGCGCCATTATTTTGCTAGCTTACCGCAAGCGACGCGAACGGCTTCGCTCCAGCTGAGGAAGGCATGAGGCGTGGCGGCGACCTGGCTGGCGGTGAGGCCGTATTTTACGGCCAGCGCTAGCTCGTGAATGATTTCGGCGGCATGCGGTGCAACCACGGTTGCGCCAAGTATGACACCCTTTTTGTCAGTGACGACCTTCACGAAGCCGTCGCGGAAATCACTGGTGTTGCTGCGGGCAATCATGCCGAGCGGGGCGACCGCTTTGTTGATACGGAGGTCACGTTTCAAACAATCATCTTCACTGAGGCCTACACTTGCCACGCCAGGGAAAGTGAAGGTGAGTCGGGGGCTGGCAGTATAGTCAGGTGTTACCTTATTTTTCATGAGGATGTTGTGGGCCGCTACGCGACTTTCGTGCAGCGCCATGTGCGTGTGACGGCTGTGGCCAAGTACATCGCCAGCAGCAAAGATATGTTTGGCGCTCGTCTGAAGGTGTTCATTCACCTCGATACCAACTGGTGTGTAGGTGATAGAAGCATTTTCGAGTCCCAGATCGGTAGTAGGAGTTCGTCCAGTAGCGATGAGCACTTCGTCGACTCGTACGCTTTTTTCGACACCGCCGCGTAGGTATGTGACTTTGGCACCGAGCCCGTCTTTCACGACAGAAAGCGTACGGGTTTGGGTCAGTGACATCACGCCCTTTGTTTCTTGGAGCAACTGCTCCATGAGCTCTCCAACTTCCTCATCTTCTTTGGGCAGAAGCCGTGCGGCGATTTCGGCCAGGTAGACTTTCGTCCCAAAAATTGCCATCAACTGTGCTATCTCAACACCAATCGTGCCGGCTCCAATAATATACAGACTCTTAGGTGGCCGAATTGCCTCAAGGATACTCCTCGGCGTCAGGTAGCCGACATCAGCTAGACCCTGAATGTCGGGAGCGACCCAATGCGAGCCGGTAGCAACGATGAAATTAGCCGCAGACAGGTGTCGACGATTGACGGTGACTTCATGGGGAGATAGAAAGTGAGCAGTACCCTCAAATGTAGTAATGCCTTGTGCTTCATAGAACTTTTTGTTGCCGGCTGCACCGGTGCGTTTGACGGCTAACTCTTTCCAGGCGCGGATGCTGGGATAGTTAAAGCCGAGTGCTGCGCTACGAAGACCAAATCGTGCGCCATGCCGTGTTTCGTCGTAGAGCTGGGCCGCATGGAGCAAAGCCTTGGTGGGCACATCACTCCAGTTTGGGCTATCACCACCAAAAGTATCGGCTTCGATGATGGCAACTCTTTTACCCTCACGTGCGGCAATTGTCGCTGCAGCAGAGCCACCGGCGCCACTGCCGATGACAATAAGGTCGTAGTCAAAATGAGCTTTTTTTGCCATGATACATCGGTCTCCTTACATAATCATTCGGTGGTGTTTATATAAATACGCAGCCTCGGGATGAAACATGACTAAAGTAGCACTGGCTTGACGGCGGATATCCTCACTAGTGATTTCATGCTTGTTGGCAAACCATTTCTCTACACTGCTGCATACCTGCTGAGCAATCTGCGTAGCCTGGCCTTCGGGACAACGCTCGCCAACGCAAGCAGCGAAGACACTTCGCCGTAATTTTTCCGGATCGAATAGCTCGCTTTTACGCCTGCCGCGCTTTACAACATCAACAACATGATGCATCATAGACCCCCGCGCAGTGCAACCGTTGTTGCCACGACCTCATTGACATAGATGAAGAATCCGAGGATAACTAGCGCGCTGCCCGCTGCGAACTGCAAGAATCGGCGGTTGGATTCACGCCATTTTTGGATACGACTCAGGCTGCGTCCGCTACCGATGAGTACGGCTACTATGACAATACCGAGCGAGGCAATCAAAGTATAGAGTCCCGCACCAGCCAGCTGCAGCGGCACGGGCAGGTAGACCAGAGTAAACGCAGTAGCCAGTGTAGGGCCGATGACAAATATGCCCTCGGCAATAACACTGACCAGCCCAAGGCTGAAGCTTTCGGCACTGTAGTGAGTGGCTTTTGCGCGCTCTGCCAAAAAACGTGCCATACCGCGAGGAATCCACAGCGATGTGCCCGCTCGTTCGCGCCGATAATAAAATGCCCATACAGCAACACCGAGGCCAATCATGAGCCCAGACACCATTGACCATGCAATGGGCGATACTGTGCTTTTGTTGAACTGACTAACAACGAAGGTGGTGAAGCTAACACTGAGAAGTGTCATGACTATTGTGCCGAAAAGAAAACTGCCGACAAGACGTAGCAGTCGTGAGGCTTTGTCCTTACGGCCGATAGCATGACTTGTTAGGAGCGTTACCATACTAACGCTAAGTTGGAAGCTGGCATGAATAAGCGCAGCGAGTGCGATGATGCCAAAAGCGGTTATGTAATCCATGTTTGTCTTGCTATCCTCTTCACTATGTATACCATAAGCATATCGGTAAAGTCAAAAAGGACAATGATTTTTTAAAAAGGTATTGCTTTTTTTGCAAGTTTGTGCTATATTAAATTCATAAGACAATAAAAACAAATAAAGGCAATATAAACGATATGACCACCACCGAAACCGAATTAGTCACTCTCAGCGACATCTTGGGTCTTGCAAGCTGGAATCGTCCTCGTAGTACCGTCGAACTTCGCTCCTTCGTAAACAACCACGACGATGCGCTCGATGTCGAAGATTTTAATCTCGACTAGTTTCACTGATTGAATTTTGTGAAAATTCTCCTAATTTTTGCTCTCAGTAGCACCGTATACTGAGCCATGTAAGCAAGAATAAAAGGAGATTTTTACTATGAATGAACAACGACAAACAACAGAAGTACGTGAAACCAATGTGCAAGATGGTGCAACCAGTGTCCAGCGTCAGACAGTTCATCAGAGTGCACGCGCTGACGGCAGGGTAGTTGCTAGCCGTGTTGTGTGGTATATCGTCGGCTTTATTCTAGTACTGCTTGGGCTAAGGGTGTTGCTATACCTACTTGGCGCCAACCAGGGTTCAGGTTTTGTTGACTTCATTTATGCCATCAGCAGTGTGTTTGCAGCACCATTTTATGGTATCTTTGCTCAGCCCGCTTATGGTAAGTCGGTGCTTGATAGTGCTAGTTTGGTCGCAATGGTCGTGTATGCCCTTGTGGGTTGGGGGGTTGCAAAACTATTCACACTGAATAGTACGCACGACGAATAAAAACCCCATATGCTCATTGGCCCTGTCACTAGTAGCTGTGGCAGGGCTTTTAGGATGTACCGTACCTAGTGTATACTAGGGTCAACAATAAGCGGGATGGTACAAGGCAATGGACGAGATGAACAATAAAAAAGATGATGAGTTTGCGGTGACGGTGCGCACCGATAAACCTACCGAAGATAAAACAGACGAACAAGTATTTGATGAAGTAGTGGAAGCAAATGATGAGCCCACACCTGCGCCAGAAGCTGTTAGCACTCAAGCAACACCCGAACCGGTTGCTGTCGAACGAGAAGTAACTGCGCATCCCACTGTAGCGGTGACAGCTCCGGCTAGTCATGTAGTGGCTGACGACCCTAAGCCTGCTCGCTCTAACTCGCCGGGTATGCTAGTGCTCCAATGGGTGACCTACGCTTTCTGGGGGTGGTTTGCACTTGCCATGCTATGGCTCATTGTATTGACATTTAGTTACTTTATTGCAGGTAATGATTCTCAGTCGTGGGGAGATGCCTTGGCGTATCCGCTCGCATCGGTAATCGTTATGCTTATCTTTGCAGTGGTGGCAGATTTATTCTACGCAAAGCATGAGCCTGAACAGAAGAGTGGTGGGAGTAGCGTGATCATGCTAATTCATGCAGTATTGTTTGTTCTGCTGACTGTGGGCTCATTGGTCGTAGCGGTATTTTCACTCATTAATATGTCGATCAACAGTGGTCCAACATCAGGTGCCGATGGCCCGACTGTTGCCCTACTAAGCTCACTTTCAATGCTATTGCTCTATAGTTTGGCATCCGCTCGTGTACTCTTCGGTGGCCGAAAGACAATACTTCGAACAGTTCTTTTAGGAGTATCCACGGCAATGGCAATAGGATTTACTCTCGCGTGTATTATTGGTCCAGCGACTCGCGCTAATGTGACAAAAGATGATCGATTGATTGAATCGGGACTAAGCTACCTTGCCCAAGATATCCAAAGCTATACCCGCGAAAACGATAAATTACCAGCCACCTTGAGCGACGTAAAGTCAACATCGAACTATACGAAAGACAAGGTACAGGCACTGATTAGCAAAAAGTTAGTTGAATACAAGCCAAATAGCAAACCAGCCACGACGGATGGTGGCGGTGTCTACTACTCGGATGACCGGACGACTACAGGAACGAGCACTAAGTTGCCGTCGGGACAAACATTCTATTTCCAGCTGTGTGTCGACTATAAGGCCGAAAAAAACCCTGATTACTACTACTACAAAACCAATAGTATCGATGGGTCAGAAGGTGACTATAGTAGTTATATCGACGTGTCATCACACAAAAAAGGTAATGTTTGTTACGACGTGTCGGCAACTGGCAAATACCCTGATTACGGTGGCGTGAAGCCACTGTAGCCAATACGAAAAATACTCACACAAAAGGTGAGTATTTTTCGTGGTAGCAGCGACAGGGAACGATCCTGTGACCTTAGGCTTATGAGTCCTACGCTCTAACCAACTGAGCTACGCTGCCTTATATAACCGAACAGGTGCGCGAAGAGTCTCGCTTCGTTTTGGTAATCTGCAGTTGGTTAGAGCGCTGACGCTACTCTATCTCGCTCAAGGCTGTCCAACTGAGCTATGCTGCCATAAACTCAGGCAATTATAGCAGAGGTCGGGGAGAATTGCCAGGGGGTGGGGACGAGCGTCTATTAGTGTGGAGCGTGAGTCCTATCGATAGATATTTTTACAACATCTACACTGATCAATGGAAGATGTTTATGTTTCTAACAGAGTAATATGTTGTGTTATTTACTTTCCCCTTTCTCTTTTTTATAGCTAGACTTGAGTTGAAAGGAGAACGATATGGTTCACACGCGAGGAAAGACGCAGGAATTAGTACCTGATATCCAAGAGCTAAAGAATGAGCTCGAATGGCATCGACTGGAGGAGATTAAACGTAACCGTGAACAGATCCAGCAACAAATTGCGGAGCTCGCTGCCCGAATGGAACAGCTTGAGGCTGAGCTACGAGACCCATCGAGTATAGCTAACTCACCGCGTCAGCACCGCTATGTGCTCGATGATCGCGGAAATGAACTAGCACGTGCATACGAGTTGCAGAAAAAAAGTGAACTACTCGCAGCCCTCGGTAGTCTGGGAATAGACTGTGGTGAATATATTACGGTAGAGTACGAAGTAACACGTGGATTTGATATAGAATATACAACGCTGCGCCGTAACCGGATTACGAGGGGTGTGGGTGTGTATGCATGTGATTTTTCTTCAAGCCCAGCTACTATGCCGTACATCGGTGTCGGAGTAACTCGCTCACGCATAGTGATTGGTGATGATTTGGCAGCGCCGGTTGTTTTCGAGAGTCCTAGTACACAGCCAAAGCCAAAAAGCTACTCTCTGGTGCGACCAGACATTATGACTACCCTTGAAGCGCTTCGGCATAGTGAATGTGTTGCGAAGGCCGAAGCATGTATGAGTATGGTGCCGCCTGCATCTATCTCGGTACACACATCGAGCTACGCGGAGCATCGGTGCCTCGATCTCGATATGGGTGCAGAGACAGTGGGGCTTGCAATGCAGTATGAGGTAGAGAGCGGAGTTGCTGGAGTGAGACCATCTAAAGTTATGCTGTACCGCACAAGACCTGGCTATAAAAGGCGTAGCTATACAATCGACGTTCGTGAATTGCGGTCGACTGGTTTTGGCGACGAGGGTATCGAATTTGCCGAGGACATTCTCGCGAAGATTACTCAGCCGCAGGAAGCGCAGTAGTATATAGTAAAGACATGTATTTCATCACAGGCAACGCAGGCAAGTTTCGGGAAGCGAGTGCCTTTATCGACGGGCTGCAGCAGCTCGATATCGATCTCACAGAGCCACAGTCACTCGATCCGCGGGAGGTAATTGAATTTAAACTACTTGAAGCGCGCAAACATCACACTGGCGGGTTTATTGTCGAAGACAGGTCGCTCTACCTCGACGGGCTCAATGGTTTTCCCGGTCCACTTATCAAATGGATGCTTAAAAGTGTCGGGCAGCAAGGCATTTACAACCTGTGCCGCGATATCCGCAACATGAGAGCGCATGCCAAAACGGTCATCGGTTATTCTGACGCCACCGGACATATTAAATATTTTGAGGGAGACATTGGCGGGGATATTGTGTTGCCCGCGGGTGAGTATGGTTTTGGTTGGGACCAGATATTTAAACCTGATGGTTTTGAAGAAACGTTTGGCGAAATGGGGCAGGAGTTCAAGGGCAAATTTAGTATGCGGAGTCTCGCGTTTAAGCAGCTGCGAGAGTACCTTGATGGTAACATATTGCAAAAGCTTAAAAACACTTTACAATGAAAGTACATTTACATAAAGGGAGATGAATATGGAACAACTGCATAAGCTTGAAACAATGATAGCAGGATGGATGAAAGACCTCCCGCACCTACCAAGAAATTTCACAAAATGGCTCGCCGAAAACGCATGGTGGCTGGTAATTATTGGTGTAGCGCTCGGTGTGCTCGCGCTAATGACGACACTTAGTGCGATGACGGTTGGTTCTGCGGTTCTCGGTGCACTGGGGGCTCCAGTGCTGGGTGGTGCATTCCTGATTAGCTCAGTAGTATCCCTAGTTGGTGCGGGAATCTCGGTGGTGGTTGAGGCTATGGCTATATCGCCTCTCAAAACAATGCAGAAAAAGGGCTGGGACTTGTTGTTTCTATCAACTCTTGTAAGCTTTGCTGGTGCGGTGGTATCGTCGCTGGTGAGTGTGAATATCATTGGCGTTGTATGGGCAGCACTTGCAGCTGCAATTAGCTTTTACATACTACTTGAAGTCAAGAGCTATTTTGGTGCGAAGGCTAAGCTTGCCGAAAAATCTGCTGAGTAGATAACAGTAGAGATAAAATGAGGCGCGCTCCTTGTGGTAAGGTGCGCGCCAAGTCGTTAGTTGTAGAGCGACACCGCGACCTGGCGAAATCCAGCCAGCAACTGGGCCTGGAATCGGTGGCGGCCATCGCGGACCGTGTAGAACGTGCCGCAATCCTCGACGACGATGGGCGGGAAGGTATCTCCCCGGTCGTAGTCGCTCAGGTAGCGGGCAATCTTGGCCTGCGACAGCTTGCGCAGCTTTTTCGGGTTGACCCGAACCAGCTGGACGTCAACATAACGGATCTCGCCATCGGGGCGAGCATGAACATCGTACATGAGGGGCTCCTATCACTAGGCTAACCTCATGTGATCACCTCCTCGCGGTGGATGGTAAATAATATTATACAACTATGTTCTATATATTACAAATACAGATTCAACTAATCTGCCGTCTCTAAGGCAAGGAGCGCGGCGACTCGCTCCGCAAGAAGCCGGTATCTCCGGCGTGTATTTTCGTTTTCTAGTACGTACTCTCGCGTATCACCGTCGACAGGTGCTGGCTCAAATTGCTGGTCGACGGGGTATTGATCGCGCGAGATATCAATGACGGTACCGTCCCCAAGTATGTTGCGATAATGCGTTTCGCGGGTGCCGTGAAATTCTGTTGCGAGGCGGTCGAGTGTGCCGCCAAGGTAATCCTGTACTACCAGCGAAGTCGGTACGCACTGTCCGCGTGCAGGAGTGAGGCCCGCGTCCCATTCATCGGGGCTACTGGTGGTATCTTTCGACCAGCTCTTACGAACGATATGGGTGAGTGTGTCGGGTGAAAATGACATAGGTTGCCTCCTTTCCACCCAGTTAGCTATAGCTAGTATAGCAGGGGATTTGCTATAATAATACGTACTTCCAGGTGATACTCACTGTTCGCCAGCTGGCGGATAAGCGTCCCTCGCCATAGGATCATCAGTTGTCTACGGACGAATCGCTAGAAACGGGCGAGGGGACGGGCAACACATTTCAACCAACGTTTCTCTGACAACCTAATCGGAGATAATTTGAAATGAACGATGAATCGGTACTACCTGTGTTCTATATTGAAACGCCACGCACTTCGGGGCGGCTGGAAAAAATCGATGTATTGCTCGAAAAGCGTATGCGCGAGTTTTTGCTCATGAGGCGCCAAAAGGTCTGGCGCAAAGCGACGGACTAGCATGGATAGCGAAATCATGCTTGATGAGCGGGTACAGGTAGTAGCAGTATTTAGTACTGGGCTGCATCCGTGCCAGCCGGTACGATTTCGGCGCAGCAGCGGCAGGGAAGTGACGATTACCGAGATTGGCCTGTGTCACCCTACAGTACACGGCCGACGAACCGTCCATGTGTTCGATGTGACGGATGGCGGTGCTGACTACCGACTGGTGTTTGATACTGAGCGGCTGACGTGGACGCTTGTTATGGAGGCGGATCATGGCAATTAATCCTTTCTTTTCTTTATTCTTGAAAAGAAACAAAAGAAACGACATCCTTTTGTGCGACAAAAGGATGCAAAAACATGGGGGTAGGCTTCGGTCCGCGGTGAGTTTCGCGCTCAAAGTATCCGGTTGCCTGCGGAACTCGCGCCAACAGACGCCACTGTTGGGCTCAAACAGTCCTCGGCAAGCCGTATACTTTTCCCACTCTACTCCCGGGGCCTGCAGATTACCCCCATACCCCCAGCCATATGTGCGGCTTTGCCGCAATCATATCATGAACCATGCGGTGCATGGTTCATGTGGGTCCAGGGAGCCAGCTGGCCCAAGAATGAAATCAGCAAGCTCATGGAATCATTCACGAAACTTTGTCCGCAACCAACAATATCGACATTGTTGCGGACCGATCCCTTCAGGGTCGTTGTTTCGTGACTATGAGCTTGCCGATTTCATACATGGCGCCAGGCGGATATCCTTGGTCGTGTTTGCTTCTTTGCTCGAAACAAAGAAGAGTTTTGCTCCTTTTGCTTCAAAAGGAGTCGTTTTTTGCTTCTTTAGCGAAATAAAAAGAAGGAGATTTTTGTGTTGATAAAACACAATTATAATCCAAATCGGCCGCTGGTGATGCATATCGACCTCAATAGCTGTTTTGCCACAGTCGAGCAGCAGGCCAGGCCGCTTCTGCGCGGTCGTCCAGTAGCGATCGTCAACCGCCGCACCGAGCATACCATGATTGTCACCTGTAGCTACGAGGCTAAGGCTATGGGTGTCAAGCTTGGCATGCGCCTGCGTGATGCTAAGAAGCTGTGTCCCGACCTGATCGGGCTCGAGAGCGATCCGCCCAAGTATCGGTACGTGTATCACAAGATGATGGCTATCATGCGTGATTACAGCCCAAGCTTTACGATGAAGAGTATCGATGAGGGGGTGATTGACTTTGCCCAGGCACCGGCCAGTATGCGTGACCGCGATATGGTAGAAATTGCCAAAGAGATCAAGGGTCGTCTGCTAGGCGAAATCGGTTGCTGGATGCGCTGCAACATTGGTATCGCACCAAACCGCTTCTTGGCTAAAACTGCTGCTGGGCTGAACAAACCTGACGGCCTGACAGTGATTAGTCACGAGAATTTGCGCGAAGTACTAGGTAAGATGGAGCTGCAAGATCTCACGGGCATCGCCGCGCGCAATGAACATCGACTCAATATGGTGGGGATTTATACGCCACTGCAGTTTATTGATGCCGACCCGCAAATTCTACAAAAAGTGGTATTTAAGAGCATCTGTGGTTTGCAGTGGCATCAGCGTTTGCGGGGGTGGGAAGTTGACGATGTGAGTTATGACCTGAAAACTTGTGGGCGGCAGTACGTGCTTGAGAGCCGAGATCTGACGAAACAACAGGTGGCGCAGCGATTGCATCATTTGGTCGAATCGGTGGGTGCCAAGCTGCGGAGTCAGGGTAAATGCGCGCGGGGTGTTGGCGTGTATGTACGGTTTTATGGTGCTGAAGGACTGGCTGAGACAAACGGACGATGGGGAAGAAAGGGAAGCTATTGGCACGGCAAATACCTCGCTCCCCTGCCCTTTTACTCTGATACAGCGATTTGGGCGATTGCCAGCCAACTGTTTCGTCATGCTCCGCCTGGCAGTATGCGCGAAATCGGTATTCATGTGTACCATTTACACGATGACTCTGGCGACCAGCTAAGTTTATTTGGCGATGAGCTCGCGAAAGAACAGCACGTCGTATGGGCGATTGATGAGATTAATGCTCGCTACGGTGAACGCACCATTCACAGTGCCGACACATTGGGAACTGGCCATTTCGTGAAACAAAAAATCCCCTTTGGCAGTACCCGCTATTTATAGCCAGATGCTATGATAGGACTATGAAGAAAAGTCTTATGATTGTACTCCTAGCTATAGTAGCCGGAGTGGCAATATGGATGGTGTGGGCCAATCGGCCTAAAGCCAGTCTTGTACAAACGATGAAACTAGCCGACGGTGCGCTGCTACTAGACGTACGCACAAGCGAAGAATACCAAGAAAAGCATGGTGAAAATGCACTTAATATTCCGCTCGCAGCTATCGGGCAAGGTGTTATGCCGCAGGTCGCTAAAGATGCACCCATATACGTGTATTGTCGTAGCGGTAATCGTTCCGCAGAAGCCAGTGAGTTACTGCGAAAAGCCGGCTTTAAAAATGTAACAGACATTGGTGCCTACGAAAACCTAGCGCGCTATGGAATCAACAATGCAAAAATGGTTGCACCGAACCGGGGCCAACTAAAAGCTCCTTAAGAAACTTTAAGTACTCACTAAGTGCGCCTTAAGTATAAGGCGATAGTATGACACATAAGACAATACAGTCTTAGAAGGAGTACAAAGTATGAAAAAACAACTCATTACCCTCGGCGCCATAGCTGCCATTGGCACAGCAGGACTTGTTGGCGTGGCATCGGCAAGCGCTGAATCGGGGAGTAAAACTACCAGCCCAATGAATAGCCTCGTGAAGGCTATTGCCGGCAAATTTAGTCTTAAAGAAGCAGATGTACAAGCGGTTGTTGACGCTAACCATACAGCTATGGAGCAGCAGCGTGAAGCTGACGTAAAAAATGAAATTGCACAGCTAGTGAAAGATGGCAAGCTAACACAGGCTCAAGCCGATGCCGTAAATGCTAAGCGCAGTGAGCTCGAAAAGCAGCGTGAGGCAAATCGTAGCAGTGACCAGAATCTCACCGAAGCAGAGCGTAAGACCAAAATGAACGAACATAAAACCGCACTCGACCAATGGATGAAAGACAATGGTATCGATGGCCAGTATATTCGTTTGCTCATGGGCGGTCGTGGTCACGGGCATGGTGGTCACGGCGATGGCCCACACGCTGCAGCAGGCGTTGCTCAGTAAAGTTCCCACTTCTTTCCTCATACCGCTCATTCCCAGAGCGGTATGTTTTATAATGAAAAGTATGAAATATCTTGTGGCAGTAAGCGGTGGGGTGGACAGCGTGGTACTGCTCGACATGCTAGCTCGTCGCGCGGCACAAGAACCATCGATGAAGTTGATAGTTGCCCATGTTGACCACGGTATTCGCGACGACAGCGCGGCTGACGCGCAGTTTGTGGCTGAACTCGCCAAGCGCTATCACCTACCGTTTATCAGCAAACGCTTTGAACTTGGACCCTCCGCGAGCGAAGATCGGGCGAGGCAGGTGCGCTATGAGTTTTTATTTGAACAGGCGTCTTTGTTTGATGCTAAGGTTGTGACGGCGCATCATCAGGGTGATGTGGTCGAGACCATCGCAATCAATTTGGCGCGCGGTACGGGCTGGCGAGGCTTGGCAGTACTCAATCGGCCGGGAATGTGGCGCCCGCTACTTGCTTTGTCAAAATCTAAACTCTACGACTATGCACTCGTTCATCGACTCGAATGGGTTGAAGATAGTACAAATGCCTCTGATCGCTATCAGCGCAATCGACTGCGCCAATCGATGAACACGCAGCTCGGCGCTAGTAACCGCATTCAATTAGCTGAACTGCGACTGCGCCAACTGCAGCTTGGTAAGGCAATTGAGCACGAAACCGAAAGATTACTAGCGGCCCATTCCGGTTCACGACACTTTCTGACCCAAGTCGATGCCACAGTTGCGCTTGAACTCCTTGGCAGCGATATTAAGCAGCAAACCGGCCTGCGCCCAACTCGGCCACAGCTCGTCGGAGCGCTTCACGCTGTGAAAACTGCCGCCTCTCGAACAACCCATCAAGTGGGGAGCGGTATCGAGTTAACATTCAGTGCTCGAAAATACATCGTTCAAGTAGTATAATTATAGAGATAGATTACTAGAAAGCTGTTTGAAACCAGAAAGGTATACTGATTCATGGTAAAACGACCCTCAGGAAAAGTAAGTAACACACTACGACTGACGTTATTTTGGGCAGTACTTTTGCTCTCTACTCTTGGGGTATGGGCGATCGCCATGCCGCACCAAACGCTTAAGGACGTGCCAGTGTCACAAGTCATTCAAGACGTTAACGCGGGCAAGGTCGACAAGATTCAAGGCACCGGTGATGAGCTGATGATCACGAAAAAGGGCGAGAGCAAACCTACCGAAAAGTCCTACATCAAGGGCGGTGTTACTGCGATGCTCAAAGACGATTTGGTGGACAAAAGCAAGTTTACGTATAGCGACGCTGCACCGTCTGACACTGGTAATACCATATGGAATCTAGCTTCTATCATTGTGCCAGTATTGCTGATTGCTGGGTTCTTTATGTTTATGATGCGCCAGGCACAAGGGCAGAATAACCAGGCGATGAGTTTTGGCAAGAGCAAGGCCAAGCTTTATGGACTCGACAAAGAACGGGTGACATTTGAAGATGTGGCCGGAAATGACAATGCTAAGCAGGACCTTGAAGAAGTTGTCGATTTCTTAAAACATCCGAAAAAATATGAATCACTTGGCGCTAAAATTCCTAAAGGCGTATTGCTCGTCGGCAACCCTGGTACTGGTAAGACAATGCTTGCCCGTGCTGTCGCCGGTGAAGCTAATGTGCCGTTTTTCAGTATCTCAGGTAGCGAATTTGTAGAGATGTTTGTTGGTGTTGGTGCAAGCCGCGTGCGCGATTTGTTCACAAAGGCTAAAAAGAACGCACCGGCTATTATATTTATCGACGAGATTGATGCTGTCGGCCGCAAGCGTGGTAGTGGGATGGGTGGTGGTCATGATGAACGTGAACAAACGCTCAACCAGATTTTAGTAGAGATGGACGGATTTGAAACCGGCACCAATGTTATTGTGTTGGCAGCAACCAATCGCGCTGACGTGCTCGACCCCGCCCTTCTGCGACCCGGCCGCTTTGACCGTCATGTCACGATTACACTGCCCGAGCGTAAAGATCGTGAAGCAATTTTAAAAGTGCATTTTAAGAACAAGCCAACCGACAACACAGTTGACCTCGACAAGCTAGCAGCAAAAACTGCCGGCAGCAGTGGTGCAGACCTTGCCAATATCGCCAATGAGGCGGCGATCATCGCCGCTCGTCGCAACGCCAAAAATATCACTGGCAAAGACCTCACCGAAGCATTTGAGAAAGTCGCCATTGGTCCAGAGCGTAAAGCAAAAGTGATGAACGAAAGAGAAAAAGAGATGACCGCCTACCATGAAGCCGGTCATGCCATTGTTGGCCATGTGCTTCCAGACAGCGATCCAGTACATAAGGTGACGATTATTCCGCGCGGTGCTACGGGTGGCGTGACCTGGTTCTTGCCGCCTGAAGATAAAAATTACACCAATGTCTATGAGTTCAAAGACATTCTGGCGCGGGCTATGGGTGGTCGTATTGCTGAAAAGATTATTTATGGTGCAGACGGCATAACGACTGGGGCCGGAAGTGATCTACGTAAAGCCACCGAAATCGCTCGTGATATGATCATTGAACAGGGCATGGGTAGCAAACTGCGTGACCAAGTATTTCACGAAGATGCCGGTGGCATGGTATTCGAAAAGATTACTCATGAGCGACCCTATAGTGATGCAACTGCCCAAGAGATCGATAATGAAGTCGAAGCCCTCATAAAAGAAGCTGCAAAACGTGCGGAGTTGGTGCTGACTAAAAATCGCGACACACTCGAGCGCCTGAAAAACGCATTGCTTGAAGCCGAAACACTGGAAGAAGAGGAGGCGGCCAAACTGATGATCGATACCGTCTTGCCTGAGGGTGCAAAACTTCACGGGGCAAAAGCCTAGGGCACGTATGGCGGAAAACCGCGTACGATCAGTCGTCGCTAAGGCAAACCAGAAGCTATCCATTCAGTGGGCGGCTTTGCTGTTATCGGCTAGTACACTGATTTCGTCACTGCTTGGTATCTACCGTGACCGTTTACTTAATGGACTTTACCTCGACAGCTATCCAGTCGGGATCGATGCCTATACTGTCGCATTCACCATACCTGACTTTATGTTTTTCATTTTGGTATCGGGTGCACTCAGTGTGACGTTTATCCCAGTGTTCAATCAGCGGCTCGGTACAGGAAATCGCAAATCAGCCTGGGAGCTTAGTTCGAGTCTGATCAATTTTATGGCACTTGTAACTTTAATTGCGAGTATATTGATCATTATTTTTGCCGAACCACTTGTTCGATATGTAGTTGGACCAGGACTCGACGAAAGTGGTCGTGGCTTAGCGGTCAGTATGATGCGTATTATTGCTGTCAACCCATTCTTGTTCGCAGTGGCGACGGTGATTGCAAGTATGCAGCAGGCTGTTGGGCGGTTTACATTTTATGCACTCGCGCCAACGATCTATAACATAGGTATCATTATCGGTGCCCAGTTCTTCACTGAGGGCATTAACATGTTTGGCTGGCAGGTATTTGACGGCGGTATTATGGGTGTCGCACTGGGAGTAGTATTAGGATCAGTTATGCAGCTAGTTGTTAGCTCGATTGGGTTGATAGGGCTTGGGTTTGACTATGAGATGAAAATCAAATGGAAAAACCAAGGTTTCCGACAAGTATTACGGCTACTGCCGGCACGTTCACTGGATCAGGGGATTGATTATGTGAATGGATTGGTAGAAACAAACCTCGCTTCCCATATGGCAGATGGTACCATTCGTGCCTACCAGCAAGCGCTTTCGCTGAGTCTTATGCCGGTGAGTTTAATCGGAGTAGCAATCAGTAATGCCGCCTTTCCGCGCATGACTGAGCGACTAGGGCAGGGGCGACCCGATCTCTTTCGTCGTGAGCTACTATCGATACTACGCTGGATTGTTTGGCTAACGCTGCCCGTTGTTACCATAACTTTCTTTGCGCGCGGATTTATTGTCAGTTTCATTAAGAATGGAGGCAATGCACTTATTGCGGGATTGCTTGGAGCACTCGTATTGTCCATACTGTTTCGCACGATATATCATATTGCGGCGCGCGCATTTTATGCTCAGCAAGACACGCGCACCCCACTATACGTGTCAATTTTCTCCATCGCTCTTAATATTGGACTTGCTGTCACCTTCACGAGCGTACTCGGCTGGGGAGTAAACGGGTTAGCATGGGCACAGTCACTGGTGGCATTGGTGGAAGTTCTGATTTTGTGTAGTATATTAGCCGTACGGATCCCTAAGTTATTTCACCGGAAGTTTTGGCACGCGATTATGCGCATGATAGCAGCAAGCGCACTGATGGCGCTTATCACATATGGTAGCGTGCTACTGTTCCAGCTACAGAGCAGCGATATGACATTCTTCTCGACATTTCCAAAGTTCGGTGTGATCGTTGCCGTCAGTTTCGCGACGTATGTAGGATTGTCGAAGCTCTTTCACCTCACTGAGGCCGATCCGGTGATTCGGCGCGTAAATGCACTACTATTCGGGAAGAAATAATATGAGTGAGTTCATCAGAAATTTTTGTATTATTGCTCATATCGACCACGGTAAAAGTACGCTCGCCGATAGGATGATGGAAATTACGCACACGGTAGAAAAACGCGACATGAAAAGTCAATTGCTTGATAGCATGGAACTAGAGCGCGAAAAGGGAATTACCATTAAGCTCGCGCCGGTACGTATGCAGTGGCAGGGTTACGACCTCAACCTGATTGACACGCCGGGGCATGTGGACTTCAGCTACGAAGTGTCACGCAGCCTGCAGGCATGCGAGGGTGCAGTGCTGGTAGTTGATGCGAGTCAAGGTATTCAAGCGCAGACATTAGCTAATGTATACTTGGCACTTGAGCAAGATCTTGTCATCATTCCGGTGCTCAATAAAGTTGATTTACCGGCTGCCGATGTAGAGCGAGTGAGTAAGGAAGTGATTAATCTGCTTGGTTGCCACCAAGACGATATCATTAAAATTTCGGCCAAGACCGGCCAGGGAGTCGAAGCGGTGCTTGCGGCGATTGTCGAACAAGTTACCCCGCCTAAAGGTGATACATCGGCACCAACGAGAGCACTGATTTTTGACAGTTACTACGACGACTACCGCGGGGTCATACTGTATGTTCGTGTCGTGGATGGTGCGATTAAAAAAGGCCAGCGCATTGATATGTTGGCAACAGGTGCGCACGGCATCGCGCTGGAAGTCGGGCACCTTAGCCCCAGTATGCAGCCCGATCCTGAGATTGCGACAGGCGAGATTGGTTATATCGTGACTAACCTCAAAACAACGCGCGATGCGCGAGTTGGTGATACAGTGATGATTAAATCAGTCGCCGCCGTCCATACAACCATTGTAGCACTGCCCGGCTATAAGCATGTGCAGCCGTTTGTGTATGCTGGGTTCTTCCCTGTCAGCAACGAGGATTACAATGAGCTTAAAGAAGCAATCGAAAAGTTAGCACTGAGTGATAGTGCGCTTCAGTTCGAACCAGAGAATTCACCAGTGTTAGGGTTTGGGGTGCGGATTGGGTTTTTGGGCCTACTCCATATGGACATTGTGCGCGAGCGACTGGAGCGTGAATATAATCTCGACTTAGTCGTGACTAACCCAAGTACCGACTACCAAGTAACGATGACAAACGGCGAAGAGTTAGACATCAAAAGCGCTTCGAGCCTACCTGATCGCGCTCAGATTGCCGAAATTCGCGAGCCGTGGATTCGCGGCGAAATTGTGGTACCGCAGGAGTATGTCGGTGCGGTCATCCAGCTGATTGTTGGCAAACGAGGGCGGCAGAAAAACCTTAGTTATATTGATGAGCGGGCACTCGTGAGCTTTGAAGCGCCACTGGCAAATTTGCTGACTGACTTCTACGATCAGCTCAAAAGTGTTACCAGTGGCTACGGTAGCTTTAACTATGAACTCGATGATTATCGCGCTGAAGATCTAGTGCGTGTCGACTTTTATGTTGGTGGCGAGATGGTTGATGCGCTCAGTGTGATGTGCCACCGCAGTGAGTCGATGGCACTGGGTCGTGAGGTCACTACAAAACTCAAGGAAGTGGTGCCGCGCCAGAGCTTTGAAGTGGCGCTGCAGGCAGCCATTGGCGGCAAATTTATCGCCCGTGAAACCATTGGCGCCTACCGTAAAGACGTGACGGGCTATCTGTATGGCGGTGACGTTAGCCGCAAGAAGAAACTCCTCGCGAAGCAGGCAAAAGGCAAAAAACGCATGAAAAGGTTTGGCAAAGT
This sequence comes from Candidatus Saccharibacteria bacterium, assembly GCA_016700015.1. NCBI lineage: Bacteria > Candidatus Saccharimonadota > Candidatus Saccharimonadota bacterium. The sequence goes on from CP064995.1 coordinate 39,201, forward strand.
CGACATACCTTCAGAGGCCTTTACCGTTATGCTCAAACGTGACTAATACGCGCGCCCAAACCGTTTCATTGTCGTGAGAGATCACGACACTTCAGGGGGAGGAGCGTTGTTTGTGAATTGACTTCACGAACAAGTGGAGGGGCCCCGTCCCTCCCACAGAGGTTGCGATTTGGCAAAGTCGACATCCCCAGCGAAGCCTTTACGGTCATGCTAAAGCGCGACTAGTATATACTGGTTACATGGAAGTCCAGCTTGAAAAGAAAGAAGAGTTCAAAAAAGCACTGGCGTGCTATAGTCCATCGCAAGATGCACGTGACACACTTGCCACAATGCCGCTTGTCATACTACTGAGTGTGACCGGTGGTGGACGTAACACAATCATTAATGAACTAGTGAAGACTGGCCGCTACCACTATATTGTTTCTGATACGACGCGACCTGCGAAGGTACGAAACGGCAAGCTTGAGCAAGATGGCGTTGTGTACCATTTTCGCACTGAAGATGAGGTACTGGCGGATATTAAACAAGGGCTATACCTTGAAGCCGAGCTTATTCACGATCAGCAGGTGAGCGGTACAAGTGTTCGTGAGTTAAAACGTGCTCATGATAGTGGTAAGGTGCCAATCAATGAAGTTGATATTGGCGGCACCGATGCAATTGCGGATGTTAAACCTGACACCCTATTTCTTTTTATCGTGCCACCGAGTTATACCGAGTGGATGCGGCGACTAAAATCCCGTGAAGATATGAGCGAGGAAGAACTGGAGAAGCGTCTCACAACCGCAGTGCGCATGTTACACACTGTACTTAGCAGTAAGCGGTTTGTATTTGTAGTCAACGATAGACTATCTGAGGTGGTAAAAACAGTAGACGATTACATCTTGGGTGAGCGGCATGACCTGCATGACGCCACCGCCAAAGCTGTTGCTTTGCGACTGTATCATCAAATTCTTGAACACTACCCTCATTTGGCGGCTACAGACTAGCACTCTACTTGCAGGAGTGCTAAGTTTTTGCTATACTAGGCATATGATAACCGAACGCCAGCGTGCGATTTTGGGTGCGATTATCGAGCAATACGCCGAAATCGCCGTACCGGTAGGCAGTGTGACACTGGCCAAGCTTTTTGGTGTTAGTAGCGCGACGATTCGTAGCGAGATGGCAAGGCTTGAAGAGGTTGGACTTATTACTGCGCCCCACACTAGTGCTGGCCGTGTGCCGACTGACAAGGGCTATCGACTATATGTCAACGGCATCACAGACGCGCAAATGACGGAACTGCCAAGCGGTATGGATCGCAGCGCGAGGGCGATTGAAGCGCATGTCAATGCACAGAGCTCTCATGCTGATCGAGCTATACGTAGCGCAGTCGATAGCCTAGTAGAATTGACCGGTAACCTAGGGTTTGCAACAATCGGTGCGCAGCTCTATATGAACGGTATGGGTAACTTGTTTAGCCAGCCAGAATTTACCGAAGGACGGCACGTACAAGCGGTAGCTCGACTGCTCGACAATATCGAGCCTTGGCTACGCGAGGCTGCTCCGAACCAGCCGCTCAACGTGTTTATTGGTAGCGAAAACCCAATTGGTAAAAGTAGTGGCGCCACGCTCATTATCAGTAAATTTCGCTCACCTTACAGCGACAAAAGCTATATTGGCGTGATTGGACCTACTAGGCAAAATTACGCTCGCACGATGACACTCGTCAAACGAACAGGTGCGATGTTAGAGGATGTGTTGTAGAGAGGAGTTGAAAATGAGTGTAAAAAAGACTAAACAAGACGAACATATAGCCGAATTAACCGCTGATCTTCAGCGACTTCGAGCCGACTTCGAGAATTACCGTAAGCGAGTAGATCAGGAAAAAGCTTCCGCGCAGAGCACGGGTGAAGCACGAATGATTATAAAACTATTACCTATTGTTGATACGATCGAACGGGCAATCAGCCACACCCCGGCTGAACTTGCCGACAACCCCTGGGTACAAGGGATTGCCGCGTTGACCAAAAGTCTTGATACGGCACTCGGTGGCATGAATGTATTACGGATAGATGCTAGGCCGGGTACTGTTTTTGATCCCGATGTCCATCACGCAGTACAGTTCGACGAGGATGCAGAAGGTGATGTAGAAGTGATTGCTGAAGAACTTCAGGCTGGCTATATACTAAATGGTTCGCCGGTGCGTGAAGCAATGGTGAAAGTAACGCGCAAGTAACCCACATTATCCACATAACAACCTGAAATAACGCAATTTTCTGCTCACTACCTCTATAAAAAAACATACTAGCACTCTTGACACGAGAGTGCTAGTTCGTCTAAAATGGAGATATTGGCAGTCAATGCGAGAGACTGCCAGGACTTTGATCCAACTTTATAACGTAAATGAAAGGAATACTTATATGGGAAAAATTATTGGAATTGATCTTGGAACAACAAACTCAGCGTTTGCTTACCTTGTAGCCGGCAAGCCAGAAGTTATCGCCAATGCTGAGGGTAATCGCACCACGCCGAGTGTGGTCGCTGTCAACAAGGGTGGCGAGCGGCTTGTGGGTCAGGTGGCGCAGCGTCAGCGCGTGACTAACGCTAAAAATACCATCTATGGTATTAAGCGTCTAATCGGTCGCAAGTTTGACGATAAAGAAGTCCAAAAAGATATCGATATCATGCCGTTTGAAATTGTAAAGCATCAGAGCGGTGTTGGTGTAAAGATGGCAGGCAAAGAGTATACTCCTGAAGAAGTTTCGGCGATGATCCTCAGCAAGATCAAAGCTGATGCTGAGGCCTTTTTGGGTGAGAAAGTCACCGAAGCGGTCATTACTGTTCCAGCTTACTTTGACGACAGTCAGCGCCAGGCTACTAAAGATGCAGGTAAGATTGCTGGGCTTGAGGTAAAGCGTATTATTAATGAACCGACGGCTGCTGCACTTGCCTACGGACTAGAAAAAGGCAAAGAAGAAAAGATCGTCGTCTTTGACTTGGGTGGTGGTACCTTTGATGTTTCGATTCTTGAGCTAGGCGACGGTGTGTTTGAAGTCAAGAGTACTAACGGTGATACCCATCTTGGCGGTGAGGACTTTGACAATACAATCGTCAACTACTTTATTGACGAATTTAAAAAATCAGACGGCATTGACCTCAAAAAAGACAATGCTGCCATGCAGCGTTTGAAGGATGAAGCCGAAAAAGCTAAAAAAGAGCTCTCAACCGTCACTGAGTACGAAGTGAACATTCCATTTATCACAGCCGATGCTGATGGGCCAAAGCACTTTGAGTTGAAGCTTAGCCGCGCCAAGCTCGAGGAGCTAGTCGCACCGCTGCTTGATCGCCTGGATGGGCCAGTTGAAAAGGCCCTCAAAGACGCCAAGCTCAGCAAAAGCGATATCAATGAAGTGGTGATGGTTGGTGGTATGACCCGCATGCCAGCTGTAGTTGAACGTGTTAAGAAACTCTTTGGCAAAGACCCTATGCAGGGTGTAAACCCAGACGAAGTGGTGGCAATTGGTGCCGCAATTCAGGGTGGCGTGCTGGCGGGTGATGTGAAAGATGTACTGCTGCTTGATGTGACGCCGCTGTCGCTTGGTATTGAAACCATGGGAGGTGTGTCAACTAAGCTGATTGAACGTAATACCACCATCCCAACCAGCAAAAGTGAGACCTTTAGCACGGCGAGTGATAACCAACCGCAGGTAGAAATTCACGTACTCCAAGGTGAGCGCGAGTTCGCAACTGACAACAAATCGCTTGGTCGTTTTGTACTCGACGGTATCGCTCCAGCTCCACGCGGCGTGCCACAAATCGAAGTAACCTTCAACCTTGACGCCAATGGTATCTTGAACGTCACCGCCAAAGATAAAGGTACTGGCAAGGAGCAGTCAATTACCATCCAAAACTCAGGCAACATGAGCAAAGAAGATATCGAAAAGGCGCAAAAAGAAGCTGAGATGCATGCCGATGAGGACAAGAAAAAGCGTGAAGCGGTAGATTTAAAGAATCAGCTCGAAAATGCCATCTACCAGGCGAAAAAGATGCCCGATGAATATAAAGACAAGATTAGTGATGACGACAAGAAGACTATCGAGGAAGCGGTTGCCGAAGCTGAAAAGCATAAAGAGGCTACCGATAAAGACGAGCTTGAAACTGCCATCAAGTCGCTCAATGACGCCATCATGCCGATCGGTGCCAAGATGTATCAACAGGCTGCCGAAGAGCAAAAATCTGGAGATGCCGTAGGCGGTGACGATAAGAAGAAGTCAAAGAAAGATGACGAGGCCGTCGAAGGCGAAGTCATCGACGAAAAGTAATCTAAAAGTGCCGTGCGAGCGGCACTTTTATCGAGATAGGAGCGGATAGGGTGTGGGGACAAATTAATACGGCTGTTGACGCAGTGAAAAATGGCTTGGATGCCCAAATTGCACTGGCAACGGCGGAGCAAAAAGAGCAGCTAGCTGATGCAAAAATTGCGCTCGCTGACATCAAGATAGCTATAGCTAAGCTAAAAGAAGAAAATGCCGCGCTAAAAAAGCGAAATGATTTAGCGAACAAAATTACGTCGAGCAGTAAGTGCTACTCGATGGATATCGGCAACGGGCAAAAGCGTGCGATATGTACGAAATGCTGGGAGGACGACGGAAAGGCAATATCGCTTAATAACTTAGGAAACGGAGCAGAATGTCCTAAATGCAAGAACTGGTATGAGATAGATGAAAATCAGTTCGAAAACCTAAAGGATTAGCGAGAGGGAGTAAGGCCTAACTATAAAGTGTTACTTTGCATGATCCGATTTCATGCGTGGTGATCACCGGGAAGAGTCAAGAACAACGCTGCCCATACCATACCAGGGTCGCTGCGGTAAAACGGCGCATAGTACCAGCTGCCGTCGCTGTTGACCAGCTCTGGGTAGTTGCCGTGGCGCTCGATAAGAGCGGCAAAGTTGTCGTACTGTTGCTGATACTCGGGCCGATCGTAGCGCTTAAGGAGATGCAGGTAAAAGGTTGCGTGCCAAGTCCAGATAGTTGTGCCGGTATAATTTGGCATCGCACGGTTGCCCATGCCAAAGCGAAACTTCCACACATGCGGTTGGTTGGTATAGCGTAGCGGCGCAAGTCGGTTGAGTTTTTGCGCGGTAATGTAGTTAAAGGTACGCGCGGCCTTTTCTGCATCGTCAATGACGCCAAGGAAAAAGGGCATCAGGGCACACTCCGAACTATAGGCACCATTCCATGTATCAGCATTGAAATAGTCACCGTTCCAGTACTGTCCGAGCAGCTCATCGCGGTAGCGCTCGGGTGGGAAAGGGAAACCATCGAGTTTCAAAAGTTCCACACACTTCGCCATACGACCAACCAGTGCAATCGCATAGGCGCTGCGGTCATATACGACGGCATCGCGCATTTCAGCAAAATGCACGTCGCGGATAAACCCAGAGCGTGGGTCGAGAAACATTTTGATGTAGCGTCGAAGTTGACGCTCGAGAAAGCTATGCTCGGCGTGATTAAGCGGATAGTTACTGACGACGACACTATGCAGTAGCCATGGCAAGGCATCGATGCTCCGTGTCGCGGGTGCATTGAATGTATTGCCGGCGGAGTCGATACATAGTGTCACCGCACCGGAGCGGCGATAGTAGCGCAGTGCCCAGCGCAGCGTATGGTGAACTTTGTCGCGATGGCCAAGTCGGGTTAATGATTCTGCCACGGTGCCAAAGTCACGCATCCAAAAGAAATCGAAATGGCCAAGGCTCGTGCGGTAAAAATCACCTTCCCAAAGTTTATTCAACACTTGACGACACACCTGAGATGCATCGCCTTCAAACCGTTCAATCGTCCCAAAATAGCGGTTGAAAACTTGCCGGTACAGCGCGCGCAGCGAACCGAGTACAGCCCCAACGGCATGAAAAAAATGTTCCATTGATTACCAGTATAGCGGTTACGATAAAGATCGACAAACTAGATGCGAATTATGATTCTCGGAATGAAGCGAGGATACGTTTCATCTCAGCCTCATGCTTACCAAGGTTACTGGGTGAAGTCCAGGCACTAATAATGTAGTAGCCACGAGTCGTTTTAATATAGCGTTCATAGTAGGTATAGTTGTGAAGATCGTAGGCTGCAGTGATTTTGTAGTCAATTTTAGTGAGATTGTCTGGGTTGGCAACGGTTCCACTTGGGAGTAACGTGCGCGCAGAACCAGTAAAGCGTGTATCGGTTTGGAAGGATTTGAACGATTGATCAGCATACGCTTCTATCGTGGTTCCCGTCGGGACATCTACTGTTTCTTGAAAATACACGATGACAGATGGGCTTCCTGAGGGTTCACTTTGAGCGAGTTTTGCATCAGTATATTCATCGCTAATATCTATATAGCTATTGGGGACAGAAAGTGTAATCCCATTCGCCGATACACTACGCTCAGCTGCTGATAAACCCGAATCACTGTTTGTTAGGGAGCTGGAGCCTGATGATGATTTTGGCTTGAAGTCATCTGGGTGAGCGATGGCATAGATGATAAACGCTGTGGCTACAATAAATCCTAAAATCATGCCAATCAGGTTGAGAATCCAACCGACCCGAGAGAGAACAGGTGACACGCCGGCTTTTTTGGCTTTGCTCGCGCCAATTAGCCCTAGTACAAATCCAGGCAAGCTAAAAAACAGGAAAACACAGACGATGCTAGCGATGCCAAATCCATCAGTATATGAAGGGGGCAATACGGTAGGCTGAAGTGTTGGCGCAGCTTGCTCTGGTGCCGATATTGGGTGATGTGCTGTTGTCATGATACCTATATTATGTATCTCAGAGTTCTTTGCCGCAATAGCTTTGTGATGAATTATGCGATAGCAACAAGTTCGATGTCGAAAACCAGATCGCTGTTTGGGGGAATATTGCTCGCAGCCCGAGCTGAGCCATATGCCATCTCGCTGGGTATGACGAGCCGTCGCATTCCGCCTACTTTCATACCAGGTACACCCTGTGACCAGCCACGGATTACTTGGTCAAGTCCGAACGTGATAGGCCGCCCTATGTCATGACTGCTCTGAAAAATAATACCGTTTTTGCATAGAGCACCAGTATAGTGTGCGGTGATAGTAGCGCCAGGTTTCACGGTAGCGCCGGTGCCTTCGCTGATATCAATAACTTGCAGTGAGTCAACTGCTGCCGCAGGGGAAAAGTCAGTGAGTTTGGTTCCTTCGTATTTTTTCATAAGCATAAGTATACGCTATAACGGACAGAAGTGTAAGGAGTATGTCAGCATCCACTTGGTACCGATCAAAAAGATACCACTAAGTGCTTGTGCTTTTTAATGCCCAGGGGTACCATAATGATATGGACCTACAGGGTGAGCTAACAAAGGTTATTAGTGGTGAAGTTGACACCAGTGACAAAACGCGTGAATTTTATAGTCACGACGCGAGTTTGTTTGAACTAAGGCCGAAGGCCGTACTATTTCCGCGGCATGCTGATGATATAAAAGCTGCCGTGCGTTTCGTCAATGAGCACAAAAAAGACATGCCAGACCTTAGTCTTACTGCACGTTCGCGTGGGACCGATATGTCCGGGGCGGCTATCAATGATTCGCTTATTCTCGATACAAGTAAGTACATGACTGCACTTCACGATGTTTCTGCCGAGCGGGCGACCGTACAGCCGGGCATGATGTACCGCGATTTTGAAGCGGAAACACTAAAATACGGTAGTATCTTACCAAGCTATCCGGCCAGCCGAGAGTTAGCGGGCATGGGTGGGATTGTCAATAACAATTCCGGTGGGGAAAAATCTCTACAATTTGGCAAAACTGACCGCTATGTGCAGCACATGAAGATGGTTCTGGCAGACGGCAACGAATATGACATACGACCGCTTGATCGCGATGAGCTTAATGGCAAAATGGATGCTAATGACTTTGAAGGTAATCTGTACCGCCGCACATTTGAACTGCTCGATCAGCATTACGATGAAATCAAGGCGGCAGCTCCTAAAGTAACGAAAGACTCGACGGGCTATCATCTGTGGGATGTGTGGGATCGTGACAAGGGTATATTTGATCTTACGAAATTGTTTGTAGGCGCACAGGGAACGCTGGGTATCAATACTGAAACCACGCTTGGATTAGTGCCCAAGCCCGAGCACTCGGGGACGCTCGTGTGTTACCTGAAATCAATCGACAATTTGGGCGAGATTATACCGGCCGTACTCGATGAAAAGCCGGCCACGTTTGAATGTTTCGATGACAATACGTTATGGCTTAGTTTCAGGTTTATCTTTGCATTTATTAAGCGTCTTGGATTTGTGACTTGGCTTATCATGTGCTTGCAGTTGATACCTGATGGACTCGCGTTAGTGCGCGGTGTCCCCAAACTCATCATGTTGATTGAATTTACCGGCGACAGTACTGATGAGGTAAAACAAAAAATTCACACTGCCAAAAAAAATCTGCAAAGATTTAATTTTAGCTATATGGAGGAAGATGATACCGAAGCGGACAGTCGTAAATTCTGGCTGATGCGACGTGAGAGTTTTAATTTGCTACGAAGTAAAGTGAAAGAAAAGCATACTGCACCATTCATCGATGACCTCATTGTACCGCCAGCGCGGCTTTCGGAGTTTTTGCCGCAAATTCGCGACATAGTGAAAAAGTATAGATTACTAGCAACCATTGCTGGACATCTTGGCGATGGCAACTTTCATATTATCCCGCTCATGAAAATTGAAGATCCTGCGGAACGCGCCAAGTTTGAGCCGGTTATGAAAGAAGTTAATAACTTAGTCATAAAGTACGGTGGCAGTGTGAGCGGTGAACATAACGATGGCATGATTCGCGGGCCTTGGCTGAAGGAAATGTACAGCCCGTCGGTACTTGGCTACATGAAAGAGATCAAAGAACTCTACGATCCGCTCAACATATTCAATCCGCATAAAAAGACCGATGCTACGTGGGAATATAGCTTTAGCCATATTCGCGACCACTTTTAGACGATTTGTACCTAGCACTCTTGCATATAGAGTGCTAATTCACTATACTAATAACAATGAGTGATAAACGTGATTATTATGAAGTGCTTGGTGTTAGTAAAAGCGCCAGTGATGATGAGATAAAAAAAGCTTTTCGTAAGCTTGCCGTCCAGCATCACCCTGACAAAGAAGGTGGTGATGAAACAAGGTTTAAAGAAATTAACGAAGCCTACGAAGTGCTAAAAGACAAGCAAAAGCGACAAAGGTACGATCAGTTTGGTCATGCCGGCGTCGGTGGTGCGAGTGGTTCTGGCGCTGGCGGCAATCCGTTCGAAGGTTTTAATTTTAATGGGCAGGACATTCATTTTGATTTTGGCGGCGCAGGTGGGTTTGGTGATTTGTTTGGCCAGTTTTTTGGTGGTGCCTCAGGGCAGCGCCAAGGCCCAAAACGTGGTCGCGATGTTGAAGTGCGAGTGGTGCTGACATTTGAAGAAGCGGTATTTGGGAAAAATGAGATGCTCAGCATGACGCTTGACGATGAGTGCACGCACTGTAAGGGTAGCACAGTTGAGCCCGGTCACAGTATGAAAACCTGTGAAACCTGCAAGGGAGCGGGCCAGCAAGTCAGGGTCATGAATACGATGTTTGGCGCTATCCAGCAGGCAGTTACTTGTGAAGCATGTCATGGTAAGGGTAAAGTACCCGAAAAAGCTTGCACACGCTGCAAAGGAAATGGTACCGAGCGTCGCGAACAGAAGGTGACGGTGAAAATACCGGCTGGGGTTGATGATGGTGTGACCATTCGCCTCAGGGAGCATGGCGAAGCAATTGGTGGTGGTACTAAGGGTGACCTGTATGTCCATATTCGGGTTAAGGCGCACAAAAAATTTACTCGCGAAGGCGACCTCATACTTAGCGAAGAACACATCAGTATGGTTGACGCGGCGCTTGGTTGTGAAGTCGATGTTGAAACAGTCGACGGGACGGTTACTATGAAAGTTCCGGCTGGCACCCAAAGCGGCACTGACTTCAAATTAAGTGGGCATGGTGTTCCACACCTGCGTGCGACGTCGCGTGGTGCGCATATCGTGAGTATCGTCGTCGATACACCCACGAAGCTTAGCAAAAAACAGCGTGAACTACTTGAGTCATTCGATTCGGCTAAGGGCGGTTTCTTCTCGTAGGATTTTATCCAGATGTTATACTAAAGTAAGATGCAATCGATCTTATAAACATCAATAACACCAATAACTTTTTGACACCATGCACGAAACTCAGCAATCCTCACAGCGACTCGCTCTACTAAAACCCAATATTATTGCTGCGGTTGTACCATCGAATATGACCGAGCAAAAGCAGGCGTTTATGCTGGGTAAAGTACGGAATCCACGTCATAATTACTCAAAACTTGATCGAAACTATCGTAAGGGTTTGAGGGCAATAGTAGCGGTTGGTGAGCGCGCAATTTCCTCTCTTGGTGTCCGGCGTCCTCGTCTTGAAGCAATGTATGAAGATACCATTGAGGATTATGTCGAGACTAATGAATTGATGTACTTCATGGATCAATATCGCAGAACAACTGATCCTGCGGCACGTCTTTTCTACCGCCAAGAGATTGTGCGACTCAACGCGGAGTTGTACGGTACGCCAAAACTCGCAGACTACCATCACGTGCTAGCACACTATACAGCGGATATACCGGTAGGACGGTTACGAGGCAAGGGTGCGGCAGTTTACGCCGAGCTTGCTGGTAGTTTTTCGCTCCTAGAGAGCGTAGAACGGGCACCATCGTACGCACCGGACCCAAAAACGCTTGCCTGGATGGGTCGAGTGGTTACGGAGCTTTATGGCGGGATGCTTGCTCATGTCGAAGACAATCGGCAGTACGCACCGGTCGAACTGCAGCAACTATTTCGTACTGTGATTCACGAAGAATTTGGCGGTGAGATTGCCGAAGAATGGCGTGTCGATCTCGAACCCGCCGCCGCGATTACCGTCGATACAGTTAATAGACGAATAATTATACCGATTGATCGGCAGCCTGTAAGTAGTGAGAAGGCCAAAGACCTGGTGGTGCATGAAATAGGTGTCCATATGCTGCGGTCTGTAAATGGCTATGAAACCGATATTCCACTGCTTGCGACCGGGCTTAGCCGATATGCTGATTCAGAGGAAGGTCTCGCCGTTATTATTGAACAAGCGCGTAAGGGGAAGTTTGTTGAGATGGGTCATGCAAGTTACTTGGCGGCATCTCTTGCCTATTTTGAGGGCAAAGACTTCCGCGGCACCTTTGAAGTAATGTGGCGTGTCTTAGCGCTAAAACGCATGGGTGACGGGCCGGACTTGACGGAAGAAATGATAGTAAAGGCAAAAAATACAGCTTATGCACTCTGTATGCGTACGTTTCGAGGTACCGACGACATCCCTTGGTTTAAAGATCTGCAATACTATAATGGGGCGATAGCCGTTTGGAAACATCTGGATGCAATTTGTGGCGATACCGATAAGTTTCAGCTGATGATGATGGGTAAAACAAGGATTGATGATCCCGCGCAGGATCGCATCGTGCTAGAAGCAGGGTCGAACTAGCGTACAATAGCACTATGATTGTTCGACAAGCAACTGAGGACGATATCGATGACCTGTTCCGTCTTTCGTGCCTCGTTCATCACCAGCCACCGTATGACATGCTTATCCCTGCGCACGAGCGAGAACGATTTTTGGCCGCCTTTCAGCTCGGCTCTTCGTTTGAGCAGACATTCAAAACAAAGCTGATGCGACTGATCAGCTCGCCAAATGGTCACGTATTTATTGCCGACGTTGATGGGGAGATAGCCGGATATCGGGCAGCGGAAGTTGGTCCAAATTCACTTGAGCTGCACGGATTATTCGTTGATGAGCGTTTCCGCGGTCACGGGATTGGCAAGGCACTTTTTACAGCCCCGATCCATCTTGCACCGCGTGGAGGTGTAATACGGCTTACGGTACTTGCTGGTAATACGGTAGCGCAGGCACTGTACGAATCACTCGGGTTTAAGGTGGTGGGTTCTGCCGAAAAGACCTTCTACGGCGCAGAGCAACTGAACATGCAAAAACAAAGCACAACCAATTGACAAAACAAGTATAAAATGATACAATTTTACCAATAGTAATAAACGACCCTATTGTTTAGGGTAATTGGCTGCGCCAAAGGAATAACTGCATGCTTGCTCATGATGATCCCGCTGCGACTTATCGGCTCCTTGAGAGAGAATTTACCGCACGCGGATACACCACGCGTGTATTTTACTTGGGTGCAAGCGAGGTGTTTGAAGCGGTGAGTCCAAAAGGTCGACGCTGGGTCACGCCGATTGCACACATGAGCTATCCAATGCAGTCAGCCTTCACCAAAGAAGTATCGATTCACAAGGATCTGGCGTACGAACTAATGAAAAATGTCGGCGTACCCGTGCCGTTTACCCAGGTGATTCGTGCTGGTGTCGAATTAAGCCTCAACGAAGCGGCGACACTACTTCAGCAGCAGCCACGGCTTATCGTAAAGCCAGCTGATAGTTCACTGTCACGAGGTCTGACACTTGGTATAACTGATGCGCCAGCGCTTGTCGAAGCGATTACCTTAGCTAGGCAGTTCGCCAGGAATGGTGATGTTATCGTTCAGCAACAGGTGTCCGGCGAAGAGCTACGGTTTGTATATAGTGACGGAAACATCGTAGCGGCCTTGCTACGCGAAACGGCCAAACTTACCGGCGATGGTGTGCATAGTATTCAGCAACTTCTCGACAAAGAAAATACTCAGCGCGCCGAGATAAAAGATTCGCTCGTGACTTACCCCCAGTTGAGCGATGACCTGATACAACCAGGAATTGATTATATGAAGGTACCGGCAAATGGTGAAACTATCGAGCTCAGTTGTTCGACGATGATCCGAGGCGGAGCATCGATTTACAACGTGATTGCGACTATTGACCCAAGCTACTGCGACCTAGCGCGGCGGGCTGCCGAGGCATTAGGCACAGGCTTTATAGTCATCGATATGATGATTAAAAATTACAAGCAGCCGTTTGATGGAACCAATGCATTTTTCAATGAATTCAATACTGCGCCCGTACTCAAACTTTGCTATAGCTGCCGCGACGGCAACCAGCTTGACATCGTACCGCTGCTCGTAGATGCTATAGACAAGAGGATTCACCTATGACAAAACAACGCACTATTGGCTGTCTTGAACGTGTAGATTTTCCCGCATTTGGGATAGTTGGCTCATGGGCGAAAGTCGATACCGGTGCGTATTCCGGTGCGCTGCACTGTACCAATATTAAAGTTGTTCGGCGCACCGCAAATGGTGAGCGGGTTCTAAAATTTTCGCCACTCGGCCAGGCTCCACAGGAAACAACGGAATTTATGAGCACCTATGTTCGCTCGGCCACCGGCCATCGTGTACGCAGGCATGTGATCGACACCCAGATCTGCATCGGCGGCAAAGAATATCCTGTGCGCATTGGACTGTCCGACCGTTCAGATATGAAGCGTCCAGTCCTGCTCGGACGGCGATTCTTACGTGAGAATAGCATGCTTGTCGATGTATGCATTAACCAAGAATTTGATGACGAAGGAGAAGGCACAAAATGAAATTAGCGATCCTCAGCAATGGTACCGCGAATTATTCTACTAAACGACTCAAAGAAGTCGCTGTGGCTCGTGGCCATGAAGTGAAAGTCATCAAGTACCGCGAATGTTACGCGAGTATTGAAAAAAATAATCCGACGGTAAGCTACCGTGGCGAAGACCTTGCCAGGTACGATGCGGTGATCCCGCGTATTGCCAGCCACATGACCAAATATGGCACGGCTATCGTTCGCCAAATGGAAATGCAGGGCGTATACACCGTCAGCAGCTCAATCGCAATTAATCGCTCGCGCGATAAGTTGCGCAGTCTGCAGCTACTTGCAAAAGCTGGTGTCGGCATTCCTAAAACGGTATTTAGTCGTAACTCGACTGACATTGATGACCTTATCGAAAAACTTGGCGGTACACCAGTGATTATCAAGCTAGCGCGAGGTACTCACGGTAATGGTGTAGTGCTAGCCGAAAGCAAAAAAGCCGCTAAATCAGTACTGCAGGCATTTTACCTTTCAAATGAAGAAGGCACCAACGTGCTGCTACAGGAATTTATAAAGGAATCGGCTGGTACCGACATCCGTGTGTTTGTGGTGGGGGGTAGGGTAGTTGCTAGTATGAAGCGCCAGAGCCTCGACGATGATTTTCGTAGCAACTTGCATAAAGGTGGCGAAGGTGCCACGGTTAAGCTAACTGAAGAAGAGCGCAAAATGGCCATTAAAGCAGCCAAAGCGATGGGGCTCAATATTGCCGGTGTCGACCTGATGCGTAGTGACCGCGGCCCACTAATTCTGGAAGTCAATGCCAGTCCTGGGTTCGGTATCGAAAAAGTAACAGGACGTGACGTGGCAACTCCAATCATTGAATATGTTGAACAAAACGCCAAGCGTGGTCACAAAAAAGACAAAGTCGGTGCCTAGTAGTATACTGTAGGCATGACCTTTTTGATCATGCTCGGTATCTATCTGGCTATACTTTTTGTTGTCGGATTTTTTAGCCGCAAAAGTATGGGCGTGCCGGCTCTGGCACTTGCCGCCGGTGCGGTGCTTGCTAAGCTGTGGACCGATAGCCTAACACCACTGATCGCTGGTACCGGCGTGATTATTGTACGTCCGCCGCTCAGTAGCATTGTTGCCATAGCCCTTACGCTCATACCGGCACTTATTCTCATGATTCGTGCGCCCAAAGCTACCCACCATCACCATAGTTGGTACTCGAGCCTCTTGTTTGCTGTGCTTGCAGCCATGCTCACCTACGGCGCCTTTGCCAACGCCGTGGTACTCGACGAAGCAAGCAAGCAGTATGTAGTGCAGCTGCTAGCCTACGACAAATACATCATCACGGCCGGTATAGTGCTGGCTTTGTTTGACATCATGTTCTATAAAAAACCACTACCACGCGATCATCACAAGAAGTAAGTATTGCCAAGTAAAACGTCCATCTGAAAGGATGGACGTTTTACTTGGAGGGCCCACCGAGGCTTGAACTCGGGACACCCTGCTTAAAAGGCAGGTGCTCTAACCGGCTGAGCTATGGGCCCGTATTTACGGGAACTGGGTAACGAAAGGTACATCATGTGGTGTATAGCTGCCTTAAAAGGCAGGTGCTCGACTATTGATCAGGCTGAGCTATGGGCCCGCGCTAACGGGAATACTACAAAAATATACCACCTAAGGGGTGGATTTGTCAATTAAAGGTGGTACGATAAACCGCAGTATGTATTGGCTACGCATTAAGATTCACCCGACATGGTATTTTACTGCCAGCTGTATGGGTGTACTTGTTGGTATTACTGCTGCGCAGTGGTGGAATAGCTTTGCAGAAATCATTTGGCTCTTTGTCGGGCTGATATGCTGCGTGCTTGCCGGAGCGGCAGGTCGAAGATGGCTTCTTGCCGTAGCGGTACTTGGTGGCGGACTAATTGGGCTATGGCGTGGTAGCATTGATCAGCAGGCACTGACCACCTACGCCCCACTCTATGGAAAACATGTTGAGCTAACGGGGAGAGTAGTCGACGATAGCGATACGAATAGCCGTGGCCAAACTACGCTTCGGCTCCAAAATGTGACAATGGAAGGGCATGGACTAGTGGGAAATGTTTGGGTGAGCACGCCGACGCCGCTTGCTGCTAACGTACAGCGCAGTGACACGGTACGTGTAGACGGCAAATTACAGCTTGGGTTTGGTAGTTACCCTGCAAGTATGGTTGATACGAAGTTTCAATTAGTCGCTCGCGAACAGCCAGGCGACGTAGCGCTTACGGCGCGTAACGGATTTTCGCAAGCAGTAAGCACGGCGATTCATGAACCTGCGGCGAGCCTAGGGATTGGTTACTTACTCGGGCAAAAGCGCGGTTTGCCAGACGACCTGGCGACGGCGCTGCAAGTCGCCGGCCTAACACACATTGTTGTAGCGAGCGGTTATAATTTGACGATTCTGGTGCGGCTTGGGCGACGTTTATTTGAAAAAATCTCCAAATACCTATCGGCACTTACTGGCATAGGGTTAATTGCCAGCTTTATTGCCATTACTGGGCTTAGTCCAAGCATGACCAGGGCTGGGCTTGTGGCAGGACTTGGGCTGTGGGCATGGTATTATGGTCGTAAGTTTCACCCTGTGACCCTGCTTAGCTTTGCGGCGGCCGTGACGGTGCTTTTCAATCCAAGTTATGCGTGGGGCAATGTCGGCTGGCAGCTGAGTTTTGCAGCATTTGCTGGCGTTATGATTGTTGCACCGCTGCTTACTGCTTACTTTTTTGGAACAGAGCGCCCGCCGAGTATTGTGCAAATTTTAGGCGAAACTTTTTCTGCGCAGATTGCCACCCTGCCGATTATTCTGTTTATTTTTGGCAAATTTAGCGCGATAGCAATTATTAGTAATTTGATCATTTTGCCATTTGTGCCGCTTGCAATGCTGCTTACTTTTATTGCTGGACTGACGGCACTCGTGGTGCCGGCGTGGGCAACAATTGTTGGCTGGCCCGCACAGTTGCTACTTGATACCATGATTGCTGTCATTCGCTGGTGTGCTGATATACCATGGGCGCTTGTGGAGTGGCGATTGCCGCTTGCTGGCGTCATAGGCTGGTATGTGGCCTTGGTGCTCGCTTGCTGGCACATGCAGCGCGCCAGCGGCTACAAATTACGTAATGCCTCGATTGTCGAGTAGAAATTGGTTTTCACCTCTGGTATACTAAGGGCAGATTGATTGACAAAAAATAGGAGTATGTATGTCTGGACACAGTAAATGGGCGACGACCCATCGTCAGAAAGCGATTGTTGATGCCAAACGCGGCGCTGTATTCACAAAAATTGGTAACATGATTGCGATCGCGGCTCGGGGTGGCACCGACCCTGTCATAAACTCTAGCCTGGCACTTGCCATCGAAAAAGCTAAAGCCGCCAATATGCCAGCTGCAAACATTCAGCGGGCGATTGACCGCGTAGCCGACAAAAACGCGGCGCAGCTCGAAGAAGCGACCTATGAAGCGTATGGGCCGGGCGGTGTTGCATTTATTATTGAAACGGCAACCGACAACAAAAATCGCACGTACCCCGAAGTTCGTACGGCTATTACCAAAAATGGTGGCACGATGGCAGACGCCGGCAGTGTGATGTTCCAATTCACGCGCAAAGGCGTAATACGGCTCAACACGACAGACGAAGAAGTGTTACTGGCTGCACTCGATGCTGGTGCCGAAGACGTCCAAGAAGAAACGGGTGGACTAACCGTCTATACCGACATGAAAGATCTCGCCAAGGTACGCAATACACTAGCGGCTGCTGGGTGCGCTATCGAAGATGCTGAGCTACAGTATGTACCAAACGCCTCTGTGCCGGTAGATAATCCAGAGACGGCACGAAAAGTTATGAAAGTAATGGATGCGCTCGATGAAGTCGATGATGTTGTGAATGTTCACACCAACGCCGATATTACCGTTGAAGTTTCGGACTAATCGACGATTTGCTGTAAAATTTACCAATCTATCATGCCTATGTTTGCACTGCCACATGACATAGGTGTATATGTAGGGTAATTGCAACAATAATAGGGGAGCTGGGGGAATGCGACCAAAACTTTTGGTGTCTTTAGTGTGTGTTATGGTGCTCGGTATTGTAACCACCCACCGTGCTGCCGCGCTCGCGACGACCGAAACCTATTTTCCCCTCACATCTCCGCTTATTATTAGTGCCTATCAGACGCAAGCTTCCGGTAAGGACGTGGGATTGATTGAACTTTACAACGACGGTGACATACCACTTGATATTACCAAGTGGAGTATTGTTGATGATATCAACAAACGCACCCTTCAAATCTCGAGTCACTATAGCGGGCTGTTGGAGCCAAATCGGCATGTCGTGCTCGCAAAACCATTAGTGGTTGACCCACCAAGCACGTATCAAATTGATGGTTGGCATGAAACGGTTGTTTCGCCACTTGCCATCACTACATTGAGCCTGCGCAGTCCAGGCTTTCGGAACAATGATGTCGCTGTTAAGCTAACGACTGCACTGATGCAGCGCAACCGCGGTGTTGATGGCTATTTGTCGACATTTACTGATGTCAGTTATCGCAGTCTGTTTGACGATGGACTTTATGTGGCGCCGCAGGAACCAAAAGATTTGATGGTAGACGAAATTTACTCCTATGCGAGCGACTGTGCACCATTTGACGCTAGTGTACTCTGCAGCGATTATGTAAAGCTCGTTAACACGGGAAACGATGAACTTGTACTTGATGAGTATGTCCTTCGTACCGATAGTAGCTCGTCAAATCGCACGGCTTCCAATACCATTCATTTGGCTGGCTCCCTAGCACCAGGCGACTACAAAACTGTTTGGTTGACAGATGATGGGAGTAGACTATCACTTACCAATAGCGGCGGTTACGTGTGGCTGGAAGACACCTGGGGTACGACGCATTACGACAGCATACTTACGCACTACCCATCTGCAGGTGTTCACGAACAAGGACTGGCTTATGCGAGAAATGCCGGTAGCTGGAGCTGGACGACAACACCGCAGCCCGACCGAGCCAACCTGATAACACTGCCAATCGAACCGGTGACGGAATGTCCGGCAAGTAAGTACCGAAATCCCGATACGGGCCGCTGTCGCTCCGTCGAGGAAGCGGTGAACGAGCTTGCGACCTGCCCTGAAGGTCAAATGCGTAACCCCGATACCAATCGCTGTCGCGCTACGGCGAGCGCAAAGCTAAGCGTGACACCATGTGGTGAAGGGCAAGAACGTAACCCGCTCACCAATCGCTGTCGCAGTATCGCCAGTGCCGTCGCCGAGCTGCTACCCTGCGATGAAGGCTATGAGCGAAATCCGGCCACTAATCGCTGCCGCAAACAGCAGACGTCGGCCATGCCACTCGCACCTTTCCCAGTTCAGCCGGTTGCAACTAGCAGTTCGTCATCGACAATGTGGTGGACAGCAGGTGCAGTTGCGGCGGTGGCACTAGGCTATGCGGCGTGGGAGTGGCGTCGAGAATTTCAGGCGATGGGCTTAAAGGCCATCCGCGTGGTGACACGCCGCTGGTAACTCGCTATACTGATAGCATGAAGCTGCACCCCGCTACCGTCGACTCGCTTTGTGTAAAAGCAAAGCCATACTACAACCCATCACAGCCGTATCACAACTGGTCGCATGCCGAAGCAGTCATGCGTGATAGCCTTGTTTTGCTCAATAGCGGCGGTCGCTGGACGCGACACGTCAATCGCGGGCTTCTGCAGATTGCGGCCGCTTGGCATGATGCCGGGCACGACCATCAAGACGCGGCCCATTTTGAAACGAAAGAGCACTATGCAGTACACCTCACCATGGAAGCGCTAAAGCGCGATCTACCTTTACGCCAGCGTAAAGAAATAGCCGGAATGATTTTAGGTACCCGCTACAAGGCTCACCGTGCAAGTATGGGTGCAATTGCGCTACACTATGGTGACGTCTACAACATGGGGTTGCCGTATGATAAATTTTGTTCCCATACCGATAGGCTTTGGCAGGAATACGGTTCACCACCTTGGCATGAGTTTTGGCAATCGGCAGCTGCCGTGATCACCCAGACGATTACAGAAGGCGATAGGGAGTTGCCGCGGATTGGGGTTGATGACGGAAAATGGCTCTCGCAGGCCCAGCAGAACCTTATTCGTATGCAGCAAGAAAGAGCAGGTGAAGGCAGGTGAGAATTATTGGCATAGATCCAGGTACCGGCATATTGGGCTTTGGCGTGATAGACGCGGTGAAGGGGAGAACGACGCTTGTAACCGCAGGAGTCATCCGAACACCGGCGCATACTCCCCTGCCCGTTCGACTTGAGGAAATCTACCAGGGTCTTAGCGAAATTATCAGTGAAACTAAGCCGACTGTTATGGCGATTGAAAAACTATTTTTTAATCAAAATATCACAACTGCCATGAGTGTCTCACATGCTCGTGGCGTCGCAATGCTGACTGGCCAACAGGCGGGACTACACATTGAAGAATATACACCGCTTCAAATTAAACAAACGATGACGGGTTACGGGCGCGCCGATAAAAAGCAGATGCAAGAAATGGTGCGCATGCAGCTTGGCCTCAAGGAAGTTCCGAAGCCCGATGACTGTGCCGATGCTTTGGCGGCGGCGATTATGTGTGCGTTCTCACTCCGTGGCGCACAGGGAGTATAATAAAGAGGTATGAAAAAGCATCAACCGGCTCGGATGAACCGTTATAGCAATCTGGCCAGCAAGTCGAAACCTCACAGTTCATCGCGTCGTCACCGTACTCGCCAACCAAGAATGATTGCATGGTTTGTGGAGCTAAGTCTGAAGCGCAAGGTATTGGTGTTGGCGATGCCAATATTACTTTTTCTGATTGTCACGCCCGTTATCACCTATCTACTGCTTGCCAATGACATTCGTGACCAAGAGCGCTTGATGAACCGTAATAATACCGGACTCGTATTGCTCGATAAAGACGGTAAATCATTTTACAGCATAGGTAAGGCCGAACATCGCACGCTCGTACAGCTCGACCAAATGGCTCCTGACGCAAAGAACGCCCTGATAGCAACCGAAGATAAGGATTTTTATAAGCACGCTGGCTTTAACTTAGGCAGTATTATCCGTTCATTATGGACTAATCTCGTTTTGCGACGCGCAGCCTATGGCGGCTCGACAATTACACAGCAACTAGTGAAGAATACCTTGCTGACTGATGACAAAAACGTCTTGCGCAAGTATCAGGAACTGGTAATGGCAATCGCAATTGAGCAGAATTATACAAAAGACCAGATACTCATGATGTATCTAAACTCAGTCTATTATGGGGAAAACGCCTTTGGGATTGAAGAAGCGGCCAAAACCTACTACGGAAAAACACCGAAGGATCTGACATTGGCTGAAAGTGCAATGCTTATCGGCATACTCCCCGCCCCGAGCGCCTACTCGCCAATTAGTGGCAATGCGGACTATGCTAAGCAGCGTCAAGAAAAAGTGTTAACCAGAATGGTGGCTGAAAAATATATTACCGAAGATCAAAAAGCAGCTGCACTCGCTGAACAACTGACGTACGCAAAATCGGCCGATACACCTGACTCAATTGCACCGCATTTTGTTGAAATGGTGATTGGTGAGCTGAGCGAAAAGTATGGCTATGAGCAGGTAATGCGCTCAGGGTTTCAAGTGACCACAACGCTTGATACTAATGCGCAGGGCATCCTCAACCAAAGTGTTGCCGGTCAACTTGGCTATGTGAACCGCAATGGTGGGAGCAACATCAGCGCAGTAATTATCGACCCAAAGTCTGGCGAAATTAGGAGCCTTGTTGGTAGTGCCGACTACAACAATGACAAATGGGGCAAGGTGAATATGGTAACGACTGCAAGGCAGCCGGGCAGTAGCTTCAAGCCAATCTACTACTCGCAGGCGCTCGCCGACGGTGTTATTACGCCGGCTACAATCTACCATGATGAGCTAACCGACTTTGGTGGTGGCTACAAACCAATGAACGCTAGTCGTCAGTGGTATGGCGATGTCACTGTTCGCAAGGCACTAAACTGGTCACTCAACATACCGAGTATCAAAGTGATGCAGGATTACACGATTGATAAATCAGTGGCTGGCGCGAAGAAGCTCGGCATACAGCTCGATCAAAATCGTGATCACAACTTGACTCTTGCACTTGGCTCCGAAGAAGTGCCGCTACTTACTATGACCAATGCCTATGCCGCGTTTGCCAACCAGGGTCAGCAGTATAAGACCGCTGTCATTAAGAAAGTTGACGATAAGTTTGGGAAGCGTATCTTGATGAACAGCCAGACAAGGAACCAGGCAATTAACAAAGAAGGCGCGTACCTTATATCGAATATTTTGTCTGATAATCAAGCGAGGTCGGGTATTTTTGGAAGCTCATTAAATATACCGGGACACACAGCTGCAGTAAAAACGGGCACTACCAACGATAGTCGTGACGCCTGGACGATCGGATACACGCCCGACTATGTAATTGGAGTTTGGGTTGGCAATAACGACAATTCACCGATGAACAACGGTGGTTCTGGAATGGCGGGGCCAGTGTGGCGTAACACACTTATCAAGTTGCTTGTCGGTGTGCCAGATAAAAAGTTTGATATGCCTAGCGGCATAGTTCAGCGAAATATCTGTACGGCAAATGGCGGCCTGGCAAGCAAAACTGGCAGTGGAACGTACAGTGAGTATTTTATGGCCGGTGCGCTACCGACAAAATCCTGTACACCAGATCCGGTGATTATCACAGTGTGTAATCTTGATACGAAGAAGACTGAGTCAATTGACGAAGAGACGTTTGATTCCGTACGTTACTCAAAAAATCTTGACGACTGTAAACCAGTTACTATCGCTGTTTGCGATCTTGCCACTGGCCAGATAAAGATAATAGAAGAGATTGACTATGACACTGACCTACAATCGAAAGATACTGGAGACTGCGTTGCTCATGTCAAGGCATGTGACACGACAAACGGCACTGTTGTTTGGGTGAGGACAGCCGAGTTTGTGCTACCTCGCTATACCAATGACATTGAAAATTGTGTCGCATCGCCTTAATCGACAAACATCGGCATTGCAACTGACGATAAGTGGTATGAATTTTCGTAAAGCCATGCGGCGACGTCGTCGGGTGCTCGTAGACGTACGAGCCCTCCGTGTTGTATAGCATGGGCTATTGCGTCAACACTTACGAATAATTCTGTGCCAAAGTGAAGTATCGGATACCGCGTATGCCACTGCTTTTCTAATTTGCCTATAGGAGAAATTTCGACACAGTATTGAAGTGTGAGCCGGCCATGGGGGAGGACTGTCACGGGGTACTGTAGGTCGGGAGCATCAATTGGCGAACTGATGATTTTGCCAGCTAACGGTGCATTGCCTACATAGAGCTCAATCGCAGCCTCTTTGTATGCATTGGCGGCATCCTCTGCCGGTACAGTTAGCATACTAAGCAGTGTTGCGCTACGTGCCATATCAATGAAGTAGCGAGGGGTGGGCATGTCGAACAAATCTTCGTTGATGTATCTCACCATTTGCTCTAGTTGCTCTTGGTGTGTAATGCCGCTCATGACGTCATTGTACGGTTCGCACAGTATTCGTGCAACAGCCCGAGGTGTGACATAATAGTAAGTATGATTGCGCATGTTGACGGCACGGTTGCAGAAAAATTCGCAGGGGCGCTCATTGTTGATGTAGCAGGTATTGGCTACGAAGTAGCGGTTGCGGCTGGTGAGTATGATGCTGCGCAGCTAGGACAGGGTATTAAACTGTATACCTATCATCATATTCGCGAACAGAGCCAGGAGCTATTTGGCTTTAGTAGTTTGGCTGCGAAGAAACTATTTGAATTACTTATTACAGTGCAAGGTGTAGGGCCCAAGGCTGCGCTGGCAATTCTCAGCATTGGTGAGGCTGAGCATGTGCGTAATGCGATTGCCAATGCCGATAGTGCGTTCATCGTGCAGGCGAGCGGCGTGGGCAAAAAGACCGCCGAAAGTGTCATCGTGAAATTATTTGACAAAGTCGGCATGCCGATTATTTACAAAAAACAGAGCGGCGTGCAGACAGAATTAAATACCAGCGATGAAGCACTCGAGGCGCTGATTGCCCTTGGGTACACATTGAGTGACGCCACGAAGGCACTCGAAACAGTCGATCCAAAGCTTTCGACAAGCGAGCGCGTGCGCGAGGCACTGAGGGGCTAACTATGGCAATTGAGCGCATTGTTGATACCAGCACGCATAATGATGATGCGGATGAGCAGCAGATTGAAGTGACGCTGCGGCCGCAGAGTTTTAAAGAATATGTCGGGCAGGAAAGGCTAAAGAAAAACCTAAAACTTAGTATTGATGCCGCCAAAAAACGCAGCGAACCAATCGACCACGTGCTCTTATACGGCCCGCCAGGCCTCGGCAAAACTACCATGGCGACTGTGATTGCGAACGAAATGAGTGCGAGTATTCGTGTCACAGCGGGGCCAGCCATTGAGCGGGCAGGCGATCTAGCTTCAATTCTGACGAATCTCCAAGACGGCGACATACTATTTATCGATGAGATCCATCGTCTGAGCCGCACAGTTGAAGAGGTGTTGTATGCGGCGATGGAGGACTACAAACTAGACATTGTCATCGGCAAGGGTCCGGCAGCTCGCAGCGTTCGGCTCGATCTTCCTCGTTTCACAGTTATCGGTGCCACTACTCGTACCGGTGCACTTGCGGCACCATTGCGAGACCGTTTCGGTCATATCTACCGACTTGAATTCTATACGCCCGATGAAATTGCGCGTATTATCACGCGCTCGGCGGGGATTCTTGGAAGTAAGCTTGAACAATCGGCAGCCGGTATGTTGTCCACGCGCGCTCGGTTGACACCGCGTATTGCGAATCGTTTACTAAAACGCGTACGTGATTACGCTGATGTTAATGGCGATGGGATTATTGACACAACAACGACTGCTAAGGCGCTCGAGATGCTCGAAATCGATAGTATGGGGCTTGATCCGGCCGATCGCAACATGCTTAGCCTCATGATCGATACGTATGGAGACAATCCGGTAGGGCTAGCGACTATTGCCGCACTGACTGGAGATGAAGCAACAACTATTGAAGACTTTTATGAACCATTTTTGCTACAAATTGGTTTCATTGAGCGAACACCTAGGGGTCGCCGAGCGACGACGCGCGCCTACTTACATTTAGGTAAAAATCCTTCGCAACAACCCTAAGCCATAGCGTATAATAATAGCATGGGCCACATGATGGAACGATGGGTTCACCGGGACACATTAAAAGAAGATAATATCGAGTCGAGTTTGATGTCAAACGAGCAAGAATCTGAACTAATACAAAAGCCAGTTGCCTACGATGTTGATGGTAGGCCTCTGTATGCTGCACCGGTCATGCCGTCACCACAGCCTCGAGTAGTACATGTTGCACGCTCGACCGAGCCAATACCGGTTGAAGTTTCTGAGACAACAAAGCAACGACACCAAGAATCAATGCGTGCATTTCCTTGGCTTAATCTTAGTGATCACGAGTATATTATTAGCGCTGTGCGCCGTCACCCCATAGGCATGTGGGGTCCATTGCTCGCAACCTCTATCGCGGTCTCGACAGTGTTTATTATGCTTATGAACTATCCGTATATCAGTGAATTACTCGGCTTGCCAGTGGCATCGTATGGCACTGTACTGCTAATAGGTGTGCTGATGGCGATACTATTTCTTATTGGTGGCTACCTGGCGATATGGGTATACACCAATAATCGTTTTTTTCTTACCAACGAAAGTGTTATTCAGGAAATACAAGCCAGTATATTTTCTAAGAAGGAACAAACTGTCAGCTTGATGAATATAGAAGACGCCAGTTTTAGTCAGCGCGGACCAATGCAAACGTTACTCAACTATGGCTCAATTCGTCTCAGTACCGAGGGCGAAGAGACAACCTATCGGTTTGATTATGTGTCGAACCCAAAAGTTCAAATCGCTATTTTGAATAACGCTGTCGAGGCATTCAAAAACGGTCGTCCCGTTGAGGGTCCCGCTAGCACGAACGAAAACGACTAGTTACTTATTGCGATTGGTTTTTATAAAGTCGTCTTCGCGCTCCATGGCGCTCCGTAGACTGTAGCCGCTGCACTTTCCAGCGGTGTCACAACCGGTGCCTTCATAGCGATAATCGCTTGCTGAGTCACCCAGCTTGACGCCATCTGGGTCGGTAAAGAGCGCTGGGTCGACGGATCGGAGCACCTTACTATCAATGCTTGCAGGGTAGCTTTTGTTTTTTTCGTAGTACACCTCTTCAAGACTATAGTACATAGCATTGATAGCGACCTTACGCTGTGAGTCGCGAACGACCGCGCTGACCGTGCCTTTTTCGCTGTAGAACACCCAACCACCAACGACGAGGATGACAATAACGACCATGAGCTCAAGAACAGTAAAGCCGCGATGTTTCATGGTGCTTATTATAGCAAAACAACGCTCTGCTGCGATATACTAAATACAGTAATAAAGTGAGGAATGTATGGCAAAGAAGTCTGAAAGCAAAACACTGGCCGAGAAACCGACTGCCGACGAAGGTAAACTAAAGGCACTTGGTCTCGCGATGGACCAGATTACCAAGCAGTTTGGTGATGGTTCAATTATGAAGCTCGGTGAGTCGAAGAAAGTTGATGTTGAGCTATTGTCCAGCGGCAGTTTGAGTCTTGATATAGCATTGGGCGGCGGGTACCCGAAAGGACGCATTATCGAAATTTATGGTCCAGAGAGCTCGGGTAAAACCACGCTGACGCTCCATGCTATCGCCGAAATTCAAAAACAAGGCGGCACCGCAGCGTTTATTGATGCCGAGCATGCGCTTGATCCGGCCTACGCTAAGCGGCTCGGTGTCGATACAGAGAATCTTTTGGTTAGCCAGCCCGATAACGGCGAACAGGCGCTTGAAATTGTCGAAACGCTGGTACGCAGCAACGCCGTCGACCTGATTGTTATTGACAGTGTTGCGGCACTCGTCCCACAAGCTGAAATAGATGGTGACATGGGCGATAGCCATATGGGTCTCCAGGCACGACTGATGAGTCAGGCACTCCGCAAGCTCACGGGTATCATCAACAAAAGTCACGCTACTGTGGTCTTCATCAACCAAATTCGCATGAAAATCGGCGTCATGTTTGGTAACCCTGAAACCACCACTGGTGGTAATGCATTGAAATTCTATGCTAGTGTACGCGCTGACATTCGCCGTATCGGTCAGATCAAAGAGGGCGAAGAAATCATCGGCAACCGTACCAAGGTAAAAATTGTCAAAAACAAGATCGCGCCGCCATTCAGAACTGCTGAATTCGACATCATGTATAACGAAGGTATCAGCAAGACAGGCGATGTACTCGACCTCGGTGTACAGCACGGTATTGTCGGTAAGAGCGGTGCATGGTTTGACTATAATGATGCAAAGATCGGCCAGGGCCGTGAAGCCACCAAGAAGTACCTCAAGGAGAACCCTAAGGTGTTGGCTGAAATCGAGCAAAAGGTCCGAGCAAAAGTAGCTGCCGAAGTGGAATAGTGAAAAAACGCGCTGTTATTTTACACGGCACCGACGGCAGCCCAACTCAGCTTGCCTGGCAAGTATGGCTGAAGGAACAGCTTGAAGCTAATGGCTACGAAGTTTATTTTCCGCAGCTTCCCGAGTGCCATACGCCGAACTTGGCTACGTATGATAGGTTCTTAAAAGATTCGGGGTGGGATTTCGCTGACAATATTGTCATTAGCCACTCATCTGGGGCAACGACTGCACTCCATCTCTTGCAGCAGGACTGGTTCCCTCACGTGAGGGCTACGGTGCTCGTCGGTACATTCTTAAATGAGAGGCTCTTGGACGCAGCTAGCTGGTATGTAAAAGGCCAATTCGATCATCTGTTTGTTGACGAGCTTAGCGTTGACACCATCAAGGCGCGCTCTACATCATTTTATTTTGTTCACGGGGATGATGATCCGTATTGCGACTATGGCGAGGCGGGGCAGTTATGTAAGCGGCTTGGTGGGGAATTCATTACTCTTCACGGAGCTGGCCATATTGGTAAATATGCTAATATCCAATCTATCCCATCTCTTATGAAGGCGCTAAAAGATAGTAGAGTGTTATAGCGTATTTGAAACTACTATGAAAATTACCAGCATCTCAGCGCAAGTTCGTAACCCCGATCGGGTGAATATTAGTATCGACGGCATGTATCGTTTGAGTTTGGATATCTTACAGGTCACTGATCTAGGAGTGAGGGTTGGCAGGGAACTGGGGGAGCAGGAATTGGCCGAACTCGAAACTGAGAGTCAGTTTGGCAAGCTCTATACTCGTGCTCTGGAATATTGTCTGATGCGGCCACATTCAGTACGCGAGGTTCGCGACTATTTGTATAAAAAAACGCTTGCAAAAAAGTATAAAGACAGGCAAGGCCAGCTTCATGAAAAAAATGGCTACCTCCCCGCTCTCACCGAGCGTGTATTGACAACATTACAACAAAAGAAATACGTTGACGACGAGCAATTTGCACGCTGGTGGGTTGAAAACAGGAATCTTACAAAAGGTACTTCCCTGCGCAAACTAACCGCTGAGCTGAGGGCAAAAGGAGTGAGTGGTGAAATAATCGATCAGGTGATGCGGCAATCAGATCGCGATGATAAAAGTGAGCTAGCAAAAATCATTGCGAAGAAACGATCAAAATACCCTGATGATCAAAAAATGCTTCAATACTTAGCGCGCCAGGGTTTTTCATATGATCAAGCGAAAGAAGCATTGGCCGAGTAATAACGATACTATTCTTGCGGTTGTATAGAATCCGCCGCTGGTTCAGATTTGCGGAATGGATTAACATAGCTTGCTGCGGCTTGGTTGCGCTCAGGCTCGGGCGCTTTCGCTTCGGAATGAACAACAATTGCATCATTGTTGATTTCGATAATTTGGCTGCGATGAATAAGTAGTTCAGTATCAGTAAAGCTTTTTAGAAATGGCCGCTTAACGGTCAACTGTTGTACAAAAAATCCATTTGTCTCAAGTGTGAAGTCGGTTACCTTACCGAGTCGCTGTCGTTTTTCATCCGCTATAGTCATTCCGACAAGATTAAACTTAAGTTTGTAAATCTCATGTAATTTAATGACATCCCCGGGCGCAACAAATTCGTCACTCGAGTCGACTATCATACCAACATCACTGAGCTCGCGCACGTCAGCGATGCGTACTAATGTTGGATGGCTTTCTAACATAGCACCATCTAGTTCATAGGCGACGATTGATAAGTTGCCAGGATCGATAATAGGGCGGCCGAGCTTTGCTAGTTCACTACCGGTTTGTAGTCCCATAACGGGCATATGAAGCAGTGTTGAGCCAATAAGTATCATGAGCCGGTAAACGGGTTTGTCCTTCCTGCCGGTACCTCAAGCGGCTTAGCTTCACTCGTCGTTTTGCTGAGTTTTTTAACACGTTCCATTGTTTTCTGGTCAAAGACTGCAGTTGATTGGGAGTTGGGGATATCGGTGTTTGAGCTAAGCGTTTGATTAAGCATAAAGGTGGCGACCGATAAACCACCGACGACAGTGAGCACAAACACTAGTACATGGAAGCGATGTAGAAAATGTGTGAGCAGAGCGCCAATTTGACTGATAGAAATAGATGATTTCATTAGCGGATATAGACCTCTATTGTTAGAATGTCGCTTGAAACGAGAGCGCCATCTTTTGCATCGGCAGTTTTCGATAACCCTACCTGTTTAATATGCATGATGAAGAGACTTTGTTCAATATAGTGCAGGAAATTAAGCATACGAGTGTATTCCACGGGGTTCTTTAGGGCGACGGTGATCGTCATTGATTTAACTCCTGATGGAGCTGTCATAACAGCGGCTGTGGTGGCTGTTCCAGACGGTGTAGTCGCCGATGTTTGTTGTGAGTTTGTAAAACTGATACTTGTAATGGTCAGGCCGGCCTGGGCGGCATACGATGGCAAGATGGTATTGGCAATATCTTGATACTCATAGCTTCGACTTTGCGCTACAATGCGCGAAGCACGATCAACGACGTCGGCGTTCTCCTCGAGTTCTTTCTTTGTCGTTATTAGGTCTTGTAAGCTTGAGTTACTTGCCTGTGCCTGTGACGCAAGTGAGCGTGATGACTGTGAAAAATCTGTTAATATGCCGTAGCCAATTGTAAACACTCCAACTCCAGCTCCTGTCAGCATAACCAGTAGGATGGCGAGGATTAGCCGTAGTTTTGTGGGGGTAAGGCTCGCCGGCTTCATGACTTTAGTAGGTCCTTAGAAAAGATAACATTATAAATGACGGAAAAGTTATAGCCTCCGTTGCCGTTTTCGACTTGCGTAGTTGACTGAATACTCACATCGGAAAATGCCCCTGATTCTTGTAGTTTTTGTTTGCCTTTCGTTGCACCGACAAACGACGTGGTGTGGGCGTTAAGCGTTGATGCGGTACCAAATGTGTCTGGGTTGATTGTGAGCGAGTCAAGGACGACATCGGCGGGAAGTGTCGTGGCGATCTTCATAAAAATTGAAGTGTAAGGCACTTGTTTATCGAGGATATATTTTGCCGTTGCGAGGTCAGACTGGAACTGAGAAGCGCTCACTTTTATTGGCGCATAGTCAGATGTCTTTGCGGCGTTTTCGGCGATGATCTGATTGTTACGATCATTTTCGGCGCTGATTGCAGCATGGAATGCTGTCATTTCAAGCACAATGATAACGATAAAGACGATTAGTAGAAAAATGTATCGCCGTAGAATAGTGTTAGTGCGAGCTGCGGCCAATTGCCTACGGTCATTTGGAGGAAGTAGATTGATCATTTCCAGATTTTCTCCCTGGGTATGTTTGCGAGCCCAGCGACAGCGATGTAGCGCGGACGGAACTGTTTGTTTGGTTCTTGGAGTGCGCCAAAATCTAATTTTTGCCATGGACTACCAACGCGCGCAGGCATGACCAGCTCATTGGTGAAGTACTCGCCTATACCTGGTACATTGGCTCCTCCGCCAACTACGAGCACTTGTTCAATTTTGCGATCGTCGTTTAGTCGTTCATTGTAATACCGAATCACCTTACGCACTTCGGTCGTAATGCGCTGTAGGCTTGGGCGAAGTGCGGCGGTGATATTCGCCTGCTTTGGTCCTGCGCTAAGACCATTTAGCACCTTTAGCTGGTGGGCATTTTCGAGTGCGACGTCGAGTTTCTTGGCGATATCCAGAGTAAAGGTGTTGCCACCTATACCAACCCCGCCCGATACACGGATTGCGCCTTTATCAAGGACGGCGATATCGGTGTTTGCGGGACCAATATCGACGATCAACGTTGATAAATGGCCTTCTTCGGTTGCCTCAATTACGCGCGCAACGGCATTGATACTCGGCTCAGCCATGACAGGAGTCAATCCAACGGCACGGACGGCGCTGAGACAGGCATCAACTAACGTCGCTGGTACTGCCGCCATAACAACAGTGAGGGTATCTTTCGTGCGTTCGATAATCTCGTAATCAAGATAGAGTGAACCAAGGGGGATGGGGATGTATTGATCCACTTCGACCTCTACTGCTCCTGCTAGCTGCCTTTCTTGGGAGGCTGGCAGGGTAAACGTACGAGAGAAAGTGCGTCCGGTCGGTAGTCCTACAACTACATGGTCGGAGTCAAGTGACCCAACAATATTTTCTTTGAGTAGAGTAGCAATACTCTCCTTGAGGTAGGCGTCTTCTTGGTTATCCATTGATACCTGAACTTTTGCAGGGTCGAGATCGAGTGACCCATAACCAAGAACCAACCACTTTTTTGGGTCGATAGACATGACTTTAATGCCAGTTTGGCTGATGTCAAGTCCGATGACTGGTTTGTCTTTGTAGAAAAGTTTTGACATTGGTGCCCACTAATAGAATTTCTCTCCTGTATAGTATAGCATGAGCAGGATAGAAATACTCTAGCTTTTGATGCTTTGTGCCAAGCCGGCAATCGGCCCCATAACACTCGCAGCAATCAGTCCAACCATTGACCCCATAACGACAATCATGACCGGTTCAATAATGGAGCTAAGACCATCAATTGCAACGTCAACCTCTTCTTCATAAAAATCAGCAACTTTTACTAATACAGTATCAGTTTGACCCGTTTCTTCTCCTACGGCTAACATTTGCGAAACAATGGGCGGGAAGAGGTCGCCTTGCGCCATCACCGCAGAGAGCTGTTTGCCATTTTTGACCTGATCGGCCGCATCAATAAGTGCTTTTTCGTAAACAACATTTCCTACCGCATGAGCGGTGACATTGAGTGCCTCGAGTACCGCCACTCCCGCTCCCATGAGTGCAGAAAAAGTGCGGGCGAATCGCGCGACGGCAACTTTCTTAATAAGACTTTTGATAACCGGGACTTTTAAAACGAACCTATGGAATATCGCGCGCCCATTGGGTGATTTTAAGTAACGAATGAAAAGGATGATTAGGACGACAAAAACCGGTAAGAGAAAAAGTCCATATTTGATGAGAAAATCACTAATGCCAAGCATAAACTGGGTGAGCGGCGGCAGCTGCGCGTCGGGACCGCCCAGGTCTTTTAATATGCCACCAATTTTCGGAATAACAAAAAGCATCAGTCCAAAGAAGGCACCAATAGTGATGACAATCAGTACAGCCGGGTATGTCATAGCACTTTTGATTTTTTTACGCATCGTGGCGTTTTTTTCTTGCTGAATGGCTAGGCGTTTTAAAATGTCATCAAGAATACCTGCCGCCTCACCAGCGCGCACCATATTGACATAGACGTCATTAAAGGTGTTCGGATATTTTGCTAACGCATCGGCAAGAGTTGAACCCCCTTCGACATTTTTAACGATACCCTCGACAACAGTTTTCAGTGCTTTGCTATCGGTGTGATCATGAAGTGAGGTAAGGGCACGGAGGATCGGTACCCCGGCACTCACCATTGCGCTGAGCTGTCTGGTAAACATAACGAGATCATCATTTTTGACTCGATTTGCGCCAAGAAAATCAAAAAAACTGAATGACGATTTATGCGTCGAACCCTCTTTAAGACTGATTGGTTTTAGGTCCTGTTTTGCAAGCATAGCAAGCGCACTTGTGCGATCCTGTGCATCGAAAGCTCCTGTGGCTACTTTGCCCTGTGAATTTGTCGCCGTATATAGGTAGTTGGGCATGGTGGGCTATTCCCTTGTCACTCTCAGGACTTCTTCAAGTGTTGTATTGCCACGTAGTGACTTCACAAGCCCATCAGTTTGCATTGTGATCATACCTTCAGAAATTGCTTGGTCTTGCAGCTGATTGCTTGTGGCATTGGCTACGATCATTTGTTGTACCGGTATGCTGACGCCTAATACCTCATAAATTCCGATGCGCCCCTTATAGCCCGTGTGGCTACATTCATCACACCCTTCAGGGTTGGCCTTCCAGAGGGCAACTACTGTTTGTTCACTGGTACCCATGGGGGTGTCGCCACCCACTTTTTGATCAACAGCTTGCTGTTCAAGCTCATGAATATGAGCGAACGTTTCACCTTGGCGGAGATTGAATAGCTTGACTAGTTCATCGATTTCTGTTTGCGTAGGCGTGTGCTGCTGGCGACATACCATGCATAGTCGGCGCACTAAGCGCTGACCAACGACTGCTTTTACGGTACTGGCAATTAGGAAAGGTTCGACGCCCATATCGAGGAGGCGCGGCAAGCATGTTGCGGCATTGTTGGTGTGAAGGGTGCTAAAAACCAAGTGACCAGTGAGCGCTGCCTGTACACCAAGATTAGCCGTTTCGCCATCGCGGATCTCTCCCACCATGATAATATTTGGGTCTTGGCGTAAGAGGGCACGTAGACCGTTTGCAAAAGTCATACCAGCTTTGGGGTTGGTCTGTGTCTGGTTCACACCGGGAATTTTATATTCAACTGGGTCCTCGATGGTCGATATATTCACATTGGGACGATTGAGCATCGTTAAGATACTAAAGAGTGAAGTCGATTTACCACTTCCGGTCGGTCCAGTAACGAGTACCATACCATTTGGTTCGGAGATAGCTTCCGAAACTATTGCCAGCGAGTGTCCCCAATAACCGAGGTCGCTTAGCGTTACTGCTTGGTTGGATTCATCGAGAATACGCAGCACAACTTTTTCACCATCCGCGATAGGGAGTGTACTGACGCGAAGCGCGTACTGTTTGCCCGCGACTTTAATTTTGAAGCGACCATCCTGTGGTACGCGGCGTTCGTCAATTTTTAGATTGGACAAGATTTTAATGCGGCTGACGAGCGCACCCAGCACATTGCGCGGTAGCTGGTTGACTTCGTTTAATACACCGTCAATACGGTAGCGGATCTGTACAAAGCTTTCGCGTGGCTCGATATGAATGTCGGATGCCTGAGAGCGTATAGCATATTCGAGCAGTAGGTTGACTGTCTGTGCGATAGGCGAATCCTCTGCGACTTCAGCTTCAGTAACCTGTTGAGCTGTACCGTCATCTTCGCGTTGAATATCGATAACTTCGTTAAGTTCTTCGTTGACATCACCACGGTAATTCTCAAGACACTGCAAAATATTCTCTTGAGATGCGATGTAGATGCGAGTATTTTCACCGATTTCCTTCTGGATGAAGCTTACTGCTTGTACATCATCTGGGTCGTCCATGGCCAGATGAATAAGTCCATCATCATCGATCTGAAAAATAATGGCGTTGTATTGCCTGGCGATGCGCTCAGGAATGCGGTTAAGAACATCTTGAGGAATGTCACGGGGGTCAATTTCGACGTAGGGGATATCGGCATAATTTGCGAATAGCTTTTTTAGGGCGGGTTCATCGATGATTTGCTTCTCGATGACCTCGTCTTGCAAAGCTTTATTCAAACGAGTGCTCTCTTGCTTGAGAGCATCTAATTGCTCATTGGTTGCGATGCCACCGTTTTTGAGCAGCTTCACTAATGTATCATCTGAAATGCGCATACTGCTTGTGCCTATTGTATCTGATTATTGGTTACCGCACCAGCCCTTAGATTTTCCCGACTTCTAACGCTTGACACCAACCGTCTTGGATTATGTTATACTGATACCGTATGGAATTCGTGATATCATCAGTCGAAGCAATGATGACCTTCGGCAACAAACTTGGTGCAGTCTTAAGGGGTGGCGAAGTAATCGAACTGATTGGTGATATCGGCGCTGGCAAAACGACTCTCACAAAAGGAATAGCGCAAGGACTGGGTGTAAAAGACGACGTACAAAGCCCGACGTTTACAATCAGTCGTACGTATACCGCCGGGAATGATCTCGTACTTGCTCATTATGACTTCTATCGTCTTGTCGATGCGGGAATTATGACGATGGAGCTGCACGAATCAGTTAGTGATCCGCATATTGTCACAGTGCTTGAGTGGGCCGGCATTGTCGCAGGGGTCCTGCCTAAAGACACGCTTACGATCCGGATTGAATCCATGACCGAATTGTCACGACGTGTCACGCTGACAGCAGGCGGCGCCAAGGCACGACGTCTCATGGAGGTAGTTAAATGATTGTGTTATGGAATAGTGCTGCCGCCGCAGTGCACTGTACACTTGTTGACGGACAAAATCATCATGACTATGTATGGCAGGCCGATCGAACGTTGGCGCGAGACATCTTCAGTTTGCTGGAGGATGCATTGAAGGATCAAGGTAAAAAGCTCGGTGACATTGATTATATTGCCGTTTTTCGCGGGCCAGGGAGTTACACGGGTTTACGAATTGGTTTGACGGTCATGAACACTCTTGCTACTACACTGGGCGTGCCAATTGTGGGAGAAACCGGTGATAATTGGCAAGCTCGCTGTAGAGAGCGTTTGGCCAGCGGTGATAATGATCAGATTGTTCTGCCCGACTATGGCGGTGATGCGCATATTACAAAACCGCGAAAATAAGCTTGCGACACACACCGTAAGAGCGCTACAATAGATACATCTGACAGTTGTCAGTTTCCCAATCATCTTAAACTATTGAAATTTCCGATTCAGCCTGCATCATTACCACTTTGATCACATTTCCCAGTCGGTAGCTGTACGCATGAGTCAGAAGAAAGGACAGATATGATAGAGTATATTGCCGCTGCAGTGGGCCTTCTTGCTGGCGTAGGGGGAAAAGTTGTCTACGATAAACAACGAGTTACGAGTAGTAAGCATACTGCTGAGAAAGAAATTGCCCGAGCTGAACGAAAAGCTAGCGACATCGTCTTAAAAGCAAAGGACGATGCTTTGCGTATTGAGCAAGAACGCCGGAAAGAAATGCAGAAGGTTGAAGCCCGGCTTGCAGATCGCGAAACCGCGCTCGACAAGAAGCTTGACGAGCTTGACCGGCGGAGCGAAAAGCTTAGAAGTGCTGAAGATGAAGTCGAGGTTCTCAAGAATGATGTCCGTGACATTCGCACCAAGCAACAAGAGAAGCTTGAAAAGATTGCGGGGCTGAAGAAAAAAGAAGCGGCCGAGAAACTCATGCAAATGACTGAACGCGACATTAAAGAAGATCTGCTCGGACTTGTTGCCAAGCTGCAAAAAGATGCTGTCGACGACGCTGAAGAAAAGGCTCAGCTGGTGATTGTCAGTGCGATGGAACGCATGGCAAGTGAGGTGACAGCTGAGAGAACCGTCACCGCCATCAAGCTAGCCGATGAAGAAATGAAGGGGCGTATTATCGGCAAAGAGGGTCGCAATATTCAGACCTTACAGCGCGCAACTGGTGTAGACATATTGGTTGACGACACACCGGGAATGATTGTACTTTCGAGTTTTGATCCCATTCGTCGTCAGGTTGCGCGAATTGCACTGGAAATGCTGATGAAAGACGGCAGAATTCATCCGGGTCGAATCGAAGAGGTAGTTGCGAAAGCTGAGAAGCAAATTGAAAAAGAAGTCGTAATGGCCGGTGAGGATGCGGCACGCGAAGTTGGCGTTACTGGTATTCCAAAAGAACTGCTACGCCTTGTTGGTGAGCTTAAATTTCGTACAAGCTATGGTCAAAATGTCTTGATGCATAGTGTCGAGATGGCACACATGGCGGGGCTGATTGCTGAAGAGATTGGTGCTAATGTCCGCGTAACAAAGGTAGCCGCGCTACTACACGACATGGGCAAAGCAGTTACACACAAGGTTGAAGGCAAGCATCATCATATTGGTGCAGAACTTGCCCAAAAGGCCGGTCTTGCTCCCGAGATATGTCATGCAATCGAAGCACATCACGATGATATCGATGCAACCACGCCTGAAGCTATGGTGATCCGAGTTGTCGACGCCGTCAGTGCCGCTCGGCCGGGTGCACGCAACATTAGCGCCGAAAACTTTGCTGAGCGTATGCGTGATCTCGAAAATATTGCACTTGGCTTTAAGGGTATCGATAAGGCCTATGCGATTAGTGCTGGTCGCGAAGTGCGTGTCATGGTGCGCCCTGAATCAATTGATGACCTGAGCGCTATTAAAATCGCCCGCGACATCGCCAACAAGATCGAAAGTACTATGCAGTATCCTGGGACGATCAAAGTGAATGTGATTCGCGAAACTCGTGCGATCGAATTTGCGAAATAGCATGCAGGAGTTTAGTAAAGAAGAAACACTCAACTGGATGAGTGGAGTTGAAAAACGTATGTCCAGTGGGGCTGTCGCCTTGGTAACGAGCGACAATAAGGTGGTTGTTGTTAAGGCGCACTATAAAAAATACTGGTCATTTCCAGGAGGTGTCGTGGATGCGGGTGAAACACCGCGTGTGGCTGCAGCACGGGAAGTCGATGAAGAAGTGGGTATCGTTCTTGATCCTGGCCAGCTTGAATATAAATTTGTTGTCGATCGTGTCAGTGACATAGCTCAGACGTATCAATTTGTGTTTGAGGCGACTATCGATGCGGCCCAATTCGGTCATCTGCGACCAGCGGAAGATGAAATCGAAGAAATAGCGGTTGTATCACGGCAACAAATACAACATAATGACCGCTACTACTCGCAGTCCGCTCGCTTCTGGGCTTCGGGAGGTTCGGGATATATAGAGCAGCAGTTTGGAGCTGGAGCGCAGAGCGACATCTAGGTTCTATTAAGGGCAACCTGGCCAAGTGGTTTTGCAACCACAACTACTCTCCCCGCTTCGGGACCGCTAAGCTCGCAGCTATAAAGTGTCAACTTGGCGTCTGATGTGCGTGCTTCTATCTCGGTGTGCTCTGGAGTAACTGTAAACAACTGATCGATTTCGTAACCAAAGCGCGTACCGTTGTAGTCGACAACGATTTTGTCACCAACCACTAGTTTATCAATTGAAAAAAATGGCGACTTCGTAACTGTTTCTCCAGGCGTTGGGGCGAGGGTGAAACGGTGAGCGGCAATGATAAAATTTCCACCCGATTCAGGATCCCCACGTTCAGGGTATCGCCACTGAGCGCCATGTTCAAGTGCTGATATGCCTTTTCCATAGACAACATTCACGCCAATTTTTGGGATAATAATCCTGTTTTCTGTCTTTTTTGGTGACGGCAGTGTATTGACGTCGATAGGCTTCGTGAATACAAGTGGCGCGATTGCGGGTGCGCCAACTAGCGATAGTAAGTAGCCACCTCCGCATAGTAATACAACAGCCAGAAGTGTTGCTATGCGTCGAACCACGATTAAGTTACGTTCTCTCTTTATTTTAAGCATATTACCCCTATGGTTACCCATAGTATATCCGATTACAAGATAGCTGGCAACTTTATTTCGAAAACAATATATATGAAGGTGATAGTCGAGAGCCCTGCATAGCACGTACCGACCACTCACCATTCTGCAGCAGAGAACCCGACCACTGCCATCCTGTCATTCCGCCGCTGTCGCTAAGCGAATAGGGGAGGAAGCGTTCGAAACCCTGGCTGTTTGTAAAGCGTATCGTACAGTAGCTGCTAGCAGTCACAGTGCAGCCACTACTCATTGCGGCACCAGTCGAGAAGCTATGTTCAGAACGGTAGTCTCCGGTTTGCAGCAGTGTTGGTGAGATACCGGCCGTACTGTTAAGTGACGCGGCAATCGTCATACCGGTATTGCCATTGACTAGACCGTGGCCATACTCATTGGTATATGTAGCACTATTCATTCCAGCTACTTTTACGGCGCTTCCATCGATAAGTGCGGTAATTTCGTCAGCTGTTGCAGAAGGGCGAAACGACAGAATTAGTGATGCCAGACTAGCCACAAGTGGTGTCGAGAATGAAGTACCATAAAGGCTACCGGAGTAAGCGCTCGTGTAGTTGAAGGTTGCGGGATCATTTGGCGTTGCTCCTCGACTAATGAGGGGTGAAACAATAGCCCCAGAACCTGGAGCAACAACATCAAGTCCGGGGCCATAACTACTGAATGTTGCTCGTACATCATTGGCATCTGATGCGCCTACTGCGATAACGTGACTATAAAGGGCAGGATAGCTCATTGCACCGGGCTTCGAAGGGTTGCAGCCGTTTTCACTACCAGTGCCGCAATTACCGGCTGCGGCGACAATGACAACTCCGTGGCTATAGGCATAATTAATGGCCGCTTCCATTGCGCTATCTTTCGTATCTCCGCCAAGACTCATACTAATAATCTTTGCACCATTATCGACCGCATAGTAAATTGCTGCCACGATGGTACTTGTCCAGCCGCTGCCGTCATCGCCAAGTACTTGCAGTGGCATAATTTTAGTGTTCCAGTTGAGACTAGCAATTCCCTTGCCGTTGTTGGTGGTAGCCCCAACGAGTCCTGCAGTAGAAGTCCCATGAGAAACAGCGACGAATGGATCTCCAAGGTTACTCCCAGAACAGGTCTGCTGTTCTTGATAGTAGATGTCATCACCAGACTGTCCGGCTTGGGGATTATTATTTGTAGCATAGCTACCCACACCATCTGGGGCACATGGATTGCCGGTGGTCTGGTACCGACCATAGAAGTTCCAGCCTCTCCAATCATCACTATAGCCATTATTGTCATCATCACAGCTGTTCGATGATTTGCTGACACTCACGCCAGTCCAGCAGTGATCACTAATTTGTGTCATGCCCGATTCGCCAGGGTTAATGTACCACTGTGAAGCCAGGTCCTCATGCTGCAACGCAAACCCGGTATCAATAACCGCTACTACAACGGGCTCTCCAGTTGTGTTTGACCAAACACCCGGGGAACCCATATGGGTCAAGGCCCATGGTGGGTAGAGAGTGCTAGTATAAAAAGGATCGTTTGGGGTTGTAAGTGCTCTATAGGGGTATTCAGTAGTAATATCAGATACAATGGCAGCTTGCTTTGGCGCTTCAGCGTAAGTGGTGTCAGGTGAGCTGTATCGTGTGGATGTAGCAGGCTCTGTAGTATGAGAAGAAGGCGAAGCGGGTAAGTCTGGTGTGGCCTGTCCACTGGTTGTACCTACAACACCACCGATGCGTTGCGAAACACTGATGGGAGATGTTGGAATAACCGGTGACTCTGACTTACTGGTATGTACCAAAGTAGTATAAATAACAAGTCCCGCCATAAGTGCGATACAGAACGACGTTATTACTATGAGCGAAGTGTTGGTTTTCATGACAGATGTCAGCTACTAGTATAGTATGTCGCAAGCTGAGAGGCAAGAGATGTCTACCAGACACTATCAAGATCAACACGCAGCAGTTTTACCGCCAGCAGTTGCGTCCCAAACCAGACGATAGTCCAAATGAGGCAAAACCATGCGACTGCCCAAATAGCAGCTGGGTCAAGTTGGGGTATTGATGGGGCTGCAACTAGCACAATACATCCCGCTACTGCCACAATGAGCTTAATAATTGTCATCGATTTATACGTGAGTCGGACGAGTTGTCTACGAGGAGTTTTCTTACTATGGGCCAGGGAGAGTGCAACTACTTGCGCTGTGGCGCGAGTGATTCTTGCGCCGCCCCTGCCGATTTGCCGTGGAAGACGTATCACGTATATGGCGGTAAAACCCAGGATGATAAGGCTAATCGCGGTAGCAATGACAAACACAATCGGAGAGAAGGCACCAAAACCAATCGTCTGTGTTTGTGGTACGGCACGGGGTGCATCGGTAGGAAATAATATTGAATGATCACCACTAATAAATGGGTAGCCTAGAACGACGAGCGCCCAGCCCCATTGCGAGAGCAAAGATAAATAGCCGAGAGTTCCAAGTGAGTTCACGACCCAAAGGCGTCTTGAAGCGGTTTTCATACTTCTATCATAGCAAATTAAAATAACCACCATAAAGGTGGATAAATTAATTGGTCGGGGTGAAAGGACTTAAACCTTCGACCTCTCGGTCCCAAACCGAGCGCGCTATCAACTGCGCCACACCCCGATATATTGGTATCAATCTACCCCAGTATTATACCTTAGTTGGACAAAATGTCTATATGCGACCTTCGTTGGTAGTAAAATTTAGTACAATAATGACATGAAGCGATTTCTCAAACGAACTATGCGCCATGTGAATACAAAGAACCTTCCTTACATGATCGGTTGCGTTGCGGCGGTTGCGATGGTAGCGAGCTTGTTTATTGGAATGAAGCAAAGTGTTTGGTTCGACGAAGCATATTCAATACTCGTGGCCCGCCACTCGCCATCGGAAATCATCTCACTCACTGCCGTTGATACTCATCCCCCTGCTTACTACTTACTCCTTCATGTATGGGGTGCTATGGTGGGATGGAACGAATTTGCACTGCGCAGTCTGAGTGTTCTCGCTTACGGAGGCTCAATCTTTGTCGCTGGGCTCTTGGCGAAACGACTGTTTGGTACGCGCGCAGCAGTGATAACAAGCATCTTTCTGCTCATGGCGCCCCTGTTGATGCGCTATGGATTCGAAATAAGAATGTACGCACTTGCGTCGCTAATAGGGGTACTCGCAACGCTATGTCTAGTTGCAGCTCACGAGTCGCCAAGGAAGTGGTGGCTCTGGGTACTATATGGCGTTCTAGTTGCAGTGGGAGTTTATACACTCTACTACCTCGCCCTACTCTGGATTGCCCATCTCGTATGGCTGCTATATATTGACCGCAAGCAACGTCAAACATTTTGGCGACAGTCTTGGTTGTGGTCCTACGCAATAGGAATCGTGCTCTTTCTTCCTTGGCTGCCAACATTCCTTAAGCAGGTCAATAACGGTGCTCTTGCGAGCATTGGCCAACCGATGAATTTCGAACAGCTTATCGGTATCGTATCGTTTAACGCACTTTATAAGCCATTATGGCAGATCTCGGTGCTTGAAACACCGCTAATGCTATACGTACTGGTGGTAGGGTGTTGGTTTGTTGCTCGTGCTTACAAAATGCAGCGTAGTACGAAGTATCTAACGCTTCTTTTGCTTTATATCGGTGTTCCCGTGCTTGTGCTGGGTGTTGTATCGCTGTTTCGACCGATGTATGTTGAACGCTATTTGTCGCATGTTGCCGTAGGTCTTGTCATGTTGGTAGCGTGTTCGGTTGCAATTGTGTGGTCATATGATCAATCGCGACGTGTCGCTGCCATGAGCGTGTCTTTCTTTCTGATTATGGCACTTGGCACACTTCAGCTTATGAATGTCGGCAACTTCAATTTTCAGCGCATGGAGCACCCGAAGGTAGACGAAGTCACTGTTTCGATACCGTCATGTCGGTCTACCGATACCGTGGTTGCTGCTGATCCCTATGTAGCAACCGAGCTGTCATACTATTTACCGGCATCATGTCGTATGTTGTTCTATAGCGATACCGCCGAACTTGGCGGTGGTTACGCACCCTTTTCTTATAGTGATAGGCGGCTGGCTTCGAAAAACTTGCCTTTAGTAGGGCAAAACATGTGGTATGTGTACTATGGACAGCCGCAACTGGTGCCAGACACTTCGTATCGACGCACAAACATTAGTACTCTTGGCACACTGACGGTCACTCGCTATGAAAAATAATCGGCGCTCATTGACAAAGCTTGATATTGCTCTACTAGGTTCTGGACTCGCGGTGACATCGGTGCTCAGCATTGGTAACATGACGCGCTGGTCAGTATGGTTCGATGAAGCATTTAGTGCGATGATTGTTCGCCATAGCTTCATCGATATCGCTCGCTACACGGCAAATGATGTTCATCCGCCACTTTACTACTGGTTACTAAAGCTTTGGACGATGGTGTGGGGTCATTCACCACTAGCACTTCGGTCGCTTAGCCTCGTGTTACTGTTGGTTGCAATGACAGTCGTTTTTGTGTTTGTTCGGCGTGTATTTGGGCGCCTGGCTGCAGTGGTTAGCTTGCTGCTCATTTCTATCGCACCCATGCTTATTCGCTATAGCGAAGAGGCGCGCATGTATACGATGACGTTGGCAATCGTTGTTGCCGCAACATCTGTTCTTTACGAAGCCACTCGTCGTCCTACTCGACGCAAATGGTTGCTCTACGGGATACTGGTCGGGGTGGGGACTGTCACTCATTATATGACGCTTATCATGTGGGCATCACATTGGTTGTGGCGTTGGTATGAGGTACGGCAGGTGAGCTTACGCGGTCAACTAAAAGCGTTCTTTTCGCCCGAGTGGCGCCGGGCGCTGCTCGTCACACTAGGGGTGGTTGCACTTTGGTTACCACTGCTACTGTGGCAGGTTATCAACATACAGGGTGGAGGATTTTGGATTGGTCCGGTATCGGTGGATACGCTGTCGAACTATTTGACGAATCTTTACCTGTACTACGATCACCACCAGGTCTTTAGTTGGCTGGCTGTTGTGCTACTGGCGCTCATTGCGCTGACTGGCGCGCTTGCTCCTGTCGCCTACCGTCAACTCGCCAGTGAGGAGCAGCGAGGCTATCGACTGATTATCTCTATGGCATTTTTGCCACCAGTCATTCTGATGTTAGGCTCTCTCCCTCCTCTTAGGCCCGCATTTGTTGATCGCTACATTCTCGCAGCAATCTTATTCTGGTCGGTATGGGTTGGTATAACCTATGCTATATTGCTACGCAAAAGTGGCCGACAACAAAAACTAGTTGCGGGTATGCTAGCCGCAACAATGGTGATGAGTGTTATGGGTATTGAGCATGTCTATGCGATTGGCAACTATAACAAAGATAACAATAGTCCGCACACTGTCCGAACGATTATGGAGCTGGTAGATCGCGAGACAATGGGCGTAGAGCCGGTCGTTGCAGAGTCCTCCTGGCTGTTCTTTGAGGTGGCATACTATGAAACGGCAAAGAATCCAACATTCTTCCGCTCTGAAGACAGCACGAAAATTGGTGCATATGCAATGCTTCGTGATGATGCCAAACGTAAGATTGTGAACACTGAATTATTCACCAAGGATTACGATAAATTGTGGCTTGTCGTCCGTAAAGACTCTATTCCGACGATGTCGGCAAGTTTCAATGGCTGGCGCATCACGAGAATATTGCAGACTAACACAAAATCATCAGAACTACGCGCGGTAGAAATGCGACGCTCTGGTGTTTAGCGGGGAATGATTTTTCTTATAAGCGGCAGTCGGATGACTCCACAGGTAAGCAAGACGGTTGCGAGCCCGAGCACAGTATTGAGCAGCCAATCATTCGACTTCACAAACAAAATGGTTGCTATGCAAAGGATAAGCCCATGGACAATATACGCAGTGAGCGAGTGCGTACCGAAATACTCTACAATGCCGAACGTATAGCGCGACAAGTAGGATGTAATACGGTTAAAAAGTAGGATCAGAGAAGTAAACCAAATACCAGTTAGCAGTAACCGAGCTGGCATAAACGGTTCGGCCGAGAAGATGCCGTTGACTTCTGATGAATGGGGGACGATTGTCGGAAAAAATATATAGATTACGGAACAGACTAGAAAAAACGCGCCAATGACGAGGGTGCCTATTTCGGCGAACTGGCGCCTCTGCACTGTAAGGTTGGCCCACCAGTGCCGTATCTTATCGAGGTAAAAACCAGCGATAGCCGGTATGAAGAAGAGAATTTGCCACTGCATCCACTCGCTACCAAGCCCAAAGCCACAAATGTAGAGTAGTACCGATATGACACCAAGGAGCCGTACGTAGTTATTGCGTAGCAACCATACGGCGCCAATGGCAACAAATAGGAAGATGGCATAGAGCGCTAAAAAGTGGATCCACACGTGGGGCATTTGGAGTGTAATAAGTCGATGCCACATATACGGCCAGTTACCGACTGGACTGTCAAACCATGGCAGCGGACCAATGCCAGAGTACCAGGTGATAGTGGCATAGACAAGCGTCATAATGACTGTCCATATATAGAGAACTGCTGAGCGTGCAAGTAGTTTTTTCGCGATGACAGGGAATGGGGTTGCCAGACCCTTATATCCCCGTACATAGCCGACGAGTAGGCCAGATATCATGACGAAGCCTTCGGCAGCGGTCACCCATAGACGACCGGTGCCAGT
The DNA here is from genome assembly GCA_016700015.1 of Candidatus Saccharibacteria bacterium. Lineage (NCBI taxonomy): Bacteria > Candidatus Saccharimonadota > Candidatus Saccharimonadota bacterium. Next base: position 84,160 of record CP064995.1, read on the forward strand.
AATCAGCGCCCAAAAACTCGGGAACCGGTCGAGATGATCAATAATAATAACCAGTACAAAATATCCACGCAAGTAATCGAGTGCTAGGAGGCGACTGGCGCTGGAATGGGCCTTCTGAAGCATGGTGTCCATTATAGCAAAGGATACTTGTAGCAGCGGGAGAGTATAATAGTACTATGAACAACACCCCTCCATACCCAGCACCATCCTTTACTCTTAAAGACGTAGATGGCAGACTTCACTCACTCGAAGATTATCGTGGCCAGTGGATCGTGCTATATTTTTACCCCAAGGATGATACCCCGGGCTGTACTATCGAGGCCTGTGGTTTCCGTGATATGAGCAAAGCGCTTCTTGCAAAGAAAGCGTCTATAATCGGCGTGTCACGTGATGAACCGGCGTCTCATGCAAAGTTCCAAGCTAAGTACTCGCTCGGCTTCACACTCCTTTCTGATCCGGATCATAGCGTGATGGATCGATATGGCGCTTGGGGGAAGAAGATGTTTGGGCAAGATGGTGTATTACGCAAGACGTTTATCATTAATCCTTTAGGCGAGGTCGTAAAAGTCTATGGGCGCGTTACCCCAGTCGGTCATGCCGAAAAAGTTGTGGCTGAGCTCGAGCGTCTCCAGTCTATTTAGCGAGGTCGTTTTGCTGCAGCTTGTCGAGCCGCTTCTGCCAAGTGATCATCGATAACTTGGGGGTGATAGGTGCCAAACTTCCTTAAAATAGCTTTTTCGATCAGATAATCAGCCACTGCTGGGTTTTTGGGTAGTAGTGAACCATGCAAGTAAGTTCCAATTACGTTTCTATACCACGCCCCCTCAGTCCCATCGCTGCCGTTATTGCCTGCTCCTTTCACTACTCGGCCGAATGGTTTGGCACGCGCGCCAAGTGTTGTTTTGCCGCTATGGTTTTCGTAGCCTATGATTGACCCAAAGATTTCGTTTTCAGTGACAATATTGCCGATCATACGCTCGTCGCTCCCATGCGTTTCAACATCGAGCAGACCGATACCCCGTAGTGTGACGCCGTCTTTGGTTTTGAAAAAGTGTCCGAACTGCTGGTAAAGGCCGCAGATGACGAGTATTGGTACATCATCTTCGGCAAGATCAACTAGCTTTGGGCCAATTTTCAGTAAGTCTTCACTAATCTTTGTCTGGCCGCTGTCCTGCCCGCCACCACCAATCACCAGGTCAACTACTTCAGGAAATTCATCACCGGGATTGTAGGTCATTACGTTTACGTTATAGCCGTGCCATTCGAGCCGGCGCCTAAGTGTGAGGGTATTGCCCCAATCGCCATAGATATTCATATCACGCGGGTAGAGCTGTAGAAGGTTGATGGTATTGTCGCTACTCATAGCACCGCCTCAACTTTTGTGCGCTTTCCGAGCTCGCGCCGGATAGCAAGCATTGCCGTGTACGTACAGTAAATTCGTTTCGGTTTGTCCATGTAACTATCGATCAAAAAGGCTAGTCCAGTGGCCAAATTCTCATCGACCTGGCGAAAATCCACCTCATCATATTGGAGCCGAAGGGCCATGTCGTAGGCGCGCACTCCACTAACCACACTGACACCTGTTTCTTTCAAGCTCGTGAAGTCAACATCCCACAGCCAGCTCATGTCACGGCCATCAGCATAGTTGTCGTTAATTGCGATCATTGTTGCGTACCCATCTGGGTCAAATGATTTGAGGCTAAGACGAAAGCCAGCAGGGTTTTTTACGAGTACTAGTTCACAAGCATTGCCGTTTATCGTCACTGATTCTCCACGACCAAATGCTGGCGTGACTGACTTTAGGGCAGCCAGCATGGCTGGTTCATCAAGATTATCAGCCATAATCATTCGGGTAAGAGCCACGGCGCCGACGGCGTTTTGGACATTATATATTCCATTGAGCGCTAAGTCGATCGCATGATGTTTGCCATCGTAACTAATAACTGCATGAGTGCCGTCTATCGAGTCAAGGTTGACATCATCAATTTTTGAGCCTGTCATGCCGGTTGGGGAAGACGCCTCGTGAAGTTGATCGTCAGAAGGGAAATGTGTGAGCAGGTCGGCGTGTACTCCATATGTACGCACTGGGACAGAGATCGCTTTTGTAAATGACGGATTACCGAGCCGGGGGTCATCACGATTAATTACTACGCCGCCCTTTGTATGCAAGGCGACGGTGCGTAAGAGCTCTGCTGTCTTGTCAATTTCTCCAAAGCGATCGAGTTGGTCGCGCATGACATTGAGGAAGAGGCAGTAGGTTGGAGCTATCGACTGAGCAAAAAGTACGGCATAGGCTTCGTCAAGCTCGAGAACGGCAATATCAGCATGGAGTTTGCCTCCTGCGTCGACTTCACCAAGCAGGGCTGCTGCAACGCCTCGGGTAAAGTTGCTACCAGTTCGGTTGGTGAATACGCAGAGGCCTTGGCTTTCGAGAAGTTCAACAACCATTTTAGTTGTTGTCGTTTTGCCATTGGTACCGCTAATGACGATAATACCACGAGGGAGTTGCATGAGTGTGCGGCGAATATAGCCTGGGTCAATTTTTTCAACGAAAAGCCCAGGTAGCGCTGAGCCCCCACCGCGCAGCTGCGCCAGTGAGCGTACCCCTTTGCCGAGAACAGTCGTAAATGCTTGCTGCATATACTTAGTATAGCGCACCCATGGTGTATTGAAGCAGGCTAGCGTACAATAGGGCTATGGTTATTGTGGGCCTGGTCTGTTGGTGGTATAGCGCAGGATGGAAGCGTCGTATTGAGGTAGCCAAGGAGCAATTTGTTAGTCTGTACGATTACTTCTCAATTGATTTACTGGTGCGCACGTGGTTTTCGCCCTTTCGTCAAATTTCAGCTGGTACGGTGCGGGGTCCGCTCGGCATTCAGTTGAGAGCATGGTTTGACCGACTGATCTCACGGGCTGTTGGTGGTGTTATACGTACTATCGTCATCATTTTTGGCGTTGTTACACTAGCACTCTCATTTCTGGTTGGTATTCTGACGGTTATTATATGGGCGCTTATACCCATGTGCCCTATTATTGGTGTTGGTCTGATGTTGGCGGGATGGATTCCATGGCACATTTAGACTACGATTATCACTTGCTAAGGGCTCAAAAGGCTAGGCTTTTGATAAGGCTTGGCGCTGGCATGGTTACCATGCTCGCCTGGTTGTGTGGGGTAATGGTAGTTGGCGGCATAGGCCTGCTAGTCATAGCACAGCCTGTTGGTTGGCTCGTACTCGGGTTTGCCGCACTGCCATATATGGTGGTTACATGGTTTTATCATGACCTCCGTCATTTACCAACCGGGAAGGGCGATACAGTGACAGACATTTTGTCTGGCGATATTCTTGGACAACTGCCAGCAAAGCCAACACCGCTTGATATCGCCAATGCGACGGGGCGTACGGTGAGTGGTCAGTTTATGACGATACGATTTGGTATTACACCAACAATGCTCCAGTCACTCGCTAGTAATGATCCGGCCGCTATGCAACAATTTTGGCAGGTGGCTGATCTGGTGCGAGCGAAAAATGGTTTGCAACATATCACGGGTAGCGTGCTCGCGGTTGCCCTAATGCGAAGCTTTGCGGACTATGAAAGTCTGATCGCTCAAATTCATCTTGACGACAACGACCTAGACAGGGGTATACAGTGGCAGGATCACCTTCGTCAGCTAATTGCAAAACATACTTCCCCAAGGCGTACGGGCGGAATTGCACGAGACTGGTCATTTGGCTACATCCCGCTCTTGACACGATTTGGTCATAATATCAGCGAACAGATCGGTCGAGGGAGTGGCATTTTAACGGTTGACGTGGCTTCTCACACGCAAGCGATCGATCTGCTGATCGACACTTTTAGTACAGGGGGGCGCCAGAACGCAGTACTTGTCGGTAGCGAAGGCGCTGGTAAAACAACAATCATCCATGCCTTTGCTGAGCGCTTGCTCGATGCGAATGCTGATCTACCCGACACACTCAAGTTTCGCCAAGTGTTCATTCTTGATTCAGCGGCTCTTATTGGCGCGGCACCTGGGCGTGGTGAATTGGAAGAGTTGGTGATGCGCGTGCTAGGCGAGGCTTATAGCGCAAAAAATATTATCATTTGTCTCGACAATGCTCAGTTGTTTTTTGAAGAAGGTATTGGAGCGGTAGATCTATCAAATGTATTGCAGCCGATCCTGGATGCTGGTAACCTGAGGGTCATTTTATCCATGGATGAACAGCGCTATCTACAGATTAGTCAGCGAAATGCTACGCTTGTTAATTCGCTTAATCGTATCAATGTGGCACCCGCCGATCAGACCGAAACGATGGTCGTGATGCAGGAGCAGTTGATTTACACTGAAATCCAAAGACACGTTACCTACATGTACCAAGCGCTCAAAGAAGCTTACCGGCTTGGTGAGCGTTATGTTTATGATCTTGCGATGCCCGGTCGAGCGATTCGTCTACTTGAAAGTGCGGCTGCGTACCACGAAAATGGGATCGTCACTATGAACTCGGTGCAGCAAGCAATCGAAAAAACACTTGACGTAAAGGTGAGTGTGGCAAGTGCGGCCGAAGATCGTGAGAAGTTACTTAATTTGGAAGAGCTAATTCATAAACGCATGGTCAATCAGTCGCGAGCGGTTAGTGTAGTTAGTGATGCACTGCGACGAGCGAGAGCGGGTGTGCGTAATCAAGATCGCCCAATAGGCACCTTTCTTTTTCTAGGTCCAACGGGTGTTGGTAAGACGGAACTTTCAAAAGCACTCGCCGATGTCTATTTTGGCGGTGAAAATCGCATTGTACGGCTTGATCTCAACGAATTTGTGCGTGCCAGCGATGTGGCGAGGCTAATCGCTGATGGCGCAACAGATGCATCTAGCCTAACGGCACAAATGATGAAGCAACCATTTAGTGTTGTTTTGCTCGATGAAATCGAAAAAGCGGCGCCAGAAGTTCTAGCCACGCTACTACAGATGCTCGACGAGGGCATACTTCGTGACGAGAAAAACCGTGAGATCAGCTTTAGAGATGCAATCGTTATTGCTACTAGTAATGCGGGTGCGGATCGAATTCGTGAGTATATTGAACGGGGCTATGAGGTTGCGCAATTTGAGACAGATTTTGTGAATGAGCTTATTTCTACCAACCAGTTCCGTCCTGAATTTCTTAATCGCTTCGACGAGATTGTTGTGTTTCGACCCTTCACCAAGGAGGAGCTGGTGCAAGTGCTCGATCTTATCCTCGCCGGTGTTAATAAAACACTGGCCGCACAAAAAGTCTCGGTCAGTGTAGCGGCTGAAGCCAAGCAATTGCTTGTTGAAAAAGGATATGATCCACGATTGGGTGCTAGGCCTATGCGCAGGGTTGTGCAAAAGGCGGTTGAGAATACTGTTGCAAAGCAAATGCTCAGCGGTCAGGTAAAGCCTGGAGATACTGTCAACGTTACTTTGGCGCAGGTGAAGGAAATCTTTGACAAAGACAAAACCATAAAGCAGATAGTAGAGTCATCGAAGAATACATAGCTCACGCAAACGTTGTAGTACCAATGTTATAATCAGTGTACATAAGGAGCGGATAATATGGCGAATTGGGATACGATTTCAGGTAATGGGGATGTTGAAGATAGGCGCGGTACAACGCCAGCTATTGCTTTTGCGGGTGGCGGTGGGCTAGTCGTGCTACTTTTGACACTTGGATTAAATTTTCTTGGCCTCAATATCCCTCAATCAACAGTAGAGGATGTTTTAAGCGGCGTACAAGCACTTGGCACTACTCAAGCTACGCCTCAGGAGCAAGCAACTGAATTCCGCGGCGTCGACTCTTACGAATTATTCACGAAGAAAGTACTAGGAAGCACGAACACACTTTGGGATGGGGTTTTTGCGCAAAACAATTTGTCGTACATTCATCCAAAACTTGTGCTATTTCGCCAGGCTACGCAGTCGGGCTGCGGCGTTGCCACAACACAGGTTGGACCGCATTTTTGCCCGAATGACAGCACGATCTACCTAGACGAAACATTCTTTGATGAACTTCATACTCGGTTTGGAGCTGACACTGGTGAAGTCGCTCAAGCTTACGTGATTGCTCACGAGGTTGGACATAATGTTCAGAATCAACTCGGAGCTTTTGATAATCGTGTCGCCCAGACTCAGCAGGGTTCAGTGGCTATCGAACTACAAGCAGACTGTTATGCGGGGGTATGGGCGTATTCGATTGCAAAACAGGGTGTGTTTCAGGGTAATGAAATTGAGCAGGCACTCGGCGCGGCTGCTGCTGTTGGTGATGATCATATCCAGCAAGTCGAAACGGGATATACCAACCCAGAAACTTGGACACATGGAAGTAGCGCTGAGCGCGTAGCTGCTTTCACAAAAGGCTATACAACGGGCAAGCCTTCAACGTGTCAGGGCTTTTAGCGGCTACTCATTGTTATCATCAAGATTGACTTTGATTGTGACGTAGACAGGTGAAGCGCTTGATGGATTTTCAAGAGTTGCTGGCATGTCATTTGGTGTCGCGGTACCATAGATAATCGTATCTTGCCAGTCCTTAGGGACTACCGAAACGCGCACGTATTCGTTCTGTGTATTTTTAAAGTGAAGCTGGCGAGCCATCCCACCATAGATATCTTCAAATTGGCTAAAACCTGCTGCCTTAAGCTTGGTCGTAAGGTCGGCAAAGGTATTGGCGGTCGTATCATTATGCCCATATTCAACGGTCGAAGCGTAGGTTCGTGACTCGTCCCAACTATAAATACGCTTGTCACCAAATACATCAGACTTTGCGACACGATATTCATCGCCCAGCTTTAGACTGTTATATATGCGCTCAATCCTATCTAGTCGAGACTTGTTGGTGTATGCGACCGATATGTTATGTATTGTGTAGGCACTGAGGCTAACAAGAATGAATAAAATAAATACGATAAATGCATAAACGACAACACTTTTTCTTAATAAAATGTGAGTATCGTTTGCCGAAAAGTGTTTTTTGCGGGTTAATTTTTTCTTTGCCATGTAGCTATTTGCCCCCTTACTATTACCATAGTCGTTATGAAGGTAATATGCAACTGGTAGTTGTGCACAATGGGGCAATACCTCCACTTGTACCAATTTAGTGCAACGCACCAAGGACATTATGCACCACTATGGTATGATAGGGTGATATAACAGATTGGATGAAAATGGCTAAACACCGCAACTGGCATAGTGCCGATATCAAGCGCAAATTGAAAAAGAAACTCAGAGCAATTAAGAAGAAACGAGCCTAGCTGCTCATTTCTTATATGGCTACCAACGCACGTCGTCGGCCTAGACGTTTGGCGGAGAGGCTTCAAGGCTCCCGACTGGTAAAGTCGACATGTGTCGCAAGTGACATGCAAAACAGATGGAACCTGCTATGATTGAACTATGGATAACAAAACTTTAACTGCCCTGAATGGTGTTCGTGTTGGACATGCAACACACCTAGACAAACTGACAGGCTGTACTGTAATTCTTTTTGATAAGCCATACCAAGTCGCTTACAAAGCCTACGGAGGAGCTGTCGGCGCATATGGAACAGAGGCAGTTAGGGCAGAGAAGACGAACTACGGTCAAGATGGCATTTTCATTGCTGGCGGCAGCAACACCGGCCTAATGTCGGCAAGCGAAATTATGGAGTGCCTACGCCGCGATCAAAAAGGCTCGCGCTCCGGCAAGGACAAGCAGATCTTCAACCCGTCGATAACAGGCGCAATTGTCTATGATCAGGGTATGAATGTAGCGCTATACGACCCCGTGTACGGACGCGAGGCATATGAAAACGCCGGCAAAGATCCAGTGCTAAGCGGTAATGTTGGTGCAGGTACTGGCACTTCGGTTGGTAAGTTTCGCTGGGTTGAGAATGGAACAAAAACTGGTGCTATGAAAGCAGGTGTTGGCTCGGCTCGTGTAGATCTGGGCAATGGCATAATTGTTGTCGCACTATCGGTCGTTAATGCACTCGGCAATGTAATTGCGCCTAACGGCGAGGTTATTGCCGGTAATAGGGACGAAAACACCAGGTTTAAGCCATATGAGGATTTGATTGAGGTTGTAACTGGGGACATATCAAACACAACAATATCTGTCGTTGGCATAAATATAGACCTAGGCAGTAAATTACATTTGGAAAAAGTCGCACACCTTGCCTCTCACGGACAAGTTCGTGCCATAAATCCTGTACACACTTCGTCTGACGGCGACACTGTTTTTGTATTTAGTACTGGCGAATTGAAAAATCCATTTAATGGTAAGTTGCAATATTTCCAAGAAACAGACGACAGCTTATATACTCAAGCTGATATTATTGGACACGCTGCTGCGCGTGCGGTGCAGGAAAGTATTTATGACGCTTGCCGTTCGGCGGAAACTGTACAGTTTGAGCAGGCGTATAAAGGCGTAATACCAGCGGCGAAAGATTATGACGGAAATGACTAATTATACTGGTACAGATTTTTACTGTGATGTCGCTATTGCGGGCAAGCTTGAACTAGCTAAAGAATACGAGAGTAATAACGTACTTGCCTTTCATCATACAAGACCATTTTGGCCTGTTCATATCGTAGTTGTACCGAAAAAACATATCGGTTCATTTACGACACTTTCGGAGCAAGATGAGGCAATTCTGCAAGAAATAATCTCTGCGTTGAAGTCTGTTGCCTCAAAAGTTGAACAAGAGTATCGCTCAGCAAGAATACTCACAAATCTAGGTAACTACCAAGACTCAAAGCATCTACATTTTCATATCAGCAGCGGTGAACAACTCCGCTAGTTTGGTACCCCGGGCAGGGGTTGAACCTGCGACCTTAGGCTTAGAAGTCCTCTGCTCTATCCAACTGAGCTACCGGGGCAAAAAAACGCTCAATACTCGATTTTACTTCAATTTCCATCAGTTGGATAGAGCAAGCTGCGCTATTTTTCGCTGACGGCTCCCCAACTGAGCTACCGGGGCATACCATCAGTATAACTGACCCATAGTAAAAATTCCTAGCTAAACTAGGAATTTTTACTATGGGGCGAATGATGGGGGTTGAACCCACGGCCTCCGGTGCCACAAACCAGCGCTCTAACCAACTGAGCTACATCCGCCATACCCCGAGTACCGGGTGATGACTAAGGTATTGTATCAGATATGTCCCTAGTTGTCAGCTACCAACTAGTCATAGGGATTGTAGTGTCGTGGGGTTGGCTCTTTGAATCGTGTTGGCACCGCAAGTCGGGTACTGCCTCGCGCATTAAGGCTCTGGCGTGTTGAACCTGTATCAACATGCCCTAGCGACGCCCGATTACCCGATCGTAATGGCGCGGTGTCCGCGCCATATGTCAGGTTCGCACCTTGGCGATTCACCGGCATTGCGGCTTTTGCTTCCATGCGGTAGCCGTGCAATACGCCAGCATTCCCGAAGCTTTGTATATGCTGGCGGTTATGTTCAGTATGGAGCCGTTGGCTGAATGTTTCAGTACTCGACGCACCAAAACTTGCCGTGTTGCCATCGGCAACTTTGGCAAACCCGCTCGAGTGGATGATGCCAGACTGTACGGCATTAAACTTGCTGCGCAAATCGCCCATGCTTATAGTATATCATCTGTCCATGGTTGATTGCCTTGGACATTCGGTGCTACAATACGTGATGGTAACGCGGGTGTAGTACAACGGTTAGTATACAAGTTTTCCAAACTTGGGACGGGAGTTCGATTCTCCCCACCCGCACCAAACTAAATAGCCGGCTTTATGTCGGCTCTTTAGTATACGGCGTTTCATTACTCCCAGGTTGTTTCGATATCTGCACCAATTGAATTTAGGCGATTTGCGAAATCTTCGTACCCACGGTTAATGGAATACACATCGCGCAGCACCGACTTTCCTGGTGCAGCAAGCATAGCAAGCAGGACGACGACAGAAGGCCGTAGGGCAGGCGGGGCTACAACTTCGGCCGCTTTCCAACGGGTCGGGCCGTCGATGTATACGCGGTGAGGGTCAACCATCTCTATGCTCGCATTGAGCTTCGTTAGCTCGGTGAAATAGATGGCCCGGTTTTCGTAGCTCCAGTCGTGCACCAAAGTTCTTCCTTCGGCGACAGTGGCGATCAGCCCCAAAAAAGGCAGGTTGTCCATATTGACGCCAGGGAAGGGCATGCTATGCAATTTATCTTTTGGCGCGCGCAGTTTTGATTTTTTCAGTGTGATATCGACAAGCCTCGTGCGGCCGTTTCGCGCCGGGTATTCGTCGGTCATGTCGAACTTTAGTTTCATGCCGGCTAGAATTGCCATCTCTAGCTCCATAAATTCTATAGGTACGCGGCTAATTGTAATTTCGGAATTAGTAACAACACCAGCTGCAACTAAACTCATGGCTTCGATCGGATCTTCGCTAGGGTAGTATTCAACCGTTTTGTTGATCGACTTCACTCCACGAATTTTGAGTGTAGTACTGCCAATCCCTTCTATTTTCACCCCGAGCTTTTGCAAAAAAAAGCATACATCCTGCACCATATAGTTCGGACTGGCATTACGAATTATTACGTCGCCGTCATATAGTGCCGCCGCCATGATGACATTTTCTGTTACCGTGTCGCCGCGCTCAGTCAGCACAATGGCTTTTTCGACGCTCTTTTTATGACTAGTGGCGACGTAGTTATTGCCGGTGGCAACAACGTGCAGCCCAAATGGCGCGAGGCCGGTCATGTGAGGCTCCACTGTGCGACTGCCGAGGCTACAGCCACCCGCGAAGGGTAGTGTAAAGTGATGGTATTGGTGAAGCAGGGGGCCGAGGAACATGATGACGGTGCGCGTTTTCATCGCGGCTTCGATATCCATTTCTTCCAGCTTCAGTCGTTTTGGTGGTGTCAACTCTAGGTCATTATCTTCGAGCCAGCGGCATTTCACCCCTATACTTTCGAGCACTTCGACAATCCGGTTCACTTCTTCTATGCGAGCAACTCGTCGGAAGGTGGTTTTACCTTTATTTAAAAGCGCCGCACACAGTAGTCCCACGGCTGCATTTTTACTCGTTTTGACTTCAATAGTGCCCTTTAACTCGTGACCGCCATTGACGACAAAATTAGTTTTGCCACTTCTGTTTATACGTACAATTTCACTTGACAATACTTCACTAATACGGGCTATCATCTCAAGACTGATATTTTGGCCACCCTTCTCAATACGATTGACTGCACTTTGACTTGTGCCAAGCTCGGCGGCAAGTTCCGCCTGCGTTAAACCTCTCGCCTGGCGTGTTTCTTGGATAAGTGTGCCGATATTGCGTAAGTATTTTGCCGTACTCATGTCATCATCGTATATCTAGTATGATATATTGTCAATGCATGGTATATGGTATAATCATCGTATGATTTAACACCACTGCAACACCAGAAATTCACAGACAAATAAGCATGGAGATATGATTATGAAAGATGATAGTGTTGCAGCACTTATAACAGCTGAAGAGCAGCGTCAAAAAGAAGGCTTGGAGCTTATCCCAAGCGAAAATTATGTGAGTGACGATGTGCGAGCGGCACTCGGTAGTGTGTTTACAAATAAATACTCCGAAGGCTACCCCGGCAAGCGCTACTATGGTGGGCAGCAAAATACCGACCCACTAGAACAGCTGGCAATCGACCGTGCCAAGCAGCTGTTTCATGCAGACCATGCTAATGTGCAGCCACATAGTGGAGCGCCTGCCAATGAGGCCGTGTACAGCGCGTGGTGTGAACCTGGTGATAAGATACTAGCCATGGATCTAACGCACGGTGGTCACCTTACGCATGGTGCACCGGTGACTCGCAGCGCGCAGCTCTACAATTTTGTGCGCTATAAAATGAAAAACATTGCAACGGGTGAGCTAGACTACGGCGAAATCCGTCGACTTGCCCATGAGCACAAACCAAAAATTATTCTTGTTGGGTATAGCGCCTACCCGCGTGAGCCAGACTTTGAAGCATTTGCTGCAATTGGCCGCGAAGTCGGCGCGCTTCTAATGGCAGACATGGCGCATGTTGCAGGGCTCATTGCGGGTGGCGTGGCTAAAAACCCGCTTGACTACGGATTTCATGTTATGACAACTACTACTCACAAAACGCTTCGCGGCCCTCGTGGCGGTTTGATACTCAGCATGGGAGTAGTCGGTAGTCCTCTTAAAGCTCCGGAAAAGACGATCGAAAACATCCCCACGCTCATCGATAGAGCAGTCTTTCCGGGTATGCAAGGTGGGCCACATATGAACACGATTGCCGCAAAAGCAGTAGCATTTGGTGAAGCACTTCGTCCGGAATTTGCCGACTATGCAAAGCAAGTAGTTGCAAATGCCAAAGTACTAGCCGAAGAAATGAAAAAGCAAGGTTTCGATCTTGTCACCGGTGGCACAAGTAATCATCTTATTTTGGCCGATGTCTACAAAAGCTTTGGTATTGATGGTAAAACCGCTGAAGAAGCGATTGATAAAATTGGCCTCACACTCAATGCAAACGCCGTTCCGGACGAGCCGCTTACTATGTTCCGCCCAAGCGGTATTCGCCTCGGCACCCCCGCGCTTACGACCCGTGGCCTGAAAGAAGAGCATATGGCAAAAATTGCCAAGTGGCTACGACAGGCGATTGAATTACACGCAGAACAGTTGGAACTTATGTCAATAAAAGAAAATGTTTCGAACTTTTTGCGCAACATAGATCGCTAATGCTTTGAATATGCATCATTTAGTAATACACTGCGAATGACTATCTGTTAAGTGGAGATCATTCATGAAACTCGCACGAGTATTTACTGCGATATTATTGGTTCTAGTGGTCGGCTTTGATTTCACCGCAAATGCGACAGTTACTACGCCCCCTATGGTAGATTGGAATGGCGATGTTTTCTATAAAAAAAGTGATGGGTCACCGAAGCCTGTCGAGTGCGAACAAAGAAAGGTTCGTATACGCCCACTGAAGAATAGGGTATATGCTGATATACCGATAACATCGGTACAAGATGTATGTGTTTATACTGCCGATGGTTACGAGTACGCCTGGTATATGAGATGTTACTACGAAGACCCACATCATCCAGCCATAGGGTGTCTGGGTGAGGACGGAATAGCGTTCTCGGTGGCGGGTAATGACTTTGTCCCTGCACCCAACCTTACAGTGCGTGGTTCAAGTGATATATATTATCTCGGTCACACGAAGTCTTTCGTACATGTTAGGGGCAGGAACAGCCAGCTTATATTTTATAGAGATATACTCTCACATATGAGTGATCTTGGACAGGAGGGGTTGTATTTAGATGATAATGTCGATTTTGTGCTGACCGACGAAAGCAATACGCCTGTTAGCACAAATGGTTTAGGAATATCAACGAATAAACAATGGATTTCATTTGCTGTACCGAATAGCGGTGTCATGGTAATGGATTTGGCAACACTTAAACCGCAGCGGCTAACTAATGACTACTCGGTCGATAGCATTATTAGTCCATCGGTATATTATGAAACTTCAGTTAGTAGTGATGGTAGCCATGTGCTAGTCAGTGGTAGTGGGCTCTCGACTATAATCATACGGCATTTCGATGGGTGCGGGGAGTATATATCAACAGTACAATATTCCGATGGGGGGAAGAATGCGCCAATCATAGGTAGTGAATGTCAGAAAGTGTATCTTGATAGCCAATTGCGACAGCACGATTTTGTATTGAGGATGCCTGGAATGGCAATCAGTAATGCCAAGATATCAGGAAAAGGGGATTCCTTTTATTATTTTAATAATTACTACTGGTCAAATGTGTACGCGGCAAACTATAATCCAAGCACCTTAACCTATCTGGCCCTTGGTGATTCCTACGCGAGCGGCGAAGGGGATTTGACGGACGATTATTTACCCTATACGAATATTTATGGGGACTATCGCATTGGGGTACCGCGCGAGATGTGTCATATAAGTCGAGGCTCATATCCGCTTCTCCTTGCTAAGGATATGGACTTGCAACAAGGCCTTGATATGCACTCAGTCGCATGCTCTGGGGCTGTATTGCGCGACGTCTTTTCCGCCGACAAACCAATATATTTTATTGATACACAGTATGTTGGCCAGCCAACACAACTTCAGAAAGGTGTGGGCGATAGACTGGGCGGTCTCAGCAATCAGTTGGAGCTGCAGCAGGCAGCGCGTAGCAGCTTTATACCTGGCCGAGTGCAACAAATTGAATTTGTGCATGCTACCCAGCCGAGCACAGTCACCCTAATGATGGGCGGTAATGACCTAGGTTTTGGTGGTATAATGGCGAGCTGCGCAAAAACCATTAAGCTCACCAATCTTGATCAAACATGCGACGAGTTGACTCCAGAAGGCAGGCTAGCGAATGTACAAAAAATATATAGCATGTACCCAAGGCTTAGAGAGTTATACAAAGCGATAAAAGACCAGTACCTCATGCCAAACCCACGCATTTTTGTGATAGGCTACCCAAAGTTTTTTGACGGCTCGCTCTACTGTCCTGATATGTTGGCGCTGTATTCGCAGACCGAGCAACAATCAATTGTCGAACTGATCGACTATGCCAATGCTATGATACGTCAGGCTGCGCTCGATGAGGGGCTAAAGTTCATAGAAGTTGGTGATGCATTGACCGATATGTCTATGTGTGGGAAGAGCAACGGCATGACATCCATTGATGATTTGTTCGTGAAGGGAATTTATACAGAACTCATGAAGTATCGTGAGGCAGCAGATGATAATATTCGCGGCTACGGTGCTATTATGGGAACGGCCGTAAACCAAAACCCTCTTTTTATCACTGTGTATCTTGGGTACAGAGTCGTAGATAATGGTATGAATTTCGCCTATAGCCCATCGGCTGCTATTGATGGCACGTTTCAGCAATTAGCGCATCCGAATAAAGTCGGGCACACTGCAATGAAGCAGGTGATGGCCGGTGGGCTTGGCTCCGACCTATTGTATAGTGATGCATGCAACGAAATCGTGGTGTGCCCAAGTGGTGTGGTGCTTGGCCACGCACCCGACCCGAGTACCTTTGTACAGGGGGTCGGTCTCGACGAGGCGGGTGAGAAAATTGTTCTAGAGGGCGACGGAATCGTATCGATTGCGAGTGGCGTGGATACGGCACTGCGCGATGATTCACTCCCCGTACTTCGCAAAGCGGCAAAACAAATCGTAGTAACACTCAGTAAAAATTACCTAGAAAAGTACACAAAAGCCACACTCTCACCGCGAATGTCGCTCCTTCTCCATTCTGATCCAGTTGATCTGGGCACGTTCACTTACAATGCAAACACCGATAACTTTGAAGTTGTGTTCGACATGCCCAATGTTATGCCTGGCTACCACAGATTACATATTGCTGGGTCCACCGAAGCGGGGCAACCGCTTGAAGTGGTCAAAAGGATATTCGTACTTGGGTTTGAGGGTGATATCGACGATGATGGTATAGACGATAGTCGCGATACTTGCGCATTTGGTAGCGCCAGTAATCGTGATATCGATCAAGATGGTATTGATGACGTGTGTGATCTATATGTCTCGTACAACCAGCGTGGTAGCACAACTTATACGGCGACCGGTTCTCGGCTTTCCCTCATGGACGCACTTAATCAACAATTAGATGAGCAGTTTACTAACGAGCCTGTCGTACAAAGTGGCTTGATCGGCAAGGCTAATTTGGAAAAACCCGAGCAAGTCAAAACAGCTACGACCCGCAGTCAAAATCAAACCTTGTGGCCACTAGATATTGTGGTCGCGGCTGCTTTGGGTATACTTATAGCAATGTATATAAAGAGGCGTAGGACTTAGCGCTAACTACACGGGCTACCCGTAGCGCTGGCAATGTTTATATACTGGACCGCCTTGAGTGCGGGGCTATACCATTCAACTTGGGCGCCGATAGTACACTTGCGATATCCTACCTTTTTTTCGTTGCTCGGATCGGAGAGTGAACCATCAAGTAGGATAGTCGCTGCGTCGACAATTCTCGCTTCGGCTGGTCCGGTTTGTGTCAAATCTCCAGCGTTTACTTTGCCACTAGAAAGTTGGGCGTAGGTCGGGGTGTCGCCAAGCGCTGATTTCCAGGCCTCTGCTTTTTTTGCAACCATTTTTGCAGTATTACTTGCTTGCGAGTCGCGGGAACGCGTGTTGATACTAGTAGATAACGTTAGTGTAATGGAAGTAATTATACCGATGATAGCAATCACTATGATTAGCTCAACTAGGCTGAACCCCGAAAACTTTCGATCAACTGATCTATCTTTTAGTCTTTTAATCATGGCCCCCTTACTATTTATAAATGGCGTGATACTGGATGACAGTATCACGCCATGAAAATGCTAGAGCATTTAAACGATATCTAACAGCCAGCACCAGCTTTAATGACAGCCTGAGCTGGAGTTGCTATAGAGTAATCCCAATACCAAACGTTAGCACCTGCAGCACATGCCCATACCGCAACAACTGAACCATTCGAAGCGGTTGTGCCCGAGAGGCCACTGACAGTTGCACTTGTTGCCGCGACTACAGAGGCGGCGTTATCAACATTTGCTTCAGTTGATACAGGTGCCGCAGCAGCATAGGTATTAATGTTGGCCCCAGTCACACCCGCTGCGCTAGAATAATATGCGCCCTTAATCGCATTGAGCGCTTCAAACTTCTTTACAATACTATTTGCCGTTTGTTGACCAGCGGAGGTCTTTGCGCGGTTCTGGATACCATTGTACGCAACAATGGTAATTGCTGCCAAGATAGCAATAATCACAACGACGATCAAAAGTTCGACGATCGTGAAGCCGCGTGTTTTAGTTTGTGTTAGAGTCATTTAAATGCCCCCTAGTTAATTTATTACTTTATACTTGTATGTTAGCAAAGTACTTATGTATATGCAATAGGATTTTGCTATTGTTCGGCGAGGAATTTTATATTGTCCAGCGCAGTCCATCCATAGTTATTATTGACACAGATGATGTTGCCGTTAGGCTGCACATCAATTCGGCCAAAATTGGCGTACGAGTCGAGCAAGTATATCTGAGTTTCTTTTGGTCGATATCCAACGGGTAGAGTAGTGATTACTTCTCCGAGCGTACAGATACCCACCGTATTTCGTGTTATTAGTCCCTTTACCTGTACAATACCGTCGGATGCTTTTGTGTACTGCGGAGTTGCGTATGCGCCGCCATAGTGCACCCATGAATTCTGAAGTGTGAGGTTGAGCCATCCAGAGTATGAGCTGGGGTGCCACATGGTTTGGTTAGTTTCGTATGTGCCACCTAACGTTCCTTTTGCATGTAAGTTGCCGTCAGAAGCCTGGATGCCGTAACTATTGAATTCGTAGGTGCCACCGCCCTGCAGAGGGAACGTAACTGTAGAGTTAGCATACGCAGGGAAGTGCAAGTCTTGGCCGGGTCGATACGCAGCGGGGACAAACCATATATTACAGCCAGTACACTGGTTACCTGGTGTAAGGAGTCCCTGTACCTGCGTACGACCAGACGCATCGGTAGCATATTGAACGGGTGCGAACGGACCACCATAAGTGGCAACATAGTTTGTCCAGCCATTATTTAAGGTTGCATTTGTCCATGTGACCGCACCAGCGGCAACAAATTTTACTGCGTCGAGCGACACCCAGTTGACTGTGGGGTGGTAGATAATATCAACCCCTCCGGCAACTCCCACGTCGACACGCGCAGGAACGCCATATGTTCCCGATGCATCCATCGTAGAAGTATGAATAAGGTGTGCACTAGGCCTCAATCCTTCTGGCAGAGTACAGACTCCGTAGGTTGGTGTACCGCTAGCCCCACCGGTCACTAGTCCTTTCATGACAACGATATTTGCACTAGTTATGGTGTATGCCGCTGTTGCGTATCCGTTTCCGGCTGGGCTGTAATTGACCCAAGGGCTTTTAAGCTCACAGTTGGTCCATAGAGGCCTTTGGTAGAGAAATTGCGCTTCTGCCGAATCACCGATATCATTCGAAGATATTACACCAACAGTGATAGTATCGAGGGGCCTCCCCGCAGACACGGTAAGCACATTGGTAAGAACATTCGAATAGCTTGACCATGCACCACTATTTATTTTATATCGCGTCTTGTAGTAGCGCGCATTCTTAGCTTTATTCCAGGTAAAGCTGGATTTTAGCGGCTGGTTGTAAATGGATAGCGCGGCATTGTAGATTCGTATGTTTGCAGGGGTGTCGGGCGTATCATCGTAGGAAGTGTTTGTCCGCGTAGCGCGGGCGACACCAGAGTTTGTGATAGTCTCACCGGCCACAGTTTTGCTCTGGGTAACGACTGTACGAATTGATTTGGCGACTACGGGATTGGTGGTGGTTGAGCTACCTGTAGTGTAATAGGTTGTGGTAATACTACTAACGTTATCTAAGATTAGCTCATCACGTGACTGGCAGTATGCGTTAAATGTGGCCGATAGAGAACACGAATTACGCTGCCAAGGTGTATCGCAAACGGCTGTTTGATCGCTAGCACTCAGCGACCAGGCTGGCACTATGGTACGTCGCCAGAGTGAACCACTTTTCAAGAAGTAGATTATTTTTACGGTAAGTGCAGGGTTAAGTATCGTGTTTGCTGCACCACAAGCATTGGGCTGACTTTTATAATAGACCACCTGTCTATTCACATTGAGTGGGCTGCTGGTTGTTGCGTACTGATTAACAATGAGGTCATTATTTGGGCTAGACGCGCTAAACGCTCCAGTCGTATCGTCACGCCCTTGTGGAGTATTGAGCATTGAGTAGCTGCTAAGAAAAACTGTCGCAAGACGAGCGTCTTGTTCGATCCTGTCGAGTGCGCTTTGGAGGTTGTATGCACTAATACTACGGTCGCGTGAAATAGTAGAATCACCAACCAAGTTGATCATGAGCGCGATGATACCGGCGATTACAAGCACGGCCACAGGAGCAATAACAAGTAGTTCAACTAGGGTAAACCCAGGTTCTTTTATTTGGCGGTTATGGTGTGACAGAAATCGCACGGATAACCTGCTTCGTATTAGGACTATCATAGGAAACAGTAACTGTGATGAGTGTTGCGCTCGATGCCCGTAGGAGTACGCTATTTGCACCATATTCATTAAGAGGACAGGTTGCAACTACCGTAGCAGTAGCATTGGGCATGCTCGATGAAATTGAGGGCGTGAGTGTCCAGTTACTACAGGGCTTTGTGGCGTTTGCAGTATATTGTCGAAGCAGGTCGTAGGCGACATTCGATGCTTTTGCCTTGAGTTGCGTATTACCAGAGTTATTGAGGATAACACTATACAACTGGTACGCCGACCCGAGCAAAAGTACTCCCACTACAATGGCGACAAGTAATTCTACGGCAGTAAATGCAAGATGGCGCCTGGTTGTCATTGGTGTTCACTCCGGATAGTCTGTAATGTCCCGTCTTTCTCGAGGCGATAGTAGAGATTGAAGCGGATGCAGCTTGTATTGATGCATATATTTCCACCAGTGTCGATTGGTTCGTAATAGTATGTGTCTTTTGTGGTGGTGGCCGTAACCGCTCCTGTTTCTGCCGGCTGGCAAGATGCTGAGCAGAGTGGTGCAAATGCTGTTGTCGAAAGGCCGGGTGCAAGAAAGTTGTTTTTGCCCGTACCAGGTAGGCCGTCGGTGAGGTAGCCACCTGTCACCTGTGAGGGGGCAAACGTAGCTACAGACTGACCAAGCATATGCTGGATTTCATTTACACTTGGGTAGGAGCCGGGTGCGACATACGATGGTGAAGTTACCATGCCATTACCCTGACGATAGCGTGCCTCGATGCCACGAGCGATCGCGTCTGCGTCGGCCTTGCGCTCGGCGTCTCGTCCGTTCACTTGGTTACCCGTGAGGTTGATAACAGTCAGTGTTAGTAGGATTGCCATGATTACCATGACTATCACTACTTCAACAACAGTAAAACCCCTTGACCTAGGCATAGTATTAGCATAAGTTTTTTTGCTTAACTACGCAAGTAGCTAAATGGGCATTTCAAGTGGCTCTTGTTCGATCTGAATACGGAATTTGTCGCGTACTGCCCCGATGATTTCGTCGCGAGCCGCCGCAAGATCGGCATAGCCCGTTGCCGATTGATTAATCAGTACTAATGCATTTTTGTCATGCACTTTTATGCCGTGGAGCACCTGGCCCTTGAGGCCTGTTTGCTCGATCAACCACCCGGTTGGTACTTTGTAGGTGTCATTCGGCATATCGTAGGTAGGCATATCGGGATAGTCTTTACGGAGGTCTTTGAGCTGCCAGTCCTCAATAATCGCATTTTTAAAGAATGAACCAGTGTTGGGCAGTAGGGCGGGGTCGGGGAGCTTATCGGTACGGATAGCAACAACGGCATCGCGGATGACCCGTGGAGTATAGATCGTGATATGATTGGCATCAAGATAATCTTGCACGGCTTTGTAAAAAGGCGGCTGCGGCGCGCTACGGTAAAGTCGCAGGGTAATCGTGAGTATGATATAGCGTCCTGCCTCGGTGTCGCGAAATATACTATTGCGATACGAAAAATGACACTGATCATTTGTGAGAGTGACTATTTCGTTTGCTTTCCGATCGTATGCCTGCAGTTCGACAAGCGTTTCAGATACCTCCTGGCCGTATGCACCGATATTCTGTACGGGCGCAGCGCCGGCAGTCCCGGGAATTGCTGATAGCGCTTCAATGCCTGTCAGGTTCATTTCTACACAGCGCTTCACGACGTCGTCCCAGTCTTCGCCGGCACCAATTTGTATGGTAGCGTCGCTTGCTGTCTGTGCAATCACGTGGAAGCCTGGTATACGGTTGCGGATGGCTAGCCCACTATAGCCTTCGTCTCTGACGAGCGTATTACTACCCCCGCCAAGCACATAGAGTGGTAGATTTTGCGTTTTAGCACGCTGACAAATGTCTGCCACTTCGGCTGGGCTATGAACATCTACCATGAACCTGGCATTTCCACCAATGCGCATGGTTACATAATTTTTCAAGGGAATGTCGGTATGAATTTCCATAAGTACCTTGTTTTAGTATAGCATTTGGTACCCCGCACAGGAGTTGAACCTGCAACCTTTGGTACCGGAAACCAACGCTCTATCCAATTGAGCTAACGGGGCATAGCTATATTGTACGCTATATAGGACAATAAATTGCAGGTATGATAGGCAGGATATCGCTCATTTCACTCGCTCTTCCGCTCAGTCGCAAAAGAAAAGAACTTTTTTTGGCTTCCTTCGCTGCACCGAACTTACGACTACGATATTTTCCTACGGAAAATCTCTAGTCGTAGAACCGGACCCTGCGGAACGTAACCAATTCAAAAACCCCTCTTGAGGGGCTCATGAATTGGTACACCCGGCAGGATTCGAACCTGCGACCACTTGGTTCGAAGCCAAGTACTCTAATCCGCTGAGCTACGGGTGCCTACTACCAGTTTATTATACCACTGTTAGTCCTGGGCTATAACTTTAGTTGAGCGATAGGGCAGCAACAAGCAGCTGAAGTCCGAGTGATAGCCCATTCCCGACCATGTTGACACACCATAAAATTGCGGCAATCAGCCACGCATTCTTTTTGCTCCGCGCGAAGTCGCGCAGCGGCTTGCCTTCGGCATCGGGCATGCTACCGGTCAAGATCATGATTTGATCGTATAGCGCCCAAATACCAAGACCGCCAAACGTCAGTAACTTCACGACACCTTGCCATGTATACCCCAGGTAAAAACGGTCAACACCTAACCAGCCTAGAAATACACTTAACATAGCGCTTACCATGTAGTCTCGGCTGCTTTCCTGGGTCAGGTAGTTCGATGGCGGAGCGGGCTGAGTTTGGGGAGCTACGGTACTCACTAGTTAGCTCCTTTTGTCGTAGAGTCGTACTCAGATTTTTCGGCTAATCGGTCATTTTCGAAGGTAAGGTAAATCGTCGATGAATTGTAAAAAATTGCATAGCGAGTGTAGCTACAATCTTCAAATTTACCTGTCCTATCAGCGCGTTTCGTACAGGTAGGACTTTCATAGCCAGAACCGTCGAAAGCTTGTGCTACCTCGGCCTTTGTCATGCCGACCGTTAATTTGTCGTATACATTAACATCGGGTGTGCGGGGTTTGGAATGTGAAGTAGAGTTTTTGAAAAAGTCCGGGTTTGTAGCAGCTTGATAAGCAACAAAGCCGAGAAATGCCCCTACGGTCAGTAGGTTTAGCGTGCTGACGATATACACCACAATGACGGCGATGGTCATTGGTTTTTTATCGATCTGACGATCGGTGAGCTTACTACCATCGGCTGGCCCGAGCTTGCCGGTGAGAATAAGTATGCAGTCGATGAACGCCCAAATACCCAGCCCGCCAAACGTTAGAATTTTGGTTACGCCTAGCCCGGTATAGCCTAGGTAAAATCGGTCAAATCCAAATCCACCAAGGAAAAGGCTTAGTAGTACGGCTGTTGAAAATCGTTTTGGTTGTGTGGTGGTTTGCACTAAGCCTGGAGAGAGGGTGACCCTTGGTACTTCTGGCTGCTTGTGCTCCGTGTGGTGAGGGGTATGCTTATCGGCGCTCATAGTATTCCTTTGTCATAAGTATAGATGCAATCGGGGCAAAAGCACAACTAGATACACGAATAATCATAGTCAAGATTGTTGGCAACAAATTGGACAAGTTCGATCTTTCCGGTAGTGCCAGCTAATGGTTGGTAGTCAGGGCTGTTATTGACACAAACCTTGTAGGCATTGTCAATAGTAAAGCCAGTTCCTATGGCATACCAGGTGGGAACGTTTTTGAGTGGACTGGTAACTGAAATATTTCCGGTTCCGACGATAGTTTTCCACTGGGGGTTGGTAGAATATATGCCAACCCGTGGGATGGCTGCACGCTGCGTGAAGTAGCTGGCATAGCCTTCAAGTGTTGCCACATTCTTCTTGTAACCGTCTTTTTCACGGCCGCTATGCCATGTATTGAGCGTTTCAACATCCAGCCACCACATGTAGCCACTCGCGAGCGGACTTAGTCCGTCAATTGTTGTCGCAGTTTGCGTGAAATAACCGACCACCTCCTGAGCACGCTCCCATCCGTACTGGCGAGCACACGCGATACTGTTGTTACCGGTACAGCCAAACCCAGTGTTATAGCCGCTTGGGTCTATGCTGTCTTTGGGCCAATTGGCAACAAGCTTGGTATTCTTATAGTAATTTCCGGGGCTGGCAGTATTCACGTACAGCTGTACCTTAGGCTGGCTAGCAACGACACCACTAGATTGCGCAGCCCATACGAGCTGATCCTTTAAACACAGATTTATATTGCTTGCCTTGCCGCCATTGACATTCACAATACCAAATGCCGGAGCCGATGGCAGTGTACTACCACACTGAGGATAGCCGACATCAATACCGAGAGTGTTTTGATCAAGTGCGTGGGCAGTATTACCTGCTAACGTGAGGGCTACCCATACTATGGTTCCACCCATAATTTTTTTCATACTAATCATAAGTTTCTATTGTATCAGATTTGACTCATCTTTACATGCTGGCCCCTGTTTGCTACAATGTACCGGTACTTTATAGGTATGGGCCAATAGCTAGAGCTGGTTAGAGTGAGAACTGCCAGTTGGCAGTTCGCAAGGCGATGTCACAAATGAACTATGTTCATTTGCCTGACTCGCGGGGTCGCGCTGGTGTGACCCTGCCTCTTCCGAGCTTTGCTCGGCTGCGTGCACGCGTACCTTCCGGTATACTACAACTCATGGGCCAGTAGCTCAGCTGGTTAGAGCACCTGCCTCTTAAGCAGGGTGTCGAGAGTTCAAGTCTCTCCTGGCCCTCCAAGTAAAAATAGTCTCGTTGCAAAATGAGGCTATTTTTACTTGGCCAAGGTTAGAGATGAGACTTGTACTCTCGACTTTTTGCGAAGCAAAAATAGTCGAGAGGTCGCAAAGCGCAGCGAAATTCTGGAAAAGCTTGCTTTTGGCAGAATGAGCAAGCGGAGGAGCGAAGCGATAGTCTCTCTTAGCCCTTCCCACAATAAAATGCCGACTTGCGACAGTCGGCATTTTGCACAATGCGTATTGAACCTACATACTATTCAATTCTTGCTCGAGTGCGGTGAGGTCAGCATCACTGAGGCTATCGACACTGGCGGTATCGAGGGCACTGAGCGCGGCATCAAGGTCTTTTGCTGTTTTTACGTCAGCAACGGTCGAGTTCTCGGCGGCAATAGATTTTCCGGCGCTCGGGTTGTTAACCGCCACTTCGGCCTTCGAGGTGATGAGATACGTGTACCCCAGCGCTCCGACGAGCACCACGAATACAACAACCACTAGTCCAAATATAGCTGCATGTCCTTGGTTATAATTCTTCATTACCGCACTTCCTCACTCGTATTAGTTGTTGATGAGGCGCCTGCTGCTTTTTTGACCAGCACAATGAGTGCGCGCACTTTGTCTTTGTAGGCTTTCAGTTGGGCAATTTCATTCTTTTTTGCAGCTTTGAAATCGGTCATCGCTTGCTTTGGATTCTCACCATTACAGGTCCAGGAGTTGCCAGTTGTGGTTGTCGAGCTTACGGCACTCGAAGCGCTGGTATAGGCGGCATCTACTTCACCAACAAGCGCAGCGTAGCCTGGGTCACTCAATTTTTTATCAGTGTAGAATTGCTTAGTTTTGTCGGCAATTTTTTTAAACACCTCAAGCTGCTTGGTACCGCGACTACTTACTTTTTCGATCATGCTCTTTATCTGTTCCTGTCGTTTTTCACAGACCCGAAGCTTGTTGGCCTCAAAGCGCTCTTTACGCACTTCCACGGTGACTTTTTCGCGATTGTCAGCAGTGCTATGCTCAGTTTCATTCTCTGTTTCATTTTCCATCTCGTTCTCTTGCTCACGAGCAATGTTTTCTTGACTATCGCGCGCATACGCAACAGACGAAGCAAAAGTTATCGGTACCGCCACGAGTAGCGCGGCCAGGACCAACGGTACAAGTATTCGTTTTGACATAAATGCTATACTCCTCATGTTAATAGCTAATGGTTAGTATAGCTTATGCCTATAGTCGATGGAAAGAATTGATTGATGAATCATACCTATCTCATCTGGTGTGTATGTTGTATAATACGCGTCAGTTATGAAACGGGAACTAAATGGCCGCGAGCTTCAGGATTTTATAAAAGTACGCCAGCTACGGCAAGTGCGTCATTTGCGCCAGGGTTTCGGTCTTATTCCTAAACTGTTGATTATCCAAAGTGCCACCGCTTCACCCATAATCGCTACCTATGTTCGAATGAAGCAAGCTTACGCAGGTGATGTTTTGATAGAGGTTGAAGTAGCAGCTATGACTCAAAATCGTATGCCTGATGCTATTCGCGCAGCCAATGCTGATGCATCGGTACATGGTATTATTGTGCAACTACCGCTTGATGATCCAGGTGAAACCGATGCTATTTGCAATCAAATTGCCGCTGAAAAAGATGTCGATGGGCTTGGTAAAGACGCTGTATTCCCCAGCGCTACTGCCGAAGCAATCGATTGGCTGTTGGCCGGCTACAATATTGAACTTTCCGACAAGCGGGTGACACTATTGGGGAATGGCAAATTGGTTGGCGCGCCGCTCGCTAAATTATGGGGCGACCATGGTTACCACGTTACGGTGATTGATGAAACATCGACGGCGATTGACGAAACGCTGCTTGACAGTGATGTTATTGTCAGCGCAACTGGTGTACCTCGATTGCTGACGAGCGACCGTGTGCCTACGGGTTCGGTAGTCGTCGATGCGGGCACGGCAAGTGAAAATGGCCAGATTGTTGGTGATGTTGACCCGTTTGTTCGTACCCGCGAAGATGTGACAATAACACCCATAAAAGGTGGCGTGGGACCACTGACGATTGCGGTACTATTTGACCACGTTATACAGGCCGCACTCAAACAAGCCGGCCAACTTTGATTTATTTCGATAAGCCAAGCGCGTCTTTAACGCGGCCGACAACCTGACTTGGGGTGAGCTCTGCCTTGACGATATAGCTATGAATACCAAGCTGACGCAAAGTCTTAGGTGCCTCTTCTTCACCCAGATTGGTCAGAATGATAACTGGTGTATGAGCACCCCAGTCGGATTTACGAATGAGTTCGAGTGCCTCAGCACCACCCATTCGGGGCATCTGAAGATCGAGCAATATGATATCTGGCCTGAACTTGGCTGCCGCGGCAACACCAGATTCGCCGTCGCTGGCGGTGGCGACTACAAAGCCAGCCGCTTCAAATTTCATACGATACATCTGATTGATGACTTGATCGTCTTCGATAATAGCAATTTTGGTCATTTCCCTTATAATAGCAAGCGTAAGCATAAAAATAAATGGGCCTCTACTGGTGGGAAATACCAAACCAAAACGTTATCGCCTCACAATTGTTTCCACGCGCCGAGTAGCTGGTGTGCCGGTGACGCGTGTCTTGACGCAGGATCAGTATTACCACGGCCGCCGTTACCGACTTGAGCGAACGCTGGTACGAACGTTTACGAATTTTTTACAGTGGTACCTCGAGCGACACCCTGGTATGCCGTTTACGGCTCGTGGCAATTTGGCTCGTCACCTAGTTTACATGCCGGCCGGTATGCGGGCTTGGAGAGCGTATATGCCCGGTGGTTTTGCGACCTATCACGTGCATGATCCGCGGCGCGCACACATGCAAAACGGCAAAAAGCTCGATGCTATTACGCGTGCATTCTTCCGCCACACCTATGACGCCGTCAATTTGCGCTCTCGTGCCTACATTATGGACTGGCTAGCGAGCACGCCACTCATGGCAGCGCACGGGTCTCGGTGTCGGTGGGTGAGCTTGGCGGGCGGCAGTGGCCAGCCGGTATTCGATGTTTTTAATGAATTGCCTAAACATATTCGCGATTCAAGTTCTCTTATCATCACCGACAGCGATTCGGAAGTGCTACGGTTTGCGAAAATGGTTTATGAAAAGCACAATCTTCCAATTCACCATGTTGGTTATGAACAACTTGATGTGCTAGAAACTTCAGTGCTCAGCACTTTTTTCAAACGTCACCACCCCGACATTATTGATGCGATGGGATTGTTTGAATACCTGAGTGACGAGCAAAGTGTGCGGCTACTAAATGATGTGTATCAATCGCTTCCAAAGGGCGGGGTATTTATATTTTCAAATATGTGGTCGAAGCGGCCACACCTCGATGTTCACCAGCGCGCCCTTGGCTGGCCGGGAGTAATTCAGCGCACAATTCATGAAGTAGTGGCACTGCTTGCTAAGGCAGACGTTCCTTTAGAAGCACAGTCAGTTTACCATGATGACGACAATGTGTACTGTGTGTATAGGGTAGTCAAACAATGAACAGTATTCTTGCTACAGTTCTACTCGTTGTCGGTATGGTCAATATTATTACCGCCGTTAGTGTGTTTGCCCATGCCTCACGCGATCGAGGTCGTTGGGCATTCCTGGTTCTTATCGTATGCACGGCGCTATGGGCGTGGGGTGTTGGGCTGTTTTTGGTGGCTGGCACTGTACCGCACGGGCAATTCTATGTCAACACATACTACTGTGCAGCAATGGCTATCGCGGGAGGGCTCATAGCATTTGGCGCTGCCAGCCGTGGGCAGTTATGGTGGCGACGTATCGCAGTAGGGTTCGTGCCGACCATTGGCCTGATTGTCGCCATGCTATATGACCCACGCTGGCTCGTAGAAGTTGTGAGTGTTACTGGTGCGCTGAGTGATCGTGTTCATATCCACGTATGGCGTTACTCAGCGTACGCGTTAGTATTTGTAGTGGTGTTCGCTTATGCGTGGTGGTGCATGAAGACGGACGCTCACCAGCAACAGCGGCGTCTTCGCCAGCGCAAAATTGTCAATGCGGGCGTACTAGTATCTGGTGGGATGGGTATACTTTTCAACCTTATATTACCCTGGATCGGTAACTACGAACTTATTGCAATTGGCCCGATATTCACCCTGTTATTCACCTTTAGCATCGCTTATGCCAGTGTTAAATACAGTATGTTTGATTTACGCCGTACCTTTGCTGTGTCACTGGCCTATATTTTCGCTAGCTCAATAGCCGCACTTATCTATATTGGAGCGGTTTGGACGGTAAGCAATATGATTGCTGAAGGTGTGACGAGTCGGCTAGTACTCGGTGTTGTTTATACTATGTTGGCGCTATTGGTAGCGACAACTATAACTCCACTCAAAACATCATTTGACAAGCTAACAGCAAGTTTATTCCTGCGCGAGCGATACAATCCCGAGGAAGCCCTTGATAGTTTCGGTGATGCGATTCTTGATGACATCGAGGTATCATCGATTGCAACTAAAGCCGGAGAAGTGATGGCAAATGTCATGCATCCGGAATATTCTGCGATTGTACTACTCGAAAGGGGTTCGCTGGTAAAAGCGCATGCTGTCTACGGTGCTTCATCAAAGGGTGATAAGATTGCTGAATGTACCGACGAGCTGGACACAGTAACACGAATGAATCAAGTAATAACTATTGACGGAGTTAACACTGTCCCGCAGACGACAGTTCGACCTTTGTTACGGCTGGGTATTGCGGTTGTAGCACGCATGCAGGTGAAAGACCAGACGGTTGGGTACATCGTCGTCGGCGAAAAACGCAGCGGTGATATATATAGTTCGTCAGAGCGGTTGATGATTGCGACCATGGCTAATGAAATGGCACTTGCAATCCTCAACACTCAGCGCTTTGACGAAATCCAGTCATTTAATGCCAGGCTCAAAAGAGAAATCGACAGCGCCACTAGGGAACTGCGGGCATCGAACAAAAAGCTACTCGACATGGATGCCACAAAAGACGAATTTGTCAGTATGGCAAGCCATCAACTGCGAACGCCACTCACTAGCGTGAAAGGTTACATAAGCATGGTGCTAGAAGGCGACGCAGGCAAAATCTCTCCTTCCCAGCGTCAGCTACTAGAAGAAGCCTACACCAGTAGTGAGCGGATGGTGCACCTTATTGGTGACTTTTTAAACGTGTCTCGCCTACAAACAGGGAAGTTTATGATTGATCGGCGGCAGGTTGATATTGCAAAAATTGTTGAGCAAGAAGTCGACTCTATTCGGCAAATCGCAGCAACACACAATATGTCTATTATCTACAAGAAGCCCCAGCGAATACCGCAGCTATACTTGGATGAAGGAAAGTTGCGCCAAGTCATTATGAATTTTATTGACAATGCTATCTATTATTCACCTGAAAGCACATCAATTGTTGTAAAGCTTGGGTGTGAAGAGGGCAATGTGGTACTGCGAGTCATCGACAAAGGCATGGGAGTCCCCGATGACGTGAAAGACCGATTATTTAGCCGCTTCTTTAGGGCGGACAATGCCCGCAAACAGCGACCCGATGGTACCGGGATTGGCCTGTACCTCGCTAAAAAGATCATTGATGGCCATCATGGGACGCTGGTGTTTGAATCGACGCTGGGCAAGGGGAGCACCTTTGGGTTTCGTTTGCCCATCAAGCGCCTATCGGCAGCTCCGCCTCCGAGCGATGACCTGCAACCAAAAACCACTCCCTAGAGAGTGGTTTTGGTATGGGTTCTGAAACTGACGCTTCAGATAATCATCGGCACTTGCGCGCCATCCCTCCCTCTTTAGGGGGAGGAAGATTGCATTCGAATTCACTTCGAATCAAGCTGGAGGGTGAGGGCTGCCCGTCGGCAGGCCGCAAGGAAGTCTGCCGGATAAGCTATGCTTATCACGAGCAGCTTCGGGGCCGCGGGACGTGGCGTGGTCCCTCCTATAAAGGAGCGGTCAGTCTCGATTAGTTTTGCGTGAGCTTGCGGCTTGCTATGTAATAGCTTACTGCAGCTGCTAGTGAGCTAAGTCCAAGGATGTTCATAACACCATCTACAATACCGGTGTGCGGAAGCTCATTCGGAGTAGTTGTAGTGGTCTTACAGTCAGGACTATTTTTTGGCAGAGATTCTTTACCAGGAACCGTACAGTATTCGACTGGTTTGTCACACTTGCTCTTGTCGAGCGTGTAGTGGACATTGTCAATCTTTGACTTCTCAACTGTCTCGATTTTCTTTGTATCAAGGTTACAAGCCTCTACCATTTCTGGCTTTGCTGCACACTTTGACAAATCTTTCGAGTACTTGGTGCTGTCAAATGTTGTTTCATCGATACGAACAATCTTTTTGTCGCTCAGGCGGCAAACGTCGATCATAACTACTGGTGGATGGCAGTTAGCGGTATCTTTCGAGTACTTGCTAGTGTCAAAATCTTTTTCGTCAATACGAACTATTTTCCAGTCGCTGAGTCGACAAACGTCGATGAGCTTTGGCTCAACACAGGTTTTGGTCGCTACTACATTGGCAGTATCAGACTTGTTACCAGAGTTGGTCGTTGCAGTCGCAGTGTTGACAAGGGTGTTTTCACCACATTTGTCGAGCTGGTCGTTGGCTTTTACCTTGGCGGCAAATTTGATGTACACGTCACCCTGTGGCAGGTAGCTGCCCATGGTCATACCACCAACAGTTACGCCGTCGGCAACCTTGCGGGTGCCAAGTGAATCGTGGACGTAGGTAGTGCCAGGAACGTATTCCATGTCGGCAGGGAGTACGTCTTTGATGGTGACATTGGTTTGGTTGGTACCACCAGTATTTTTGAAGTACAGTTGGTACTCAACAGTGTCGCCAGGGTTAGCAGCGACACTTTCGGTGAATGCACCGGTGCTGCCTTTGCGAACTGTTTTGACAAGGTTGAAGTCAGTTGTGGTGGCTTTGACCTTGAGGTAGACGACACCACTGTACTGGAAACAACCAGGGATGTTGCCATCCATTGCGTTGTAGCCAAGCTTTGCACCGCCGCTGACAATACTATCAGCTACGGGCGTGCCACTGGTGAATACTGCATTTTTGTAGAATGCAGAACCGGCGACGTAGCTTAGGTTAAATTTGGTACCGTTGGCACCATGGAATACGGCCTGGTCCCACACGCTGGTAGGGTTGGCGTTGCTTGCATTTACATAGCCGTCGATCTGAATACGATCAGCGGTTTGGGTTGGTACGTTTAGCTTTGCTACCACGTCCCGAGCCACAAGGTTCAGGTTGCTAGCAGCATTGTTGTGTACATAAATGCGCACACTGTATTCTTTTCCGTTTTCTACGGTTACGTCGTCGGTATATTTGCCGTCGGCTCCCTGGATCATAACGAAGTTTCGTTCGTCACCATAGTTGGTAGCATCGGTAATACTGTTGAATGTTATGTATGGCGCAGGATTGGCCATGGTAAATGTTGGGCGACTAGGTCCCCATGCGAGCAAGCCCGCGGGTACAGCGACTACAGCGAATGCCAGGGCGGCAACGGCTGCAGCGCGTGTGTTGACCTTGCGCACTAGTTGTGCAAATGTCATATTGCGTATCTCCTTCCATATAAATGGATTGGTTAGTTAGGGGTATCTGCTTCATGAATGTTCGTACGGCTCGTCCCCGGTTGCGGGGGCGAGTAATGTTACACGCAAAACTAATTGTGAATGTACGGTCATACATGGAGCGTATGCCAATCAGACTATGCCTTATGGTGCTAAAGTGTGTGCCCGGGGGCACCCATCCGCCAGTTGGCGGACAGGTGCCCCACGGTGGTAGTAGGAACTTATTAGTTGCCGCCCCAGATGTCGTCGCCACCCTGGTTGCCACCGTCGCCGGTGGGTGAGCCAGAGGATTGGCCGCCAGAGTTTCCACCCTGGCCACTGTCGGTGCTAGCACCGCCAGTGGACTGGTTGGCTTGCTCCTCGGCGGCCTTGGCGTCAGCCGCGGCCTTGTCGGCAGCGGCCTTGGCATCGGCAGCTGGGTCATTCTGCAGACCCCGGCTGTCGGTGGCGCCATTGTTGCCATTGACGCCTCCGCTGCCGCCTTCACCCGGGTTGAGACCCAGGTCGCTGCCCATCTTGGAGCAGTTGCCTGCCGAGTTCGGCTTCGGGTACTTGCCGGCTTCGGTGGGCAGGACCCAGATGATCTTGGTCCCGTCGAGGGTGCACACGGGCACCTTCTTCGGCAGCGGGTGCTTGTTCCAGCACCCGTTGGCAATCGGCTGACTGGCACGGTCACTTCCCACGGGGCACACCTTGGGGGTGTGGCCCACCGGGTAGGGCGTCACGCTGGTGTGCGGGTTTCGACACGCCGCACGGGTGGACGCCGCCATGTAAACGGTACCGTCCGGGCCAACCGGGGTCCACCAGACGTCACCGACGTCGTGGCACACCTCGTGGTCAACTTGGACAGACTTGCCGTCCACCAGCGACCAGTTGCCGATCGTACACGACTTCTCCATCGCCTGCCAGGGGACAAGCCCCTTGCCACTCAGGAAGCGGTCGTGTAGCTCGGTCGGCGTGCGGTCGAGCAGGTTTTGCCGTGCCGCAGCCCCAGCGGGCGAGTTGATGTACTCGACCCACATGGTCTGCGAGCGCAGCGTCTGCTGTCCGAACGCACCCGCGTAGCGCTGGTTGGCACCTGGAAGTGTCCAATCGACGTTGTTGCCGATGCGGACGTTGGTGTAGCCCGCCTTCGCGAAGGCGTCCGCCAGGGCCTTGGCCATGGCGTCGGTGTCCGCGTCAGCAGGGATAGCCACCACACCAGCCTTGAGCATTGCTGCCCACTGCTTGGTGTCGGAGCTCTGCAGGGCCGTGATGGTCTTGTCCTGCTCGGCGTTTTTCTGCTCAAGGGCGTCGATCTTCGCGCAGGGCAGCGAGTTGGCCGGGATGGCGCAATACGCAGCCCAGCTGTCCGGGTTGAGCTTCATCCCGTCCAGCTCGGTCTTGATCTTCGCCTCGAGCGCATCCGTGTAGGCCTTCGCCTGAGCGTTGGCCTGCTCGATGGCAGCGGTCACGCCGAGTCGATCTTGGATGGTTCGACCATCGATCGTGTTGACGGCGACCGTCGCGCCTGCGAGCAGGGCGACGAGCGTGCCGGCAGCGAACCATCGGTAGCCTCGCACTCGGTTGACCTGCAACCGCCGCTGCTGGGCACTGAACATCAGCGCCAGCAGGACACCCACCGCGACAAGCGCGAGGGCAGTCCAGCTGAAGCCGAGCAGCAGCCAGAGCAGCCACGTGAAGCTGAGCACTCCGAGTGCCGACCAGCGACTCGAGCCGGTGCTGATGCCTGCACCGATGAAGGCGAAGGTCAGCACCGCGGCCACGAGCGGCCAGTTGGCGCTCAGCGTGATCGGCGGCAGGACGAACCCAGTCACCTGGGCCCATCCCACGAAGCCGATGCCCGCTGCGCCGAGCAGCGCAAAGATCACGCGCTCGGGGGTAGACGATGTTGCACGAATAGCGGCGACCAACAGGCCAACCGCCATGAGCAGGATGATGACGTTGGTCATCTTTGTCTCCTTTTTGGCTGGT
Source organism: Candidatus Saccharibacteria bacterium (assembly GCA_016700015.1). NCBI lineage: Bacteria > Candidatus Saccharimonadota > Candidatus Saccharimonadota bacterium. Next base: position 117,514 of record CP064995.1, read on the forward strand.
AGTTGTTGGTCAGCGGCCGTTCATGAACCGAACGAACCGCTTCACGGCACCGTCGCCGCGGGAGCGGCTGGGGGCCTTGAGCTGGTCGACGTCGGCGCGCAGTTCTCCGAGCGCCGTCCCGAGCGACCTGACCATTCCCACGTTTGCGGGAGCGGAGAGATCCGGGGGCGCGTCGAATGGACTGCCGGTCGACGAGGTTGCCGGCGGCGGAGTGGTGCCGAACGCGGCCTCGTACTCGTCGTAGGACGGGAAGTCCGGCGACAAGGCCGGCGCCAAGCAAGTGCTGGCGCTGTGGCGCGCGACGCTGTCCACCTTGGCTGCCAGCAAGTCCTTCTCGGGACTGGCCGGCAGGCCGGCGAGGTCGTCGTACACCTGCTTGAGCAGGCGCGTTCCGCGCCCGGCCCAAGCGATGGTGGTACCATCGGGGTAGAGTTGCTGCCCGCCATGCGAGAGCATAGCGTTCCAGCTGTCGAGGCTGGTGATGGACTGGGTCATGGTTCTTCCCTTCATAGTTGCTGGGCGCGCACGATGCGCGCTCCATGGATGGAGCGCGCGAACGCGCCTGCCGTACGACTATTTCTGCAGTTGATAGTCGGCCGGTTGCACACGTAAATACGCGTACTCCTTGCCAACTACCAACACCGAGAAGCCGCACGGGTGAAGGGGATTCAAATAGTTCCATACTACCTATGCTGCAAATGCAGCTATAGAGCCTTGACTGTCGCCGCTTCAAGACTCTGTAGCTACACTTGCAGATTTAGCAATAAGGTATAGCCTGATTGTCAATGATCCCATTTCGGATGAGTGGCTTCCACCTCACTCACCGTGACTTACACAGTTTATCACAAAACACTAAAAAAGTCAATATATATCACCATAAAAAACATAAACATTACAATAGTTGCCAACAGGGGTAGCATGTGAATTATATTACTGTTTTTGTACAATTTGTGTTAATCTAGCATAGTATCGTACTTTTCACTACCCAATTTCTGCAATCAGGAGGCGGCTTTGGCATCACGGAAGCTCCACCTTGATCCATGGGTGTACGGTGACGACGAAACGCGGCGCGTAGGGGTGGTACCAAGTCGAATACTTCGAGAGCGCATCCTGATGCGTCAGGTTACGCTGGAAGAACTGTTTGTGAATGGCCGTAATGAGCACATACCGGGTGAGTATCTGGAGCGGATGCGGGCCAGAGCACGCTACCGGATTGTACGAGCGTTTGCCGACGCAGTTGATGAGCGGCAGCGCCCCACTGACAACTTCATCACAGGGAGCTTTAGCGCTGGCTATCCTCGTCGCTGGGCGCCAGTAGGCGACAGTCTGGACGAGCTATGGCGAGCGGTGTGCCGGATTACGCGGCGAATGCGTCCCGTGGTGCAGCCCGATCACTTGCCGGAGCCCTACCGGTCGCTTGAAGATCACTGGCGAGACGCCGTGTGTCAGCAGGCAAGTTACATGCTGGGCACACAGGAACTCACGGAGCTTTTGGCACACGAGCGACGCACGGAGGATGGTCGGCAAGATCATGCCGAGCGCACCCTGTGGTACCACGCAGGTGATGGCACCTGGCAGGCCAGCCAGTCGCTGATTGACCAGACTGACGAACTGCGACGGCGGAGCGCCAACCGCTCCCAGCCGCGCCCACGCCAGTCTGGCAAGCAAGACCAGCGCAATTGGCATGGTCGTCCCTCGAAGCAGGGTCGACGCCGTGCCAAGCAGGCAGGTAACCCCGGATCATCGATTGGTGGTGTGCGGTAGTGAAGTAATGGGGGTGGAGTGTGACGTAAGTTACACTCCACCCCTTTTCAAATGCCAACAATATTGGTATAATCGGCGAAGCTCTTTTAATTTATACGGTCCCATCGTCTAACGTGAGAGCCGCCAGTGGCGGGTCGCAAGGGAGTCCACTCTTGAAAGCTATGCTTTCAAAGATGTGGCGACGGGGTCGCGGAACGTGACTAGGATACCAGGCTGTCCGTCGCTCTTGCTCTACAAATACACGCACCTTTCGTTTACACTAATCTATATGGTCCCATCGTCTAACGGTTAGGACACCAGGTTTTCATCCTGGCAATCCGGGTTCGATTCCCGGTGGGATCACCACGTAAGCGCCCCTGTTTTTACAGGGGTGTTTGCGTGGTGATACTTTCTGGTAATTGCCCGGATTGCCCAATCCGGGTGAGAAGTGACGGGCGTCACTTCGCAAGGCGATGCCGCACGTGAGCTATGCTCACGAGACCGGCTCGCGGGGTCGCCAGAGGTGACCGATTCCCGGTGGTTTATAAAATCAGATTTTTCGCCTCTGTTAAGGATCAGATCTTTCGTTTTTGTGCATACGGTGGGAGTGGAGCACAGATGATTACTTAAAGTTATAAATTTGACAAAGTAAAATAAAAGTTTATAATTATGACTAATGAAGCCTAAAAAAATTGCCAAAAGGGCCGCTAAAAAAGCTGCTCACAAAATAAAGCGCGGTATGGAAACAGCCGCTGACGTGGTGTTACTGCCAGTAGTTCCTTTTAAGCTGACGCGCTCACTTGCTGCGGCGGCGCTTGATATGGCTGCATTTGGCTCAGAGACGGTTATACGCGTGCTTCCAAACGGCCTTCGCGAAACGATTGTAGAAGCATTCCCAACCGTCGATGCCAACGAACTATATGTTAGGGTGCTGGACCGAATACAGAGTTACGCAAGGCGGGGTGATACCGAAAGTAGCACCGACCCTTATGAGCGTATTAAGACGTCTGTCCAAACATTTGAACTCGAAACAGGGAAAACAGTGACAATGCGAGCGCCGCAAGAATCTGACCGATTGGCACTTGAATCGCTGTACTTAACTATGAGCGATGATGACAGGTACACTCGATTTTTTGGCGGTATGTCACCACAGTCGGCACGTGATAGCGGTATGAAATGCTCATCGCTGACGGATCCAAACTGTGCGAGCGATATTGTGATTGTCGATGGAGATGGAACGGTAGGCGGTCATGCCGGGTATGTAATTTATGATGACGGACTAGCATCGCTACATATTGTGGTTCGTCCCGAATACCGTAAAGCCACGCAGACGGGCGGCAGGATGCCACAGATTATGTTCGAACAGGTAATCGCAACTGCTATGCTCGATGAGCGTACATGCAAAATTGTTGCCGAAACCTTATTCCAAAATAATGGCATCAATAAACTTGTTGGCGCGACGATGGGTACGCATGAAGGCTTTCAGCGCTCAAGTGAGTACGGCTATCTGGAAAACGAGCTTCCTGTTCGATAGATTTCAAAAAAAATCGCACCCTATTTATAGATAGGGTGCGAGCGGGCAAAAGCCTGGAGTTCTAGTCGCCTTGCTTGCGTGGCTGTGCAAAGTAGACAGCGCCATAGGTGGCAATAGCCGCAATGAGTGCGACGAGCAGGCCGCTGCCAGTGCTACCGGTGTGGGGTAGTTCTACGGGTGTTGGCAGAATTGTTACAGGTGGTACGTAGCCGCCGCAGCCATTGGCAGCGCTGATGGTTTTTGATTCCTCAAATGACGGGACCGACCAGTAGAGGGAGCCCATTTCGGCATCGAAGTACCAGTATTCATAGGCGCGGATAGTGTAGGTACCGATTGCAAGAACGGTTGTACGACTTTCGAGTGGGGTTTCTTCACCACCATCTTTGCTAATGGTATACATATACTTCTCGCTATCGTAAATGACTGTAACTGACTGGGTTTGATCGAGACAGGTCGGAAGCTTCCAGGTAACGGTAGGCATCTCACAAGGCTCGGTAGACTCTTCAAATGTCCATGTAATCTCAGACGCTTGATCTTCTCCGAAACTATATCCTTCATCAGCAATCGCCGAAACAGTATAGCTGACAGTGCCGTCATCATGGTATGTTGTATCGACGTATCCATAGTGGAAGTGGGCATTTGATGGGTCTTTAATAGTAGGAATTTCGATTGTATCGTTTGGTGCGAGTCCGCAGACTGGATTAATAGTCGGTGCTTCTGGCGCACAGAGAACTCTACTGTCGGGAGCGGTACCGTAGTTGTGGGTCGCCTTGCCATCAGTAAATAGGCTTCCATGAGCAGTTGCGATGAGCTCGCCGTTGACGATTTCCCAGGTAATTTCCGAAGAGTCTTGCGGCATAATCCAGCTGGCGTTATCTGCACCACATGGGTCGGTAACCTTAGGAGTTTGTGGAATGTCGATACACGAGAGAAGTGGTATTTCGTACGTCATGGAAGAAATGAGCGTATCGTTGACAATGCCACTACGATACAGTTTTACAACCACGGTCGAGCCCTGAAGAATACCACCTGCGGTTTCACCCATTTCATAGGTAGTAGTTTGGGCGCCAATCGTGACTGTGTAGTAGTAGCTGAAGCCGTCGTTTGGATCACTGATCGTTACGCTGCCCGGCGTGCTACAAGATGGTTGCGTAAGGTTTGGCGCAGGGCAGGTAACTCCGCTATCTTCGGCAAGACCAAAGTCATGTTCGCGCTCATTGTTAGGGAATGTGTAGTTCACTGTCGTAACCGCAAAAAGATGTACTCCGTCATTCATGGTACGAAGTTCCCATGTATACTCACTTGTGTCTGTAGGAAGCGGTGTTCCCCAGTAGGCATTTGCTGTGCCACAGGGGTCGACCGGTGCCGGTGGAGTAGGGAGGGTAGCATTACATAGCGTTCCGGAGTCGGCAGGTAAATCATAAGTAATCGACGAAACTTTCTGGTTATCGACGAGGAAGAAATAACCTGGCTTTGCAGTGTAAACAAGCTGATTTGACGAGTTGATCACCCATGTGTATTCAGTAGTCGATCCGGAAGCAGCTATGTTCCACGAAATGTTACCTATGCCACAGGGGTCGGTGGTAGGAGCTGGAGGAGTGGGTGCCTGGGCTTCCACAGGGCAACTTCCGATCATCACATCCATTGAGGTAGTGTACGTAATTCCTTCATTATGGGCGTCCCCGCTCATTGTGACAGATACCGTATAGGTGCCGGCAGCAAGGCCTGTAAATACAAAGTCATAAGCGCCGTCGTCAGCGATTGTCTGTGTTTTTGTTTGGCCAGCAACTGTAACGGTATAGGTAATCGAGTCGTCATACACGTCGTTGGTATTTTCAATATGAACAGTCACAGTGTCGGTTGCGCCTGAGAAGCGAACACAAGGTTGTGCTGTTACGGCCACAGTAGATGGTGCGGTAGGGATTTTGCTAATGTCACAGCCGTATTGCCAGAAAATCTGCGCATCCTTATCCCAGTTCATGCCAGCGAAATAGAAGGTTTGTCCATTGTAAGCATAGTAGAATGGAGGAATAATATCACCCCAAGTTATATGCAGTTTTTTGAGAGTCGGATCCCATACAGGACCAGTGTGATCGCCATGACCGGCTGTCGGATCAGCCGAGCTTACAGAAATGGTATTTGCATTGTAGGGGTTAGCATCACTAGTAGTAGCATGACACACTTGTACGCTTGTGATTGGATCAGTACCAGGTAAGGGTGTCGGGTAAGTATCAGTGGCATGTGCTACTGGCATAAGTGGAGAAGCAATTTGTACCAGTTGTGCCACTATCAGCAGCCCGGCTGCAGCACCAATGCGAACCCTTTTTGTTAAATTGTGTAACATGTAGTATATCTCCCCGTGTACAACACGAAATGTTAATTGCTACATATTTTACATTAAGTCAATAATATTGCAATCATAAGCGTTATGATTTTCTGAAGATAAAGAGTTATACTGGTAACATGGCAGAATTTGATAACACAAAGTATGATTTACCGTCTGATCAGGCGGATAGTAGTAAATTAAACAAATTGCGTGCTGCGGTGCTCGGCGCAAACGATGGTATCGTTAGCATTAGCAGCGTAGTGATGGGTGTTGCGGGTGCAACGAGTGATAGTAAAGCTATCAGCCTGGCTGGTCTAGCGGCACTAGTCGCAGGCGCGCTCAGTATGGCTGTCGGCGAGTATGTCAGCGTCAGTAGCCAGAGCGATGCGGAGAAGGCGTATATACGTGAGGAAAAGAAGGACCTCAAAGAAAACGCGGAGTACGAGCTCGACGAGTTGGCGCGCGAATACATGAAGCATGGTGTTAGTAGTAAGCTTGCTCATCAAGTCGCGAGTGAGTTGACGGCGCGCGATGCGCTCAGGGCGCACCTACGGATGCATTTCAACATGGATCCAGATGAGATTAATAACCCGTGGCACGCTGCGGTTGCATCATTGATTGCGTTTACCGTGGGGGGGCTAGTGCCATTTTTGACGATTGTATTCATCCCTGAGTCTTGGCGGATTGGTGCAACTGTTATTGCAGTGGTCGTGTCGTTGTTTTGTGTCGGGTATCTTAGTGCGACTGCCGGTAATGCCTCAAAAAAGCGAGCAATTACTCGGGTGATGTTCGGTGGGCTACTGGCAATGGCTGTTACCTATGCAGTTGGCGTTGTATTTGGAACGACTGTTGCCTAGGCACTATATCAGTGGCATACTGTAAACAAGATTACGAAAAGTGGGTGACGAAGGAGGGGTGGTGGATAAACAACAAAAAATTGAAGAGCTACTAGAGGCATTTGGTGGCAATGCGTCTGAGGCTGCACTTGCGGTCAGAGGCTATGCTGCCGAACGGTTGCGTCAGCGCGCACACAAACCTCGCCGTAATGTATCAGAAGAGGTGGTGATTCGGATTGACAAGCTCGTCAAAACGTACAAACTTGGCAAAAACGAAGTGAACGCGCTAAAGGGGGTGTCACTCGATATTCATAAGGGAGAATTTTTAGCACTCACTGGTGCAAGCGGAAGCGGCAAGAGCACCCTTTTGCAGATGATTGGTGGGCTTGACAAGCCAACTTCTGGTTTGATCGCGATAGACAACACCGAGCTGCAGCGCATGAGCGACCGTGATTTGTCACGCTTTCGTAATCAGACAATCGGTTTTGTTTTTCAGTTTTTTTACCTACAACCATTTCTCAAACTAGACAAAAACCTTGAGGTAGCCGGCATGCCGATGGGAACACCAAAGTCGGCTCGAATTGCTCGCGTCAAAGAGCTGGCTGCCGAGGTGGGCTTGGCGGATAGGTTGAAGCACTACCCCAAAGAGCTATCTGGTGGTCAAATGCAGCGTGCTGCGATTGCCCGCGCACTGCTCAACAACCCTAAAGTGATTCTGGCCGACGAGCCAACAGGAAACCTCGATAGTGAAAATGGCAAAGCAATTATTGAATTGTTTGAGAAAATCCGTGATCAGTTTGGGACGACTATCGTCATAGTGACGCACGACAAAGCGATTGCCGCACGGGCTGATCGCGAAATACGCCTGCAGGACGGAGTGATCGTATGATTGCGATTAATGATGCGACGCTTCTCGCGCTCACAAAGCTCAAAACGCGAAAGGTTCGTACCCTGTTCACGATCATTGTGGCCGGGCTGCTGTTTAGTGGGGTTTTTGCGGTATTGCTCATAAGTCAGGGATTTTTCCAAAGTGCCGATGCGTTTTCAAAACAGGCGATGGTTGGTCGCTATATTGTATCTGCGCAGGATGCGAGCCAGTTCTCGTCTAGCGCGGGTTCTAAGGATTCATCGACAAACCAAGAGCTTGTTGCAAAGGTAAGAGTAACGTATGAAAAACGTATTGCCGATAAGAAGCGTGAGAGCAAGCGTCTTGGTGTGGAGTATGACCCCGTAACCGAGCGGTCGCCGCTTATGGATAATCCCGAAAAACCAGGCGAAAAAATGCTTGATCTTGGTAGTAATCTTGCCGTAGAAGCACTGAATGAATTTAACACGATCAACTCACCGGGTGTGACGATTGATACGCTCAAATCTGTAGCCAAAAGCTATTCTCCTAAGGCAGTCTATGAAACACACACGCTTGCCCCAAAAGACGGTTCGCTGGTTGAGATGAAGCAGGGCAAGGAAGTGTTTGATACTGATTCCAGGGCATCAAACACGTCACGATATGGCATGGTAAGTGATACAGAACAGATGACGCTTGCAGCACAACCGCTTATTGATCTTTACATGCTAAAAAATAATAGCTGGGAACCAGACAGTGGGCATATACCTGTGGTGGTGACAGAAAAACGTGCATCGACACTACTTGGCTATGCTGCGCCAAAAGCAGACGCTCCTGCGTCTGATCGACTCAACTATGCGCGCGAGCTCAAAAAACGTGCCGTTGGACTGACATTTGCCATGTGTTATCGTAACTCAGCGAGCCAAATGCAAATTTCACAGGCCGTATCGACAGCAAAAGAAATTTCCGCCAACAAGAACAACAAAAACTATGTCAAACCATCACTCATTTACGGCACCCCAGACCCTGCAAGCTGTGCGCCCGCTCCGGTCGTTGCCGATACGCGCAGTGCGGATGAGAAATCCTATACAAACAAAGAAAACGAATTCAAGCGTCTGTTTAACGAGCCGGTGGATCCGATGCAGCGCAAAGTTACGTTTGAAGTGGTTGGTGTTGCGCCAAATAGCTTTGCTGATACGATGAGCGACGGAAACTTTTCGATCGGAGTGGGGCAAATGCTTTCGAGCATGCTGGCATCAGAGACATTTCGTTTCGCAATTCCGCAGGAACTTTATAACACGATGAGCGACAAGGATACATACGCTGATATTCTGTCGCAGCAAAATCAATCTGATTTCGGGATGGTCCCGCAATTGTATGCGGAGTTTAGTAGCCCGGATAATGCGAAAGCCTTTATGAATAAAGAAGGGTGTAGCTTTGGGATGACCGGTCAGTGTGAACCAGCGGATAAAAAATTTATGCTGGCACCATTTGGCAGCAACAGTCTTGCCATTGATGATGCGAAGCGAGTTATTGATAACGTGATTGTGGTCTTTACGCTCATTGTGATGGCGATTGCCGGCCTAATTGCGGGCCTTACGATTGGCCGTACGATTGCCGATGGGCGTCGTGAGACGGCGGTGTTCCGAGCCATAGGTTTCAAGCGTCTCGACATTTCGCAGGTGTACATCACCTATACCTTGCTGCTATGTATGGGCATCATACTGATATCGTTTGGTATAGGATATGGTGTTGCGCTACTTGTTGATAGTCTCAACTGGGTCGGCGCCACAGTGACTGCGCAAATATCACTTGGTGCCACCGATAGCCAGCAGCAGTTCCGATTTGTTGGTATGTCGAGCAAGCTGCTATGGGTAGTGGCTGCGATAGTTGCTTCTGGGCTGCTTGGGATGATGCTCCCCTTGATTCGTAATGTGCGACGTAGTCCCATTCGCGACATGCGCGACGAATAAGCTACAATGAGCATATGACGAGGGCGTTATGCGGTGTGAATTTGGGTGGCTGGCTGGTGCTTGAGCGCTGGATGACGCCAAGCTTGTTTGAAGGTACCAGCGCAGTTGATGAATATACCTTTATGCAAACTCCTGGCGCACGCGAAAAAATACGCCATCATCAGAAAACATTCATTACCGAAGCAGATTGGCACTGGATGGCGGCAAACGGTATAGAGGCGGTACGAATCCCTGTTGGCTACTGGATTTTAGAAGGCGAAGCGCCCTATGTATCGAGTATTGGTAGGCTTGACTGGGCGTTTACGATGGCCGCCAAATATCGCATCAAACTCCTGCTTTGTCTGCACGGTGCGCCAGGTGGTCAAAATGGTCGCGACCACAGCGGGCGGATTGGGCGAGTTGACTGGTACCGTACCAGGCAGCTTCGTATGCAGACAATCGACATCCTTGAAGAGCTAGCTCATCGCTACAGGGATGAACCGGAATTTTGGGGCTTAGAACTACTGAACGAGCCTCGTCCGGGACTACTACAATGGAAGTTACGACTGTTCTATAACCAGGCGTATCGACGACTGCGTAGCATACTTCGCCCAACAACCCAGATTGTTTTCCACGACGCTTTCACGCCGCGGTTACTTAGCGGTGCAATTATTGGTGCACTACGAAATCGAGTGACAATGGATATTCACTGGTACCATTTCACGTTTTGGGCACACAAGTGGCTACCGCTGCGCTACTACTATCCACTGGTACATTGGCATGGTCGATTAATCATTGCCCTACGGTGCTGGCAGAATGTGATTGTTGGCGAGTGGAACGGCATTATAGCTGGAGAGATTCTTGATAAAGTCCCAACGTCTGGACATGCTGCAGTTGTGCGCGAACATGTACGACGACAGCTGCAAGCATATGCGACAGCCGATGCTTGGTTTTATTGGAGTTACAAAACTGATGATCGAGGTGTTTATCATTTTCGTTCAATGATTGAAGACGGTGAAATTGTTATTGGTAACTAGTGGCTGTTCGCTGTATCTGTTATAATACATAAAATGCATATTCTCAAACGAACCAAAATATTAGCCGGAGTTGGTCCGGCGACTAACTCAAAAGAAAAAATTGAACAGATGCTTCACGCTGGCGTCAATGGCTACCGCATGAATTTTTCTCATGGTACCTACGAAGAGCGTGAACAGCAGCTTCGCTGGATACGTGAAGCGAGCGTCGCCCACGGTCGGCCAGTTGCAGTTGTCCAAGACCTACAAGGACCAAAAGTCCGGCTTGGCAATCTCAACGATAATCATCAAGACGTGGTTGCTGACGATATATTAATACTCGATAGCGCAGCCGAGCACGATGGCTTAGTATTGCCAATGCAGTACAACCTTGCCGAGAAGGTCAAGGTAGGTGAGCGGATCTATCTGTTTGATGGCAAAATCCGTACCAAAGTTATCGAGATTGCGAGCCCAACGGCTGTAAAAGTACGGGCCGAGAACGGCGGCGTACTAATGAGTCGCAAGGGTGTGAATCTACCCGATACCGACTTTGGCGGTGATATCATTACCCCCAAAGATGTGCAAGATATTGAATACGCTGCCGATAAAGATTATGACTATGTTGCTCTAAGCTTCATTCAATCTGCTGATGACATTCATGCTCTTCGGCAAATGCTGGTAAGTCTCGGTAGTGAAGCGCATGTGATTGCGAAGATTGAAACGCGAGCCGCTATCCAAGATGGTGTGCTTGAGGCGATTGTGCGCGCGAGTGATGGTGTTATGGTTGCGCGCGGTGATCTGGCTCCGGAAGTAGGGCTTGAAATGGTGCCGATTATTCAGCGTAAAGTCGTCTCACTCTGTCGTAAACACGGTAAGCTTAGCATTATTGCGACGCAAATGATGAGCAGTATGGTAGATAACCCCGAACCAACTCGCGCCGAAGTGAGCGATGTTGCAACTGCCGTCATCCAAGGTGCCGATGCGGTCATGTTGTCTGATGAAACGGCAAATGGCAACTACCCGATCGAAACAATTGAAGCCATGCGCAACACCATTCTTTATACTCAAGAACATTGTCGTGTTGAAATACTTGACGATGAATTTACTAATTCCAAGATGCGCGTTCGCCATGCCATTTCACACGCCGCAGTCGAGGTTGCTGAGGAAATTAGTGCCACGGCCATCATCGCCGAAACAAAATCTGGGGCTACGGCAGCAAATATCGGTGCGTGGCGGCCCAATTTACCGATTATTAGCGTGACAAGCAGTACACGTGCAGCCCAACAGCTTGCGCTTAGCTTTGCAAACCGTAGCTTTATTCGCGAAGATGACGACGAAGCCGGCTATAAGCTTGCTCAAGAACTGGCTCGCAATAATTTCTTCCAAGTGGAAGTTCCTATTACTGTGGTGATAGTCAGTGGTCGTCAGCCGGGCAAGATTGGCGCAACCGATACGATAAAAGTACGGATAATTGAGTAAAGAAAAGGGGTGGGATGGCTTTTACTAAACGAACCATAAAATCGTTGCCGCTAAGAGGCAAGACGATTTTGCTTCGAGCCGACTATAACGTACCGCTAACACATAAGGGCGCAGTGGCTGACGATTACCGCATTCGAAGTAGTGTACCAACAGTAAGGTTACTGCTAGAAGAAGGCTGTAAAGTTGTTATTATTAGTCACCTAGGTCGACCCGATGGTAAGCGTGACCCAGCATTTAGCCTTGAACCGGCAGCCAGAAAGCTGGCTGCGCTTTTAGGAGAGTCGGTACGGTTTGTTGACGACTGTGTAGGCCCTAAAGTTGCAATGGCAATTAAACGGGCTCCAGTGAAAAGCGTAATTGTGCTGGAAAATCTTCGTTTTCACCCCGAAGAGGAAGCGAATGACAAGGCGTTTGCCAAGCGATTAGCGGCTGACAGTAACGCAGACTATTTTGTACAAGATGGATTTGGGGTAGTTCACCGCGCGCATGCGTCAACAGCGGCAATTACTGAATTTTTACCAAGTGTCGCTGGCTTGTTGCTGGAACGCGAGGTAACGACAATTACAAACGCCATGAAACATCCAGCAAAGCCACTAGTAGCAGTGCTGGGCGGTGCTAAAGTGAGTGATAAAATCAAAGTGATTGAAGCGCTTGAACATGTCGCAGATACGATTATTATCGGTGGCGCAATGGCTAATACGCTTTTAGCTCACAAAGGTTACCATGTGGGTAAAAGTAAGATCGAGGATGGCCAAGCTGAAATCATCGAACATCTCTACCAGGCTGCTGGCCGTAAAGTCGGCGCCGAGCATGTCGATCGATATATTGTCCTTCCCACCGATGTGGGAATTGGGCGATCAACTTCGCCACATGCAACCCGTACCGAGGCACCCGTGGCGCATGTACCAGCCGACGGCCTAGCGCTCGACATTGGACCTCAATCAACCCAGCGAATGATCGACATCGTGACCAAAGCGAGAACGGTGATATGGAATGGACCGCTTGGTCTCTTTGAAATTCCAGCTTTTGCAACAGCGTCCGAAGCGCTTGCTGCACGGCTAGCAGATAACGACAAGATAGAGTCAATAATCGGCGGTGGTGATACGGCGGATTTTGCTATCCATTGGAGCCGTAAACACAACAAGACATTTAGCCATATTTCAACTGGTGGTGGTGCGAGCCTCGAGCTTATGAGTGGGCTTAAGCTGCCAGGTGTGGAAAGCTTGCTAGACGCACACTAAAAAATAGAGTACACTAACAATAGTAAAAGCATAAGTAGTAGCACATATAGTGGGCAAAAAACTCATCATCGGTAATTGGAAAATGAACCTCAGCGTCGGTGAGTCCAGTTTGCTTGTGCATGCTTTGGCAAAACTAGTGGCAAATCACCGAGATGTCGAAGTGGTAGTTGCACCATCGATGCTCGCCCTCCAGTCCGTTTCTCTACAAGCTCATTCGCATCATTTCCAGCTCGCTGCCCAGAATCTATATTGGCGAGATGACGGCACCTTTACCGGAGAAGTTTCGGCCAATCAATTACGAGGTCTTGTGCGCTATGCAATTGTCGGGCATTCCGAGCGCCGACACATATTCAACGAATCTGGCAAAGATATTCGCAATAAAGTGCAAGCAGCCTATCGTCACAGTATCACTCCAGTCTTGTGTGTTGGGGAGACTGCTGGCGAGCGTGCGGTGGGTGAAACCAGCGACGTTATCCATGATCAATTAGTTGGCGGTCTTAGTAACATTACGAGTGAAGAAGCTGCCTCACTTGTCATCGCCTATGAACCAGTATGGGCGCTTAGTAATGGCAAAGATTTTGAATCACATGAAACTCCTACGCCTGCCGAGATTGAGAGGATTGTCAAAGCTATTCGTTCGCAGGTCAAACACCTATTTGGCGAAAATGTTGCTAGCTCAGTCCGTGTACTTTATGGTGGGAGTGTCAATACCGACAACGCTGCCAGCTTTTTAAATACGAAAGGTATCGATGGAGTATTAGTGGGGGGCGCGAGTCTTGACGCACATGCATTTGCTACTATTGTTGATGCTGCGCATACCACTCAACTAAAGGAGAAAAAGAAATGACCGAACTCGACTTTGAAGAGCTAGACAAAGCAGTCAACAGTCTAATGTCGGGTGTTGATACCACAAAGCGCAGTGTGGTTGCAGACGATCCAGAAGACAAGGTTGTGACGCTTGATGACCCAACACCGGTCGCGTCACCAACCAGTGACGAGATTTCAACATCTACCAGTTCTCCCGTGGGCCAGCCCAACCCCTCTTTAGCAGTTAAGCGCCGTGGTCAATTTATGGACGTCATGCATCCATCCTCAGACATGAAGTCAACCACTGTGGCTACACCTGCTCACCGTCAGGGAATTACAATCACTCCAGCAAACTCATCCCTAAAAGCCGAATCAACACCCCCTGGTGAACAATCGGCAATTTCTATCGATGATCCTGTAACCAACGAAAACCGACAGTCCGAGCTAGTCGAAACGAAACCCGTGCTTAAGGTGGACGATAACGCTAAAGATGAGGTCGACACAACGAGTATGGAGGCTGTGAAAAATGAATGGCCCGACCCGATTGATGTGGCGTCAATGAGTCAGTCAAGTGGTAGTATCACACCGGAAATTTCTGCTAAGGTTGATCAATCGTACAACGAACAGGTAAGTACTGAAGCTACCACCAATGATACCGAGCCACTTTCTTCGCCATTTCTCCCGGACGCAAAAGTTGAAAAGCGCCCTCTCGGTGCACTGTCTGATACGGCTGACGCTTCTTTCCTTGATCGATCAAATCCTGATAAAGCGGATACTGTGTCCCAGGATTCAGTGGCCGACGTAGTCGATGCCGATCTCCAGTCGCCACCTCCTGTGCAACTTCCTGATGAGTTGAAAAGCGAGGTTATTGCTCTTGAGTCATCAAATACCAAAGAGGAGACTCTAGAAGCGGGGCTTGGCACGGAAAATAACACTTCTCATGGGCAAACCCCTCAGCAATACAGCGAGCAACCACCTACCGAAGATCAGCCGAGCACACCAATTTATGACACTTCCACTCATGCTCAACCGCTCGAAAAACCGAGAAAGAAGTCATCTGCTTGGAAATGGGTTATTTGGTTCCTTGCCCTTGTCATACTGAGCATACTGGGCGGTGCAGCATATTTCTATTTCACAACATAACCTTAGTGTTGAATTAGCTATAATAACAAGATGGATATTCTTGAGGGGCTTAATGATGCGCAGACGTCGGCCGTACTTCATGCGAACGGGCCACTGCTTCTTTTGGCGGGTGC
Organism: Candidatus Saccharibacteria bacterium; assembly: GCA_016700015.1. Classification (NCBI taxonomy): domain Bacteria; phylum Candidatus Saccharimonadota; species Candidatus Saccharimonadota bacterium. The sequence goes on from CP064995.1 coordinate 132,545, forward strand.
CGGCAGCGGCAAAACTAAGACGCTAACGCATAAGATAGCTCATCTCTTGGCGCATGCAGGCGTGTGGCCTGATCAAATTCTGGCGGTTACCTTTACCAATAAAGCTGCTCGTGAAATGCGCGAACGGCTTGCGGTGCTGACCGGTCAGGAAAACACTCGTCATTTCATGCCCTGGATGGGCACGTTTCACGGAATATGTGTTCGCCTACTGCGTACTGATGGCAAAGCCATTGGAATATCACCACAATTCGTTATTTATGATGAAGACGACCGTCAGGGATTAATCAAGCAGGCCATGAAAGAATTATCGATTAGCGCAGAGCAAGTGAAGCCTCGCGCGGTGAGCGCAGCCATTAGTAGTGCGAAAAACGATCTACTTTCGCCGGAAGAATATGCCCAGTCGGTCGAATACCCATTTCAACGCCTGGTTGCACAACTGTACGCACACTATGAAGTGCTTCGTAGGGCCGCCCGCGCCCTTGACTTCGACGATCTGCTTATCGAAACAGTCCGGTTGCTGCGTAAATCGCCGGCGACGCGTGAAAAATATCGCTCACAGTTTGCTCATATATTTATCGATGAGTATCAAGACACCAATGCTGCACAATATGCGATTGTGAAGGCGCTAGTAAATCGTGAGAATAATATTTGTGTGGTAGGTGATGATTGGCAATCCATTTACAGTTGGCGTGGGGCGGATTTTAAAAATATTTTGCGGTTTGAAACCGACTTTCCTGGTGCGACGGTAATTAAACTAGAGCAAAACTACCGTTCGACAACTTCGATACTTGAGGCAGCACACAGTGTGATTACAAAAAACATCGAACGTACCGATAAGCGACTGTGGACACAAGTCGGCAAGGGCTCACCGGTGCAGGTTCAAGCGGTCTATGACGAAGTCGAAGAAGCGTATGCCGTCGCCAGTCGCATTGGTGTGCAGGTGAGTATGGGTACGCGTAACTACGGTGACTTCGTGGTGTTGTATCGAGTGAATGCGCAGAGTTTTGCTATTGAGCGTGCGCTTTTGCAACACCATATACCTTATCAATTAGTTGGAGGCACGCGTTTTTATGATCGTAAAGAAATTAAAGACATCATTGCCTACCTTCGTCTACTATACCAGCCCAATGACCGCATGAGTTTTAGCCGTATCGTGAACACGCCCGCAAGGGGTATTGGTATGGTTAGTTTTGAAAAGTTTATAAAATGGCAGAATGAGAGTGGAATGGATATCATTGCGGCGCTTGTTAATGCAGAGCAAATATCGCAACTGATCCCGAAGGCAAAGCGTGCATTTATGCTTCTTGGCGAAAAATTACGCGAGCTGCAAGGGCTGGTTATTGCCGAGACCAACCCGAGTGACATAATAGATAGGGTAATTTCTTCAACAGGGTATCTTGAATATATACTCGATGGCAGTCCGGGCGGCGAGGACCGCGAAGCAAACCTGAGCGTACTGGTGAGTGACGCGAAATCATTTGTATCGCTTGTCGATTTCCTTCAAGAAGTTGCGCTTATGAGTAGTGTCGATGTAGAAAGTAACGATGAAAAAGTTAGTCTCATGACACTGCATGCCGCGAAGGGGCTCGAATTTCCAGTGGTATTTATGGTTGGTATGGAAGAAGGTCTCTTCCCGAGTATGCGGGCGCTCGAGGAAGGTCCAAAGCAGCTGGAAGAAGAGCGTCGCCTTTGCTATGTTGGCATGACTCGGGCGCGCGAAGAACTTCATATGCTCTACGCCCAGAGTCGGTTACAGTTTGGCCAGCGTAGCTATGCGCGGCCATCCCGATTTCTAGACGATATCGGCCAGCATGCCGTGCTGGCGGTGCCGAACAGCACCACACAATCGTACGAATATACCGACGCGATCAATGATTTCGTCGTAGGTGACCAGGTGCGTTCTCTACAGTTTGGCGATGGCGAGATAGTGGATATTGATGGCCTGGCAGTGACCGTTCTGTTCGTGGGCGGTGGGCGCAAAAAACTCAACATCGAATATGCACGTTTAGAAAAGCGATAAGCTTTTACCCACTGGGAATTCTTGCTATAATCAGACATACGTACTCGCGAGAAAGAGTTCGGAGTTTATGGCAGAAATCTCAATTACACCACACAGAAAACACATGATAGTCATTAGCGCACTTATTTTTGGTGCGGCTGCCGTTATTGCGGGAACTTCGGTCAGAAATGCCTATGCGGTCGGTGCGGGTGCACCAGCTGTAGCGAGCCACATTATCACGCTTCATGACGACGGTAAGGAAAAGGGCTTTATAACAAAAGCATCGACACTCCGCCAGGCACTCACTGAAGCAAAAGTTCGACTTGATAAAAACGATCGTACTGAGCCAGGGCTCGACGAAAAACTTGTCGCCAGCTCATACGAAGTCAACATTTACCGGGCACGGCCAGTAATTGTTCGTGACGGTAAAAACGAAATTCGCATTGTTACTTCGTATCGTACTGCTAGGCAGATTGCCGAGCAGGTAGGCATAACACTTCATGATGAAGATACACTCACGCTCAGTCGAGCGACCGATATTATGAGCGATGGACTATTTGAGATATTGACAATTCGCTATGCGACACCCATAACGTTTGTGTTTTATGGCAAGACGATTAAAACATATACTCAAGAGCAAACAGTAGGGGCGATGCTTAAATCAAAAAATATTGTACCAGAGCGTGACGATACTGTCTTGCCTGCCGCTACCACACCAATTACAGCTGGCATGGAAATACAGTTATGGAAAAACGGTGAGCAAATGTTGACAGTCGAAGAAGATATCGCTTATGATTCTCAAGAAATTTATGATATGGACCAAGACAAATCCTACCGGAAGGTTCAGACCGAGGGGAGTGTGGGAAAACGGACAGTGACATATCGAATCGTTATGCATAATGGCGTGCAGGTTGAGAAAAAGGAGTATAGCGCGATTACCACCAAACAACCCATAAAAGAAGTCGTGGTGATTGGGGGTAAAAACAATTACAGTGGCAGTCTGAACGAATGGCTCTATGCGCTTAGGATGTGTGAAACCCATGGCAGGTACGACACGAATACGGGGAATGGTTTCTACGGTGCCTATCAGTTCATGATTTCCACATGGAATAGTGTTGCCAGTAAAACAGGTCGTGGCGATCTGGTCGGCATTTTACCATCCAATGCTGCTCCGGCCGATCAAGATGCTATGATTATTGCTAATACGAATATGACAGCCGGACTCGTAACACAAAACCCAGGCTGCTATCGCTCAACTGGCATATCAAATAAACCACCTGCGCAGTAATGCCGAATAAATCTCTTGGCCAACACTGGCTCAAAGATCGTACTATTTTGCAACAAATTGTTGCCAGCGGTGCTTTACAGTCGACCGACACCGTACTCGAAATCGGTTCTGGTCTTGGAACCTTGACGAGCGAATTACTACGGCATGCACATGATGTCGTAGCAGTAGAGTATGACAGTGAGCTAGCGCGCAAATTACCCGGTCAGTTTCCGGGTAAGCGATTGACCGTGATTCACGAAAATATTCTTGATTTTGATCTAGATCAGCTACCATATGGCTATAAAGTAGTAGCCAATGTGCCCTACTACATCACCAGTAAGATTGTTGAGAAGCTTATGACTGCCGCCAACAAGCCCTCGGTCGCAGTACTGTTGGTGCAGAAAGAAGTCGCCGAAAGGATCGCTGCAAAGCCTGGAAATATGAGCATTCTCGCCGTGAGCGCACAGCTGTATGCGAAGGCAGAGCTAGGTATTGTCGTGCCTGCGGCGTATTTCACGCCACCGCCAAAAGTTGACTCTCAGGTGGTAATATTGACAACCCGCCTTGCACCACTAGTGGCCACAGAAGACGAACGTGCGCTCTTTCGTGTGGTGAAAGCCGGCTTTGCGGCGAAGCGTAAAAAATTGCGCTCTTCAATTAGCGCTGGACTGGCCATCACAAAACTCGAGGCCGAAGAATTACTGCGTCATGCGGGGATTGATCCAGACCTTCGTGCTGAAGAGTTATCGCTCGATGATTGGCATCGGTTGGCAAAGGATGCACTGTAATTATGATTACTGCGGATCAGCCTCAATGTTTCGGCGATCACCTCATAGCGGCACTTTCGTCAAAAAGCGACGGTACTGTCCTTGATAAAACGCTAGGTATTCATCACCCGGCAATTATTGCAAATCGTAAGCGATTCTGTGCGCTTGCTGGGAGTGATTATGCGCACGTTGTATATCAGCGTATCCTGTATAATCACGAACAAACCTACGATGTGCTCCGCGAAGTTACGTACAGAGACACGACGCGCTACATGCCGGAAATAAAAGCGGATGGGCTTATTACGCGTGAGCGGGGGGTCGGCTTGCTGCTTCCGGTGGCAGACTGCGCAGCAACTATCGTATACGACCCCAAACTTCATATTGTCGCTCTCCTTCATCTTGGTAGACACTCGTCACTCACCTCACTGATTGCTAAAACGATTCGTGCTTTTGCGGGTTTCGGCAGTCACCGGACTGATCTGATTGTTTGGATGGCACCTAGTGTCCAGCAGTCGCACTACCAGCTTGATTACTTTGATCCAGCGGATGGCGAAGAGTGGTACGAATTTGTTGATAAGCGCGACGGGAAGTACTTTGTCGATTTACAAGGGCATAATGCGGCCGTGTTTGAGCGCGAAGGGCTAAGTCCTCATAACATCCATCGCTCTTCAATCAATACCGCAGCGCGTGGTGAATATTTCTCTCATTCTCAAGGTGATACATCACAGCGATTTGCAGTACTAGTGCAACTTATCTGACAACTATTTTACTGATCGATAGTACGCCGTGCCGTAGCCCGAACCAAGCTCGTTGCTTGCGCAAGAACCATCGGTGAATGTAGGCTGTGCTTGTTCCGATTCGAGACGATATAGCAACAAATACATCTGTCCTGGCGCTGAGCCGCAGTAGTTCAGCTTATTAACGTAGAGTGCGTAGCTGTAGTTGCCGGTGCCAAATGAAACACCGGTATTGGCCGCTCCCGATGACGGCACATTAAGCGGATCCACAGGAAGTGAGGTGATCGCGTTTGAGTTAACAAGCGCAGTATTAAATGTCGACCAGCTCGCATCGTTCGATGAGAACCAGTTAATTGTCATCGCAGTCGAACCTGATGTAGTAGGGTAACTACCATTGTCATTGTAATAAAGCTCGAGGGCCTTGACGATATTGGCGACATCAGTTCGGCGCCTGGCATCGCGAGCACGAGCCTGTGAGCCGTTATAGGAAACGACGACAATCGTTGCGAGAATACTGACGACAATCACAACCACCACGAGTTCGATAATCGTAAAACCGGTTCTGCTTTTTTGCATACTATCAGTATAGCGGGCATTATCACTCCAAACAAGGTGTGGAACTTAAGGAGTTGCACCTGCTATAATGACAGTCAATGGGAAAGAAGCTATATATTTGTACTGCGATTCCGTACGTCAATGGCGTGCCACATATTGGTCATGCCCTCGACTACACTCTCGCCGATATTTGGACACGCTACCAAAAACAAAACGGCCACGAAGTTCGCTATCAGGTTGGAACCGACGAGCATGGTAATAAAATTGCTGCCAAGGCAAAAGAGGCAGGGCTAGAGCCACAGGTGTACGTCGACAGTATGTATGGTAATTTTCAGCAGCTCATTAGCGCACTTGGTGTCGAGTACACCGACTTTATCCGTACAACTGACGGTCATCATAAAGGTGCTGTGCAGTATGTTTGGCAGCAACTTGTAAAAGCTGGTCTTATCTACAAAGGGTCCTATGAGGGGTGGTACTGCCAGGGTTGTGAGAATTTTGTTACCGATAAAGAGGCAACTGAAAACAATGGCACCTGTCCTGATCATCAATCGCCCTACCAGCGCCTCAGCGAAGACAACTATTACTTTAAGGCAAGTCAATTTAGTGAACAAATACGTGAAGCAATCGAAAAAGATCGAATGAAAATCGTACCGGAGTTTAGAAAACGTGAGTTTTTGGAACTCATAAAAGACGGTATCAAGGATGTATCGGTATCGCGTCCGCGCAAAAATTTGGCATGGGGCGTGAGTGTACCAGGCGATGAATCCCAAGTGATGTATGTTTGGCTCGACGCACTGAGCAACTACATTACAGTGCTTGGGTATCCTGACAACGAATCGTGGAGAGATTACTGGCCGGCAGACGTTCAAGTGGTAGGCAAAGATATCTTGCGGTTTCATGCAGGTATATGGCCGGCGATGCTCATGGGGCTTGATCTACCGCTTCCCAAAGTATTGCTGGTGCATGGTCACGTGAATGTTGGTGGCACAAAAATGAGCAAATCATTGGGCAACGGTGTCGAACCAAATGACGTTATAAAAAATTATGGCACCGATGCCTTTCGTTACTACTTCAGCCGACACGTGCCAACTCAGGACGATGGTGATTTCACCTGGGAAAAGTTTGAAACAGCTTACAACAGCGAGCTCGGTAATGACCTTGGCAACCTAGTGCAGCGCGTGGCAGCGATGCTCATGCGCTACCAAGCCGGAGTAATTGGTGATGCGCCACAAGCCGAACACGATATGGGGCCATACCGCGAAGCAATGCGTGCATTTGAATTTAACCGAGCCCTCGACGAAGTGTGGGGAACGGTACGCTCACTTAATCAATATCTCGAACATGTAAAACCCTGGGAGATTGCCAAGAACCGAGACAAAGACACCGAGGCAAATGAACATTTAGCAGAAGTGTTGGCGTATGCTGCCAGTACCCTGATTCAAATCGCTGACCTTCTGACGCCTTTTATGCCGTCAACTGCGGCCACCATTCACCATATGTTTGATACTGGTGTAGTGCCGAGTGATATGCAACCGCTATTTCCAAAAATTTACCTTCATACCGTAGACCCGCGAACAACAGGGAAGTAGTATGCTTATTGATTCACACTGTCACATTCACGATAGTGAGTTTTACCCAGAGTCTAGGGAACAAGCCTACTTTCAGTCACGCGAGGCAGGTGTTGTTATGATCGCTGTCGGAACCGATGAACGTAGCTCGCGTGAAGCAGTAGAGTTTGCCGAGTCGAACGACGGCGTGTATGCGGTTGTAGGTGTGCACCCTCACGAAGTCAAGCGGGGGTGGGATGGTATTGCTAGGTTGCTTGCTGAGGGGCATGATAAAATAGTTGGCATTGGTGAAATCGGACTCGACTACTACTATTCCCATAGTCCAGTGGCGACCCAGCAGCGGGCGCTTAAAGAACAACTAACACTTGCCAAGCACTACAATTTGCCGGTGAGCTTTCATGTTCGCGAAGCGTTTGACGATTTTTGGCCGATCTTCGATGCCATTCCGGGCGTTAGGGGCGTTTTACATAGTTTTACCGATACAGCGGTTAATATGCAGAAGGGAATAGACCGAGGACTTTTTATTGGCATAAACGGTATCAGCACCTTTACGAAAGATCCAGCCCAGCAGCAGCTGTATAAAGAGGTGCCATTACACAACATTCTCCTCGAAACAGATGCGCCATTCTTGACTCCAGTGCCATTTCGTGGTAAAATCAATATACCGGCGTATGTGGAGAGGGTTGCAGCGCATCAGGCAATGTTAAAAGGCGTGCCTGTTGAAGATGTGACTAGTACCACTACAGTAAACGCCACGAAACTATTTGGGATATCACTATGACAACTACAATAGGCATCGATGATTACCGTATACCCTCTGATCAAGAGGTAGTTTCGTATCCTTTCGAAGCGACGACTCGCCCGTCTACTGTCGGTGAGCGACTCTCGGAGGCTGCGCTTGCCGAAGCTTTGCTGCACGCAGCACCAAGGCATGATGTTGATCCAACGGTAGTCGACCATAGTCGTATTGAAATTGGTTCAGGTGTGTTGCGCTCTGCGGCTACAGTACCAACACCAGAACGGTTCGTCGATCCGACCAATCCTCAAACACTTTATGCATTTAGCTTTTATACCACTAGTTTTCGTCGCCAAGCGATTGATGAATTGCAACAATGAGACGCTGCCTAGGTACTAATAAACGTTATGAATAGTCTTATCAACAAAGCGCTGAAGCTGCTTATCGGGGATGATGTAAATTTTGATCTGACTCGTATTCCTAAAAATCGTCCACTTAAACCACTCACCGAGCGTGAACTACTAAAACTCGAAAGCGCTATCGGAGCTGAACTTTTTGGCCCAGTACCCCAGGGACATCGCCGTGAATTTTTTTGTCTTGACCACACAACATGGATTTGGCACGAAGAATGGATTGGCGATGATCGCAAACTACAGACCAGTACGGTAAAGTATGAGATCAACCAGCACGGTGTGCTTAAAACGCAAGAAGGTGCACGCTATAGTTATCTCGATGGTGATGAGTTACAAAACTTTGCGGTCGCTATTCGCATGTACTATGAACGTGTTGCTCGCGAAGTATATGGGCGTGATCCGGCAACCGGACAAAAATTGGTATAATATTCCATAGTGACGAAACCTATGTACTATCTGGATCATGCTGCGGCGACACCGATGGACGGTCGTGTGGCTGCTGTCATGCAGCCTTACCTTAGCGAGCTGTTTTTTAACCCGTCGAGTCCCTATGCACCAGCGGTAGCTGTGCGACGTGACTATGAAGCTGCGAAGCATCGAATTGCTGTTTGTATAGGTGGGAAGTCAGACGAAGTCATTGTGACTGCCGGTGCCACTGAGTCGATAAATCTCATGGTTCACAGTACGAGCGGGCATGTGGTGACAACAGCTATTGAGCACCACGCTGTCCTCGCTGCGACGCGTGATCGAGATTGTACGATTGTACCTGTCGGGTCGAGCGGCATTGTGCAGCCGACTACGATCGGTGTAGCAATTAAAGCCACGACGCAGCTTGTCACTGTAGCACTCGCCAATAATGAACTTGGCACTATTCAACCCATTCGTGAGATCAGCGAGATTGTGCGAGCCGAGCGTCGCCGCCGTCTCGAAGCAGGTGAGTTAACACCGATTTATTTTCACTGCGACGCTTCTCAGGGCGTCAACCAGCTCGATGTTCATGTCGCTCGACTCGGTGTCGACGCGCTGACACTAAACGCTGGTAAGTTGTATGGTCCCAAGCAAGTTGGGTTGCTGTGGACGGCGAGCCATGTTGTAGTAAGGCCACTTATCGCCGGTGGTGGTCAAGAACGAGGAGTGCGCAGCGGTACAGAAAACGTCGCTGGTGTCATTGGGTTTGCGACAGCGCTTGAACTTGCATCACAACATCGAAAATCAGAGACGGTGCGATTAGCAACACTACGCAATCAGCTTGAATCCCGACTAATAACGGAATTTCCGGCCGCAGTCATAACTGGCAGCACCAAGAAGCGTCTTGCTGGTCATTTGCATATTTCATTCCCTGGCATCGATGCCGAGCGACTTGTTTTTGCGCTCGAGACAAAAGGTGTTTTAGTCGCAACTGGCAGTGCTTGTGCTGCCAATTATGGCACTCGTTCTCATGTATTAACAGCAATCGGGGTTACACCCGAAATTGCTGACGGCAGTTTACGTATTTCACTTGGCCGACTGAACGACACTACTTCGATTGCAATGGCAACGAAGCTGCTTATCGAGGCGCTGCGCACTGAGTATGCGAGGCTATCTCGATGAAATTGGTCAAGATTTTTGCGGTACTTGGCATTATAGTTTTGCTAAGCGCCTGGCTCATTGGTAGGTACCTCGGTCCTGATGATTTAAGCGGCTGTGCCGAACTTAAACCGTCAGCTGATACAAATTGTGGGCCTGCAGATGTGATTGTAGCGGTGAGTGGGGGCGATACCAATGCACGTGTTGATGAAGCAATCCGACTGTATAAGCTTGGGTGGGCACCAACACTTATTTTTTCTGGTGCGGCTGCCGATAAGTCCGGGCCAAGCAATGCGGCAGTGATGAAGCAGCGGGCGATTAATGCTGGTGTTGTCGCTTCGGCAATTATTGTCGAGGAGCTCAGTGAGAGCACTGATCAGAATGCCAAGCAAACAACATCAATTTTCATCGAGCGCGGTCTCAAAAATGCAATTATCGTCACGTCACCTTATCATCAACGTAGGGCGATGCTCGAATTTGAACGTCGAGCACCAAGTGTTACTATTCGCGCTCACCCCACCACTTCCGACACACAGTGGAGCGCTTGGTGGTGGCTAACGCCGAACGGCTGGTGGGTGGCGATAGCTGAACTTGGTGCATCACTAGCCTTGTCTATGGGGGTGGTTGGTCGCTAATGCGTGTATTTGTTGGTATGAGCGGTGGCGTCGATAGCTCCCTCGCAGCGGCCTTACTAGTAGAGCAAGGCCACGACGTCACTGGTATTTATATGAAAAATTGGAGCCAAGACCTACCTGGTATGCGCTGCCCATGGGCCGAAGATTTAGCCGATGCGAAGCGTGTTGCAGTCCAGCTTGGTATTGATTTTAAAGTCTATGATTTCGAAGCCGAGTACAAGCAGCGAGTCGTCGATTATATGATCGCAGAGTACCAAGCTGGCAGGACCCCAAACCCTGATATTATGTGTAACCAGGAAGTAAAATTCAAATTATTTCTCGAAACCGCGCTTGACGATGGCGCCGATATGATTGCCACGGGGCATTATGCGAGGGTCGAAAATGGTATGTTAAAATGTGCGAAAGATACGGACAAAGACCAAACCTATTTTCTCGGTCGAGTGTCTGGAGACGCGCTCAAGAAAGTGCTATTTCCGCTTGGTAACATTTTGAAGTCTGATGTACGAAACATGGCGGCCCAGAGGGGTCTTTGGACGGCAAAAAAAGCCGAAAGTATGGGGGTATGTTTTGTGGGTAATGTCGGTATGCGAGAGTTTTTGGGGCAGTATGTAGAGACATGCACTGGGCCGATCATTGACGAACACTCAAAGAAAGTGGTTGGACAGCATGATGGAGCAATTCTTTACACATTGGGACAGCGTCATGGACTCGATGTTGGCGGCGGACTACCATACTATGTTGTGGGAAAAAATATGGAAAAAAATGAGGTGTATGTCACTACTAATCTTAATGACAAAGGAATGTGGCGCCGTCGTATTGAGGTTGAACAGATTCATTGGATTGTTAATATCCCTACCGGAAATAGCTATCTCACCCGCATTCGTCACAGAGCAGCTCTTGTTGAGGCGGAACTCTCACTAGGAGAAACTGCCCACAAGGGAGTGCTTGAGTTCGTAGAGCCCCAACGAGCAACAACACCTGGCCAGTCAGTAGTTTTTTATCGAGATGATGTATGTTTAGGCAGCGCTGTTGTCAGGTAAGATCATCCATCGTTGGCCAAATACAACCTCATTTTCAGTGAGATAACACGTGAATTGCTACAAGCAGACAGCTTGTTGGCAACCCAATGCCTCTAGTGATGGCTCTGTCGGTGCGCGTTGCGCCAGCGAGAAGCTTTCGTCTTATCGGGCATTCGTTGGAACACGGCATGTGTGTCTTGGCAGCCATCGCAGTTATTACTATTAACAGCGATATGCTAAGCACAAGGTTGTTTGAAGAAACAGTAGCTCTATTGGCAAAATCGCTTATGGATGCTATACTTACAAACACAGTACGCACAGACACAAAAAGAGGAAACGAGATGACGGGATACAAGGGGTATATCATTACACTAGTAGCATGCGTGGTCGTAGTAGCTGGTAGCGCGTCCACTGCTGTTCGCGCCGCCATAGGTCCGATGAACTTTACCTCAGTTGGCGTTCACCCCCAGGCAGCAGCACAACCAACATCTTTTGGCAAGCAAATCCATACACTCGGTGTTGACGGTACGAAAATGATCATGGGCTACGGAGATTGGGATACAAATACCGGACCAATGGCTATTAATCCGTTTGAGCTTTCGACGGAAACATTTGATGGCGTGGCGCTGTCAATTCCTGCGGAGTCTATAGACACAATCCGCACAATAAATGGAAAACTCTACATTCCGAGCGCCGATCCCCAAGGGGGTGATCCACTCGGCTACACCACCAATCAGTCGGGTTCTTGGACGTATCAAAACACTGGTATTACAGGTATTCATAGCTTTGATATCGTTTCTCGAGACGGGAGCGATTTATGGTTGCTGGGTTCCAAAGCTCATCCTACCTACGGTAATAGCTCAATAGCTACCGCTTGGCTTTCGACAGACAACGGCGTGACATGGAACGAAGCATATACCGACGATAGTGTTCCGGCGCAAAACAACCAGGCAGCCCGCTATTACTGGGGAGCAACAATGAATTCGCGTATATATATGCAAGCTCGCGATGCAGCACCTCAGCCGCCCCTGCGTGTCTATGATGGAGTTTCATGGTCGAATGGAATTGCCGAGCCGGCGTGTCCCTACCAAGACGCCGAAGGGACAGTGGTATTTGCTGGGAACATTGTCTGCATTGGCATGATGTACAACCAGCAATTGATTCGGTTTGATGGCACAAATAGCTACCCGATCACTATTAAAAACAACGATACGGTTGTCGATATGTACGCAGCGAGCGACGGTTATCTCTACGTACTCAGTCTCAATAGCAATACGGCAGACACTAATATTTATCGGTCGAATGACCTATCAAGTTGGCAGCAAGTAACATCGACAACAATCCCAACATCAAATCTGCCAAGATCACTCGCCGTCTATAATGATCGTCTCTATCTGGGTATGTCCGACGGCCAACTCTTCAAGTCAGATCGTACTATTAGCCAGGCTCTCAACCAAATTGGTCAGCTAACCCCTGATGATAATTGTTTCAATGTGCAGAGCGGTTATATCCTTGCGTACTACCGGACGATTGGTGATATTATTGGAGCACCAGCCTGTCCAGGGGGTAACATAGTTATTCCGCAGGTGATAGCTTCTCAGACAATTATCGGGATTGGTGGAAATGCATTTGGCAGCCGTAACCTCACCTCGGTTACTATCCCACAAACAGTTACATCAATTGGTGGTTCGGCATTTAGCGCGAATCAGCTAACGTCTATTTCGTTGCCGCCAGGATTGACCTACCTTGGCTTTGGTGCATTCAGCGACAACCTTCTTACAAGCGTTGATATTCCCCCCGGTATTTCCCAGGTCAATGGCTATACGTTTTATCATAATCATCTCACGTCAGTAACACTACATGAAGGTGTGACCCAAATTGACTTGAATGCGTTTGGCTACAACGCAATAACAGATGTGGTAATTCCCACTAGCGTTGTTGCTATCGACCCTACAGCGTTTGAGGCTCAATCATCAATGGCTAATTTGCAAGATGAATTATATTCTAACGATGTTGCACGAACCGCTGACGCAATTAATTCAATATGGTATGTACAGCTGTACACTGCAGATCCCACTAATCCCAGGGGATTAGCTAGCGGGGCGACGTTTACGTACGAAGGCTATACTAACTATGACCAAAATAACGACGGAGATACAGTGGACTTTTTCCCATTCTCTGGCTTTATCATTAACCCTGCCTATGCAACGACACAGTTTCAGACTCAAGAGTCAGTGAACCTACGAACTACTATAGTCGCGGTGGGGCCAGGGCGAACCGATTTTGTTTTTCAGCGCGGGCCAGCAGTTCCGATACCCGAAGACCCATCATTTCCTACTCCTGCTGAAGATCAGGCAGTTAGAGAAGCAATTGATGCCGGTTATTACAAAGCCGGTCAAACCTACGATTTTATTGCGCCAGATATTTCGGATTATCGCTTGCTTGGCACAAGCCCCGTGACGGCCGTGTTGGGTATAGGCAACAATAATCATATTTTCTGCTACCAGCCTACGGGCCTTGCGTCAACAGGAAACCCAGTGGTGGGCTGGATAGTCTTGGGACTGACCGCAATACTGCTTGGGACGGTAATGGTACTCAAATTGCCTCGACGTGCTAGCGGGTTTAAGCTAGGCGTTCGGACAAAAGTGTAGTACAATAACAGAGATGAACGCTCAACAAATCCGTGATGCCTATTTGAAATTTTATGCCGACCGTGGACACGAGATTGTACCACGTGCGCAGTTGGTATTAAGCGGCGACCCGACCACGCTATTTACCGGCAGTGGTATGCAGCCGATGATTCCCTATCTATTAGGCGAGTCTCATCCAAAAGGCGTGCGAATTACCGATAGCCAGACTTGCCTCCGCGCACAGGACATTGACGATATTGGCGACAACCGTCACACTACATTTTTCGAAATGCTAGGCAACTGGAGCCTAGGTGATTATGGCAAAGTACAGCAGATTGAATGGATGTTTGAGTTTATTAGCACAACCGTAAAACTCGATCTTACTAAATTATACTTTACGTGCTACATCGGCAACGACGAGTATGGTATTTCCAAAGATACGGAAGCAGCCGATACCTGGAAGCGCCTTTTAGAGCAGCAAGGTATAAAAGCCGAAGCAGCTGATATTGGTTCAGAAGCCAATGGCTATGCGCGTGGCATCAAAACGGGTGAGCGAATTTTCTATTACGATGGTAGCAAGAACTGGTGGAGTCGTAATGGCAACGAAGCAAACACGCCAGTCGGAGATCCGTGTGGTCCCGACAGTGAGATGTTTTATGAATTCGATTTTGTCGAACACGACACCAGCTATGGTGAACATTGTCATCCAAACTGTGATTGTGGTCGGTTCATCGAAATTGGCAACAATGTGTTCATGGTATACAAAAAAATAGCCGAGGGTGAATTTGAGTTACTCGACAAACCAAATATTGACCATGGCTCTGGGCTTGAGCGCTTCGCGGCGGCTGCCCTTAATAACCCTGACATGTTCCGTATAAGTGTAATCTGGCCTATTATTGAAAAGCTTCAAGTACTCAGCGGCAAAAATTACGAGTCACATACCGAAAGTATGCGGGTGATTGCCGATCACCTTCGCTCAGCAACGTTTTTGGCAGTTGACGGCTGTGTACCGAGTAACAAAGAGCAGGGCTACGTGATGCGTCGGCTACTGCGCCGGGCGATTCGTCATTCCTTTGACCTCGGCATCGAGCAAAATTTCTTGCAAGAAGTAGTACCAGTAATTGCCGACCTGTATCATAACGATTTTCCCGAGGTCGCCGAACGTCGTGACGAAGTGGTAGCGGTACTCGTAAAGGAAGAAAAGGTATTCCGACAAACACTTCGTAAAGGACTGAAGGAGCTCGAGCGTATGGCAGAGGCCAACAAAACGTTTGAACATAATTCGCCTCACGAAACGCAGCCTATGGCAAAATGGATAGGCGGTGAGCAACTGTTTACACTCTACGATACCTATGGGTTTCCAGTTGAGCTTTCTGTTGAGGAAGCGTTTAAGCAGGGAATCTCGCTGCCCGAAGATTGGCGCCAGCAATTTGACGGCAAAATGCAAGAGCAGCGCCAGCGTAGTCAGACCGCACAGAAGGGCACGTTTAAGGGTGGGCTCGAAGGCCACGACGATATTCATTTGAAGTACCATACGGCGACTCATCTTATGTACAAAGCGCTGCGCACAGTACTTGGAGAACACGTGGTGCAACGCGGCAGCAATATTACGGCCGATCGACTACGCTTTGATTTTAGTCATGGTGAAAAAATGACGCCAGAGCAGATTGCCGAAGTTGAAACAATCGTCAACGACGCAATTGCGGCTGATTACCCGATGACCTGGAAAGAATACCCAACGAGCGAAGCGTTTGCGAAGGGCGCTCTTGGTGCGTTTGGCGACAAATACGGTGACACGGTAAAGGTATATCAGGCTGGCGAAGGCGATACCCCATTTAGTTTTGAAATTTGTGGTGGTCCGCATGTCGAACATACCGGCCAGCTTGCTGAGGGTGGCAAAACCTTCAAAATCATCAAAGAAGAAGCCAGCTCAGCCGGCATCCGCCGCATAAAGGCGGTGTTGCGCTAAAAGCGGATAATCAAAACAATACTACACTACCTTTTGATTTGTCTCGAGGTATGGTTCGCGCTTTTCTTTGACCAGTTTATAGAGCATACTCATCAGCTCATGCACCACGAGCTCCAGGTTGTCTGGTTCAATGCGTTCATTAATGCCATCACCATGAATGCGGAGCTCTACGAATGGCTCGCCATATTCATCGTCGTTATACAAACACTCTAGGGTGCAAGGAACTTCATCGCGGGTAATGGCGCTTACCAAGCGTGCTTGTACAACCTCCTCGCCATTATCAATAATTCGGTAAATCGAGAATTCCACTTGTGATGTGGTGGTACCGTTTAGGCGCACGTCCGTATAGTCGTAGCGCTTCAGGCGACGGACGGCACGCGACTGGGGCGCAAACACAACACTGGCCGCATCGAACACATCACGGTCAGTTGGGTTGCCTTGTTGGCCAAGCATGTGTAGAAGGCGGGCAGCATCATCAGGAAGTTTGCTATTGCCGAAGCCGACGCCGGTAAGGATCGCAAGCGAATCCGCATTGCTAGCCGGATTACCGGTCGACACATCTTCCCAGCTCTCGCGGCTTTGTGTACGGCGATAGTATCTATCGTAGGTTTCTCCGTTGTTATGCGTCGTACCGATAAACCCAATAACACGATCTTCTTCGTAGCCGAGTGAGAACTGTAACGTAGGATCTGAGGGTTCATCACCGACAAACTTACCGATACTTACTTCCTCACCGTCTGGCTGAATTGGCTCAAGTAGCTCAAACGCATCATGGAGCATTGCCGCGTAGTCGCGGAGCAGGGTCTTATCGCGTTCAATCGATACTTGCTTTTCCATACGATGAGTTGACATAGCTTGTATTATAGCATAAGTATTATAAAAATGCAATACCCATCCAGTTTTACCATGAGCTGTTCTGTTGTATAATGATAGGATCTATGGTTTTTGATAAATTCTTCAAAAAGTCTCATACCACCGATCCTGATTATATTGTTGGGCTTGATATCGGTACAGAGTATGTCAAGGCGCTGATCGCCCGTGTACAGGGGGGGACGATTGAGATCAAAGGTGTGGGACGTGCTCACCAGGATTTAGCAGATATGCACATGGGTGCAATTGCCGACATTGCCGGTGTGGTGCGCAACTGCGAGGCGGCACTCAGTGAGGCTGAAGAGCAAGCTGGCGTACAAGGAAAGCGCTGCGTTATTGGTATTGCTGGAGAGTTGGTGAAAGGTGTTACAAACACTATTCGTTATCGTCGTCCTCAACCTGATCGTCCGCTTGATGAGGCTGAGATGGAATTTATTATTGAGAAAGTTCAAGACCGCGCAGCAAGTAGGGCTCAGAAGCAGATTGCATTAGAAACAGGCAACGAAGACGTAGAAGTTAAGCTGGTTAATAGCGCACTAGTGAGCATACACATTGATGGCTATAAAGTCAGTAATCCAATTGGTTTTCAAGGCAAAGATATTGCAGTTCAGATCTACACCGCTTTTGCACCTATGGTTCATATTGGAGCACTAGAGCGTGTCGCTGACGAGCTCGCACTTGAACTGATTGCGGTCGCAGCTGAGCCATTTGCCGTCAGTCGTACCCTACTCGGTACCGATGCCAATAGTAATTTCACAGCGATTCTCGCCGATGTCGGTGGCGGAACAACCGATATTGCCGTCGTCAACGACGGCGGTGTTGAAGGTACAAAAATGTTTGGTATCGGGGGACGGAGCTTTACTAATACTATCGCAAGTGAGATGAACATTTCCTATCAGTCGGCCGAGAAGCTTAAAGTCAACATTGATCATGATCAAGTAAAGCTAACAGTGAAAAAGGACGTTGAAGCAGCAGTTGATAAGACGCTCGAAGTGTGGCTCGCCGGCGTAGAATTAGCGCTTAGTGAATTTGATTCTGTCGACCACCTACCACCTCGAATACTACTCTGTGGTGGCGGTGCCAGCCTCACGCAGTTAGTGCAGGCACTTGAAAAGCGCGAATGGTACAAGACGCTACCATTTACAAAACGACCAAGCGTAACGTACATTAAGCCTAGTGATGTTGTGGGTATTCATGATGCATCAGGTAAAGCCGACGATCACACCTATATCACTGCTATGGGCCTGCTAAGAGTGGGCTATGATACAATGATAGGTACGAGTGATAGCGATACAATTCGCGATAAATTAAACAGAATGCTACGGATATAACATGCAAAAAGACGTTATATACATTGATGTAGATGACGACATCACGGCAATTATTGGCAAAGTAAAAGCTGCCAAAGCACATATTGTCGCACTGGTTCCTCCAAAACGGATTGGGGCAATTCAGAGTGCTGTTAATCTGAAACTTGTTCATCGGGCAGCCGAGCAGGCCGACAAACGCCTTGTAATTATTAGTAATAATGTATCGCTAATGGCGCTGGCGGGATCTGCTGGTATACCAGTTGCCAGGAATCTTCAGAGCAAGCCTGAGCTTGCTGAAGTTCCGGTGCTCGAGGTAGACGACGATGATGTGATCGACGGTGCTGACTTGCCGGTCGGTGATCACCAAGCGGTGGCCGAAAAAGTGGCCAATGACAGCGTCGTACCAGAAGTTGGTGCCGCAGCCGTGGCAGCAAGCGCTGATTCAGTTGCAGTGTCGCACCGCGATAAACCCGTAACGCGCGGCAGTAAAGTAGCGGTGCCAAATTTCGATGTATTTCGTAAAAAACTACTACTCGGCATTGTTGGGGGGGTAACACTGATATCGCTTCTTGTGTGGGCATTCGTTTTTGCTCCGTCAGCACGGATTATCATAACGGCACGCACGACTGACGCCGCGCTCAATAGCCGCGTTTCCTTGTCGCCCACAGCAACAACCGATCTCAAAGCAGGTACCATCGCCTCAGTACTTAAATCAACAAAAAAAGATGTCTCTATTCCCTTTACAGCAACAGGCAAAAAAGATGTTGGCGACAAGGCTACCGGCGCCGTGAAACTTTATAATGACTCGTTTGACCCGGTAACAGTTTCGGGTAGTGTCACGGCTGGTGGGTTTACCTTTTATCTATCGTCAGCCGTTACAGTACCCAAAGGTTCATGTACGAGGCCTAGCAGCTGCTCATCCGGAACGGCAACTGGCACAATTGTGGCTGCTGCCCCAGGCAGTAACTACAACGGCATTAGCGGCGAACTAGGTGATTTGCCGGGAACTATTACCGGTGCGATCACGGGCGCTACCGCTAACGGTACTGATAAAACTGTCACGGTGGTATCACAAGAAGATGTCGATAAAGTCAGCGGTGATGCGAGTAAACAAGACGTCGCAGAAGCCGCCAAAAAAGAACTGCTTGCGAGCCTTAGGGGCGATTACATAATTCTTGACAGTACCTTTAAAGCAGACACATCGGCTGTAAAGTCAGCGCCAGCCGTGGGTTCAGAAGCCACCGACAGCAAAGCGACCCTTGCTGGCAGCGTAACATACACCATCGTAGCCACCGTAAAGTCAGAAGTTTCCAAATATCTCGATGCATATTTTGCTCAGCAGATTGATGGTAAAACAGACCAGAAAGTCTATAGTAATGGACTAACCGATGTGTCATTTACAAATATTTCTCAGGCCGATACTATCACCACCGTGAATATATCAACAAATGGTAAAATTGGACCAAAAGTCGACGAAAAAGCCCTCAAGGAATTTGCTAAAGGCAAACGCTATGGTGAAATTCAGGACTACGTGAAACAGGTGAGCGGTATAGATAATGTTGACGTAAAGTTCTCGCCGTTTTGGGTATCAAGTTCTCCAGGCGACCCTAATCGTATAAAGGTAGAGTTTAAAGTTAATGGTGCATAACGGTTCACTCCTCGCACTCGATGTGGGTGAGAAGCGTATTGGTGTCGCACTTGCAGACCCAAGTATCCGCATCGCGGTTGCCCATAGCACGATCAGTGTGGACGGCACCGAACACTCACGTATAAAAGAGTTGGTGGCTTCCGAGAAAGTGGAAACAATTGTTATTGGTTACCCGCGCAATCAGTCTGGTGAGCCGACGGCGCAAACGCACTACGTAGAAGTATTCGCTAATCAACTCCAAGATATACATGCGCACATCGTTTTTCAGGATGAATCGGTCACAAGCATACAGGCTGAAAAACTATTGCAAGCACAGAAGCGTCCCTACGCCAAAGCCGATATTGATGCACTTGCCGCAAGTTTAATTTTGCAAGACTATTTGGAGCGGCACTAATGGATGGTTTTAAGCGCCCTCAAAAACGGCCAGTCCAAAAAACCATGCCACCAAAACCGACTAATATGTCAGTATCGCCGTCGCTTCCTATTGTACTGCCACCATCGATAAAATCCCCCGAGCCACCAGTGGTTGCTGGCAGACTTCGCGATTTGGGTCGCCCGGCTAGTCGCCCTAAAAAATCAAAACGATGGCTAATTGTAGCATTCGTTGTTGGTATCGTTGTAGCTGTTGCCATTGCTATTGGAAGTTGGTATACCTCTCAGCTGAAACCGGTTGCTATTGCCAACACTGAGACGCAGAGAGTTGTGATCGAAAAAAGTACTTCATTTGGCTATGTAGTGAAAAGGTTAAAAGAACGCGGCCTTATACGAAGCGAACTTGCAGCAACGGTGTATGGCCTGCTGTCTGGAACCAGAACCAAACTCAAAGAAGGAAGCTGTGATCTCGCTCCGTCACAATCTACGCAGCAGATTCTCGAAAAATTAACCACTGGCTGCCACGACTTTAAGGTTATTACTTTTTTTCCTGGGGCGACCATCGAGCGTCCCCTCTATAAGCCTTCTCACGCTGAGCTCGATGATACAATGTATGTTAAATATCGTCTACAAAGTTTTGGATTTAGTGATGATCAGATCAGTGCCGCACTAACCAAACAGTACTCTGGGCCGTTATTTGCCGATAAACCGGCGGGCACATCACTAGAGGGCTACATTTATGGTCAGACCTATTTCGTAGAACCGGGTGTATCGGCCGAGAAAGTACTTCAGACGACATTTGATCAAATGTACAAAGAACTAAATGCCGAGGGACTGCCAGCAAAATTTCAATCCGAGGGTCTGTCGCTCTACCAGGCAATTACTCTCGCTTCGATTGTGCAGCGCGAGCTTAATTGTGAGGGCAAACCGACCGAAGGCGGCCGTCAGGAACGCTGCTATACGTACCAGAGGACTATTGCTCAGATTTTTCTCAAACGACTACGCGAGAATATATCGCTCGGGTCTGATGTTACATTTATTTATGCGGCGGATATAATGGGCGTAGCGCCGTCGGTAACAATCGACTCACCCTACAATACCCGTATTCATACGGGGTTACCGCCCGGTCCTATTGGTGCGCCAGGTATCTTGGCACTCAGAGCTGTGGCTAATCCGACATCGACAGACTACCTGTTCTTTATTGCTGGTGATGACGGCCTCATTTATTTTGCCAGCGACCAAGCTGGACATGAGGCGAATATTGCCGCTCACTGCCAAAAACTCTGTAATGAATTATAAGCTTTTGCCTCCGTTGGGCAAGCCAAAATATGTCTGAAACAGTTGCAAAATACAACTCTTTTTGCTATCATAGCAGGAGCACATTGACACGTGAATCGACAATCGTGACAAGCGAAACGTCGATTTGGGTGGGAAATAAACGTATCAACAGTGCCTACCTTTAAATGTCGTACGAGCACCGAAATAAGCACTTTTTAGTAATATAAATTAATAAAATCGGTCGACACGCGTGCTCTTTCCGCAACCTATGGCGGAGTAAGACAAAGTGAGGTAGTGAGATGTCAGTAATGACACCTTAGGAGTACGATTATTCGTAATCAACCACTCGCTACTGATATATTTGTGGCGAACCAACTTGAAACTTCATCTCATGCCCTCACTGGCAATGCTTCGCGTCCCAAAGCGACCCGCGGAGCAGTATCGGGCGCATCGATTGCGTCGTATTTTGGTATTTTTCTTCTTGTCGTATCTATGATTGCCATTGGCTACCATCCACCTGTGAAAGCATCGCTTGCTAATGTCGGTAGTGGAGTAGCTGACGCATCGACGACCGCTCTTTCGACTGAAGCGACCGTGGATCAGCTTATGGCCACCAATATCGCCGCGACACTTGCCGAAAGCACTGACCTCCCTGTCACCAACAACGTTGCCAACCTGTCGCAATCGCTTGCTATCGAAAGCACTTTGGCGCAAACTGACACCAATGTCATATCAAAACCGCAAATTGTTCAGCCCGCAGCCGATAGTCGTGTTACCCAGAAGTACGTAACGACTTCCGGTGACACGGTTCAGGCTGTTTCGCAGCGGTATGGTGTATCGACAACGACTATTAAATGGGCGAATAAGTTGACGTCTGACACCTTAGAGCCAGGACGTGAACTCACCATTCCGCCTGTCGACGGTATTATCTACACTGTGAAATCGGGTGACACAATCGCCAGTATTGCTGCTAAATATAAGGCTGATGCCAACATTATTCGTAGCTTCAATGACCTTGAGCTTTCGGGTGATCCTGCAGCGGGTGTTCAAGTCGTCATCCCTGGCGGCGCTTTGCCAACCGAAGAACAGCCGGGCTATGTAGCGCCACGCCGCGTGACCATATCGTATTCTAATTATTCTGGTGGTTATGGTACGAGCTGGAACGGGGGCTGGTCTGCTGGTAATAAGTATGCGTGGGGCAACTGTACGTGGTATGCTTACGAACGACGCATGCAGTTAGGTAATCCTGTGGGTAGCTTCTGGGGCAATGCTAGCACTTGGGCATATAGTGCTGGTGTGGCCGGCTACCTTGTTGATGGTAATCCAACTCCTGGCGCCGTGATGCAAAATGGCGGTGGCTGGGGGCATGTGGCAATTGTGGAAGCTATTAACCCAGGTATATCAGTCACAATTAGTGAAATGAATGGTTATAGATTTGGCGGTGGCTTTGGCCGCGTCGGGCACGGTGACATTTCGTGGGGTGAGGCCACAAGTGGCATGTTCCGATATATTCACTAAATGTTATAAACATATAAACACCTCTGTAAAACAAGAGGTGTTTTTGGTATACTAGACACGAGATGTTTGTTGATACAGCCACTGTGACAGTTCGGGCGGGTAGGGGCGGCGATGGAGCCGTCAGTTTTCGTCATGAGATTTATGTCGATAAGGGCGGACCTGATGGTGGCGATGGCGGTAAGGGCGGCGATGTCGTATTTGTCGCTACCGAGAATCTTAATACACTTTTAGATTTTCGCTATAGGCCCGAACTAAAAGCTGAAGATGGGATAGCAGGTAGTAAGCGCAAGCGAGCTGGCCGTATGGGTCAGAGTTTATATGTGAAAGTCCCGGTTGGTACAGTTGTCAAACAGGACGGTAAGGTGATTACCGATCTCACGACACATGGTGAACAAGTCGTGATTGCGAAGGGTGGTGACGGCGGCTTTGGTAACGCACATTTTAAATCAAGCACACGCCAGACACCGCGCATGGCTGAGTTGGGTGAACCTGGTGACGCTTTTGAAGCTGAGCTCGAGCTTAAGTTGCTCGCAGATGTTGGACTTGTTGGTTTTCCTAACGCCGGTAAATCAACATTTCTCTCTGTTGTCTCAAATGCTAGGCCGGAAATTGCGGAGTATGCCTTTACGACACTTACTCCCAACCTTGGTGTGGCCGATATCGATAATGGTAGTTTGCTGATTGCGGATATCCCAGGTCTTATCGAGGGAGCCAGTGCGGGCAAGGGTCTTGGAGACGCGTTTTTACGTCACATTGAACGCACTGCAGTCCTGCTCCATCTTGTTGACGCCTATAGCAACGATGTGGCAACAACATACCAAACGATCCGCAAAGAGCTCGCGAACTATAGTTCTGAACTCGTAGGGCGACCCGAGGTGGTTGTACTAAGTAAGTGTGATGGTTTGGACCAAGATATTGTTGCTATGCAGATTGTCGAGCTGAAACATGTGGTTCCAGATGGTACGCCGGTCTATGCGATGTCATCGGCTGCCCATCAGGGCGTCAAAGAAGTACTGCGCGAACTGTACAAACAGGTTCAGGCTGCACGGGGACGAAGACCCGTTGTCGATGAACCCCAGGGCGAGCAGGTGGTTATTACTCTTTCCCGCGGTGCGTTCGACAAGCACTGGCAGGTTGCCTATGATGAGTCAGATCAGCGCTACCACGTCCAGGGCGATAAAATCGAGAAGTTTGCGCGACGCACTAACTACGATCAGTTTGAAAGTGTGAACCGTCTTCGTGATATCATGAAGCGCCTTGGCATTACACACGAACTAACTAGGCAAGGAGCAACAGGTGATAGTATGGTGCAGATCGGTGACAGTCGACCATTCAGTGTTGTAGAGCAATAATGCCGAAATCTTTTTTCTTCTATGACCTTGAAACAAGCGGTCTATCACCACAAAACGACCGTATTATGCAGTTTGCTGGTCAAAGGACTGATCTGGAGCTTAACCCTATCGGAGATCCCTACAATGTACTAGTTGCACTCTCAGATGACACGCTGCCGAGTCCTGATGCCCTCATGGTGACAGGCATTACTCCGCAGAAAACAGTCGAAGAAGGTTATAGCGAAGCCCAGTTCAGTCGCCTGCTGATGGAAGGTGTGTTTACAGAAGATACGATCGCAGTTGGGTTTAACAATGTGCGATTTGATGACGAGTTTATTCGTCATCTTTTTTGGCGTAATTTTTACGACCCCTATGAATGGAGCTGGAAAGATGGTCGCTCACGCTGGGATCTGCTCGATGTAGTGCGGATGACAAGGGCCCTTCGTCCAGGCGGTATTAATTGGCCAGTGTCTAGTGAAGGCAAGCCCGTCAATAAGCTTGAAGCTATCACCAAAGAAAATGGTATAGCACATGATAATGCTCACGATGCCTACGCCGATGTTGTAGCGCTCATTGAGGTTGCTAGTTTGATTAGGCAGAAGCAGCCGCAATTGTTCGATTACTTACTCAAACTCCGCGACAAGCGTGAAGTGCAACAGCTTGTAAACCTTGATACGAAACAGGCTTTTGTGTATACGAGTGGTCGTTATGATGGTAAGTATGGTTGCACCACTGTCGCTTTCCCGCTGACATTGGGGCGCAATGGTAATATTGTTGTCTACGATCTTCGGGTTGACCCGACGCCATTTATCGAGCTATCCACAGCTGAGCTCCAAGATCGATTATTTGCACCCTACGACACGCGTAGGAAAAGCGGTTTCGTACCTGTTCCAGTGAAAGAACTACAATATAATCGCGCTCCGGCGGTCGCACCCCTTAGTGTGCTTGGCATCGACAGTGGCTGGGAGAAGATTGGACTCGATCAACATACGGTCAAAAACCATACGCAATCATTGCTAGCAAACCCTGCATTTGCCGAACGTCTTAGAACTGCATATGAGACGAGGCCAACATTTGCGGCCGCAATCGATCCCGAAGCGCGGCTCTATGAGACATTTTTGTCTGATAGCGATAAGCTGAGGGTTGAAACGGTACGTAATGCCACAGAGCAATCGCTTGCTGACTATCATCCGGAATTTTATGACGATCGTTTGTCTCCGCTTCTACTCCACTATAAGGCTCGCAATTTCCCCCGCACGTTAAGTGAACAGGAAGTGGTCAAATGGGAAGAATGGCGCACCGAACGACTACGCGCTGCGCTACCTAGATTTATGGGCGGCTTGGCACAATACGCCACTACTGCAACTACTGAACAACAATTTGTTTTGCAAGAATTGCAGCTCTGGGCTGAGTCGATTTTGCCGGCCTATACCGACTAGATGTGGCTATAGCGCCGTTTCGGCATACGAGGTTTATGAGTTGCTAACTCGTGTCGACGTGCGTTGTGGTGAATGAGTGCGCGCTCAATATAATGTGCGATCACCAGAGCAATAACAGTACAGTAGACAGCCATCATAAGCCAGTAAGGAACGACGTAGTCAGTCCCGGGCACATGTCCTGCGATAATGAGATCGAGGATAGCTGACATACCATCGCCTTTCATAAAAGCGAGGAAGCTAAGACAAGCGATACTGATGATTAATACTTTTTTCACAAGGTGATTCCTTTAACGTTATTTCATTATATCACAAAATTGATAATAAAGCAATAGTATTTCTCTCAATTTAATTTCTGTTCAAGAGACTGGAAAAACAAAGTAAATTTAGGTATAATACTAAGCCATGTCTGAGATGATTCGTGTTAGAGGAGCGAGAGAGCATAATCTTAAGGATGTCAATGTCGATATTCCACGTGACAAATTCGTGGTCGTTACTGGACTAAGCGGTAGTGGCAAATCGAGTCTAGTGTTTGATACGATTTATGCTGAAGGCCAGCGCCGCTATGTCGAAAGTCTCAGTAGTTACGCTCGGCAATTTCTAGGGATTATGGACAAACCCGATGTCGACAGTATTGACGGCCTTAGCCCGGCGATCAGTATCGATCAAAAATCAACCAGTCGCAACCCACGCAGTACCGTCGCCACTGTCACTGAAATCTACGACTATCTTCGTTTGTTATTCGCGCGTATTGGCGTGCCTCATTGTCCGGTTTGTGGTAAGGCAGTCCACCGCCGCACACCTCAGGCAATTATTGATGAAATTATGAAACTTCCCGCCGAGACAAAGGCGCTGATACTAGCACCAATTGTTTCTCAGAAGAAGGGTGAGTTCGCCCATATTCCCGAGCAGTACTCGCGTCTTGGGTTTGCGCGCGTGCGAGTTGACGGGGTGGTGTACGCTCTCGACGAGTTCCCCGAACTGCAAAAAAGTTTCAAGCATGACATCGAACTCGTCGTCGACCGTCTAGTCATTAAGCCCGATGCCGTCAGCCGGATCACTCAGTCGGTGGAGCAGGCGCTGGAAATCGCTGGTGGAGTTGTCGAAGTGCTTAACGCAGACAACGGTGAAGCGCACGTATTCAGTCAACGGTATGCATGTGTCGATCACCCGAGTGAAGACATCCCCGAGCTCGAGCCGCGTCTTTTTAGCTTTAATGCGCCCCAAGGTGCATGTCCGGTGTGCACTGGCCTTGGCAGCCGACTCGAAGTCGATCCTGACCTAGTATTTAATCCTAATCTAACAATTGCCGAAGGTGCAATCCGGCCCTATAATCGC
The DNA here is from genome assembly GCA_016700015.1 of Candidatus Saccharibacteria bacterium. NCBI lineage: Bacteria > Candidatus Saccharimonadota > Candidatus Saccharimonadota bacterium. Next base: position 159,507 of record CP064995.1, read on the forward strand.
GTCAACAGTGACGCTTGGTATATGAAACGACTTGCAGTTGTGGCCGACGCACATGGATTTAGTATTCATGTGCCAGTAAAGAAGCTCAGCGACGAAGATTTACAAAAAGTTCTCTACGGTACTGGCGCACAGAAATACCGGGTACGCCTGAATGGTGGTCGGTTTTACGACTCCACCTACGAAGGTGTTATCCCAAACTTGGAGCGACGCCATAAAGAGACTGATAGTGAGTTTATGCGCAAAGACATAGAGCGATTTATGCGTGAACGCCGCTGCACCGCTTGCCAGGGCGCGCGGCTCAAGCCGGCAGTGCTTGCCGTTAAGGTGCACGGGCTGAATATTATGGAAATATGCAACCTCGGTGTAGATGAAGCAATTGAACTGATTGACGGACTACACCTCAGCGAAGACGAGGAGTTTATTGCTAAGCCAATCAGGAAAGAAGTTCGAGCTCGTCTTGGGTTTATGAGCAATGTCGGCCTGAGTTACCTGGAACTTTCGCGGGCTGCCAACACGCTTAGTGGTGGTGAAGCGCAGCGTATTCGACTCGCTACACAGATTGGTAGTGGGCTACAGGGTGTACTGTATGTGCTTGATGAGCCTAGTATTGGCCTCCATCAGCGCGATAACGATCGGCTCATAGCCACACTCAAGCACCTGCGCGATCTCGGTAACTCGGTGCTGGTTGTTGAGCATGACGAGGACACTATCCAGCATGCAGACTACTTGATTGATGTTGGTCCCGGTGCCGGGGTGCATGGCGGTCAGATTGTGGCGTACGGTACGCCCGAGGAAGTAGCCGCTCACCCCAACAGTATCACCGGTAAGTACCTTGCGGGCGTCGAAAAAATCCCCGTACCGAAGCGTCGTCGTCCGATAGAATTTGATCGTAAACTGACAGTGCTTGGTGCGCGCGAGAATAATCTAAAAGGCATCAATGTCGCCTTTCCGCTCGGTGTGCTGACCGTCGTGAGCGGTGTTAGTGGTAGCGGTAAATCAACGCTCGTCAACGATATTCTTGCCAAAGAACTTTCCGCTAGGCTACACCGCGCTCAGGAAGTGCCCGGTGCGCACGATAATATTGAAGGTATTGACCAGCTCGACAAAGCGATTGTGATTGATCAGTCGGCAATCGGTCGCACACCACGCTCTAACCCAGCTACCTATACCGGCGTGTTCACACCAATTCGCGAACTGTTTGCCGGTACTCCCGAAGCTAACATCCGTGGCTACAAAGCAGGGCGATTTAGTTTCAATGTCAAAGGTGGTCGCTGCGAAAATTGCCAAGGCGACGGCGTGATCAAAATTGAAATGCACTTCTTGCCCGATGTCTATGTGACCTGCGACGAATGTAAAGGCAAACGCTATAACCGAGAAGCATTGGAAATAAAGTATAAAGACAAAACCATCAGCGATGTGCTCGACATGACGGTCGAACAGGCTTGTGAGTTTTTTGCTAACATCCCTAGTATTGCCCGCAAACTCGACACCCTGAATGAAGTTGGGCTCGGTTATATTAAGCTTGGCCAGCCGGCAACCACATTCAGCGGCGGTGAAGCACAGCGTATCAAACTCGCCACCGAACTAAGCCGGCGCAGTACTGGTAAAACTCTTTATATTCTCGACGAACCCACCACTGGCTTGCACACCGCAGACGTCAAAAAGTTACTCGAAATACTCGACAAACTAGTCGATGGTGGCAATACTATGATTATCATCGAGCACAATCTCGAAGTCATCAAATGCGCCGACTATATTATCGACATGGGGCCCGAAGGTGGTCAGGGCGGCGGCACCATTGTCGCCGAAGGTACGCCCGAAGCCATAACAAAAGTTCCCGTATCATTTACGGGGAAATACCTCAAAAGTCTATTGTAAAACGTATGATAAATCCCCCTCGTATCGTTCGCGATATATGACGAAATTGAGGGGGGCTGAACGGGCAGGTCGCGAGGCTGCAATTGTATTGTAAAATAGATTGTTCTTTTTTGCAATCAACCTTAACGTCTTTCTCTGCCAAAAACAATGCCTAGTTCACGTTTTGTGCCAGCCCATAAATTGGCGCGCTTTTCTCTGGTGTGCAGCGTATGCCAAAGCATCGGAGAAATACTAAGGAAAATAATGATAAGCGCGGCAACTTCGACATTGATTCCCATGTCATGCAGCACTTTGCCGGCGTAGTAGCCGAGGTAAGTAAAGCTATAGGTCCAAAGGAACGCTCCGATAATGTTATACGGCAAAAATTGACGATAGGTCATTTTGCTGACGCCAGCAACAATAGGCACGAAGGTGCGGATGATTGGCACGAAACAGGCAAGTACAATAGCGATGGGGCCATACTTTTCGTAGAATGCTTCAGTGCGTACTAAGTTTTCTTTGCGGAAAAAGCGGCTATTAGGGCGGTCAAATAGCTTGCGTCCCACTTTTTTACCAAACAGATAGCCGGTTTGTTGGCCTAGAAGAGCGCACAAAAATAACAAAAAGGCGAAGAGGTGGATGCTGATAGCACCAAATGAACCGATGCTTTGCTGGACGAGAAAGCCAGCAGTAAATAGTAGGCTGTCGCCCGGGAACAAAAAGCCAATCAGCAGGCCTGATTCGGCATAGATTACGAACAAAACAGCGAGCACGCCGAGGCCAGTAATAAAATTGAGTAATACTTCCATTCCTCATTAGTGTAACATATCTCACACCCTGAGTGGCCGTCGTGTGCTATAATAATAAGCACTATTATGTAACTCCGAAAAGGTACCAGACGAAAGGAAGGGAAGTATGGGAGATAAGATTAGTCTTAAAATTGAGGCACGCGAACTGCGTGGTAAAAAAGTTGTCAAACTTCGCAAGCAAGGCATGACGCCTGCGGTGGTATACGGACAAGACACGGAGCCACAGGCCATTCAGGCGGACAGCAGTGAGCTTCGCAAGGTAGTGGTACGTGCTGGCATGCACACACCGATCAACTTAACGGGCAGTAAGCGGCGAATTGCCATGATCAAAAGTGTTGACTACGATCCAACAAAACGTGGCAGTATACGTCATGTCGCGTTTCATGCGGTCAATGCTAACGAGCCTGTCAATGCCGAAGTGCCAATTAGGTTGGTCGGCGAAGGGGAGTCTGTCGCTGAGCGGTCTGGCTTGATTGTCTTGCAGGCGCTAGAGAAGATTGAAGTTAAGGCACTGCCTATGGACCTACCAGAGGCACTTGAAGTGTCAATTTTGGCTCTCGCAGCCGAGGGTGATCGCGTGACGGTCGGTGATATTGTGTTGCCGGCTGGAGTGGAAATTGTCGAGCATGATGACGGACGTGCCGATGAGGAAGATGAAGAAAAGCAAAGCGTCCTTGACCTTGTGGTCGCCAACGTCTACGAGCCAAGCTCGCTGGCAGCAGCTAACGAAGCCGCTGCAGGTGACGCAGAAGACGAAAGCCAAGTTGCAAGCGAAGGCGGCGAACAGCCTGTCGATCAACCCGCCGAGCCTGAAAGCGCTGAAACGAAGAGCGAGTAGTAAGGAAGTTCCATCAATAACCGCGGCCAAAGGCCGCGGTTATTTAATATTCAGTGTCATTGTAGAAAAAATCTTGAGCGTGATAGCTGACACCATTGTCCATGTGCACCACAAAGTCATGTGCGCTGGTAAATATTTTTTCTTGCGCTGTGAATTCTTCTTCAGTCATCCAGAAGTTTTTGCCGCCTTCGAACTGGTCCACGAGCTCACCTGTCGCGCTATCTGTATGCATAACAATAAATAATTTGTCTTCAAGTAACGTGCGATCGGATTTTTTAAAATCTCGTTTATGAAACAATAATTTGTAAGTAAACGATGCCGTAAGCCCAGCTTCTTCTTCCAGTTCACGTGCAGCTGCATCTTCAAACGACTCGCCCCAGCGCACCTTGCCGCCAAGTCGACCATAAAATCCGTAATAAGGGTGTTTGAGCCGTTGTTGAACCAAGAACTCGCGCCGATTGCCGACCCGGCGTTCTACCAGCAGAGCGACCGATACTTTTGGTTGTTTTTCAATTTCATTTTGGTCAGTATCCATGCGATTGGCATATTCTTTGCCGCGCTGCGTGAGCGTGTAGCGGCCATCGTTTTTTGCAATTAGCCCAGCTTCGGAAAGCTTTTTGATATGAAAATTGAAGTGGTCACTACTAAGGCTTGTTGTTTTTTGCAGCTCGGCGAACCCAGCCTCTTTCGCAAACAACAGTGCGCGTAGAATGCTTGTTTGTGCTTCGTGAACTTCAGGTTCGTAACTCATTATGCCTCCTTTATGTTATCACCGGCTACTCTAGCAGACGAGCAAGGGCAATTCTAGTGAAGTCAACTTTACTATTCCTCAATGAATCCGCCACTTTGGTGTGCCCACAACTTGGCATATATTCCCTTATGTGCGAGCAAATCGGCATGACTCCCATCTTCAACCACTCTGCCGTTGTCGAGGACGACAATTCTATCAAGTTTTGCGATTGTCGACAACCGGTGTGCGACAACCAGGCTCGTTCTGTTTTCCATCAATTTAGCTAATGAGCGTTGAATGAACTGCTCGCTTTTGCTATCAAGTGCACTGGTGGCTTCGTCTAGGACAAGAATTGGCGCGTTTTTTAGAATTGCCCGCGCGATCGCAATTCGCTGACGCTGTCCGCCCGATAATTTTACGCCTCGCTCACCAACAATCGTGTCAAATCCGTTTGGCAAACGCTCAATAAATTCTAGGGCATTCGCTTCACTTGCAGCTTGCCTGATTTGCTGTATATCGGCATATGGGTGTGCATACGCAATGTTTTCTGCAAGTGATCGATGGAAAAGAAGTGGCTCTTGGGCTACGTAAGCGATTGATTGTCGAAGACTGGCTTGTGTCACGTCTGCTATATTTTGACCGTCAATCAACACTGAGCCATTATCTAGATCATCAAATCTGAGAAGCAGTTTGGTGACCGTTGTCTTTCCTGCGCCAGAACTACCGACTAGTCCGACTTTCTGACCGGCCTTAATATGGAGTGTAAAATCGTGGAGGACATCAATCGACTTTGTATCCTGGTAGGCGTAGTACACATTAGTAAAATCGATCGCACCAGCCGTTACATGAAGCTTTTTGTGGCTTCTGTCGCGCACTAGTGGAGGCTCTTGGAGTATTTCTGTCATAGGTGACGCTTGCAGTAAGATTTTGTCATACCCGTTGATTAGTTCGCCAAGTGAAAATAGAGTGGCCGCGAGTCGCTGCAAATACGCAATGGTAAAAATCGCAATCGAAAGTGGTATGGAATGGTTTAGTAGCATACTGCCAATCGCAATAATGGCAATAATTTGGAACGTCTGCATAAACAATATCCGTCCAGATCCTTCAAGCGACATAAGCGAGAAATCTTTACGATGCGCTTTTTCATATTCGGCACTAACTTTCAGTACGCGGTTGACTTCTTCTTTTTCACCTGCAAATGTTTTGACGGTAAGATTATTCGTGATCGAGTCTGCAGCCGTACCGTTTACTTCTGATACCAGTCGTTTACGTTCGGCGCGAATCGCATCGCGCATTTGGCGAAACAACCGTATTTGCACGAGAAGCCCGACGATAAGAATTGCAATGATTCCAGCAAGAAGCGGCGTTTGTAGAAAAATAATCGTTAGCCCAACAACAAGATTAATGAGAAACGATAGTGTCCGAAGAACAAACAAATCCTGTATGCCAACATGACCGTTAATGAAATCAATAAATTTCCCAGTTAGGGCACCAATTTTTTGGTTTGCAAAGAAATCTTGCTCGCGGCGGAGCAGGTTGTCTAGGGAACTAACTACGAGCCGCGTGCGAACAGCAGCTTCATGCCGCACAGCTGTTTGAAAGCCTATGAGGTTGAGTACGACGCCAACTAGTACAAATACTCCGGCAGTAAATAAGTAGGTTTGCATTTGCTCCGTATCGTTGGTTGAAAAAGTGCCGATTGCCTTTGCGAGATAGTAGGGCACCGCAGTGTCAAGCATTAGTGCAGCGAGTGGTATAAACAAAGTCATGACCCAAAACTTCAATTTATCGAGACGAATTTGCTCCCAGTACAGCTTGAGTGTACCTTTAACTAGAATAGTAGGCTTTTGTTTTTTCATCGAATATTTGCTCCGCGCGAAAACCAATTGATATCTCCTTTCATCATATATCGTTGGCGTGTATTTCGCTAGCGGTCGGTCGCGTCCTGACATTTGGGCGAGTAGAGGTCCGTTTTGCGGACATAGTTTTTTTCGTATACGGTATAATGAAGTTATATGCAAAAAATTCTGCTTTACTATAAATTCACTCCTATAGCCGACCCAGAGCTATTAAAGCTATGGCAAAAAACGCTCTGCGATAGTCTCAATTTACATGGTCGGATACTGGTAAGTAAGCAAGGGATTAATGGAACGGTTGGCGGAGACATAGAAGACCTCAAGGCATACATAAAAGCCACCAAGCAACACCCGGGATTCAAAGATATACTGTGGAAATGGAGCGATGGCTCACGTGACAACTTCCCGCGTATGAGCGTAAAAGTAAAAAAAGAATTAGTTGCTTTTGAAACCTGGGACGAAATTGAAGTTGATGAGCAAGGTGTCGTTGGTACCGGCCCCCACCTGAAGCCCGAAGAAGTGAATGCCATGGTCGAAAAATACGGTGACGACGTAGTGTTTTTTGACGGGCGCAACCAGTATGAGGCTAAAGTTGGTCGTTTTAAAAACGCTGTTGTGCCCGACACGCGGACTAGCCGTGACTTCAAACGCGAGCTCGATAGCGGTAAATACGACGAACTAAAAAACAAAAAAGTCATTAGCTATTGTACGGGTGGTGTGCGCTGTGAACTGCTGAGTGCCATGATGAAGCAACGTGGCTTTAAAGACGTTTACCAAATTGACGGTGGCATTGTAAAATACGGAGAAACGTATGGTGATGATGGACTATGGGAGGGGCAACTTTACGTGTTCGATGGCCGTATGGGGATGGATTTTAGTGATCATGCAAAAGTGATTGGCGAGTGCATTCATTGTGGCGGCAGTACGAGTAACTACGAGAACTGTGCGCTGCCTAGCTGCAACGACCTAGTACTTATTTGTGAACACTGTAAGCTTGATGAAAAGAATTTGTATCATACAGAAATGTGTCGCACAGCGCGCCAGCAACAGCTGCAAAATGCGTAGGTATTCAAAGAAAACTTATTGAAATAATAAGGTAAATAATTTACAGTAGTATCCATGCAGCAAAGACGATCAACTAGGTATACCCGTGAAATCCAGGATATTTTACAGCGCATGGGACACGCAACCAATTCGCAAATAGCGAAAGAACTTCGTAAAAAATTTCCTACAGTCAGTGACACAACAGTTCATCGCGTAACGCAGCGCTTGTATAAAGACGGTGTGTTTGCTCTTGCGCCGCAGGCCCGTGACGGTTCGGTGCGCTATGACCATACCCTAAAACAGCACGATCACTTTGGCTGTTCGCGCTGTGATGGGCTGACAAATATGGATATCCCAGAAAAATATTACGAAGCATTACGCAGCAAACTCGGTGCCTGTAATATCACAGGCCCACTTACCGTTTATGGCGATTGCCAGAAATGTAGCGCCCATGCTACATCTACATCACAATAAGGAGTATATGATGAGCCTGTATAATACACTAACAAAAGAAGAATTCGATAAAAAAGTTCTTCACAACAACAAGGTAGTAGTCGTAGATTTCTGGGCTGAGTGGTGTCCGCCATGCCGCGCGATGGCGCCAATTCTTGCCGCTATCGCTGAAAAAATGAGTGATGACGTGGAGGTCGTAAAAGTCGACATAGAGGCATCGGGTGACAACAGTCAGCTTGCTACTACCTATGGCATCCAAAGTATCCCAAATCTTCACATTTTCAAGGCGGGTACACATGTGGGTCAGTTGGTTGGGCTCGTGCCCGAGGCCCATCTAAAAGATGAGCTCAAAAAGTATATCGACACCGACTAATCGCTCATGATTTCGCGCTATACTAGGTAGTGTGAATAAAGCACTAGAAGATAAGCTACGCACGTTACCTGACTCTCCAGGGGTATACTTCCATCGCTCAAAACACGGCGAAGTGATTTATGTTGGTAAAGCTGCCGTTCTCAAAAATCGTGTACGCCACTATTTCCAAAACCAAAACGATAGGGACGCAAAAACCAAAGCGCTGATCGGTGAAATCTATGATACTGATTGGATAGAAACCGAAAGCGAAATCGACGCACTATTTCTCGAAAGTGAAATGGTCAAGCGTTACATGCCAAGATATAATATTTTGCTGCGCGACGATAAATCTCAGCTCTATGTTAGAATCGACATGAAAAGCGAGTGGCCATTTGTAACAACAACACGCAATCCAGCAGACGATCGCGCAACCTATATCGGTCCGTTCTACAACGGCTTCGCAGTTAAGAAAGCACTCCGGTATTTGCGCAAAGTGTTTCCTTACTATACCAAGCCTCCAGCCGGTGGTCGACCCGACCTAGATGTTCACTTAGGGTTGAGTCCTAGCTCTGACACAACAAGTATTGAATACAAAACAAATCTTAAAAAACTTATTAAATATATTAAGGGTGGGCGAGTTGATATCGTAAAAGGTATCGAACGTGACATGAAGCGCGCAGCGCGTGCGCATCAATTTGAAACGGCAGCCGATCTACGCAATAAGTTAGGCTACCTGAAAGAATTACAGCGCCGTATTATGTTCGGCGACAAAGAGTTTCTCGATATCAGTAAAGACCAGGCGCTGACAAAACTGTCAGAGCTGTTGGGCCTGTCGCGCCAGCCGCGACGGATAGAGGCAATCGATGTGAGTCACATGAGCGGAGCAGATGTGGTGGCATCGCTCGTCGTATTTATCAACGGCGTCAGTAGTCGTCAGGACTACCGCAAATTCAAAATGACTCAGCAACGTAACGATGATTATGAGCATATTTACGAAACCGTGTTTCGTCGCTTTAGTGAAAAAAACATAAAGTCTTGGGGTATGCCCGATTTGCTATTGATTGATGGCGGCAAGGGGCAGCTGGGCTCGGCACTCGATGCACTTGAAGCACGCCAGGTACAGGTACCCTGCATCGGTATCGCAAAGCGCGAGGAAGAGCTGGTGATTCATAAATCCCGATCACACATCGACGTATCCTATCTTGCTTGCTCGCGTATTAAACCGATACCAGGGCTATTCGTACAGGAAACAAAATATCATTTCGAAGTAAATCTTCATCCGGAACAGCGCAACGCAGGCTCACATTCCCGCAATCTACGTGGCAACAGTGGTGTGACGCCCTATCGCGACATTACTCTCTTGATTCAACGTATCCGTGACGAAGCTCACCGCTTTGCAGTTAGTTACCATACTGTATTGCGACGGAATGGTCACGCCAAAAGTCAGCTCGACGGCATAGCGGGTATTGGCCCGGTACTCAAAAAGCGACTGTTAACACGATTTGGTAGCGTGAGAGGTGTTCGCAGTGCATCGTTTGAGCAGCTAGCCGAAGTAGTTGGCGCGACACGTGCTCGACGCATTGCTAGCCATATTGCATCAACTACAATTAGCTAGTATCATAAGGCCATGAAGCATAAGTATCGTGGGTTTACAGTAGTAGAGCTTATTGTAGTTATCGTACTGCTTGTGATGTTGGCGACGATCACTATTTTTGCAATAGGTAGTTGGAGGACGCGTGTTGCTGAGAGCGAAGCAAAGAACGATGCTATTCAGGTTGCGTCAGCTATGAAGAATGCCAAAACTTGGGCAAATGGCTATCCCATATTCACAGAAGGTACTGTCTTTGATGGTGCCAATGCCACTAAGGCTGTATATGTGCCCGGTCAGGGCGTATTGGTGACGTATCAGTCTGGCGATGCGAACAACTACTGTATAGAGGTACGGAGCAAGATTATTTCGAACGTGTACTACTATATCGACACGTCGACTGGCGGGACAAGTCCGCAAAAGGGCACCTGTGCCGGGGGGTTAAATAGTATTCCGGTGCCAACCGATCCTGGCCAGACGTTGTTTGTGTTCGATACTAGGCTAAGCGGTTGTGTCGGAACGGTTCAGCTTCCGATTGCGTCGCCGGCCTCAGCTGCAGGGAGTACTATCAACTGGGGTGATGGTACTACCGGTTCGCTGACATCTACATATCCAAGTCATACCTACACCAAGGCTGGGCGGTATGTTGTCTCTTATGACGGTGCACTGGCTAGTATTTCTGGCTCTAGCGTGGCCGCCGGTAACCGTGGCTGTCTCACTGCTATACAGCAATGGTCGAACACTATTTCACCGACCAGTATTGATTTCAGATATTCTACCAATCTTAGCTATGTTGCAGAGCCGCCACATACGGTTACATCGATGGCATATATGTTTTACGGAGCCCCAACATTTAATCAGGACATATCGGGGTGGGATGTTTCTAATGTCATCACCATGGGATATATGTTCAATAATGCAACTGCCTTTAACCAACCAATCGGCTCTTGGAATACTGCTAACGTGACCAGTATGACCTATATGTTTGCAGGTGCAACTGCCTTTAACCAACCAATCGGCTCTTGGAATACAAGTAAAGTAAGTAGTATGTTTGCCATGTTCACAAATGCAGATGCCTTTAACCAACCAATCGGCACCTGGAATACCGGCAACGTTCTTGATATGACCGCCATGTTTCAGGGTGCTGACGTTTTTAACCAACCAATCGGCACCTGGAACACTAGTAAAGTAACCAGTATGGCGACTTTATTTAATGGTGCCACAAACTTCAACCAGAACATATCTGGCTGGAATGTGGCGGCTGTAACCAGTATGCACATGATGTTTGCAGGTGCAACCGCCTTTAATCAACCAATCGGCACCTGGAATACTAGCAATGTAACCAGTATGGCTTATATGTTCCAGACCGCATACGCCTTTAATCAACCAATCGGCACCTGGAACACTAGTAAAGTAACCAATATGACATATATGTTCTACTATGCTACACAGTTTAACCAACCAATCAGTTCCTGGGATACCAGCAAAGTGACCAACATGGCCTATATGTTTGCTTTCTCTTCTCTTTTCAACCAGAACATATCTGGCTGGAACGTGGCGGCAGTGACGAATCATACGAGCTTTCGCACTAATAGTGCGCTCACCGCCATCAATGCTCCTCCAGGCTGGTAGCTATATGGCTTTGTGTCGGTGGTAGCCATGAATGATATAATCTTGGTATGCGCCCCAGTCCTCTTCCACCGGATGTAGTACGACTCATCGAAGCACTTGATGGCGGCTTGGTGGTTGTCACTGCCTATGCTCAGCAGCAACTATCGGGTGATATGGCTGCACCTTTTGTGCAAGAAGCGAGTTTTTGGTGGTTGTCGCGTATCGAGCAGCCCGGATGGAAGCTAGTAATCGATGGCTCACGACGGAAAACCACCCTTATACGTCCCAGGTTGACGAAATCTCAGATAGTATTTGACGGTGGGCTAGATGACAGTCGGGCTCTTGAGCTTTCGGGTGCGCATGATGTAATAGGCGCAGACGAGTTTGAGGCTTTTTTGAGACAGGCGCGTCGTGCGCATAGCATGGTGTATACGATAAAGCCGAATATCGAGGAATATGACTTTGAAACTAACCCGGCGCAGCATGAGCTATGCGTAGTGCTCGAGCGCATATTTACCACGGTGCAGGACTGCACGCCTGCACTCGCACAGCTCCGCGCCATTAAGACACCATTCGAAATTATGTCAATGAAAAAGGCGATTAAGCTGACGACAACTGCTTTCGCAGAGGTTCGAGCCAGACTCGGTGATTACTCGTACGAATATGAAATTGAGGCAGATATTACACGCTGTTTTCGACGTCATAATGCCAAACATGCCTACGAGCCAATTGTTGCAAGTGGCAAAAACGCACTAACACTTCACTATACTGCCAATCGGCATAAACTTGCTAAAAATCAGTTTGTGTTGATTGATGTCGGTGCACGGGCTGACGGGTACTGTGCCGACATTACGCGCACGTACTGCATAAATCCTACAAAACGTCAGCGTCAAGTCCATGAGGCAGTTGAACATGCACACCATGCCATTATTTCACTCATAAAGCCAGGCCTTCCTGTGGCTGAGTATCTGAGCCAAGTTGATGAGATCATGAAAGATGCGATGATACGCCTGGGCCTTTTAAAGGACCGGTCGGACGAAGTTCTCTACCATACGTACTTTCCGCACGCGGTGAGCCACGGTCTTGGTGTCGACGTCCACGATAGCCTGGGTGCGCCACGCTACCTTGCTGAAGGTATGGTGCTTACCGTAGAGCCCGGCATCTATATACCAGAAGAAGGAATTGGTGTCCGCATTGAAGATGATGTCCTTGTGACAAAGACTGGCTATAAAAACTTGAGCGGTTCGCTGTCGACAAATCTCTAGTAAGACGCTATACTGAAATCAATAATGAAACGCCAGTTACTTACGTTTGTGATCCGATGGATGCTCAATTCATTTGGCCTATGGGTGGCGGTCAGGATTTTTGGGACTGGATACAGCAACGCGCAAATTGATCAAGGAGCAGCAGTCTTTTTGCTGGCAGGGCTTATTTTCTCAGTAGTTAACGCGGTATTAAAGCCAGCTGCCATTATATTGGCTTTGCCGGCAATTCTCGTCACGCTCGGGCTCTTCACGATTATTGTTAATGGTCTTATGGTGTATATTTCTCTCAAGCTTGCCCCGGGGCTAACGATGACATTTTGGCACTCGGTTCTTACTGGTTTGGTGCTAAGTTTGGTAAACTATATAGTTAGTAGCGCGCTTGAATTAGAGTATGTGCGCGTGCGAGAGGAGAAATCGTGAATATAGACAGTATACTTCAGACAATTACTGTTGGATCGGCTCTTTTGATGATAATTGCCATCCTGTTACAGCAACGTGGAGCAAGCCTTGGTGCTGGATTTGGTGGCTCAAGCGAGCTATACACCACACGGCGTGGACTCGATAAGAATTTATTTGAACTAACGATTTTTCTTGCGATTACGTTTGTGCTCTCTATTCTCGCCGGGCTAGTACTACCCAACTTAAAATAGGATACATGTGTGGAAGAAAAACGTGGGTGGAACCAATTTAGACATATAAGGCTGAATCACAAACAGCTTGCGCGGCGTATGAAAAAAGCCGAAGGTGCCACACAGCGCCACGCACATCGTTTTATCGTGCGTCGTATCGATAACATTCGGCTCGTCACAAGAGAGATTACAACATGGCTGCTAGTAGTCGGAGTAATTATTGCAACCACAGGTTTTCAGCTCATTTGGGGCCAGACTCATTTTATGCGCAGCACGCCTGTCGCGGGTGGTACGTATGTTGAAGGTGTTTTGGGGCAGATCGATACCATGAACCCCCTTTTTGTAAGTACACCTTCGGAAGCATCAGTGGCGCGCCTTGTTTTTTCGTCGCTCTACAACTATGACGAAACTGGGAGTATTCACCAAGATCTCGCTAAGACTCTCACCGCTGATCAAAGCGGCAAAGTCTACACCATCACTCTCCGTGACGACGTAAAGTGGCATGATGGTGCAGCTTTGACGGCTAAGGACATTGTATTTACAATCAACCTTATAAAAAATCCGGCAACTCGCTCGCCGCTGCGGATCAATTGGCTTGACGTGTCTGTTACCGCGCCTACGAATACCACGGTCCAGTTTACGCTTCCCGCTACCTATGCGGCTTTTCCTCATGCGTTAACATTCCCAATATTACCCGAGCACATCTTGCGGGGCGTTGCCCCGGGTGCGCTACGAGAAAGCCCCTATAGTCGTTCACCAGTGGGGAGCGGTCCATTTAGTTTTCGGCTATTACAAGCTGCCGATGCGGTCAGTAAGCACAAAGTTGTCCACCTTGTGGCGAATGATCGATATTATGCTGGCATACCGAAACTTGATCGATTTGAACTCCATGCTTACCCCACGGAAGATGCACTGCTGAGTGCGCTTAAGGCTGGAGAGCTAAGTGGCGCAAGCGGTGTTTCTGTTACGTCTCTTTCGCAGGTAGATACTGCACGCTATACAATGACTGCGCAAGCACTCTATAGCGGTGTATACATACTCTTTAATGTGAACAATCCCATACTAAAAGATAGTAAGGTACGCAAAGCTTTACAGATTGGGACTGATACCATTTCATTGCGCAAGGTTATAGGTGGAGGTGTTCTCCCGCTTGACACGCCAGTTATTGAAAGTCAACTAACCGAAGGTGATTTCCCGAAACTGTCGTCGATTGACACGACGAAGGCGAAAGCTCTACTAGATGAAGCCGGCTGGGTTGTCAGTGGAAGCAACCGCGCAAAAGACGGTAAAATACTCGAATTCACTATTACCACTACGAAAAATCCCGAATACGAAAAATCGATTGATGTATTGACAAGGCAGTGGCAGACCTTGGGGGTAAAGGTAAATAAAAAGATTGTTGACGTATCGACAGTTACTTCGACATTTGTTCAGGATGTATTAAAAGCGCGAAACTTTGACATGCTTCTTTATGAACTAGCGATTGGCGGCGACCCAGATGTCTATGCTTATTGGCATTCATCACAGGTGGGGCAGAGTGGCTATAACTTCTCTGGCTATGCGAGCAAGGCGGCAGATGCAAGTTTGGCAAGTGCCCGTTCTCGGCTCGAGCCAGAACTGCGCAGCGCCAAGTATAAACAGTTCGCCCGTCAATGGCAAGAAGATGCCCCTGCGCTAGGACTATATCAGCCTGTCTTAGAATATATTGCTAATCTGAATGTGAAAGCTGTCAACAAAGGCACCATACTCACTACAGAGTCTGACCGTTATGCCAATGTCCAGTACTGGACTGTCAATGAAAAGAATTTATACAAAACGCCATAATGAGATTTGTGTCTGGCTAGGGAATTCCTGAATTAGGTATACAATTGGCAATTTGACCAACCGAAAGTTCTTACCAGGGCCTTAATCCAACCTAAAAGGATGAGCCGAAACTCATCTTTATAGCGTGGTGCACTGGAGAAGACTTGGCGAAGCGCCGCTTGGTGAGAAAGAGCAAGCTCTTTTTCGCCAAGCCAGCGGAGGAGCGAAGCGATACATCCACAATTTTGCCGAAGGCAAAACACGCTGGAAGTTCGTGCCAAAGCCTTAATAAACCTAAAAAGATGAGCCGAAACTCATCTTTATAGCGTGGTGCACTTTTACACGCAAGTCCGAACCTATTTTGAGCAAAATGGCTGACAAATGCAAGCCCCGTCGCCTAGCACAGCAAAGCTGTGCTGCGCCCCGCTCAGAAAACCCTTTGCATATTTTTTTGAGATTTCCCCCGCCGAGATTTTTTTGGAAAAGGAAAAGGGTGTTTCTGGTCGGGTCGCGTCTGCCTTTGGCAGACAGGCGGCGTGGCTCGGTCGGCATAGCCGACACACTTCGCCAGTGAAGCGTAAAAGCAGATGAACAGTTGTATAATGGAGGTATGATAGATTTTATCGGAGTGAAAATTGCCCTAATAAACAACGGCAAACTACTAATGATACAGCGCGATGACAAACCTGGTTTACGCTATGCTGGCTTGTGGGATTTTCCCGGTGGCGCAAGAGAAGAAAACGAAACCCCAGCGGAATGTGTAATTCGCGAGGTTGATGAAGAACTGGGAATTACGCTTAAACCAGAACAAATAATCTGGGAAAGGGTTTTTCCAGCTATGCACGACGAGAGATTAAACGCATATTTTATGGTTGCAGAAATATCGGACAACGATGTTGATAACATAGTTTTCGGCGATGAGGGACAGGGCTGGAAAATGTTTGCTATTGATGAATTCCTTAACTCAAACGAAGTAGTTGAACCACTAAAAGATAGGCTCAAGCCATATCTTGACACTAAAGTTCAGGTATAAGTTCTTTTAATCTCTCTCTTAATTGGTCGGGGCTTGTAAAAGTTATACCGTGCATACCGACAGATGTGGCGGCTTGGGCGTTTTCGGGGTCATCATCAATAAATATAGTTTGATCGGCTTTCGCCCCAAGAGTTTCAAGGGCATACTCATAAATGTCTTTGTGGGGTTTGCGCAGGCCTATCTCGTGCGACAACAAGACGATACCAAAATCATCATACAAGCCTGCTTCTCGTAGTGCTTTTGCGTGTGGCTCAATGGTGTTAGACAACACTGCCGTCTTAATGCCGAGTTCGCCCAAGTCTTTGACAATAGTCCGAACCTCTGCGAACGGCACGAGCTGTTCTATAAATGCGCGCCCTAACAAGTTTTCATCTACTCCGACTTGCCTTAATCCGTGTTTCTCGCTGACTTGTTGCCAAAACTCTGTTTCGTCAATTTTACCTGAACCAAGTAAAGGAATTTGCTCTGCCCAAATTTGAGCAAGTGTTTCCTTGCTCAAACCAAGCTCATTAGCTAAATCCTCCGTAACTGCTGAGTTACTCTCGTGCAGAACGCCGCCCGCGTCGAAAATAACGGTTTCTATCTTACTCATAGATGTAATTATAACATATTATAACCCCTGTCGCATAGCGACAGAGACCCGACCAGAAACACCCTTTTCCTTTTCCAAAAAAATCTCGGCGGGGGAAATCTCAAAAAAATATGCAAAGGGTTTTCTGAGCGGGGCGCAGCACAGCTTTGCTGTGCTAGGCGACGGGGCTTGCATTTGTCAGCCATTTTGCTCAAAATAGGTTCGGACTTGCGTGTAAAAGTGCACCAAAAAGCGATTTTTCGGGAAATTGTCGCCTACCAGGGCGATTTTTTCTTTGGTCGCGCGCAGCGCGAACCAAATGTTTTCTTGGGGGGAAATGGGAAGATGCCACGCCTGCGGCGTGGTTTTTTGTTTTTTAGGTTGGCATAGCCGACACGCTCCGCGTTGTGCTACCATAGAAAGTGGAAAACAATTCAAGGCATATGCTGTTTTGTGCTTAAACGGCTACTTCGCAACTATTTGGCGTATGCTGAATTGTTTTCCAAGCGGAGTAGCCTTTTAAGTTGGGAGGGTATATGCAACTACAACAAATAGCGCAACGATTGGTGTATTTCATCTATGTGCGTAAGTCTACGGATACAGAGGACAAACAAATCTTATCTATCGCGGCGCAGATAGTGGAACTCAAGGAGTTTGCTAAGCGCATGGGCTTGTATATCGCTGATGTCATCATAGAAAAGCAAACGGCGAAAACGCCAGGTCGCCCCAAACTCAACAAAATGCTGGAGCGCATAGAAAACGGTGAGGCAAACGGTATTTTGGCATGGTTGCCCGACAGATTGTCGCGCAACTCAATAGATAGCGGACGGATTATTTACATGCTGGACGTAAACGTCCTGCAAGACCTAAAGTTTCCGCATTTTTGGTTTGAAAACACACCACAAGGCAAATATATGCTGGCTAACGAGTTCAACAGCTCTAAACAGTACGTGGACAATTTGTCAGTAAACACAAAACGAGGTTTGCGGCAAAAAGTTCGTGATGGTCATTATCCAAGTATCGTACCATTCGGCTATTACAACGATGTGCGGACAAAGACGGTGGCTAGAAACAAAAAAACCGCGCCGCTGGTGCGCCGATGTTTTGAACTGTACGCTAAAGGCGACAAGACATGCGGAGACATCGCGGATTTTTTGTTTGCTAACGGTGTGGCGACCAAAGGTCGCCGCAAAACCAAAAATGACCCGAAGTCGGCGGGCGGTAAACGCTGGCACGAAACAAAAGTCAAACATATGCTCTCGAATATCTTTTATTATGGGCATTTTCGCTACGCTGGCGAAGTATACGAGGGTAAGCATACCCTGATAGTGGACAAAGCATTGTTTGACCGCGTACAGGCTGTGCTATTGCGCCGCTCGCGGGCGCAAAAACGCGCCACCAGTCCGCAACCGCTGACAATGCTTTTTCGCTGTGCGAACTGCGATTGTTTTGTTACTGGCTCGCACAAGATAAAGCGACAGAAAAACGGCAATGTCCATGAGTACACCTATTACCGATGTACGCACAAAAGCAAAAAAGTCACGTGCCGCGAGCCGGAACTGCGCGAATACGCGCTGGCAAGCCAACTCGTACCAATTGCGCGGTCATTTGCTATGCCGAAAGATATGGGCGCGTTTATGCTCGCCAAACTGGACCAGGACGCACAAGTCGTCCAAGCCGACAGCGCTAGATTAATTGCTACGCACCGCGCCCGACTGGACGAACTGGCCGGCAAGAGTCAGCGACTTTTTGACGTCTATATGGACGGCGATATTGAGCAGGATGAATACCGCGAAAGACGCGCCGAAATTATGTCTGAGAAAAAGTCGCTAGAAAGCAAAGTGGAACAAATCGCCGCTCGCGCTGACTTTTGGATTGAACCTATGCGCGAGTGGGTCAAAACAGCAATTTCACTCTGTAAAGTTGACGAAAACACCCCACACCAAGCCTTGCGCGAGAGTTTACGCAGAATCGACGGATTGAACCTGCTCTTAAAAAACAAAAAAGTCGTTGCCAGCAACGACCAATTTCCCATTTCCCCCCAAGAAAACATTTGGTTCGCGCTGCGCGCGACCAAAGAAAAAATCGCCCTGGTAGGCGACAATTTCCCGAAAAATCGCTTTTTGGTGCACTGGAGAAGACTTGAACTTCCACGATCGCAATGATCACCAGCCCCTCAAGCTGACGCGTCTACCAATTTCGCCACCAGTGCATATGAATTATGAGAACGTACCATCGGAGTTTTATGTCGTCCTTGGACATATTGTCTTAGCGGCGGAATCGGTAGACGGGCGTCTACTACTATTTGCGTTTCACGCAGTCGCCACCAGTGTATATGAATTGTATGAACGTACCATCG
This sequence comes from Candidatus Saccharibacteria bacterium, assembly GCA_016700015.1. Lineage (NCBI taxonomy): Bacteria > Candidatus Saccharimonadota > Candidatus Saccharimonadota bacterium. The sequence goes on from CP064995.1 coordinate 178,305, forward strand.
GAGTTTTGTGTACTTGCAAGATTATAGTCGATAACACACTTTTTGTAAATAACAGATGAGCTAGCATGATATAATAAGGAGCACGGCGCGTTGGCGGAGCAGTTACGCGGAGGTCTGCAAAACCTTTTAGATGGGTGCAACTCCCATACGTGCCTCCAAAATAATCTCAAACTTTGGGATTATTTTGTTTTATGAATGTCAATATTTGGGTACCCAAATGCCATTGAAATGGTAAACGCAACCACATACAATAGATACATGCCAAAACGTAGGTCATGGGATGATAAAAAATAGTAAAAGCAGTGATGAAAATAAAAGTATTCGAGGGGTACTTATTGACTTGTCGTTAGTCCCGGCTGACGGTAACTATGCCCAAGTAAACAAGAGGATATCAGAACTTGGCCTGTCGACATCGCATTTTACGGGCCAGGGCTGGAGCGCTGGTTTGCGTCTTGGGGCAAGAACATTAGACCATTTGCATGAACTTCTCGTTGAGAATAGTGACTATCAAAGCTTTAAGCTCAAGAGACTATTATTTCGGGAAGAGCTAAAAAACCAAAATGCGAGATTTGTGGCTGGGAAGAGCGGTCAATTGATGGTAGAATTCCTGTAGAGCTAGACCATATAAACGGCATCCATTCTGATAATCGACTAGAGAATCTTCGGATTTTGTGCCCAAACTGTCACAGCTTGCAACCAACCCATAGGGGGCGCAATAAAAAGCGACGATATGCGCAGATGTTGGAATAGGTAGACAAGCGACACTTAAAATGTCGTGCCCAAAAGGCGTGCGGGTTCGATCCCCGCTCTGCGCACCAACTAAAAAACGAGGCCTAGCCCTCGTTTTTTAGTTGGTAGTGGCAAGCTAGGAGGTAGGTTATAATAAACGGAGATGGTAAAGAAAAAACTGACAAAGAAAGCAACTAACCGAGCGTACATAGCTGCGCATTTAGCGCGCGCGTCAAAATATGTAAAAAAACGTCGTCAAAAAGTACGCATGTTCATGAATCGTCGACCACACCGAAGTTTTCGCTTAACTCGGCGTCGCGATTATCAGCGTGTGCTCGTACTCCCCGGATACACGGCATTCACATTGTATGTCTATCGTATCCTCCACGTCTATAGGCGCACATTCATCTATCTCATCCTACTCTATGCTGCCGCACTTGTGCTGCTAGGAGGGGTGACGGGTCAAGATACATATGACACTATTGGCGGTCTGCTTAAGGAGTCTTCTGAGGATTTATTCAGCGGAGGGCTCGGTAAGGTGAAAGAGGCGGGCCTACTGCTTGTATCAAGTTTTATCGCAAACCCAGATGTCTTGTCTACTGATCAACAAATCTACCTCGGGCTTATGCTGTTGCTTGTGTGGCTCTCGACCGTATGGCTACTTCGTGAGTTCTTGATTGGGCGCCGACCAAGGCTTCGCGACGGACTCTATAATTCTGCAGCTCCCCTTGTTTCAACTGTTCTTGTTGGCGGAGTTATTGTGGTTCAGTTACTACCGATTGGTCTCATCGCATTGGCCTATGGTGCTCTCACGTCGGCAGGGGTACTAAGCGAAGGCTTTGGATCAATGCTTTTTTGGATTTTAGCGACGAGCGTCGGGGTCTTGACGCTTTACTGGGTAACTAGCTCCCTTCTTGCATTAGTTATTACAACTCTTCCCGGTATGTATCCTCTACGCGCATTGAAGATCGCTGGCGATCTTGTAGTCGGTCGCAGGTTGCGTATTCTGTATCGCATGCTCTGGGGGCTACTAGTAATAGTTGCACTTTGGTGTATTGTGCTTATTCCACTCATCCTGATTGATATGCTTTTAAAACACGCGTGGTCACAACTTGAGAGTCTACCGCTTGTGCCACTCGGTGCTGCCGTCGTGGGCGCAACCAGCACGGTATGGTACGCTAGTTACGTTTACTTACTTTATAGGGGGATTGTCGATGACGATACCAAGCCAGCCTGAAAGCCGACTGAAGGAACTAAAAAATCTGCTCAATCAATATAGCTATGAGTATAATGTGCTTGATGCTCCTAGTGTTTCGGACGCTGTCTATGACGCGCTTTTTCAAGAACTCAAACAACTCGAAAGTAAACATCCCGCGCTTATAACTATTGATAGTCCGACGCAGCGTGTTGGCGGTAAGCTGCTTGAAGGCTTTCAAAAGGTTGCTCATTCACGTCGCATGCTTAGTTTGAACGACGTATTCGACCGTGACGAAGTGGTAGCATGGGTGAATCGCATGGAGAAATTGACACCCGGTTCGGCTCATGAATTTTTTGCCGATATCAAAATGGATGGCCTTGCCTGTGCGCTAATTTACCAGGACGGCATTTTGCAACAGGCCCTGACGAGAGGCGATAGCTTTGTTGGTGAAGATGTAACGGCAAATATACGTACGATTCGTAATGTGCCATTGAGACTTCGCACTACAGCTGGGTTTGAGCTCTTTCTTAAGGGGAGAACTGAAATACGCGGTGAAGTGGTCATGTATAAAAAAGATTTTGTGCAGCTGAATCGTGAAATGGAGCTTCAAGGTAAACCGGCTTATGCAAATCCACGCAATCTAGCTGCTGGCACCATCCGTCAGCTCGACCCTTCGCTTGTTGCAAGTCGCAAGCTAGCCTTTCGTGGTTACGATGTTTATCGCGATCAGCCCGCTGAAATTCCCACCAATCGGTATGCCTATGAGGTAATGACAGCGCTCGGTATCACGCGCAACTCACAGGCAACCGTATTTACGTCGCTCGATGGTGTCATGCATTTTGTCGATGATTGGGCCGAGCGACGGAACGACCTGCCGTATAATACCGACGGACTGGTGATTAAAGTCAATGATCGAAGTCAATATGAAGCGCTCGGTATTGTTGGTAAACAGCCAAGGGCTGCGGTTGCGTATAAATATGCAGCCGAACAGGCCACAACAATAGTGAAAGATATCGTCATATCGATTGGTCGGACTGGAGCGGCGACACCAGTCGCGGTATTCGACCCTGTACAAGTGGCTGGTACCACGGTGCAGCACGCAAGTCTTCACAATGCTGACGAAATTGCCAGGCTCGATGTTAGGCGTGGCGACACGGTGGTTATATTTAAAGCCGGCGATATTATTCCGCAGGTTGAGCGAGTCATCAGTGAACTTCGCCCTGCTGACACACATAAAATTGACTATAAAGCAGAGCTAGCACGGCAATACCCTGAGCTTGTATTTGAACGCCCAAGCGGCGAAGTTGTGTACCGGGTAAAAGGATTGACTGGTCCGATTATACTAAAACGCGCACTCGAGCATTTTGCCAGCAAAAGTGCACTCGACATCGACACGCTCGGTGAGAAAAATGTCGCGGCACTTGTTGACGCCGGTTTGGTAGCGGACTTAGCGGATATATACACACTCACTAAAACACAACTGCTTTCTCTTGAGCGGTTTGCCGATATTTCCGCAACTAAGCTGATCGATGCCATCACGACCAAAACCAATCCGCCGCTCGAACGATTTATCTATGGTCTTGGTATCAGGCATGTCGGCGTGCAAACGGCGAATGATCTTGCCGGCCGTTTTCAACATCTCGACGCGCTTAGCAGTGCGACGATAGATGAACTTGAAACAGTGGCTGGAGTAGGGAAGGTGGTCGCCGAAAGCATAGCTGCCTGGTTTGCCGATGAAGACAATATGCGTATGCTTCACAAGTTTGTTGAAGTAGGAGTCGCACCTCATTACACGCAAAAATCTGGCCAACTCGTCGGCAAAAATTTTGTGATTACCGGTACTTTACAGTCAATGAGCCGTGATGAAGCAGCTGATCGAATACGTGAGCATGGCGGTACATTTCAGACTGCGGTAGCGAAAGACACAAATTACCTTGTCGCTGGTGGTAAAGTCGGTTCAAGTAAACTTGCCAAGGCCAAGCAGTACGGTGTGCAAGTCATTGATGAAGCTGGACTTTTAGGAATGCTACGGTGACAAAGCTACCGGTATTCATAACGGGAAATCAATCAAAAGCCGACTATTTGTCGCGTCAGCTTAATGTTGAACTGAAGCATCAAAGGCTTGATCTTGACGAGCTGCAGTCGACTGATCTGCACACAATTGTGGCGCATAAATTGCTGCAAGCTTACGATGTTATGAATTGTCCAGTGCTAGTAGAAGATGTAAGCTTGGTATTCAATGCACTAGGTAGTTTGCCTGGCCCCTACATAAAGTGGTTTGTCGAATACGCTGGCGACGAAGTGTGCTGTCGAATGCTCGATGGGTTTTCGGATCGATCAGCTACAATACGCTGCACATTCGGGTATTATGATGGCGAGCGTATGGAATTTTTCGATAGTGAACTGCGCGGCACGATCAGCGATGCGCCTCGAGGGAATAATGGATTTGGTTTCGATCGCTTTTTCATCAACGAAGGACGTACTATTACTCGTGCCGAAATGTCCCAAGAAGAAAACGAACACACCTATGCAACACAAATGAAGCCGTTTGCGAAAGTAAGAGAGTTCATCCAAACGCTTCACTAGACCTGGGGTGCACGCGAAGCCCACACCGCCTCAAAGCCGAGTTGTATGAGTCTTGCATGCGAGCCATGTAAATGTTTCATGTCTAGCTCATCAAAGCGTAACCACTCGGCGGAACCTGGCACCGCGTCATCTCCCGCAACTGCCGGTGAAAATTCTGGATGACGGAAGAGAAAAGCAGTAGTATGTGGCCAGGCGTTGGCTGTCTCTCGGTCGTCCCTCACAAACTCGTCGTAGAGTATTTCCCATCTATCCCTCGCTATGTTAACCGACGTCTCTTCCAGCGCTTCTCGCACAGCAGCACTATGCTTGTTTTCATAGACACCGTCAACAAGGTCGACAAACCCGCCGGGAAGCGCACGTTTTCCATTACTCTTACGTATAATAGTCAGTACTCGGTCGTCCGCCACGCGTCCATTCTTGCCGTATTCTGTCGCAATAATAACGGGATCTACTGTGTAATTGGGCCCCCACCGATAGAATTCGCCTTTACCAAATCGTGCCCCACGCTCGCCGAGCAGAGTGAGAAATTCTGGATGTAGGGGCCTGCCTTCCGTGTCAACAATCAGGCCCCCAAGCTTAAATCTCGCCGTTTCCTCGGCAGTGGGTATGGCGATTCCTGCCGTGTCGGGAAAATACAAGCCTGCAGGAGTAAGTTCTAATTGCACTGTCATAATATTTCTTATACCATAATATATAATATTTTACAATATTCCTAACAGGGGGCGGATACATCTTCAGTTTGAGCGGGTTGCTGCAATCTCTCTTGACGTAGTCTTTGGTAGCGCGCCACGTCGCTCAGGTTACCCATATGTTTTCCTTCGTCATCACTTAGCTTAACAGTGCCGTATCCATTTACGGCTACTGCTTTACTAACGATATTAAGACTCGGAGTGTATGACATATTATTGGTAGTGCCGCCGCCAATTCCGAACGCTACGCCAATCTCGCCTTCAAAATGATGCTTTAGCTCGACAGCGCGCTTGCCGGTAAGGCTATTGGTAAACATGAGCGATTTTGTCTTTGGATCAATACCTAGCCGTAGTAGCTGTCGGATCACTTTCGCCCCGATTATTTCTTCCACACCCGAATCAATACGAAAACTTTCGACTCGCTCAAACAGGTCGCGAGTCATGTCGTGCAGTGTGACGTCACTGGTGAATGTATCGATGAGTGCTACGGGCATCGAGGGAAATCGGTCGAGCCATTCCTGGATCACCCTCGTTTGACCATCAAGTGGGTTGCCGCCGCGCTGTTCTTCGAGGGCGGCGAACACCATACTGAGCTCATGGGCATTCGTACCTATGGCAGGCACGTTATATTTTGCTGCAAGCCACGGATTTGAAGTGCCGATGAACTGCTCGGGGCACTCACTAACAAAACGCTCTACCATATGGTCTTGCCAGTGACTCGATGCGCGACGCCTCGTGCCAAATTCGGCAAATTTTATATCGTGTGTTTTCATGAGACCAATAAATTCATCGCCACGCCGATTGCCTTCACGACACCATTCGGTGAGGGTAGTATAGTTTTTGTCGAGCAGTCGGGGATAGTATAGCTCAGGGATAGCTTGGAGCATCGGGATTTCCCACTGCGACACATCGTTCCAGGGCCCGGTTGTTTCTGCGGTGAGATCGTCGGTATCTGAATCAATACTGACGCGTATCTCGGGTAGGCGAAACGCGGCTAAATAGCCAAGGTATTCTGTCGAGTAGTTTTTGCCTTGTTGTTTCTCAAGCATTGCAAGTTCTTCAGGTGTATAGCGAAGTTTGCGTAATTCGTCGTAGTATTCTTGTAGTTCCCGCACCGAAACAAGATTTGCAATTCGCATGCCTTTTCGAGCCTTACGATTTGTCATACGAAATGTTACCTCGGCATCTGGCTCCTGCTCATGGATAAACTGTCCCATAGGAAATTTGTATTGGTCTTGGAGATTGAGTAAGTTTTCCATTACTAGCGCTCCAGTCGTCCACGGTCAATGACAATGCTGCCATCAACAATTTCTTGACTTGTAATCGGGTGAGCACCTGCGGCTAGCATTTCGGCAAGCGCACGCGCTCCATCTTCAGGGTGAATATTCACGGCCTTCATTGCATCGGTGACTACGTAAACATCAACTATTTCTTGTGACGTGTTGTTAAGTGCATCGACGACGGTCGCTCTATCGCAGTAGTCAGTCGCTAGTCCTTGTATGAGCACGGCAATTCGATCGCCTTTCTCGGCGGCCTGGCGTGCCAAGATACCAATGGCGCGTCCGACAGTGCGTTCGCTTCTATGGAGGTGTGATAAGGCATGAAACAATGCGCCCGTTTGGAGTTCGGCCCCCCAGCCCGAATAGCCATCATCCTCTAGGTACATGCCTTTCTGGGCGATCGTATCATCTGCAACTACATCGAGGTTGTCGTGTAGTGCTGCACCAGCTTTGTGCTGCACACAGTGAACGGGCCATTTTTCAAAGTGTTTTTTATTATCGGGCCTATGCCAATCTTGAGTAAAAATAACTTGTCCACTATTCTCACGTACGAATTTGTTGGTGCTATTCGCAGGATTTACAATATCTTCACCTCCGTTGACAGATAGGGCGCCAGAGGGCAGAGCAAAATCATTCTGTATATCAACATTTATGGCGATAACTTCGCTATATGTCCTAGGTAATTTATTCACTGCGTTCATAGTAACTCCTTTGATAATGTTGTTATCACACTATCTGTATATAGCATATAGTATAGTAAGTGTAAAAGCAACACTATTTATATAAAATTTGTAATTAATTTATAATCTATCTTTTAGTGAATTATTTGACCCTGTTTTATCATTTTCTTGGCAGCAGTAAGCGATTTTGCTAACCGTTCTGAATGTGACCCCCGAACAACAAGGCAGGGAACACGAAGCTTTGCAATATACGTCGTAAACCATCGGTGCATTTCATGCCGAATATGCTCACCGTCACGGATACCGTCTTGCACGAACGGTATTTCATCCCCAGTGATAATATAGAGGTCGGCTTTATCACGGGCGGCTATTTGCCGCATTATGCTCGTTGTTTTACCTAGGTACCGTCGCTGCCATAGTTGGGTCGCAACCGCGTTGGTGTCACACACAATCACACCCTTGCTGCGAGCGGCGATCTCTCTTTCGTAAGCTTGCTGGAGTCGTCCGATCCGATAGAAATCATCATTTTGCCAATCGGCTCCGCAAGTGAGAATTGATTCAGTGTAGTAGCGACCAATTTCGGGCACCCAGGGTACGTGTAGCGCTTCTGCAAGATCGCGCGCGAGCGTGGTAGTGCCGGTTGATTCGGCGCCGACAACAACAATACGAAGGCAAAGCCCAGCCCGGACTTCATCACTAAGATACTGCCAGGATTCTAGCAGATTGGCGCGTACCTTTGTTCCAGAAATTGGTACGGTCTCTCGAGCTTTGTCGACAACAACACTTCGAGCACCCATGTAATGCGCCCATGGCCCACCATAGTCCTCAGAGCTGTAGACGACATCTGGCTTGTAGCCTAAAAACTGCATCGTATGTGCTGCCCAAGCGACCGAATCATCATCGTTGTTGATATCGGGGATAATCATAACATGGGCAGATGGATGATGGGCCTGTAGCCATGCGCGACGCAACTCGGCTGCAATGTTATACGCCGGGTTGTCGACAACAAGTACGTCGACGTCATTACAATCCTTGAGCGCGGTATTGATTAAGAAATTATGGCCGAGGTGTGGTGGATAGAATTTGCCGATCACAAGTCCACGCATGGCTAAGTGCTCCTTTCTCTAATAAGACTAATTGCTTCGCTGAGTCTTTCGTTTCGCGCCGCTGATTCGACGACAGCGTAGGGAAGTTGGTATCGCTCACACAGATCAATCCAGTAGTCGTCGTGGCTTTCTCGTGTGTCACCGCCATAGCGCAAAGGGTCTGGTTCAAACGGTATGTTGCTTTTTGTGATGAGGTATAGGTTTGACTTGAGGCTTGCCGCATCTTGTTCCAGGAGCTTGGGGCAGTCGCGAATTACTGGTCTCACGTGTGGCAGCTGCCAATAGCCTACAGTAGCGTAAAGGTCGGTATCCTGTATAACGATGCTTTGTAGTGAACGTCGAGCTTCATGCTGAAGTGCGCGCTGCCCCCACCAGATCGCCTTCATTGACTTAGGGGTCACTTGTCCATCTGTCGTTTCTAGGTAACTTCGCGCAAACTCTGGGACCCAGTTGGCGCTTAACTGCTGTGCAAGTTCTCGTGACAGGCAGGTTTTGCCAGTTGATTCGGCGCCAATGATTGTGACAATAAATGGTATCATGCTATGCCTCCTTGAGTGCTTTGGTGGTGGGAGCATCTAGCGCGTCGCTCATCTGCTTGCTCCGATGCCATACCACATAGCCATAGACGGTGTTGGCGAGAAAAAGTACGTATTGAAGCGCCACAAGTGGCAAGCCGGTGGTGGCATAGGTATAGATAGCGAATACATTGACGACTGCCCAGACAATCCAGTTTTCGAGCTTCTTATTGTCGAGGAGGAACTGAGCGAGAATTGTCGCAGCTAGCACCATTGCGTCTGTCCACGCCATCGCACCGCCAAGTCGCTGACTGATGAGCGCGGCGCCAGTATACCCAAGAAGTGAGACTAATAAATATACTGGGATCCACCGTAATTGTACATGGCTAACACGGCGGGTATCTATGTCCTTACGCCAGCGAATCCAACCGTAAATAAGGGTTGGTGTGAGATACGCGTTGAGGATGGCGCTGGACAGCAATCCGCTCTGGAGAAAGAGAACAGCGTAGGCGGCCGTACTGACTGCTCCGATGGGATAGTTCGCTCGCCGCTCCTTCACGCATAAGTAGGTGCTTGCATACGACGTAAAGACGGCGAATACCTCAAGCCAGTTAAGATTGGTAATCCATTGTGCCGCGATTGCCACGCAATAGGAGAGCGTGGTGAGCACTACTCCGACTAATAGGCTTTCCGCAAGATCGCGCTTTGCACTAATGCGTGTGATGGTAAGTAGCTGCTTCATAATATGCCCTTTCTGTACTTATTGTACGTAATACACTAACTATTCTCAGTCTAACGTAGAGTTATTGTTTTGTCAACACTATTTACAAATATGGTGAAATACGTTATGATGTTGGCATAGATAGGAGTAATCACTGCCATGACAATGCCTAGGCGTCTTGTTCAGGTCCGGCACGGACAATCAGAGGCAAATGTAGTCCAAAAGGAGTTGCTGCCCGACCTTGATCCAGTGGTTGCCGCAGAGATTATGAATCGTCCTGACTGGGAGCAACGTCTATCACCACTTGGGATCGAGCAGGCAAAAATTGCGGGTGATTGGATTCGGCACCATATTGGTTCACTCGCAAGTTTTGACGTTATATATGTCTCGCCATTTATGCGCACGTTTGAGACGGCATGTTATGCGGCGGGAGACGAAGAGGTGCAATTTACCCCAGAAGATCGGATTATTGAGCGTGACTGGGGCCTCTATGGTAAGTTATCGAAGGCTGATCAAAAACGCTTTTACCCAGAGACCTATCGTAACAAGAAGGAGAACCCACTCTATGCTCGGCTGGATGGCGGGGAGAGTCAAATGGATTCTTACTTACAGATTCGTGATATCAATGGCACTATGCACCGAGAATACCCGAGCGGAAGAGTACTCATGTTCGGTCACGGTGACAAGCTTGCAATGTATCGCTATGTTCTCGAGCGCATGCTTCCTGAAGAGTGGGTTAAGATGGTGCAGGATTCCTTCTTTGATATTCGAAACTGTACGGTAATTGACTGGACGCGTGATAACCCGGGGGACCCTGGTGACGTACGTGAAAAGATTAACTGGATGCGCATTGTCCATCCCACGGTACCCGGACTTTCGCCATTTGGTGGTGAATGGGTTGAGCTTACTGGCAAGCGTACCTATTCGGTACGCGAAGGGCTGGCTCGCGTAGCAACATCGTCGACACTCCTGCCTGATGGCTTGCTTGATCGATTGAGACAGATTGAGGCGCGCAAGATTGCAGATGATGCGGAGAACTTTAGGAGAGAGGGTCGTATATGAATTCGTGGCGCGCAATAGGTGAGCAGCTATTGCCTGCGATTGCCTATGGTGATGCGGCGGGACTACCGGTCGAGACACGTAGCGCCAAATACATCACTGATCATTATGGTCATATTGATCGTCTTTTACCAAGCAAAGAAAACCCATTTTATCAAGGTGAATTTCAGCCAGGTACCTGGAGTGACGACACACAACTAAGTCTGGTGGTCGCGCGTAGTCTTAGCCGTGTTGGGGCGTTTGATATACGAGATATTGCCAATCTTCATGTTCAGGCCTATGGTGAGACCGAACAGGTCATCCGTAAAGGCCAGGTGGTAAAGCGTGGCTGGGGCGGCTCAACAACCCGGAGTGTTGAGCGGTATATGAGCGGTATTGCGGCAGAGCAGTGTGGCGAAGTCCAGGGCAAGGGAAACGGTGTCATTATGAAGCTAGCCCCACTCGTCTATTGGCATGAAGTACGTGGTGTTGATCGCGTAGAAGCTTACCGTGACTGTGATCAACTAACGGCATTTACCCATAATCATGTCACCGCGAAAGTTGCTTCGAGAGTTCACCACGACGTACTGAGCTACTTGATGCACATGCCGTATGAACAAGACGATTTTGTGCGCTTTGTGCTTGAAAGCGCAAAGTATCATGAATACCTACTGGGTGATCGCTCGAATGACATCTCAAGCGAGCTTGCTTACCTCAATGAGCATTTCTATTTCGATACCGATAGTATTCTTCGTAATACTGATGGAAGAGGTTTTGTTGTGTCGCAGACTCTTGCAATGGCATATGGTGCATTTTTAGCCCACGATGGCGAATTCGTGACGAGTGTCTACGAAGCGGTCAACCTGGGGGGCGACACCGACAGTACTGCTTCAATCGTGGCAGCGATGACAGTTATGAAAAACCGAGGAGTGTTTGAAAAACCGCACGATTACGAGACCACTCTCAACCATGATATGCTTTGTGAAGTATCATGTGCGCTTAGCTGTTAATCAAAACTACGAGAGAGAACTTCGAGTGATTCATTATTGAAGGCGTAGAGTTTCGCTGGTCGATGTGCGCCCTCTCGCCACATATCAGGTGTTTCATGGATCAGGCCAAGGCTTAGGAATTTTTTACGAAAATTTCGTTTATCAAGTACGCGTCCTATAACCGCTTCGTACGCAGTTTGCAGCTGACTCAGAGTAAATTTTTTGTCGAGCAAGCCTGACACGGCATTAGTATAGGTAAGTTTCGCGCTCAGTCGTGCGCGCGCGTATCGAATAATCTCTGCAGGATCATAGGCGAGGCTAGGAAGTTTGTCGACCGGGTAAAATGTCGATATTTGCTCGGCGGATTTTGGAATAATATTGCGACCACACCCCATGTAGGTTACTGATACCGCATGACCGCGCGGATCACGGGCGACCGTGTCGAAGGTGTACAGCTGTTCGATGTAGGCAAGGTCATTATCGAGGTCCACACCAGTCTTGCGTTTCACAACCACAGAGAGAGCCTCAATCGTTGTACTACCCGCAGCGTTGTAACCCCCTGGGAGTGCCCATTCTCCACGGAATGGATCATCACTTCGCTGAGTGAGCAACACTACAAGTTCATCACCAAGTAGTTGAAAAACTACCACATCAACAGTCAATGTCGGGGGAATATAGGGCGTGCTGTACTTCATACACTAAGTCTACAATAGAATATGCAGCTTGAAAAGGTGTGTTTACTAAAACGCTACTGGATTCTCTCGTTTGTGCGCGGTCGCATCGTATTTACGTTCGATCACTGTTGCTATTGTGTCTACCATCTCTTTCCCCTCAAGGTAATCGTCAATACTGCTGTAGGTTAGTCCGAGTTCAGTCTCATCGGGCTGTGAAGGAGTGCCATCGAGCAGGTCGGCGGTTGGCGCTTTTGAAGTAAACACTTCTGGTACCCCTAGATATCTTAACAATTGTCGCCCTTGGCGCTTGTTAAGCGTTGAAATTGGAGCTACGTCTGCTGCACCATCACCGAATTTTGTAAAAAAGCCTACCAAAGCTTCGGCTGCGTGATCAGTACCAAGCACCAACATATTGTGCATGCCAGCAAGGGCGTATTGGGCTACCATACGTGATCTAGCCTTGGCATTGCCTTTGTGAAAATCAGTCAGATTCTCCATAGTTGCGCTATCGTATGTTGTAGCGAATGCGTCTACCATTGGCTTTATATTAAAATCGATTACTCGATCAGGTTTAATGACGTTTATTGCCAATTCAGCGTCAAGCCGGTCACTCTGGTCGCCATATGGCAATAGCATTGCGCAAAATTGTGCTGTATAGCCTTCGGCTCTGCTGAGAACTGCGGCTCGTTGTGCGAGAAGTCCCACGAGAAGAGAGTCTTGTCCGCCAGATACACCGAGTACAAACCCTGCTTTACTATTTTCGCGTAGATAATCCGCAAGCTGACGAGTTCGCCGTTCGATTTCTTCTTTTGGTTCGATCGACGGTTTTACCCCTAAAGTTGTTATGATTTCATGCTGACGCTCACACATGACGCATCCTTTCTGTTAGTGTACTATACACACTAACTATAATAAAGTACTGCAACAGAGTCAACAGAAAAGAGTTAAATTTTTAAAACGGTATTCTATGAGTAGCTGGTATACTGTGTGTATGCGACATATAAACAAAAACACACTCTATTGCTTTTCGCCACCAGTGATGTTGGCGACATTTGCCATCGAAATTAGTCTTGCTGCCTATGTTACATGGCGCTATAAATTGACGAGTATTACAAAGCTTGCTGTTTCGATCCTGTTCTTTCTCGCTGTCTTTCAGCTTGCTGAATACAATGTGTGTGAAGGAAGTTTTGGCGTCGATAGTTTGTCGTGGTCAAGACTCGGTTATATAGCGATCACGATGCTACCGCCACTGGGCTTTCATTTGGCAACCCGGCTAGCGGGTAGGCGTGATACGGTAGCAGTAGCAATCGGCTATACAATGGCTGGAATGTTTGCTGCTTTTTTTATGTTTGCTGGTAATGGGTTGACGGCAAGTGCTTGCCTCGGCAATTACGTCATATTCAAAACCGCACCTGGCACATCGACGCTCTACGGTCTTTACTACTACGGCTGGTTAATTGTAGGCACCGTCTATTGCTGGATGATGGCCAAACGACAGGCCAAACCTAACCAAGCGGCCGCACTGCGCGCTTTGATGGTGGGCTATTTGGCTTTCATTACTCCTACTACATTTGTTAATATCGTCAATCCAGAAACAGTAGCCGGCATACCCTCTATTATGTGTGGATTTGCCGTCTTGCTTGCGATTATTTTAGCCGGTGAGGTGATTCCAAAGTACTATAAAATGCCCGGCATTCTTCAATTTTCGGGTGTAGCAAGAGGAAGAGCAAATGCGAAAACTGCCAAATAGTACTCGTAAAATACTCATTGGATTTTCCGGATGGGCCGTTCTGCTTGTGGGTGTCATTATGATTCCTTACCCTGGTCCCGGTTGGGTAGTAGTGTTTATTGGATTATCTATTCTCGCGACTGAATTTGAATGGGCAAGCGATGCTCATAACTATGTTCATACAAAATATGATGCTTGGCAGAAGTGGCTTGTTTCGCAGCCATTTTTTATTAAAGCTTTATTTTGGTGTCTGACAGCACTGACGGTTGTTGTGACCGTGTGGCTTCTCAACGGCTACGGTTTGCTTGCCAGTTGGGCCGGACTTAATCTGCCGTGGCTTAACTCACCGCTTGTAAGGTAGGTCGTAGTTTTATGGCAAAACGCAAAATGTCAACTAAGCAGGTTTTGACAGCGCTCTGGAGTGTTGCTCGTACGACCTATAAGGCGTCACCCATTGCGGTAGCACTTAAACTTGTGGGCGCAGTGATTGAGGCAATTCTGCCGATTACGATAGCTTATTTTGCTGCTGCAACAACAACAGCGCTTGTGGCGGCGTATTCAGGAGATGCTGCGGCCGGCCGAACAGCACTTACCTACGTATTTATAACAGCCATGCTTGGGCTTATATCGACAGCCTGGGGCAGTATTTCACGCTATATTGGAGAGCTGGCCAAGTATAAGATTGACGCCGAAATTACCGACAGCCTATACTGTCATTTTGTTGAGCTAGAGTACTGGTATTATGACGACAAAGAAACGGCAGATCTGTTCGATAAAGCGCAAAATTTTGCCTTTTATTTTTCGCGATTTTTCGACGATATCGCGAGTATGCTGAGTGGCATTTTGCGTGCAGTCGTAGCCATCATCGCTGTATCATCCGTTGCTTGGTGGATGTCGCCTCTCCTTGTCGCAGCTGTTATACCAAGCATGTATTTCCAGTTTAGGCTTTCGAGAATGCAGAGCGCACACTGGAAAGAAAACGTTGTCACGCGTCGGACGATGAGTCAGATTAAATGGAGTGTCTTCCAGTCGCGCAATATTGCCGAGCTACGCATCTATGGACTGGTAAAATATATGCTAAACTGGCACGCCGATTTGCGCGCTCAAGACGAAAAAACGCGTATTGATTTTGAGCGAAGCTATATTGGTAAGCGTCTTTTGGCGCAACTGCTGGAAGCTTTTGTAGAAGTAGGAGCACTGATATACGTGGTACTAGAGATTATTGCGCGTCGCCAGGCGGTAGGACAGTTTTTGTATGCTCAGCAAATGGTCTCGCAGACGCTATCAGGCACCCGCGAGGTGATTAGTCGCTTTAGCGGAATGGATGAGGATCTGGCGACGCTTTTTGACTATGAAGCATTCATGAAACTTACAAAAAACACTGGCGCTGGCACTATATTGAAGTCTGTTCCTGGCCGGATACGGCTCGAACACGTCTCATTCACGTATCCGCAGTCAAAAGCCCGCGTACTAAACGATATTAGCTTTGCTATCGAGACCAATCAGCATATAGCCATTGTCGGCGAAAATGGCGCTGGAAAAAGTACTCTCATTAAACTTATTCTTGGCATATACCGTCCGACTAGGGGCAAGATATTTCTTGACGGTAAGAATCTAGCGGGGGTACAGTTGTCTTCTTGGCATGCCATGTTGGGTGTGTTGAAGCAAGATTATCTGAGCTTTTGGTTTACGACCGCACGCAACAATGTGGCTTTTGGGGACGTTTCTCGTCCGTACGATGAAGATCGATTCCAGCAGGCACTTGTTCGCGCTGAGGCAAAGAGTTTCGTTGACAGACTTCCGCAAGGTTCTGACACCTTTGTTGATAAGTGGGCTGAAGACGATGACGGTAACCCGGGCACTGATTTATCTGGGGGACAATGGCAACGCCTTGTACTGGCCCGCAACTTTTATCGAAATAGCCCAATTATTATTCTCGATGAACCGACCAGTGCAATTGATGCGCTCGCTGAGGCGCGTATATTCGACCATTTGTTTGCCGATAAAAACCGCACGGTAATTACGATTAGCCATCGATTGACAACTGTCCAGAAAGCAGACGTGATCTATATGATGAAGGCGGGGAGAATTGTTGAATCAGGGACACATACCGAGCTTGTGAAGTTGCGTGGTGAATACTACACCATGTTCAAAGCACAACTACACGAATAAACCCCGCCACAAAGACGAGGTTTATTACAGGTACGGGGAAGTGATTACCAGCTACGCTGACGGAATGAACCGCCGTTGCCACCACCGAAGTCGCCACGTGGACGATCTTCTTTAGGGCGAGCTACGCTGACTGCAATGGTGCGGCCATCGAGCTCTTTGCCGTTTAACTGGTCAATAGCTTTTTGGTTGTCATCTTCGTTTTCGAACTCGACAAAACCAAAACCTTTGCTGCGACCGCTATCACGATCAGTGATAACACGCGCGCTAGCAACAGGACCAACGGTTGCAAAAAATGCTTGCAAGCTGTCGTCAGTGGTTGCGTAGGCAAGGCTGCCTACAAATAGATTTGCTTTTGACATACTATTCTTTCTTATTACTTTACCGTCAGATCGACCAAAGTTCCGTTTGTCCTGAAAGAATAGTAGATACTAATTTTCATTTCTCGTGTGTACTTGTTTCTGAACATGTATAGTTAAGCACATTTATCCAGATAATACTAGCAGTAGCTGTATGCAATAATGACTTGCATTTTATTAGCATATGCATAATACTATGTTCATGCTGGTACGCATACGGGGTACCCGTAGCGTAAAAACAAACAAATCTTACACCACACCAGTGCCCCGGGTGGGCGCGTAACAGCAGAAAATTACCTCTTATCACGAGAGGTAATTTTTGCTACACTATTTATATCTGGGGCACTAGCTCATCTGGTAGAGCGCTTCCATGGCATGGAAGAGGTGAGCAGTTCAAGTCTGCTGTGCTCCACCAAATTACTTTAGTTTATAGTATTTCCCGATGCGTAGTATAGTAGATGTATAGCTTATGCATAAAAAACTAGGTTTTACTGTTGTAGAGATACTGGTCGTCATCACTGTTATTGGTGTCATATCCACTGTAGTGGTTGTGGCATATCGGGGTGTGCAAGAACGGGCATATATGGCACAGGTTTATACAAATGTCAGTAATACCGCTAAGCTTATGAACACTTACCACACGTTTAATGGTACGTATCCTATTGTTGCCAATACAAATTGCTTGGGCAAAGTAGGCGAATACCCAGCGGCAAACGGATTTCAAGCAGGTTCATGTGGGATTGATACTGCGAACGGCTCTTCATGGGGCCAGGCAAATGACAGTCTTGTCACTATGCTTACCACTATAGGTACCGTGCCCTCGGGCGCAATAAGGACCTCAACTAATTATGGCATTAAATATCGAGGAGTTTATTTTCAGATTAACGACTATCCTGGCGGTTCTGCATGGCCTGATTCGGTCTTTTTCGAATTTTCTGTATCAGGTAACCTATCTTGTCTCGGTAAGCCCTATATTAGGAGGTATGATTCATCTGCGAACACCACTTACTGCTCGTACTACTTCGATGCGTCGGGGAATTAATGGCACCCCTTTAAATACACCGTCGACTGTGGTATACTGTTAATAAGGAAGGTCTGTCGTACGCAGACCATTATTTTATGAAAGACGCATTATATATTCGCAATATCGCTATCATAGCGCACGTCGACCACGGTAAAACAACACTTGTCGACGGGTTATTAAAACAGAGCAATACATTTCGGGATAATCAGGCTGAAATGAACCAAACACTCATTATGGACAGCGGCGACCAAGAGCATGAGCGCGGCATCACTATTACCGCCAAGCAGACGAGCATCTACTACGGTGACTATAAGATTAATATCATCGACACACCTGGACACGCTGATTTTAGCGGAGAAGTCGAACGAACACTCAATATGGCAGATGGCGTGCTGCTGGTTGTTGATGCCCAAGAAGGGCCAATGCCGCAAACAAAATTCGTGCTGACAAAAGCACTAGAGCTTGGTCTTGCTCCGGTGGTGGTTATCAACAAAATTGACAAACCGGCCCGACGCATCGCCGAAGTGGAAGACGAGCTGGCGGATTTGTTTCTCGAGCTTGCAACCGATGAGTCACAGCTTCACTATCCGACCTACTATGCGATTGCGCGCGAAGGCAAAGCATGGAAATCTCTTCCTGATAATCCAAGTGAGCATGCTGACCTAACGGCAATATTTAAGGCTATTTTAGAACATATTCCTGTACCAAAGGTATCAGACGGGCCCTTGCAGCTGCTTGTCACGGCTTTACAGTACGACTCATTTGTAGGTAAGTATGCCATTGGACGCATTTCGCGCGGTATCGCTACGCGTGGTCAAGGGGTGGTGGTGATGAAACGTGATGGAGAGGCTGTTGCTGGTAAAATTGAACGAGTTTTTGGTTATCGAGGTCTGACTCGTGAAGAAATCAGCGAAGCAGGAGCGGGCGATATTGTCGCACTTGTTGGCCTGGGCGATGCGCACATCGGCGATACTGTTGCTGACAAAGCCGCACCGGAGCCGCTACCTACAATTAGCATCGAAGCTCCAACAATAAGCATGTATCTTGGCCCCAATACCAGCCCTATGAAGGGTCGTGAAGGCGAGTTTAATACCAGCCGACAACTCGGCGATCGATTGCAGCGTGAACTGGAAAGCAATGTCGCGCTTCGCGTGGTAGAAAATGGTATCGGATTCACTATTAGTGGGCGTGGAGAGCTCCACCTTTCTGTTTTGATCGAATCCATGCGACGAGAGGGGTATGAATTTGAAGTTGGACGTCCTGAGGTTGTGACGATTGTAGAAAATGGGGTGACAAAAGAACCAATGGAGGAGTTGCAAATTGAAATTGGCCAGGAATTTATCGGAGTAGTTAGTCAGGAGTTAGGCTCGCGCCGTGCCGAACTTGTGCGACAAGAAACGACAGCCAGCGGCAGTGCTCGTATGACATACCACTTGCCAACTCGAGCAATGATTGGTTTACGCAATCTTCTTCTGACCGACACAAAAGGCACGGTTATTATGAACAGCTTGCCGCATGGATATGCACCTATGGGCGGCAAGCTGCCGCGTACACGAAACGGCGTGCTAATCGCGTTTGAAGCTGGTACGACAACTCCCTACGCACTCGAAGCTGCTGAAGCGCGTGGCGAGCTGTTTGTAGGGCCAGCTACAGAGGTGTATGCCGGCATGATTGTCGGACGCTATAACCGACAGGATGATCTAGAAATCAATGTCTGTAAGGCTAAGCACCTTACGAACATGCGCTCAAAATCAAGTGACGGTACCGTTCAGTTGACCCCCTATATCGACTTAAGTCTCGAACAGTGTATTGATTTCATTGAAGACGATGAGTTACTTGAAGTCACGCCGAAAAATTTGCGTTTACGCAAGAGATACCTTGATTCAAACCAAAGAAAACGAGTAAATAAATAAATCTATCGCGCAGTGTCGATAAAAGCACGATAGATTGTTTGAGAGACACCGACTTAGCGCAGTGCAATAACTGCAGCTTCGCCCAAATACTGAACTGGAATTTGCTTGCTTTTCATGGCTCTCCTTTTTATTTTTCCACCGTTTTATGTCTCTATCATACTACTCGAAGCACAAGCTGTAAATACGTAAATAAGACAAAGTTTACTACCGTTACCCTTGTTATTTGACCACACAAGCAGTATAATAATCAAAGTATGCTACACTGGCTGCTCCAACGAAAATCAACATCTGACAAAGTCACGAATACGGCAAAATCCACCACCGCAACTGCGGTGGTTGCAATCATGCCTGTATATGGGTCGCTCAATCCATTGTATGGCGAGTCTCTTGATGACAAAATCGAGTATACATGATACCTTGGCGCGATGTTAACGCAATTTATCAAATATACCCGCGAAGTTTCATGGATGGGAATGGTGATGGTGTTGGTGATTTACGCGGAGTAATTGAGCGAATTGACTATCTACAAGGTACAAAAGATTCACTTGGTGTCGATGCTATATGGTTCTCGCCCATATTTCCTTCACCGATGGCCGACATGGGCTATGACGTGAGTAATTACTGTGATATTGATGAAACATTTGGTAGTATCGAGGACTTTAAGGAGCTGATTGCCAAAGCGCACGAAAAAGGGATCAATGTGATGATTGACTTCGTGCCCAACCACTCATCCGACCGTCACGCGTGGTTTCAGGCGTCGCGAAAGTCGAAAACGAATCCCTACGCCGACTATTATGTATGGCGTGATGGTAAATCGGACGGTGGACCGCCAAACAACTGGGTGAGTATATTTGGAGGTCCAGCCTGGGAATACGATGCATCTCGCAAGCAGTACTACCTGCACACATTTTTGGCCAGTCAGCCAGACTTGAACTGGGATAATGCTGCTGTGCGCAGAGAAATGAAAAATGTTCTAAGGTTTTGGCTTGATATTGGCGTTGACGGGATTCGAGCTGACGCGGTTCGCTGGCTCAGTAAAGATCCAAAATTTCGCGATGATCCTCGCAATAAGTTGCACGTTCATTCATACGACGGTGCGTCACAGGAATACGATGCGCTCGTCCACAAATATAGTCGCTTCTGGAAAAATCTTTTTCCGTATTTACGTGAACTAACTGATGTGATTGCCGAATACGATAATCGAATAATGATATTCGAAGACTACCCAGACGCTAACTATAGCACCAAAGAGCAGTATCTCGGTTTCTATGGCATCAACCCGAAAGTTAGTATGCCATTCAATTTTGAAGGTGTCTGGACGGATTTTTATGCCGATGCTTTCCGCACGTTTATTACCGAGTTTCAAGGTATGTTAAACCAAGATGAACATACGCCGGTATATTGTTTTGGCAATCATGACCAAGCACGTATCGTTAGTCGTATGGGCGGTGAACCGCAGGCTAGGTTGATCGCACTGATGCAGATGTCACTGCCTGGACTCCCTACGATTTATTACGGCGACGAGATTGGTATGCCAAATACGCCAATTGCAGAAAATGAAATTAAAGATCTACGTGCGTTTAGCTCTGGTGATGTCACGACAACTCGCGACCCCGAACGTACACCGATGCAATGGAGTAACGAAGTGTTCGCTGGTTTTAGTACTGCGGCGCCGTGGTTACCAATAGGTCGCACGGTAGCTAGGCATAACGTTGCTACCCAGCAGCGCGAGCCTGACTCTTTTCTTGCGCTCTACCGCCGCTTACTTAAGCTGCGAAGTCGTCATGATATTTTACGAAACGGCACATATGAGGCATTTGGTGAGCTTGAGGCAGAGGTATTTATGTTTGCTCGTTGGTTGGGGGATCAGCACATTTTCGTCGCTTTAAACTTTGGCCGTACCGACAACACAGTAAATTTGCCGCATAAAGGAAGAGTGCTGTGTTGCACCAATCCGGTAGACTACCCCGATATCGACGACGAAGGCAGGCTGTGCCTCAGGCCATACGAAGGTGTGATTGTAGAGTGCTACGAACATCCGCTGACCGACACATTAGCTGAGTAGTGAACTGTAGATAGATTCGATCGAAGTATCTGTCGATTCTTTAGGGCCTCGACCAATATGGACAGGAAGCTGGGTACGGTGTCCTTCGAATTGTCCGTCGTACCATAGGCAAAGCCCGGGCATAGCCAGTAGCTGCTGGCTATATGTTTGGATCTGTTCGTTGGTGAATACCGAAGCAGCTCGTCTCTCGTCGTGATTTTCAAGAAAATGGACGAGTTTCTCGCTAATATCGACGAGCTGCTGGTTGCGCCGTGCGATTGATTCGGTGTCATTATTTACCATCGCATCATATATCGGCTTGTCATAGCAGGCATTAAAACCAAGTTGAATCAGGTTGCGCTCAGTGTCCCAATAGCTTTCGGCAATAAATATGAATGCCGGATTTGTGATTTTTACTGCTTGAATAACCTCACTCCAATATTCTTGGTCTGGAGCTTGTCCGGCCCTATCTCCCCAGGTTCGCCCGACGACATCAGTTAGTAGTAACATCGCCATATCACAGCGCACCCCATCACAGAGAGTGGCAATATGCTGTAGTGTGGCGATGCTGGCTTGGCGGTAGCCACGAGAAAATGCATTGACCTGTGCGACATCAGGCCAAGGCGACAGGTTTGGATCCGCCGCTTTTGCAATAGCCAAAGTGCCAACTTGGTAGTAGTGTTCGGGCTGATTGAGCGCGAGCCTCGACTCGCCAGTGATATAAAAATCAGGATGCTCACGGAGCCACGCGTGATCAAACGCCGTATGATTAGGAACGAAGTCGAGTATGAGTTGTATCCCATGACGGGCAAGTTGTTGTCGGAATACAGCAAGCCCAGCATTGCCGCCAAAGCGCTCGTCGACCACATATGCTTTTACTGCATATGCTGAGCCAATAATATCGCCAGGGGAGTAGTCTGGGAGCAGTTGTCGGACCTCGCTAACAAGCTTAGTGTCTTGACGGCTGATGTCGGCTGCGACCTGACTTCGCTGCCACACTCCCATAAGCCACACAGTGTCCATATGGTAGGTTTTTAGGCGGTTAATGATATCGTCAGGGACGGTGGCGAGGGTGATTGTTTGTTTGTAGCGCCTGCTTAGGTCTTGGAGCCATACTGCAGTGTGTATTTCATAAATATGCTTCATAGCTCTCCTTACTATAGTGTAGACCCTGTTATTTCGTCAGGCAAAAAGCCGTGTGATGGCACGAAGCCAGCTTGCCACTGGTAGTCCTTGCTGTAACCAAGCTCGTGCATGAGTTTGGTGGGTGCGTTACGAATATGAAGCGGAACGGGTGAATGGGGGTGGCGCTGTGCGAGGCTTTTCGCTTCGTGCATAGCTTCCGTGACTTCACGCGATTTTGCTGAGCGTGCTAGAGCGATAGCACAGTGGTATAAACTATAATTTGCTTCTGGCATGCCAATTCGCTCGACGGCTTGAAAAGTAGCTACCGCAAGTGCTAAAGCGCCGTTTCCCGCAAGACCTATGTCTTCACTGGCAAAAATCACCATGCGTCTGGCAATGAATTTTGGATCTTCACCCGCATCGATCATACGACTAAGATAATAGGTTGTTGCGCGCTCATCGCTACCTCGCATGCTTTTGATGAAAGCACTGATAACGTCGTAATGCATGTCACCGGTTTTGTCGTAGCCCGGAAGTTTCTTTTGGGCAGCAACCTTCACTATATCGGGTGTAATTTTTTCTCCATTGATACTAAGTGCTAACTCTAGGTTACCAAGTGCCACTCGAGCGTCACCACCGCTCAATTCGGTCAAATAGTCGAGAGCACTCGGTGTTATTGCTTTTGTCTTCCTGAGATATTTGAGTGCTCGCCTAAGAACTGTCTTGATTTCGTCGTGGCTAAGCGGTTGCAATACCAGAACATGACTACGACTCAAAAGTGGACTAATGATTTCAAAACTGGGGTTTTCAGTTGTTGCACCAGTAAGCGTTATGAGCCCGCTCTCAACATGTGGTAAAAAAGCATCTTGCTGTGCTTTATTGAATCGATGGATTTCATCAACAAATAACATTGTACGCACACCCAAGTTCCAGTTTTGTCGTGCGTGTTCGACCACCTTCAGGACATCTTTTTTACCTGCGGTTACAGCTGACAATTCGATAAAATCGGCGTTTGCTTCCTTAGCAATAATACGCGCAAGTGTTGTTTTGCCGGTGCCGGGTGGGCCCCATAGGATGAGGTTTACGGGTTCTTTATATTCGGCAATCTTTCGGATTACTGCATCCTTGGAAAGAAGATGTGATTGACCGATCACATCATCCAAGTTTGTTGGTCGCATTTGTTCCGCCAGCGGCACACGTGTCATGTATGTAGTATACTAGAGTCACCATGACTCGAAAAACCGTACTATTACTATTCGGCGGAGAGTCGTCTGAACACGATGTATCTATTATGGGTGCGCGTAATGTGTATGCGGCGATGGATGGTGACAAATACCAAGTGCTGCTGTGCTATATTGATCGGCAAGGAAAATGGTGGCTACTCGATAGTTGGCAAGATAGTCTATCCCAGCACGGTGGCGTGCAGCTGCTTGTTGCACCCGGAAGCGGAAGCTTAATGACCTTGCCGGGAAATACTATTATTCATCCGCATGTCATATTGCCTATTCTGCACGGTAAAAATGGTGAGGATGGCACCGTACAGGGCTTGGCAGCACTAGCGCATATACCGATTGTCGGGTGCGACACGACAGCAAGCAGCGTTTGTATGGACAAAGTATTAACCAAGCAGGTGCTCGAGGCAAGCGGGATTCGCACCGCACCATTTATCGTCTATCGGCGCGGAGATACCAAGCCTGGATACGAAGTTGTCGCGGAACGGTTGGGTACAGTATTGTTTATTAAGCCCTCACGCGCGGGTAGCTCAGTCGGCGTATCCAAAGCGCGCACTGCAACCGAATTTGCTGCAGCCCTTAAGCTTGCGCTCGAATATGATGACACGGTGCTTATTGAAAAAGCAATTGTTGGTCGTGAGCTTGAAACGGCCATCCTTGGAAACCCGCCACACCATAAAGTAAGTGGAATTGGAGAAATTATTACAGGTGCGGAATTTTATGACTACAACGATAAATATGCACCTGATAGTACGGCGCAAGTCTTAACGAACGTAGAGTTAGCAGATGGAGTTGAAGAGAAAATCCGCACCACGTCTTTGAATGTATATACAGTTCTTGGCTGTAAAGGGTTGGCACGAGTAGATTATTTACTTGAAGGCAATACGCCCTACGTCATTGAGGTGAATACGCTACCGGGGTTTACCAATATCAGTATGTATCCCAAGTTATGGCGTGCGGCAGGTATGCACTATCCGGAGCTGATCGATGCGCTTATCGCTAATGCGCTGAAATGATATAGTGTAGGTATAACAAGGAGGAAATATGGAAGTAATTGTAGGCTTAATGACATTGGTATTCCCAGGGTTTATATTTTTATTGATATTTTTGTTCAGTGGACTCAAGATTGTTAACCAGTATGAGCGTGGTGTTGTACTGACTCTTGGTAAATATACTGGTGTACGCGAGCCGGGTCTTCGCTATATCGTGCCTATTTTTCAAAAAATGATGCGTGTAGATGTACGCAGCATGCCTATTGATGTACCAAAACAAGAAGTTATTACGAAAGATAATGTGACGATTGGTGTCGATGCGGTAGTATATCTGCGTGTCGTCGATAGCGCCAAAGCCATGCTTGAAACCACCAACTATGTCTATGCGACAAGCCAGTTTGCCCAGGCGGCGCTGCGTGACGTGACGGGCGGTGCCGACCTTGATGAGCTGCTTGCCAGCCGTGAAGCAATTAGCGAAAAGATCAAGGAAATTGTCGACAGCGAAACCGACAAGTGGGGTATTGATGTCGAGAATGTCAAAGTACAGAATATTGAACTCCCACAAGAAATGAAGCGAGCTATGGCCAAGCAGGCCGAAGCCGAGCGTGAGCGACGTGCCAAGATTATTGCCGCTGAAGGTGAGCAAATGAGTGCCAAGAAGCTTGGTGAGGCCGCTGATATCATTGCTGCGCACCCGATTGCGCTACAGCTACGCAACTTGCAGGTCTTGACCGAAATCGCTGTCGAAAAAAACAGTACCATTATCTTCCCAAACCAGTTCATGGACACGGTCGACAGCGTGAAGAAATTCATGGCAAAAGAAACAAACTAGTGACAAATGTTAAATACGCACTCCAAGCGAGTGCGTATTTTTAATTTTTTGTAGACTAGGAGTTTTGGGCAATGGTCAATTCTTGCCGTAAATCGTGTTGATAGGGGGTCGTGCGCAAGCTTTCACATGGTGAGTAATGGGTGATAAAATAGCACTAACCAAAGGGGATTTATGACGAAAAAAGTTACGTTTGAGGAAGTATATTCCACTGTCATGCAGTATGTTATGGCACGTAAGTGGGATAAAACCAACGATTCACGAGGGCTTGCAGTATCACTCTCGCTAGAGGCCAACGAACTGCTAGAGTACTTTCAATGGCATGACGATTCGTTTGGCAGCAAAGAAGACATGGCAAGCGAATTAGCAGATATTATGATTTATGCCATTCAATTTGCCGACAGGTACGGCATAGACATACCCGATGCGATTGCAAAAAAGATTGAAATGCAAGATAAAAAGTATCCGAAGGAAATATTTGAAATTGAAGACGAAAAAGAACGTAATGCGCGCTGGCTAGAAGCGAAAAGGAACTACAGGAAAGACACAACTTTGTGAGCACACGCGGTCTAGTCATTGTTTCGCGCCCTATCGTGCCAAATGCACCACCATACCTTTTGCTTGGGACTAACAAATCCTTGCACAAATATATATTGAGTAAAGACATGCCGATGTCGTTGACAGTAGACTACCATACGAAGTATTGCACGGGCTGGTACGATATTAACGCTCACAAGAACCATGCCTGCGACAATGATGCTCAAGTAGACTCATCGTATGACTCATGTTTTGTCTGCCGCAAAAAGACTGATTTCAATCCGGCATTTTATAACACAACTCAAATATCTCAAAAGCAGGCCATCTATAACGACCAGCCACATTCGGTATATATTGCCTATTTTGGGAACAGTGTAGCGAAAGTGGGCATTATGTCGGACTCAAGGGGGCGCGAGCGACTATACGAACAGGGTGCAATGCTGTATGTGGTTATTGGTTCATATTCAAATGCAACAATGGCACACAACCTGGAACAAAGGCTTATTCAAAAAGGACTGAAAAATAGTGTTACCAAGAAGCAAAAAGCTGCCGCATACGAATCCGTCATACGCATCGCTGACGAAGAGCATGTCTTTCTAGAAATATTAAAAAATTTAGGGTATGAAGAGAGTAAGATCGTATCGAACCTAGACATGTTCTTTTTTGGGTTATACCCCAAAGAGCCCATTGAGCCATTTGGCAATAAACCCATGTCAGGACACGTAGCGGGAGTTGTTGGCAGATACTTGGTGCTACAAAATAATGATCGTTATTACGGTGTATGGCTTACAGACATGTTTGGGTATAGGGTTGAAGTTGGCTCAGCTATCACTATGATTGACAGAAAACCCCAACAAGCAAGCCTGTTCTAATTCAAAACCATTTATTACAGCTGAGTTTGGGATAAAATGTAAATAAATAAGAAAAAGCCGCCCACCTGGGCGACAATTTCCTGATTAGTCCAATTCTGGTGCGGGTAGAGAGAGTCGAACTCTCGTTTCTACCTTGGGAAGGTAGCATAATAGCCGTTATACGATACCCGCGCGCAGGCTATCAAAACTTGGTGGCTCCTCCCAGACTTGAACTGGGGACAGAGCCCTCAGCCATTATTTGCTCTGAAGGCCAAGGCCTGAAGAGCCTTGTGGATACCAAAAGAGAATAATCGACTATTGTTAGGTACAGTTTGGTGGCTCCTCCCAGACTTGAACTGGGGACACAAGGCTCTTCAGGCCTCTGCTCTACCAACTGAGCTAAAGAGCCACACATATGTCATGATATCACAATAATCTGTGTTTTTACAGAGTGTGATATCATATAAACAAATGTTGCGAGGGAATGTTTCACCACGACCACACCGACCAAATATTAAGCGTATCGGTAAAAAAACGATGTCGATATACCGTACATCGGCATTGCTTGAAAAGAAATCGGTGCAAAATAAGCCACGACGTACACTGCGTCTACCCAGCTGGAGACCGTCTCGCCGACAGTATATAATTGCGACAACTATCCTGGTGTTCGGGCTTATGTCATCTGGGGCATATTTGTATTGGCGGGGTGAGCAAGACAAGGCAAGCCGAGCTGCCGAGCGGGCGCAACAAGAACGCGCGCGCCAGGCGAGTATCAAGTCGAACGAATGTCGTAAACAAAAACTTGCGGCAAAGGCTGATCAACTGGGCAAGATTACCTATGATGAGCTTTATGACTATACGGTTTGTGACTACTCTGGACAATAATGAACGATATCCTAGACGCTGAGTTTGACACAATGATTACGCAGGCGATGGATGAATTGCCTCAGGAATATATAAAAAACCTGAATAATGTTGTTATTACATTTGCCGACGAACCAACCGCTCAACAGCTACAGAAGCAGGGTGTGCGCAGTGGCCAGCTGCTACTCGGACTTTACGAAGGCATTCCGCAAACCTCGCGACTTAGCTCGAGCTATAGCGGTATATTGCCAGATAAAATTACACTCTTTAAACTACCGCTCTGCATGACTTCTCGTGATGCAGGGGAACTTTTTCAACAGGTAAAGCGAACCTTGTGGCATGAGATCGCACATCACTATGGGCTAAAGTATGAACATATCGATAAGCGCGAACGACGTCATGGCTAGCAGCTCGAATACTTAGTATATTTTGTGCTTAAGAGAGACGGACGAATTGAACTTATGTCTCATGCTACTTTTAGCGCAATAATTAAAAGCGCAATCAGAGCTTGCGCGGCCAGTGACATGAGTATTGAAGTCACGCTATTTTTTGGAGTCACTGCAGCGCGTACCATGATTACGCTGAGGTTAAATATGCTGAGAACGATATCGACAATGAGCGCCGTACGAAGTGAAACAATCTGTAAGATAGATGCTGTAAGAAAGATAAGCGAAGGAACTGCCGCAACAAGTATACCGTTGTGTTTGACAACATGACGCATTAGCTCGCGCTTTGGTAGTGGCGCATCATGGACAACACGGTATGCTACTAATTCGGAGAAGACGCCAGCTACCCACAGGCTTAGCGCTGCGGTTGTAATCGCCGCTAGTGCGTAGGGTGCTGTGACGGTACTGCTATTGATGAGCAAGCCGATGCTTATGCCAAGGAGTGTGATTACTCCATATATCCGCTCTCTAAGACGGGCGATGTGTTCATATATTTGTGATTTAGCCGGAGTGTTTTTTTCTGTAGACATGTCTATACAATTTTAGCAGATGGTCGAGCTTTCAGCTCTGATTCTTTCCTAAACAGAATAATCACTTGAGAACGTTTGGCTCTGGAAAGCGAAGGCCGCCCGTTTGGGCGACGATTTTTCGGAAAGTCTATTTCTGATGCCACATTACCGACGTATTTCAATCTACCGAAACAGATAAAGTTGACGTCTATAAACTTCAAGGTCTTGCTGAATCTTTCAGTCTTCGCAGACAACCTACTAGCTAGTTAATCCCCTCAACGGTATAATTTACGCGAATTACACCTTTCTTTTCTTTGAGCTTTGGTACATACACATGACCAATTTTGCTAAGATTCTTGACGTGAGTTCCACCACAAGGTATGCCAAAATTTTCACTGTACATTACAACTCTGGCTGGTTTGTTTGTCGCGGTATATTGCTCGGTACGTGACGAACCACCGTGTGCATATCAGCAACAGGCACAAAGACCAATCTAACATCTGTCGCTCGTGGTCGACAGTACAATGAACCGTATCGCTGATAGCTAGTGAACCTTGTTCGTAAGCGCCGATATGATGAACAATCCCTTCTTCATCGAGCCCGCACTTCCTGAACGAGAAGTACTGCTTCATCTGTTGTGGCTGTACCCGTGTCCCAATCTTGACCGCCACCACGATGATAAAAGCATGTCTTGTCGAGCTCGATATCGACTCGGCCGCCTTCGATAGAGCTAATTTTTGTCACGTTAGCATTGCACGTTTCTATGTCAAAATCATTCATCTAGATTAGGCCTGTGATACAACAATAATAACAAAATACCTTCTAGCGATTTAAAAGTAGTTTTGGTGGAGCTTTATAACCAAGTTCGAACTGAGATTGAGCAGAGCGACTAAGCTTCATCTCGACACCTGTGCCACGCGATGTATTCCGACAAACTAAAAACTCTTGGATTATTTTCTGAGATTTCACCCGCCGTGTTTTTTGGAAGTTGAAGAAGGTGTTTTAGTTTTGCGGTTCTCCCGCTGATAAATCAGCGGAGGCACCGGGCGGGTCGTCTATACGTGTTTCTTCCCGAGATGAAGTACTTTTTTGAGGTACTGCTTACGTGTCACCTTATTCGCCGTCCGAACCGCACCAAATATAATACATGTGTCGTTTTTATCCCACAGTTAAAACGAAGCACCCGAGTCTTGAGTTACTCCACCAGTTTGGGTAGACGAACACTATATGCTCTGCCCAGGTGATTTCATCACGCACGGCCTGAATCTTTTTGCCAACAGGTTTGCGCTCATAGTACGCGTAGCGTAGATACTTTTCAAGAGCTAACTAACCTTATTGTTTAGTGTGTTTACAAGTTTTTCGACGTCTTTGTCGAGCTGAGCGAGGCGTCCTTTTGGCAGCACAGAAAATAAGTGCTTTGACGACTCCTCAAGCTTGGCGTACAGGCTCTCTACGAGTGTGATGCCTTCGGGTGTAAGCCTAACGGTGTTTTTTCTGGTATCAAACGTTGATTTACTAACAGATATTAGCTTTGCATCAGATAGCTTCTGTATGGTGTAACTGACCGTTGCTTCAGCCACTCGAAGCCAGCCTGCGACAAACTTTTGGGTTGTGTTTGGATTCTGATAAACACACAGCAGCGTCAGAAACTGTGAAAAGTTGATAGATGAGCTTTGTGTGATGACTCGGTCGGCGATAGCGTCGAGCGTATAGACGAGCGTATGCAAACGAAAACTGAGCGAAGAGTGTATGTCCATGCACAAAATATACTTAGAGTTCTAATAGAAGTCAATATAAAAATCAAACAACAATAGGTTCAGTATTTATTGGTATACATTTTTTTGCACAATAAGTCTCTTGAACTCACACACGATATGTGCTATCGTTTTATTATAAGCGTTAGAGGGAACAAATATTTTGAAAGCTATAGGTAAGGAAAAGCTAGTTATCACACTTGCCGTGGCATTTGCATGCGGCATTGGGATTATTGCGCCGCACTTTATTGCAGCAGATGCTATAAATAATACTGATTTTGTGACAACCTGGAAAACAGACAATGCTGGGACAACCAGTTCCACCTCTATTGGTATACCACTTGCGCCATCAACTGCCTACAATTTTCAGATTGACTGGAACAATGACGGCGTGTATGACCAAACGTATAGCGCAACTACCCCTGCAAGCCCAGCAACGTTTGTTACCCATGACTACGGTGTAGCAGGTACTTACAAAGTGCGAATAGGTGGTACATTCCCGCGCATTTATTTTGCAAATGCTGGTGATAAACTCAAACTTCTCAGCGTTGACCAGTGGGGCACCATCAGCTGGAGAAGTATGAATAGCGCGTTTTGGGGCTGCGCCAACCTGCGCATTCCAGCTGTAGATGCGCCAAATCTTTCGCTCGCGGTAGATTTTTCTCAGATATTTAATGGTGCGGCGTCACTCAATGACCCTATGAATCATTGGAATGTATCAACTATAAATAACATGACAAGTGCATTTAGTGGTGCATCATCATTTAACCAGCCCCTCAGCAACTGGAATGTCGGAAACGTTGCGAATATGGCACAGATGTTTTCAGCGGCAACGGCATTCAATCAAGACCTTACGAGTTGGAATACGGGTAATGCCACTACCATGCTTAATATGTTTGTTAATGCAACTAACTTCAACAACGGTCAAGCATCGGGTGCAAGCACAGCACCACTGACGTGGAACACCAGCAAAGTAACTAGTATGCAAGCCATGTTCCAAAACGCCAAGGCGTTTAACCAACCGATCGGCACCTGGGATGTATCGAAAGTAACAGTTATGTCGTCTATGTTCTTTGGGGCGTCGGTATTTAACCAACCGCTCGCAAGCTGGAATGTCGGCGCCGCTACTACTATGATAAACATGTTCAGGAGCGCCACAGTCTTCAATCAGCCAATAGGTTCATGGAATACCGTAAATGTGACAAATATGAGCGGTATGTTTGCTGATGCAATTGCTTTCAACAACGGACAAGCATCGGGTGCAAGCACGGCGCCACTGCTGTGGGATACTGGCAAAGTTACTGATATGTCGTCGATGTTTTATAGCGCAACTACCAATGCATTTAATCAGCCTGTCGGTTCTTGGAATACATCTAACGTTACTATGATGCAGGGTATGTTCCAAAACGCACAGCTGTTTAATCAGCCTGTCGGTTCTTGGAATACCGGCAAAGTTACTAATATGTCGTACATGTTCTTCAATGCAAGGGCTTTTGATCAACCGATAGGCACTTGGAATACCGTTCAAGTAACAACTATGAGGTACATGTTTGCCAGCGCTGTGCTGTTTAACCAAGACATAGGTGCATGGAATACAGCAAATGTCACCGACACTTCGTATATGTTTCTCAATGCCGTGAAGTTTAATCAGGCAATTGGTACGTGGAATACCGTAAAAGTAACTACTATGGCATCTATGTTTGATGGTGCAACCGTGTTTAACAACGGCCTAGCCGCTGGCATAAGTGGTCCAATGCCCTGGAATACCGGCCTGGTGACCAATATGTCCTATATGTTTAATAATGCCAAAGCCTTTAACCAAGACATAAGTACCTGGAACGTCAGCAACGTTACTACTATGCAGCGCATGCTTTCGTATCTGACGTACTTTAACCAACCTATTGGCGTTTGGAATACGGCCAAACTACTCGATATCAACAATATGCTTCATACGAGCACTTCATTTAACCAGCCACTCGGAAATTGGAATGTGACAGGCGTAGCAAATGCTACAAACTTTTTGGCGAATGTGAAACTTTCCATAGTGAACTATGACAACCTCCTCATTAACTGGAATTCTCAAGCGGTCAAGACGAGCGTTATTTTTCACGGAGGTCTGAGCCAATACTGTGCCGGCGCAGCTGCACGTACAAACCTGATAACAGTCAAAACCTGGACATTTACCGCAGATGGCGGGCAAAATTGTGCACCAACAGATATAGGGCTCACTAACGCAACTGTTGCTGAAAATACGACACTGGTTGGTACGCTCTCATCAGTTGACCCGGATGCGGGTAATACCTTTACCTATTCGCTTGTTGCAGGTACGGGCGATGAAGATAATGCCAAATTTAGTATCAATAACACCACGAAAACCTTGTCATTTGCTTCAGTGCCAAACTTTGAAAACCCGACAGACCTTGGTGACATTGCAGGCAACAATACCTACTCCATCCGTATTCGTAGCACAGATAACCTAGGTGGTACCTACGACGAAGTGTTTGTTATCACTGTTACTAATATTGATGAAGCTGCGCCTGTCATCACGATCACCGCACCAACTAAGCTCGACAATGTCACGATCACCGATACGACTATACGAGTTGTTGATGAAACAGCCGTGAATGCCGCAAGCGTCGTTATAGCCCCGACTGGCTCAACAGCTGGTACAAGTAGTTTTAGCTGTACGCAGACATCTGCTACCCAGGTAGATTGTACAGTTTCTGTTACCAGTTCAGGTGACCTCAACATACAAGCAACTGACGTAGCTGGCAATGTGGCGACCAAGAAAGAAACAAACTATGTTATCGATACTACACCGCCTGCGTTTGCTAGTAGCTCAGTCGATGTCATAACACATGGTATTAATCAGCCGATCGTGAGCTTTAGTGCAACTGATAACATATCAGTTGACCACTATGAAATCATCTATACTGCCGACAATGGCGGCGCAGGCGTCAGTGGTTCTACAACAACGATTAACCCGGCAACGAGCCCCGTGACACTCACGCTTGACCCAGATGAAGCGGTACACACGGTCACTATTCGTGTCTATGACACAGCCGGCAACTACGCTGACCGCGTGATAAAATTCCCGCCAATCGTCAACTTTACGGCTCCAACAACACTCAGCAACACGACCATCACAAATGCTACCGTAACTGTGACAAGTCCTGGCGGTAATGATCTGACAGGTATTACCTTCAACGCTGGCTCTACTGGTGCGACACTGGGCACATGTACGGGTGCTGGTGGCGACACGTCTGATCCGTATGCGAATCCTGTAACGTGCGTCATCAACAATGTTGCTTCGACCGGAAGTGTCACAGTGGATGCGACTGATAGTGTCACGGGCGCAATCGGTCAAAACAGTCAGAGCTTCATCATTGATACGACCGCACCAACGGTAGCAATATCTGCTCCTACAAAGCTTGATAATGGTTCAATCACCGACACAACTATTACCATTACAGATAACGTAGGCATAGTGGTTGCTGATGTTGCAATCGGCGTAGGCTCGACTGCTTTAATCTCTAATCTCAATTGCACACAAACATCTGCGACAAGGGTTGACTGTACGGTACACGTTAATTCGTCGGGGAGTCTTATTATTGAGGTATCTGACAAAGCCGGCAATACAGCCACTGCAACTGAGCTTGGCTATGTGATTGACACAACCTCTCCAGTAGTGACCGTTGGCACTCTTTCCGCCATCACTCTTGCAAATCAGTCTGCCTACCCGGTCTCTGGTATGTGTACCGAGGGAGACGGAAATATATCAGTAGTCGTCAACGGGGTCACCCACATGGTTGCCTGTAACAGTGGTGCCTGGTCGCTGACGCTTGACCTATCCTCACTGGGCGATGGCTCGCCAGCCCTTACCGTGACAGCTAGCCAGACAGATGCAGCTGGGAATACGGGAAGTGCGGGGGCACAAACAGCCCTTAAAGACACAGTTGCCCCTACTGTTGGCATAAACACCGTTGCTAGTAATGCTGGTTCTCCCGCTCTTTCTGGTGCGGTCTCAGACCCAGCAGCAGTCGTAAAAGTCACCGTCAATGGCGCCGAATACACAGCTACGAACAACGGAGATGGCACCTGGAGTTTGCCGGCTGGTACGATTGCTCCTGCGCTAGTAGATGGAGTTTACGACATCGTAGTGATGGCAACTGACTCTGTCGGCAATAGTAGTTCGGATGGTACAACTGACGAGCTGTCAATTGATATAACGGCACCTACCGGCACACTAACACCAATTGCGCCATCAATCACAAACAGCCCCGCCCTTTCTGGCACGGTCTCAGACCCAGCAGCAGTCGTAAAAGTTACTGTCAATGGCACCGAGTACACGGCTACAAACAACGGAGACGGTACCTGGAGCTTACCGGCTGGTACGATTGCTCCTGCACTTAGCCCTGGCACCTATGATGTCGTCGTGTCATTTACCGATGCGCTGGGCAATACATCGACTGATACAACAACGAATGAACTTGTTATACAGCGTAGTGACGCAGACCTCCCGACGGTCAATCCGTTGACCGCCGCTGGTGGACAGCCAATTATCACTGGTACGTATGACGCAGAGAACAGCCAAAGCCTGTCTGTTGCGGTAAACGGCATTACTTACGTGCTTGGCGTAGCAACACAGCTTACCGTTAGCGGTAATACTTGGAAACTTGATCTTAGCTCACTTAGCCCTGCGTTACCTGCAGGTGCTTACGATGTAAAGGTGGCAGTAACAACTCGAGGGGGCGCAGTCCTGGGTGACAGCACGGCTACAGAATTAGTGCTCAACGATGCGAGTAAACCTCTAGCTGCTACAGGCATCTCAGTTATTGTACCGACGATTCTCGGAGCAATGTTAATTACTGTTAGCGCATTGCTCATATATCGCTCAAAACAATCTAGTAAAAAATAGCGGTGGACAATTTTTCGATTGTTCCATCGAAAAAAATGGTTGAGGCATCAGTGCCACTAATTGCCTTATCCGTTGCAAGATTATAGTCGAGATGTCCGACAAACTCAGAGGTTGACAGAAGACGATTATGCGATATTTCGGAATTATCTCCTTATCTCCACTTATCTCAAGAAAATAGATCAACATGGAAAATATTTGTTGCCCAGGAAGATTTTGAATAAACTCGGACTTTTTGTATCTGTTCAGGGTTAGACCCTAAACACCCATGCGTATGTATGAGCTCAACATTATGCTGGCTGCTCAGATTTAGGTGCTGTTTTAGTTAGAGTCGCGTTGTAAATGCAGACGTGTTGTCGTTTTGAACTATGGTGTTATTTACATCAAACATCGTGTAGCCACTGGTGACGGTATCGAGCCTTGTGATTGACCGATCTTTCATATCAACGTCGATACGGAGTATACTACCCGCTGGCACGCCGCCAGGTACTTCGACATGAGAAAATACTAGTTCACCACTCGAACCTTTCTTTTGGTTAAAGCAGCTTGCGTAAGCATTGTTTTGGTTAATTTGCACCCATGTCGTTGATCCAGGTGCCTGATAGCTTAGGGTATCGGTGGTGCAGTCAAAGCTCAAACTACCATTGTTTGGCAATGAAATACCTCCATTTACCAAAGTAGTAGATGTTGGTATAGGGCTTGAGACTACCGTTGCATGAACCGCACTACCAATTCGTGTTATATATAACCCTGGTAGTAGCGTTGCCGCAGATGCTTGCTGGCCGCCAAACAATGATACAATTGTTGCAAATATACTCACCACTAACAAACTGGACACGACATATATCTTCCTCATACCTACTCCTCCATGATTTAATGGTTATACATAATTACCATAGCATGATAAGGATGTTATTACCATCAAAACGATTAACAAAATTTGGGTAATAATCCAAGAAGTTATAGTGTTAGAACAGCCTGTAGCGCTGATCAAGTATCGTACTCGGCGACAAGTAATTTTTTGTGATCGTCAAATGGTGTGATGAGCGGATTGCTGCTAAAACGTATCAATTTCCCATTGTCTGCGATGTACGCAATTGATCCCCTCATTGTAACCGGCTCTTTGGTGTCTGCTCTACGGTATGTTATGACCCAAAACTTCTTTGAATCATATATTTTCGGCTCAGCGTCTACTGTAGCCTCTATGTTGTCGCGCGTCGGCACAAGTTCTCTGGCGCGTGCAGCTGCTTGCTCAAATTCCGTGATACTGTACATATAGTCAGTATAACAGGGTGTAAAAGGCCATAACCTCCAACCACCCCCAGCGGGTGCTGAAGATGTAGCCCCACAGAGCAGTGCCGATGAAGCCGAGGTAGATATCGTGATGGAGATGACCAATTTTCTCGGTTCAAGTCTTGCGGGCTCGCATGCCTCGCTACCCGCGAAGAGGCAAATGAGTGCCGGCAGGACGATCCACAGCAGTGGGCTGTGGATCAAATTAACTACTGTCATGTACTTCTCCTTGCGGTGGTTTCAGCAGTAACTCACTAGCTTTGCAACATATAAAATTCGGTTTTTCTATAGTGCGGGCGCTTTAGCTAACCAGGAGAACAACTGGTACACCCATATGAAACGGCTGGTACGCGCTGCGCGCGGCCAAAGAAAAACGGCGCTTTCGCGCCGCAATTCTGAAAAAAGTCTGGTTTTGGTGCGGGTTAAGAGACTCTAACTCTCGACCTCGTCCTTGGCAAGGACGCGCTCTAAACAACTGAGCTAAACCCGCATACTATAGGTGTAAATGTCGGAAGGTGCACCATGCCATTGCACGAGCTATGGTAGTTTTGCAAGGACGGCCACGTTCCGCGGCCCCGAAACTTCGCGAGCGAAAACAAGTTTTCGCCGGAAGGTTTCCTTGCGACCCGCCACTGGCGGCTCTCACTCTAAACAACTGAGCTAAACCCGCATGGTTACTCGGCAAATTATAGCGGAGACACTGCAGATTGACAAGACCCCTGGCACTCGAAAGAGTTAGCCCAAGTAACACTTGCACGTATAAGTAGATGGTAGTATAATAATACTGTAGGACAGCGCCCGCTTGCCTGCGGGGTCCATGGCGGCTACGAATTACTAAATCATTAATTCGTGCGGCCTTTTTTGTTTACAGAAGGCCGATGGAGGAACAATATGCCAAAACATGAAGACCTAAAAAACCTACCAAATATTGAGCGTCGTTTGCACCCCGAGGTATGGCGTGCGCTGCAGATAGCAGCCACCGCCCACGAGGGCATCCAGCGCAAAGATGGTCGCGGTCCATACGTAGTGCATTTGTACGAAACACTTACGCTAGTAGAAATGGGTACTGATGACCTAGCAACACGTATCGCCGCACCGCTTCATGACGGACAGGAAGATGTACCCGATAAGCTAGGGCTTGATATTGTTGCGAGTGAGTTCGGGCCCGAAGTAGCAGGGCTCGTGGCGGGCGTGACAAAACGGCCAAAAAATGCGGGTGCCATCACACCCGACGAAAAGCGAGCAGAATGGTATGCTCGCAACCTGGACTACGCGCGCATATTGGAGCATGTGGCCGACGAACGATCATCGATCATCGCTGTAGCCGATAAAATTAGCAATCTGCGTGACATGATTCGCAACACCTATACCAAAGGCGAGAGTTTCTGGCGGAAGTTTAACGCTACACCCGAAGACCAGCTGTGGTGGTATAAGCTTGTGTATGGCGTGGCGCAAAAGCGCATACCAGACAACCCGCTTAACACAATTTTTGCAGCGTCTATCATAGAATTTGAATTTGCAATCGACCTATATCGCAGTAAGCGGTAGGCTGGTCGTAGCCAACCACATGCGCTATCATAGGTGTATATGCTGAAAAACTATGTGCTGAAGAAATTGCAAAAATATGTAGCTAAGTATTTTGCAAAACATCCCGAAGTCAAGCTGATTGTTGTTGCGGGGAGTGTGGGTAAAACCAGCACCAAGCGCGCCATTGCCGACCTACTATCCAAACGCTATCGTATACGCATGCATGAAGGTAATCACAATACCGACATGTCGGCACCGCTGGCGATTCTCGGCATTAACTACCCAGCTAATCCTAAAAGTCCGTTTGCGTGGGCAAAAGTATTTCGTGCTGCGCGCCGGCGGATCCATCAGCCAACTGATGTCGATGTGATTGTACAAGAACTGGGCACTGATCACCCAGGTGAGATCGCTGCGTTTGGCAGGTATCTCAAGCCCGACCTTGCCTGTATTACAGCAGTCGCGCCAGAACACATGGAGTTTTTTGGCACCATCGAGGCTGTAGCTCAAGAAGAAATGGCGGTCGCAGCATATGCCAAATACGTGCTCATTAACCGTGATGACGTTGAGGGGAGATTTGCTGATTTTGAAACAAATCCAAACTTTAGTACCTACGGCACTAGTGGTGCAGCCGAGTATCGGTTTGAGCAGCAAGAATTTAGTACCGACAGTGGCTACACGGGCAACATTCTCGCTGTTGACCATGAACCGTTTGCAGCAACTATTAAAGTAGTGGGTGAACACAGCCTGCGGTCGGTCATCGGTGCGGTAGCAGTCGGGATGATAATGGGGCTCACTCAGCAAGATATTATTGACGGACTTAGCCTTATACGGCCCGTGCCTGGACGCATGAACCTACTGCGTGGTATTGGTGGTACAACAATTATTGATGATACCTACAATTCTAGCCCGGCTGCAGCTGCTGCTGCACTACAAACGCTCTATTCGTTTACCGATGCTGGCCAGCGCATCGCGGTACTCGGCGACATGCGTGAGCTGGGCGCTACTAGTCAGTCAGCCCACGAAGCGCTAGGGAATATATGCGATCCAAGCCTGTTGTCGTGGCTTGTGCTGGTGGGGCCTGAATGCGAGAAGTACCTTGCGCCTGTGGCGAGGGCGCGTGGTTGCCAGGTGCAGGTGGCCCGACATGCCATAGAGGCCGGAGAGTTTGTTCGCTCGGTCGCCGAAGAAGGAGCTGTGATTTTGGTCAAGGGATCACAAAATACCATTTATTTGGAAGAAGCTGTGAAAGTGCTGTGCGATATGACCGAAGATGCCGAACTCGTTCGTCAGTCCGCCGAATGGCAACAAACGAAATCAACGTACTTCAATAGCTTCTCGTAGACCCAGTCGCCTACCTCTGATATACTAGTGGCAATGAAGCGCTACAATCCTACTGAAATTGAGCCGAAGTGGCAGCAGCGATGGGCCGACGACAATCGCTACGCTGCGAAAGACTTTGGTAGCCAGCCAAAATATTATGTGACCGGTATGTTCCCGTACCCAAGCGGTGTGGGTATGCACACTGGGCATTTCATGGAGCATTCGATTGTCGACGCAGTGGCGCGGTTTCGCCGCAGCCTCGGCTACAATGTGCTCTACCCTATGGGTTGGGATAGTTTTGGGCTACCTGCCGAAAACTACGCCATAAAAACTGGCAAAAAGCCGCAGGTTACGACAGCCGAAAACATAGCCAACTTCAAGAACCAGCTTCGTCGTGTCGGTGCGAGTATCGACTGGAGCAGAGAGCTCAATACCGCCGACCCCGAGTATTATAGGTGGACGCAGTGGGTGTTTACTCAGCTCTACCAGCGGGGGCTTGCCTATCAAAAAGAAGCCAATCAGTGGTGGTGCCCCAAAGACAAAACTGTGCTTGCCAATGAACAGGTGGTAAATGGTCGTTGCTGGCGCTGCGAAGAAATAGTAGTGAAAAAGCCCATGAAGCAGTGGTTTTTCAAAATTACGGACTATGCCGACGCGTTGCTCGAAGAAATCCCTGCGCTCAACTGGCCAGACAAAATCAAGCTTGCTCAGACAAACTGGATTGGTCGGAGCGAGGGCGCGGAGATTGAATTTACAGTCGATGATGAATCGGCAACCGCCGACTCACTGAAATTTACCCCAGAGTTGTCGCAAATGATTGTTGACCGTACAAAAACCTCTACAATTCGACTGGAGCCAAAAAACTTACGTGTTGGCGACAAAGCCGAGTTCTTAACACGCTACAATAGCGACCGGGTGAGTCATTTAGGTACAGCACTCATTACGCAGGTGCGTACTATGAAGCTTGGTGCTATTCCCAATGACCTAGCGGGCCACGAACAGATGGATAGCGACGAACAAAAACTGGCTCGCTACCAAGGCTACTACGATGAAAGTGTGACGCTCGACACTGCATTTACCATTTATGATTTTGAGTATATTCCCGATACAATTACTGTCTTTACCACTCGCCCCGACACCATTTTTGGTGCGACGTTTCTTGTACTTGCTCCCGAGCATCCGCTTGTGCCAGGTCTCGTAAACGACAATACGCGTGCTGCAGTCGAAAGCTACACCGCTGAAGCCATTAAGCGCAGCGAAATTGACCGAGCCGCCGAAGGCAAAGAAAAAACTGGCGTCTTTACCGGGAGTTATGCGGTCAACCCTGCCACGGGCGAAAAAATCCCCATATGGGTGGCCGACTATGTGCTGTGGGGCTATGGCACTGGCGCGATTATGGCAGTGCCGGCACACGATGAGCGCGACTTTGCATTCGCCGAGAAGTTTGATTTGTCAATTATCGAAGTTGTCACAAAGCCTGAAGACGAGGCAGAGCAGTGTTATCACGGAGAGGGTGTACTGCTCAATTCGGGGCAATTCGACGGTATGTCGAGTAGTGAGGCTCGTGAGCAAATTGTGGCATGGCTTGAACAACAGGGAACGGGTAAAGCAAAAGTCACCTACAAAATGCGCGATTGGCTGATTAGTCGCCAGCGCTACTGGGGAGCGCCGATCCCGATCATTCACTGTAAGCAGCATGGCGCAGTTGCCGTGCCCGAACACAATTTACCGGTACTGCTACCCGATATCGATGATTTTGCACCACGTGGTGATGGCAATACGGCGCTTGGTAGTGTGGAAGACTGGGTGAATACCACATGCCCCACATGCGGCAAACCTGCTAAGCGTGAAACTGATACCATGGATGGCTATGCCTGTAGTAGCTGGTATTTGCTCCGCTACACCGACGCGCACAACACTGAGCAGGCATGGGATCCAGCCAAGGCTAATTACTGGGTGCCGCTCGACATGTATGTTGGTGGTGATCATGCGGTGGCGCACCTGCTGTATGTGCGCTTTTGGACGCACGTGTTCTACGATATGAAGCTACTGAATACCAAAGAACCTGTCAAGCAGCTGGTGTACCATGGGCTTATACAGGCCGAAGATGGCCGCAAAATGAGCAAAAGCCTGGGCAATGTGGTTGACCCACTCGATGTGATCGACCAGGGCTATGGTGCCGATGCACTGCGCACCTACGAGCTATTCCTGGGGCCAATCAACGAAAACAGCAACTGGAGCTCGCGCGGTATTACCGGTAGCTACCGGTTCTTAAACCGGGTATGGACACTGGTGCAAGAATACCAGGAGGCTGAAAAAGCCAGCAAGGGTGATTCCCGCCAGCTGACAGGCCTTACGCACGCACTGATCAAAAAGGTCACTGACGATTATCATCGGCTCAGTTTCAATACTGCCATTGCTGCTATGATGGAATACGTCAATGAACTCTACAAGCTAAAAGTAGATGGCTTTAGTGGGCAGTGGCAGTTTGCACTGGAGTCGCTGATCATACTATTGCAGCCGCTTGCCCCCCATATGACTGCCGAGCTTTGGCAGCAGCTTGGTCGCGACGATGCGCTTGATTTTGCCAATTGGCCGGTGTGGGATGACAGCCAGATTGTGAGCGACACTATGACGATTATTGTGCAGGTAAATGGCAAGCTTCGTGCCAAGCTCGATGTGCCAGTAGGCGTGGCAGATGATGACATAAAAGCACTCGCCCTTGCGGACGAGAATGTGAAGCGGTTTGTGACAGACCAGCCGAAGAAGGTGATATATATCCCTGGCAGGCTTGTTAGTATCGTCGTCTAAGTAATCCGTATAATCTTCTTTTGGTGTCAAAAGAAGCAAAAACGTACTTTCTTTCGATGAAAGTACCAAAGGATCGACCAGGGGCTCTGCCCTGGACCCGAAAGTGCGGAATATTATTTATAGAAAGGGAAAACCCCGCCTAGTTGGCGGGGTTCCCGTACTTCGTGTCGACCCACTTTGCCAGGTGGAAGGCAGCGAGGTTGACGAATGCCACTCCTAGGGCGACGACTGGGCCTCGGCCCAGCCAGCCCTCGCTGAAGTACAGCCCGGCCAGCACAACGGTGGTAATGAACCAGGCTCCGGCCCACAGGATTGAGCTTATGCCCAATGCCTCCAGTGCCTCGCCCTTGCTGAGCAGGGCGACGATGATGAGGGAGACCAGCTCGCCCAGAGCCAGGCCGATGATGAAACCGCTCATACCGGCGGCACCACCTTTCTTTTCGAAGAACGGGGTGGACTAGTGTCCACAATTATCATTATAGCACTAATGCTATAAAATGTCAATATACATAAGCGTAAATACAACTATTTGTCAATCTATTGAGTTATGCGTCAACCTGCGGTATAATGCAAAGTAAGTTTTATTACATCCGAGAGAAGGAGAACATTTCATGGCACAGCCAAAGAAACAGAGCAGCCCCAGGAAGACCGGCCTCCGCCGCAGCCACCTGGTACTTAAGCTTGCTCGCCGCGTGAATGCGAAATCACCAGTCAAGGTCAAGACAACCAAGAACGAAACTGGCAAAAAGAAGTAGATCGCTACTTTTTACGAGTGGGATAATTAACAAAGAAAGAACCAACGCATAATGGCTAGTAACCGTCACCTAGGACGAATCGTCGCACTGCAAACTCTTTATGAGTATGAATTTCGTACTCAAGCGAATGACACGACTGTCGATTTGCAGGAAATACTGACGCGCAACCTCGAACGCTATGAATCGGCGATTGACGATACGGATTTCGTTAAGGATTTAGTAGAAGGCACTATAGCCGCGCAGACTGATCTAGACGGGAAGATCCAACCAATTGCACCTGAATGGCCGGTTGAGCAGATAGCACGGATTGACCGCGCAGTCTTGCGACTAGGTATGTACGAACTACTTTATAAAGGAGCTGTCGTGCCGCCAAAAGTCGCGATTAACGAAGCGGTTGAACTCGCCAAAGCATTTGGTTCTGATAACTCAAGCAAGTTTATAAACGGGGTGCTCGGCACCGCGTTTAGGACACTTGTCGAGGAGAAACCAGACAATGCCAGCGCCGAAGCTTGATAAGTTTAAAAAATATTTTCATAAACCAAAAGCCAGTATACAAGAAATCGTCCGGGAGCCTACTGCGGGTGGTGTGGTGTTTCGTCATGGCAAAGATGGCATAGAAATACTACTCATCCAAGACGCCAAAGACAGGTGGACAATTCCAAAGGGCCATATAGAAGAGGGTGAGAAGGCTGTTGACGCGGCGCGCCGTGAGATTGGCGAAGAAGCTGGACTGCACAATATTGATATGCTCGGCTGGCTGGGCAAAATCCATTTTCGCTACCGCCGGCTAGAGCGGCTAGTACTAATGACGACACAGATATACCTGGTGCGGGTACGCGGTGATGGCAATGAAATCCAAAAAGAAGAATGGATGAATGGCATCAAGTGGTTTCCGTTTAGTGAAGCGCTTGATCTGATAGAATACGAAGATATTGGTAAATTGATGCTGCTTGCCATGAAGCGTATAAGGCAGGAAAAGCTATGACCCTAGCTATTGGAAAGTGCAGCCAGTTCCGAGCGATTTATTCGCTCGCACTGCGCGATGAGAAAACTGCTTGCAGTTGTCTCATGCACCGGAGGTGGCTATGACCGGCATGCCTACAGGCCCCTATGTAGATTTTGCCAAGACTAAGCTCGGGTTTGAGTACAACGATATTCAGCTGCTTATTACCGCCCTGACACACCGCAGCTATGTGAATGAGCATAAGAAGAGTGTCAGTGAGCACAACGAACGACTGGAGTTTTTGGGTGACGCGGTGCTCGAGCTTGTTGTGACCGACTATTTATTCCAGAACTTCAGCGAGCCCGAAGGTATACTCACAAGCTGGCGCGCGGCCTTAGTACGTACCGAGAGCATAGGTGAGGCTGGCCAAAAACTTGGGTTTGAGCCACTGGTGCGTATGAGTAAGGGCGAGAAAAACGG
This sequence comes from Candidatus Saccharibacteria bacterium, assembly GCA_016700015.1. NCBI lineage: Bacteria > Candidatus Saccharimonadota > Candidatus Saccharimonadota bacterium. Next base: position 222,931 of record CP064995.1, read on the forward strand.
TAGTGAGCGAGCTCGACTTCAGATACTCGCCAACGCGTTTGAGGCGACTATCGGCTCGATTTATCTTGACCAAGGCTACGATGTGGCGAGCGCATTTATTCACACGCACATTTTGAGTAAGCTTGAATCAATCCTCGATGCCGGGACATGGCGTGATCCGAAAAGCCATTTGCAAGAGGTGAGTCAGCGGATTGACGGCGCAACGCCGGTGTATAAAGTTATTTCAGAAGATGGCCCCGACCACGACAAAGTGTTCACGCTTGGCATATATGTAGGGGGTAAATTGATGGGCAAGGGTATAGGGCCAAGCAAGCAGCATGCGCAACAACAAGCGGCCCGTGCAGCCCTAAAAGCATATGAAAAGCGCACCTAACAGACCCACAGATTGACACCAGAGGCCAGGTAGTGTATAATGCGGGGAAGTATAAAAACAAGCTATAAGTGAAGTAAAAGGAAGATGTAATATTATGCTCGCAATTCGATTGCAACGTCTCGGCCACAAAGGATACCCAGTGTATCGTCTGGCGGTACAGGAGGCTCAACGCCACCCAAGCAGTGGACGTGTTGTAGCCTATGTCGGTAGTTATAACCCGCATAGCAAGGAAGTAAAAGTTCAAACCGAAACCGTACAAAAGTATCTTGATAATGGTGCGCAGCCAACGCCACGCGTAGTGAAGCTTCTTAGAGATGCTGGCGTGAAATTGCCAAGCTGGGTTAAAGAGTACGATGCTACCAAACGGAAAACAACTCGCCATAGCGATAAGTTACGCAAGAATCAGCCAAAAGAAGAAGCGCCAGTTGCCGAAGAAACACCAGCTGAAGAGTTACAGGTGGAAGAAACGGCAGAATAGCCAAGGACAATATGGAACTCGCCCACACGGGCGAGTTTTGCTACAATAGGACACAGCGATAGTAACCGTGAGACAGAAAAGGAGACCAGTGGGCATGTCAACTATTGACCAGCAATTCGTAGAATATATCGTAAAATCTCTTGTCGGTAACCCAGACGACGTAGTTGTCGACCGGATTGTCGACGAAAAAGGCGTACTACTAACACTTACCGTGAACCCCGAAGATCTAGGGCGAGTGATTGGTCGTCGGGGTGTGACTGCCCAGAGTTTGCGTACGCTACTCAGGGCACTTGGTACTAAGAACAGTGCGCGCTATAACCTAAAAATAGTCAATAACGATAACCCAGAGGAGTCGACTGTACTGTCAAGTGAAGATAAGGATGAGCCCGAAACGTCGGTAGCTGTGGACAACTTTACAGATGAAGATGTGGAAAACGACGAAGCTAAAGAGTCGGATTTTGCGAAAAAGTCCCGTGCCGAGCTTGCAGAACTCGACGATCTCGATATATAATCATAATCAGTTCAATGCGAGAACACTGAACCACAAGCTCATGCGAGCAAACCCCAAGGTTTGAGAGCCTTATATGTCTAAAAACCCCGCCTGTATACAACGGCGGGTTTTTTGGTGGCTATACTGCCGCGACTAGCGTCCCAGTAGTGAAATGGTGACAAATGTTGTAACGATGCCAGCCACAGCGATACTTGAGGTAAGTGCGATATGATGGTTGCGACGTGCCTGCATGAGCATAGAAGGTAATGAAGGGGTAACTTCTGAGTCGTCAGGCAGATTAGCGATAGGTGGCGCCAGCGCATGCTGGGCAGCAATCAGCGTATCGGGCAGATCGTCTGGAACCACATTGTCGTGAAGCGGTATAACCGAAAGGGATCGGGAACTTGCTTCCATGCGCACTGCTTCTTCGGTGACTTCAATAGTAGAGTGGCGTTTTTCAAACTCCATACTGTTTATACTATACCAGCTTAGTGTACAAATGGAAAGCCCGGTCACCATTGTGGTGCCGGGCTGTGGTCATACTTTTATTATAGCACATATAGACAAAAATTGCAATACCTGTTAAGCTAGTAACAGATGGCAAAACCACAAAAATTCCAAGTGATTACTCTCTTTCCCGAAATGTTTGAGGGAGTGTTTGGTAATAGCATGATGTGGAAAGCCCAAAAAGATTGTCTTGTTGAGCTCACCACAGTGAATTTACGTGACTATGGTCTCGGTCCGCGCCGGCAGGTAGACGATACCCCCTATGGCGGCGGTGATGGCATGTTGCTGATGATTGAACCGCTATGGAACGCGGTGATGCACGCTAAGCAGGCCGATCCGTCGGCGAAGGTACTACTTATGACACCTCGTGGGCTGCGTTGGCAGCAGGCAATGGCCAAAGAGTACAGTGAGCAATCGCACGGCTATATACTAATTTGCGGCCGCTACGAAGGCTACGATGAGCGCATTTTGGCGCTGGTTGACAAAGAAATTAGTATAGGTGACTACGTTCTCACCGGTGGCGAATTACCTGCAATGACGATCATCGACAGTATTGTACGGCTTATTCCCGGCGTACTGGGTGGAGCGGAAAGTGCTGCCATCGAAAGCTTTAGTGATGGTCAGACGCTGGAATTCCCGCAGTATACTCGCCCAGAGCAGTGGAATGGCATGCGCGTGCCAGATGTGCTGCTAAGCGGGCATCATGGCGAAATAGCCAAGTGGCGAATGGGTGAGTCGAAAAAAGTAAAAGGCTAGTCTACGCGTACAACCAAACAAATACCCCACTTAAGCAGCGGGGCATTTGAAAAGATATGTTGTGGTGGATATATCGTAGAGCGATGAAACAAGGTTTTTTGGTGTGTTTGTTTTTGTTACTTCGCTATTAGATACAGTACGCCTTTTTTCCCCTAAGCGCAAGCATTAAGGCAAAAAACACAACATTTACACACCCCTGTTGGCGTATACTATATGATATGAAGCAGTACCTGAAGCGTAGTGTACCGGCTGTATTCTTCACGAACACCGCCTATTTTCGTGCGCTAGCACTTGGGACAGTCTATTTGTTTTTGGCGATAACACAGCTGTTTACGTTTGAGAAGTTTGCTGATGTCACTGTGGGGTATGGCATGGTAGGGGGTGATATTGTGGCAGCTTTGGTCGCCGGCCTTATGCCACTTCTTGAAGTAGCGGCTCTACCATATTTACTTTCAATGCGACTATCGAGCCGTGCACGCCAGGTGTCAAAGTTTGCCGTCATTGCAGCGCCGAGTGTATGGTTTGCGATCGGCTTCTACCTTACTGTGGTCGGTAAAATCGGAATTAATAGCGGTTTGATGGGTGCAACGCTTTATACACCCGTGAGCTGGTGGATTGTCATCTTTGCGGCGCTGTTTTCGTGGGCGGCACTGCTTGTTGTTCGTGAACTGCCAAAACGACGTGGCGCCTAACTATGCGCCGGCACGAGCATTCTCAACATTTTTTGCGTAATCCCTATTTCGTCGCAAGGCTTATCGACAAGGTGGGAATAGACAGCAGTGATACTGTCTATGATATCGGAGCGGGTAGTGGTGTGATCACAACTGCACTTGCTCGAAAAGCAAAACAGGTAGTAGCGATTGAGCTTGAGCCACTAGCACTGAGAAAACTACGGGAAAATACCCAGTCATGTGCCAACGTTTCGATTGTCGAAGGTGACATACTTGCCATGCCATTGCCGAGCGGCCGCTACAAGGTATTTGCGAATATTCCTTTTCACATAAGTTCGCAGATCGTGCGTCGTTTGACTGAGAATGCTCAGCCGCCCATAGAATGTTTTTTGATAGTGCAAAAACAATTCGCGCAAAAGCTTGTGCTCGACAACAGTCATTTTACCGGTGCTTTGGCGATGATGATTGCGCCGTGGTTTACAGTTAGTGTAGTGCGGCCACTGCGCCGCAGCGACTTTTCGCCACCGCCCAATGTTGATACGGTGCTGATGAAGATCACTCGGCGACGGACAGCGCTTTTGCCAGTAGTGTATGCAGCAAATTATCGTCAATTTGTCGCTGACTGCTACCATGATCCGAAGCTTTTTGCTAAAACACCACGTGTACAACAAGCTATAGCAACCGACCGTAATCCATCGCAACTATCGATCGAAGAGTGGGTCCGGCTTTACATGGGCACACGCCACTCAAACTGAAAATGAATACTAGTGGATCCAAATTTCCGGTAGTGGCCGGCGGTGCATTGCTTCGAGTTTTGCCAGGTCTTTTGCAAGTTTTGCGCTCGCTTCGGCGGCTTGCTGGTGCATGCGGTCAAGCGCCTCTGCTTCTTCGGGCGTTTTGCGTAGAGCCGTAGCCAAGCAGTGGGCCGCGGTCAGCGGAGAAGTGAGATAGTAGAGCAGGGCCGCAGTTTCTTCTGGGTCAATCTCGCGTCCGTGTGTAAAGCTAAGTCCCATCATATCAGGTTCATGGAGCGACCGGGCAAGAGCTTGATCTTCTCGAAGCCCAAACATCCCGATCGTCCGCCACGCTGACGATAAGGAGTCTGGAATGTCTATTTGTACGCCATGAGTTGGCAAAAAACCGAGATTTCCAATGCCCTTAATACCACTCGGACGCGTCGTATCGTAGCGAAAGAACCGTACAGCATTTGCGCCGAATCGGTGGGTAACGCTCGCTTCTTCACCGCGACTATGAATTTTATACATGCCCCGCTCTCGATCGTCTACCTCCGGTTGCACTCCCGCATTGACCAAGGTAATGAATCGTTCTCGGTCTCTAAGACTATTTACTAACATGTGACAAACTCCCATTTACTATGCGTATATAGCAAATTAGTTCACAATAAAAAACACATATCAAATATTGCAGAATTGCAAGCGAGTATATCTTAGCTGGTTCGCAGGGATGTTGGCAAAAGGCAAGGATGATTGTTAGGAATAGGGATCAATGTGGTACGTATTCAGATCTTACGACAACCAAATGTTCACATAATTGTTTTTTGAGGAGAATACCCCCGTATGTTACGTCAACCCTTGATTCTGGTATGAGATGGTAGTTTTTCCCAAATTGAATAACTTTGAAATTCTGGGGTCCACTCGATTTTCCAAACTTACCAAGCCTATGCTGGACAATGTCGCCGACGTGAATTCGACGCCCTGTTTTATCTACGAAATTAGTTCTGACACCTTCTTCCATACTTCTATAGTAACAAATAAGAGCAACATTTTTATCGTGACTTCGGTATCGTTTTGCTTGCGAATATGATCGTACGTTTGAATACTGCGATGCTTTGCATGAGCAAAAGCGGTGGCTCAGATCTCCCTGGCCACGTAAAAACCGGCCACAAATACCGGACTTTACTTTGGCTGGGGATGAGGGATATCGGCTATGGCCTCCTCCGCTTGCTTGAGAAATGAGCAAGCTAATTTCTCAGCACTGCGCTCCGCCGAACCGCCCGATCCTTTTGCTCTGCAAAAGATGATCGAGGCTTCGGATACCCTATCTCGAGGAAAGTAAAATTCCGTAAACATAAATGCTTACGGAATTTTACTTGGCTGGGGATGAGGGATTCGAACCCCCGATCACGGGACCAGAACCCGTTGCCTTACCACTTGGCCAATCCCCATCAGGATTACCGTATATATTATACACTCAACCGAGGTGCGGCTCAAGCCCCAAGCAGGACGTGGATAATCCATCCAGCACTATAGCCGACAAAGATTATGCCAAGGCCGAGGAGCGCAATTTCGAGTGCGTCGCGCCACCTGGGCATATCGAGCAAATATGCGCGGTAGTAGCCAGCGATGATGAGGATCAAGACCGTGATAGTACAACTATAGAGAACGGCATGTGGGATGTTACCCATGAGAAAAATCGGGATGAGTGACACAACACTTATGACCATATACGACAAAAACTGCCAAAATGCCGGAACGAAGTAGCGCCTATAGGCGTGGCGCTTCTCGTGGCCGTCAAGTTCGTCGATATAGTGTTCACTGCTGTATTTCACCGATGCCGAGTTGTAACCATTAACAATGATGCTGACGATTGCGGTGGTGAGCAGGACATTGCGGTCCAGGCTTACGAATGACAAACCAGCAATAACACCAGCACCTATCGCAAACCCGCCTTCGATACCTTCAAATATCGACAAAAATCGCTCGGCACCGAATGGAATCCTATGTTTACGATTGGAGTGAAAAATACTGCGCATGACAATAGTATACCACTCATAAGTATGGTATTGACATGCACGCTTTACTTTGATAAAGTGAAAGTATGAAAGATGTTAATGACATTTGGAGTGAACCATTTTCCGCTGAGTTTGCAGAGAAATTGGTTGCTATCAACGAGAGTTCGCTAATGCGAGCATTTTTGCGTGATGTCATGACCGAGTCTGAGCTGAGAGAAATTGGCGCGCGACTGCGTGCGGCGCAAATGTTGAGCGAAGGCCAAACATACAAAGCTATTGTCTGTGAAACGAAGCTCTCAAGTCGCACAGTGGCACGTATTAGTGATTGGATGCAACGAGGGGCTGGCGGCTATACCGCTGTGCTAAGCGACATACACCATATACATAGCTCGCCAGCACGTGCTGAGTAGATTTGGTTTAATACCTCTTATACGCCAGCACGTCGCTGGCGTATTTGGGATATATCAAATGTAATCAATGGAGAAATAGTATGAAAACAGGAAAAATTATAGCGCCTAAAGAAGCAAGAATACGATACGACGAGATCATACCGACATACCAAGCTGCTTTTGCTGGCGAGCCATGGTATGAGGTCAGTAAGTGTACCGGCTGCATAACTGGGTTTTCGGCACAAGAACCCGGTACAAATTGCGATAGCTGCGGTGGTATGACAGAGGGGCCTGCATATAGCGACCAAGAACTGAGGGAACGGTTTGATATGCTCGCAGAGACGAGGCCGACGTATTGGTATGTAGAACAAGACGAGCAGGGACGAATGACACTCGCTGCACTTGCGTGGAAAGCAACCGTGGGTATGATCGCAAAAGAGAAGTATACGGATATTCCCGAAATGGCTGATTGGCTAAAAAAGAAGTATCAATTGAGCAAGGGTATTAGAAGCTCTACAACTAAATTGTCAGATAAGCCATCTATTGTGTGGATCGATGAAGTGTTTGCAAATCGTAGTATATCCCCGAGCAGAAATCTCGACAACTTTCGTGAAATGGTAGGGGGATTAGCAAGTCGGCTGGATGAGTATGATAATGTTGCATACCGAACCATCGCACCAGCTATGGTGAGGGTCGCACTCCGGGACTTCGATAGTGCGCGTGTCAGCGTGATGTGTGAAGATGTGCCTGATCGACGAAACTTTGTGGCGATATCCCTCGCCTATAGCGGGCCACGGACTACAGCGGATAAGGAGAAATAGGGTTATGAAAATACTTGTGCTAGGGGGATGCATGGTAATGAGACGCTAGGAATTGAGCTAGTAAAACTTATCCGGGATCGACCGGTAAAAAATGTCGACTATGCACTTCTTAATGAGAGGGCAGTTGCGGCTGATACTCGCTATATCGAGCGTGATTTGAATCGTTCATTTCCGGGAGATAAGAAAAGTGATGATTATGAAACGCGCCGTGCCGCTGAAGTTCTTGCCATGTGTAATGGGTACGATGTGGTTCTTGATTTTCACAATACGATGTGTCCGGACAACGACTGCTCATTTGTCGGTGATACATGTAATAAATTGCTGTATAATGTGGCGTCAGAGCTGGGGTACCGCGCGTGATTGTGGCTGACTACGACTGTCTCAATAAATACACCCCAAACTGTATTTCAATCGAAATTAGCTTCTCGAGCACTGATTGTGATGCGAGGGTATGGTATGACAAGATAGCTCAGCTTGCACAGCTGCGAAAGGTACCGCCCGCAAACGATATTACGACCTATCGTTTCGTATATCGCATGACGCTCGAGGACAAGCAGCGGCTCAACTTAGCGGCGCAGAAGATGCGCGCATTTGTGCCAATTCCGGTTGAGCTTGCAAATGCAATGAGCGTTCGGAGTCCAGCGTACCCTATTTTTATTGGCGATGGTTTGACGCCGTATAACTATGGCGGTCTTCTGAATAAGTTATAATGAAAGGCAATGAAAATGAATACTACAACACCCCGAATCCCGAGTGGATTCAATGAGTATCTGCCGGCGGAGCAGATAGAGTTCAATCGCTTACTTGATATCATCGGCTCCACCTATGAGAAGTATGGTTTTGCTCCGCTCGACACACCCGTGCTAGAGCTGAGTGAAGTACTGCTTGCAAAAGGTGGGGGCGAGACCGAGCAGCAAGTATATCGATTTGAGCGTGGCCGCAATGACTTGACGATGCGTTATGATCTCACTGTGCCGCTGGCTCGCTATGTAGCGCAGAATCAGGGCGTATTAGCATTTCCATTTCGGCGCTATCAGATAGGCAAAGTCTATCGTGCTGAGCGTGCGCAGGCAGGTCGCTTTAGGGAATTCTATCAGTGTGATATCGACACCATAGGCAGTGACAGTCCAGTTGTCGATGCCGAATTTCCAGCGATTATCAACGAGATTTTTGAGCGGTTTGGATTTGGTGATTTTACTATACGAATAAATAACCGAATGGTGCTCAATGGGTTTTTTGAAGGCATCGGACTAGCTGATGTTTCAAAAGAAGTCCTCCGGATTATCGACAAGATGGAGAAAATATCTGCCCAAGAGTTGCGCGATGAACTTATAAGTCTAGGTTTGAACGCTCAGCAAATCGACCAACTCCTCGCTTTTACCTCTCTTACGGGGACAAACGATGAGATCTTAGCGAGTCTTGGGGCTTTTCGTGTTCAGAATGACACCTACTCCGTAGGAGTTGCAAAGCTCCGTATGCTCATAGACACATTACGATTGATGAATGTACCTGAGAGGCGATTTGTGATTGACCTGCGGATTGCGCGCGGGCTGGATTATTATACGGGGACTGTCTATGAGACACTACTCAATAAGTACCCGGGTGTTGGTAGTGTCTGTAGTGGCGGTCGATATGACAATCTCGCAAGCAATTATATGAAGACGACTTTGCCGGGAGTAGGTATCTCGATTGGTCTCACGCGATTGTTTTACAAGCTGATGGAAGTCGGTGTCATCCAACCTACAAAACAGTCGCTAGCAGATGTTGTCGTTATGCCAATGACCCTCAACCAGCTACCTGATGCACTTGCTACCTCTGCCGCGCTCCGTGAAGCGGGCTTAGCAGTCATCGATTATACTGAGCCGAATGATCTTAGGAAGAAGTATAAATATGTCGACAAAATGGGATGTCGCTATGCGGTGCTGATTGGTGAAGATGAAATTGCAAAGGGTATTATTTCACTGAAGGATATGCAGAGCGGCGAGTCGAGCCCGCTGACACTTCCACAACTACTCAAGGTGTTGACTGCTGTTTAGTAATGTTGCAAAAACTACTTTCTTTTCACGCCTTTTCACGATGTATAGTGAAAAGCACAAGCAACATAACACTTGCTGTAAAAGAGAAAGGGGAAGAACATGAAGCTATCGACAAAAACTGTCGCCAGGCTTCTGGTGGTCACTGCAGTCGCAGCGGCCGTACCAGGCATTAGCCAAGTGACCATTCCTAAAAAACAACGTGAATCTAGGTTTGATAAATTATTAGCTACTCACGATCGCAGAGGTGAATTAAGGGCTCACATACTTGGGATGTCGGCTCATGAATTTAAGCAGCTTCGTCGTAAACTGTCTTTTGAGGCAATTATTAGGCGTGCTGGTATGCATTCTAAGCGAGATTTTCGACTGGCGCTGCTGGGCTATCTTCGCAATGAGCTCCTCCAAAGGGGATGGAGCAGGACTAGGATTGACACATATGTCCTCACTCGCGCACCTCGAATGATATCAGCCTAGCTCTTTTCTAAATTTTATAGGCATTGCTTTATATAATAGAGTATACTGTCGGTATGGAGCTTATTGTTAAACTATTGGCTGACGGCTTAATGGTACCGATTGTTCTACTTGCCGGGTATGCGTTGCTTCGGCGCATACGAAGAGGTTCGATTTATGATATATATACCCATATTTTTATGGCCGGCATTACGTCGTATATTGTAGCAAAATTCGTCGGCGCTCTGTGGCAGCCGGAGCTAAGGCGTCCATTTGAAGAGCTTGGTAGCAAAGCGGGTGCGGCCTATCTCAATAACCCTGGCTTTCCATCGGATCATACACTATTCGCCGGGTTTTTGACTCTGGCAGTTTGGTATGCCACTAAAAACCGTAAACTTACTATCGCTATGGCCGTCCTAAGCCTGCTGGTTGCAATTGGCCGCGTATTGGCGCTGGTACATACGCCACTCGATGTCACGGGTGGTTTTGTGTTTGCTGGTGTGGGGGCGCTATGGTATGTTGGGCATGCCACTCATGCTAAAGCCAGCAAAAACAAAGACTAGCAAGAAACGCAACTTGATAGTACAATAACTTACAGAAATAACGAGGAAACTTGCGAGTGAATAAACATGTTGATGCACAAGAGTCGAGGTCTTTGGGTCTCCCGGCTGTTGTTGATATGAAAGTTGCTGGGCTTATGCGCGTGTTTTTGTGCGGTGTACTTGTTGGTATTCTTGTCGCGGTCAGTGCGGTAGTGATGGATCGGTATGTGTTTAGTGCAGTGCTTTGTCGACCGCAGGCTGCAAGTGATTGTAGTCAAGCCCCTCTCTATGCCATGATTGTAGCAATGGTCATCGGGTCGATTGCGGGTGTCGCCGGCCTGGTGCGGATGCGAATTTATCGTCCACTGCTCGTCGTTTTGGCTGGAACACTTTCGCTTTGGGGCATCGTCTCACTTGTCATGGATATGCATTGGGTTTTGGTTGTGCTGGTGATGGGATTATTATTCGGACTTGTCTATGCATTGTATGCGTGGGTGTCTCGGCTGCGGTCATTTGTATTGGCGGCGGTTGTTGCGGTTGTGGCAATAGTCGTGATTAGACTCGCGCTCGTAGCGTAAGCACGATATACTAGGAATATGGAACAAACACTTATCATCGGGCTGCTAGTTGTTGTGTGTGTGGGGATGGCTGTATTGCTATTGATCATCTTACAGCGCTTCAACGAACTTCGCCGTAGCAGCGCAGTTGAACTTATGAAAGCCGATGTTACTGAGCTGACAAGGAGCATCACATCATTACAGCAGACGATGGGCGATAAACTCGACCAGAGTAGCCGTGGCATGCAGGTTTCAGTGCAAAAGCAGCTGAGCGAAAGTGCTAAGCTAGTAGCTGATGTTACTCAAAGACTTGCGAAACTAGACGAGACGAATCGTCGTGTTGTCGATGTAGCCGACGAGCTAAAGACGCTTCAGAACGTGTTGCAAAACCCCAAGCAACGGGGAGTATTTGGCGAATATTATTTAAACAGCGTGCTCGAGAATGTATTGCCACCTGGGCAATTTCAACTGCAATACAAATTTTCTGATGGCGAAATAGTTGATGCAGTGATTTTCTTGGAAAAGGGACTGGTTCTGCCTATCGATAGCAAATTTAGCCTAGAAAATTATAATCGCATGATAGAAGCAAGCGGCACTGAACGACAGGCCTACTTGCAAAAAGTGAAGCTAGACCTCAAGGGTAGGATTGATGAAACAAGCAAATACATTCGACCGGCTGAAGGTACAATGGATTTTGCGTTTATGTTTATCCCTAGCGAATCGCTCTACTACGACCTACTCATCAATAATGTCGGTACTGGGGGTAGTTCACGCGATCTTATAGAATACGCGTTTCGGGAAAAGCGGGTGATTATAACCAGCCCGACAAGCTTTATGGCGTACCTTCAAACTGTATTGCAAGGGCTAAGGAGTTTGCAGATTGAGCAGCAAGCCAAGGACATACAGGTGCGGGTGGGGAAGCTAGGGCAGCATATTGGCAAATTTGACGAATACATGCATAAACTTGGGAGCGCGCTTGGCACAACTGTCAACCACTACAATGCTGCGCATAAAGAGCTGGGTAAAGTCGATAAGGACATTGTGAAAATTGCTGGTAGTGAAACCGGTGTTGACCCCGTATTGCTTGATAAGCCAACTATCGAATAGTGATAACCCCCACTTGCACCTAACAAGCGGGGGTGAAATTCACGACAGCGCGTGAATGATTTTAAACCGAAGCGCCAAAGCGTCAGAAGCGTTCTGGCACGTTTTACCCCGCCGTGTGAAACTGAGGTAGTGTAGTGCCTCAAGTACTGCGTCAACATCGCCGCGCTGGAAGCCGCCGTAGAGCGCAAACAGCTGCGTGCGCGCGTCTGAGCAGTGAAAATCTGCGTTCGGTCGATGAGCAAGCTCTTCGACCTCCGCACCCAGGTACTCGGGAATAACAGTGCTACCCATTTACTCCTCTTTTCTCTTGGCTTAGTATCATTATAGAACATTTATTACTAAAAATCAAATACCACCGCTTTCGACAAGCGGTGGTATAGGTAAGAGCCTCGTTCAGCTAGTCGTTGCGGCGAGCGCCGGCGACGAGCAGATACAAGTTACCGCCGAGTGCAGCACCGATCAGCGTGCCAAGCACCACTTCGAGGCTAAGACGGCTGTATTGCTTTTCATCTTTATTGGCACGTGTTCCAGTGAAGCTTGCGTCGCTTGCTTCGGTTGATGCAAGTGCAACCGCTGGGTTAACGGTAGGGCCAGTAACACGGAAAGCGTGCTGGATATCACCCACAGCTGCCCATTTAGATGTATCGTAGTTGCTACGAACGCTCGCAAGCAAGCTTGTACCAACAACCACAGCGACCATGAGCGAGAGACCGACGCCGAAGGCTTTGCCGACGACACTTAACTCGCGACGGCTAACAGCAGCAGCTAGACCGAACATGAAGACGGCTGCAGCGATGAGTTCGACGCCAAATACGCCCCAGTCGAGCGAACCAATATGGTCGAAGTTAAGTTTTACATTTCCACTTGATAGCCAGTTCATTACAATCACGGCAAGCATAGCACCGAGGAATTGTGCGCCCCAGTAAAATGGTACGAGCACAGTCTTGAGTCGGCGCATAGCCCACAGACCGAATGTAACAGCTGGGTTAACATGTGAGCCAGAAACAGCGCCAACTGTCAGCACAAGTACCGTCAATGCTAGTCCGACATAAAGAGCGCCGGTTTCTTTCACCGATAGCAAGGCAACAACTGTCAGAATGAATGTGCCTACAAGTTCGGCAAAAACAATGTTAACGATGTTGTTTGGTAGTACGCTAGCGCGTGAGCGAACTGACGTAGCTACTGTTTTTACAGCAGGCTTTGGTTCAGCTTTCACTGTTCGTATGGTTGTTTTGGCTGCGGCCGGCTTACGGGCGGGCGCTTTTTTGGTAGAAGCGGCTTTTCTAGTAGCCATTGGTATATTCCCTCCTTTAATTGAAATATGAGTTCATTATACCATAGTCCCTACGCTTGCAAGGGTGTCTGCTATAATGACACTATATGGGACGATATATAGAACAAACTGAATCACGCAGTGAACTACAGCAAAAAATCGCCGCTGACTTGCGGGCAAAAGCTGTCGCCAAGGCAAAACAGGAAGGTGCTGCTGCTGATGCGGGCTACTATGCTGCGCCAGATGGTGTTGACGACTCGGCATATATAAAGGGTACAAAAACCACTACAACGCTCGCACCGGCGTGGGTGATTATCACGTTCATGGCGATCGCCGTCTTCGCTTTCTTCGTCTATCAAGTCAACAAATAGCAGGCTAAAGTGATACAATACTACTAATGATAGACATCGAAACATTATCTTCAGAGTTGCTCGCGCGGGTGGCAAATTCTGTCACGCCAGCAGAAGTTTTACGTGACAGTAAGCTCGTATCGCTCTACGGCGAAATTCCAAAACTACCCACTGATAAGCGTGCTGAATTTGGCAAGAAGATTAATGAGTTAAAGAAAGCGCTGGAGGCGGCGATTGTTGCACGGAAAGATGAACTAAGCTTCGTAGAATTACCAGCAATTGATGTCACTGCGCCCATGGACTATAACGCCACAATACCTCAGGCATTACCGAGCAACGAGGGTTCGCAGCATCCTCTCACTAAAGAGATGGAAGTAATTTCCGATATTTTCAATCGCATGGGCTTTGTGACCGAGGAATCGCGCGAGATTGACGACCAGTATCATATGTTCGAGACGCTAAACTTTCCCAAAGGTCATCCGGCGCGTGACGACTACGACACCTTCATGACGGTTGAAACCGACGCCGATGGTGACCCGCTGATTGCACCGGCCCATACGAGCACCATGCAAAACCGCGTGCTCGAAAAATATAGAGATAATCTCGAGCGTGGTGAGGCGATTGCCGCTATTGTGCCGGACCGTACCTTTCGAAACGAAGACCTCGATGCCAGGCATGAGCACACGTTTTACCAAGTTGAAGGAGTGTATGTTGACAAAGGTGTGCATGCCGGTATGTTGATTGCGACGCTGCAGAAATTTCTTGAAGCATACTATGGTAAGCAACTTGAAGTTCGGGTTAACCCTTTTTACTTTCCATTCACCGAGCCTAGCTTTGAGTTTGCACTCAGTTGTCCGTTCTGCGACGATGGCTGTAATGTGTGTAGTCATAGTAAGTGGATCGAGCTTCTGGGCTGTGGGATGATTCACCCGAATGTGCTCCGCGCAGCCGGTATCGACCCAGCCGTTTACACTGGTTTTGCTTTTGGCTGTGGTATCGATCGCCTCGTCATGATGAAACATCAGATCGAAGATGTACGACATTTTGAGAGTGGTAAGCTAAACTTTTTGAGGCAGTTTTAGTGGTGAGTCAGCGGATTAAGATTGTTACCTTTGTCCCCGTAGTAGCAGCCGACGGAGTGCGGCAAGCACTTGGTGAAGCTGGTGCTGGGCAGATCGGTAATTATCACTTCTGTAGCTATTCGATCAGTGGATTTGGCAGATTTTTGCCTGTCGATGGCGCAAACCCAACAAGCGGTACAGTTGGCGAGCTGAGCATCGAGCCCGAGGAGCGCATCGAAGTCGTCTGTGACCGAGCCGACGCCAAGCGTATCATCGCCGCCATGAAGCAGGTGCATCCGTATGAAGAAGTGGCATATGATGTCTACCGACTCCTCGATGAGGACGAATTATGAACAAGAAGCCAGTTGTCTACGCCTTCATCGACAGCCAAAACCTCAATCTCGGCGTGCAATCCCATGGGTGGAAACTTGATTTCAAAAAGTTTCGCCTTTATTTGAAAAATAAATATAGTGTCGAAGAAGCTTATTTATTCATCGGTCTTGTACCTGGTAACGAGAAGCTGTATTCAAGTTTATCGTCGGCAGGTTACAAGCTGGTATTTAAGCCAACAGTTCAATATATCGAAAATGGCAGTGTGAGCATGAAGGGCAATGTTGATGCCGAGCTAGTACTTTACGCCGCTGCAAAAGTATATGACGAATATGACAAGGCGATTGTTGTCAGTGGCGACGGTGACTTTACTTGTCTACACGACTATTTGATAGAAAAACGCAAGCTCTTGCATGTGATGGTGCCAAATCGGCGTTTCTCAAAACTGCTACGTTCACAGCTCAAATATATTGTGCAGATTGATCAGCTCAGAACCAAGTTTGCCTACAAACCACATAAAAACCAGCCCGTGCGGTCGGTCGAAACCTTAGGCAGGGCTGGCAAAACGTCGAGGAGTAGCGGTCGGTCGAAACCTTAGGCCTGCCACGACATGGTGATGATATAAATATGGTAGCAAATATAGTTAAAAAAGTCAATAATAGGAAGCAGCTATGAAAGTTAGTCTCAATACCATCAAACAATATATTGATTTTGAGCTGCCACCAGTCGACGAGTTAGTGGCGCAGATCAATAGCCAGCTCGGTGGTGTTGAGGAAGTGATTGATTTTGGTGCGAAATATAAAGACGCAAAAATTGTCAAAGTTGTTGAGTGTGAGAAGCATCCGAATGCCGACAAATTGAGTGTCTGCAAGATCGACGCTGGGACGGGTGAGCTGATCACGGTCGTCTGTGGTGCACCAAACGTTCATACTGACATGTGGGCAGTATGGTTGCCGCCGGAGTCAGTTGTGCCCAGTACCTATGACGATAATGAGCCGTTTCGGTTGACTGCACGCGAACTACGCGGTGTCACCAGCAACGGCATGCTCGCGGCGGGTGACGAATTAGACATTAACAATGATCATAATGGCATCATTGAACTCGATGTCGATGAATGGCGACCCTACGCGATAGAAATCAAGTCCGGTACGAGCTTTGCTGCTGCCTATGGCCTTGATGATATAATCATCGATATTGAAAACAAAATGTTTACCCATAGGCCTGACTGTTTTGGACAGCTTGGCGTGGCACGTGAAGTCGCTGGCATTACCGGACGGCAATTCACTAGTCCTTCGTGGTATAAGGTTTTACCTGAATTTAACAGAGGTGATGTCCAAGAGCTTCGCGTAGAAAATAATGCATCGGCTGTGGTGCCACGCTTCATGGCAGTACTCGTAAAAGATGTCGTAGTGAAGGCAAGCCCACTGTGGTTGCAGTGTGAGCTGGTGCGGCTCGGCAGTAAGCCCATTAATAATATTGTTGATGTGACGAACTATATCATGTTACTAACAGGCCAGCCGACACATGCCTATGACTACGACAAATTGCGTGGCCAGGCGCTCATTGCCCGGATGGCGAACGAGGGTGAAACGATCACGCTACTCAACAATAAAACGTATGAATTGACGCCGGACGATATTGTTATCGCGGATGCTGAGGGGCCGGTAGGTCTGGCAGGGATTATGGGTGGACGCGATAGTGAAGTCAGCGATACGACGACGAATGTTGTGCTAGAATGCGCCACGTTTGATATGTATGCCGTGCGCCGTAGTAGTATGCGACACGGTGTATTCACCGACGCATTGACACGGTTTAATAAAGGTCAATCACCACTCCAAAACCCCTATATTCTAAGCCTACTACTCTCATCTCTTTACGACGTGGCGGGTGGCAGACAGGCTAGTGATATCTATGACGTAGGAACTACGTCACAAGCATTGCCAGCTGTGAAAGCGAGCGTAGAATTCATCAATTCACGGCTTGGGTTGCAACTATCAACCGACGAAGTGATGAAGTTGTTACAGTGTGTTGAAATTGATGTTTCGCGCGCGTCGGATCAATCAACAGAGCTTTCGATTGTTCCGCCATTTTGGCGCACAGACATTGAGCAGCCCGAAGATGTTGTTGAAGAAGTAGGGCGGCTACATGGCTTCGATAAATTACCACGTGAACTACCCCGTCGACTAGCATCACCTGCGGCAAAGAATACGCGTCGTGTTCTTAAGCAAAGGGTTCGCGATAGTTTAACACGTGCTGGCGCCAACGAAGTGTTGAGCTATAGTTTCGTGCACGAAAATGTCATGAAACGAGCTGGTCAGAACACGGACTACGCTTTTCGGCTCAGTAATGCGCTCAGTCCTGATTTGCAATTTTATCGCCTCAGCGTTTTACCAAGCTTACTAGACAAGGTTCATATGAACACCAAGCTCGGCTATGATGAGTTTGTGTTGTTTGAAATTGGTAAGGGCCACAATAAGCACGCTCATGCCGCTGATGATGGCGGGCTTCCAAAAGAACCTGAGTATATTGATATGGTGTATGCATGTAAGACAGAAAAGCAAGGAGCTGCCTATTTTGTCATGCGCCAGTTTGCCGAGCGGTTGATGCGAGACCTAAAACTCGCTGCTGAGTTTCGACCATCAATCGATGCGATTGATGGTGTAGTTAGCGCACCATTTGAACCATCGCGCAGCGCAACGATTGCGTTAGCTGACGGTAATATACTGGGGATTGTCGGCGAGCTAAAACAGACGGTAAAAAAAGCCTTCAAATTACCAGCCGCTACGGCTGCAGCTAGTTTTGATCTTGCGGCTCTTCAAGCAGCGGTCGATCAAAAAACAAACGGCTATGTTCCGCTCAGTAAATATCCAACAATAACCCAAGATATTTCGCTCAAAGTCGGGTGTGAGGTAAGTTATAGCACGATCGAAGCAATTGTCAGGGAGGCGCTGGCTGCACAGCTGATTGGTGTATTGATGAGGGTTGAGCCAGTCAGCATTTATCAGTCGCCGGACGATATGGAAAATAAAACCATCACTCTTCACATCGAATGTACGAGCTACGAGAAAACTTTGACTGACGATACCATCAATGCAGCAATGGAACATGTAGCAAAACAGGCGGCCAGTCGTAGCGGCGCCATACGAATATAACCACTAGCTTTTGATTCTTCAGCTCGACCAGTATACACTACTAATCATGACACTAGAGCGATGCACGCCGTACGTGGGAATTAGCGGAATAGCTGATCCTGTTCAGCAGTCTCGTTATGAAAAAGCATGGAGCGAAGCGGGTCTTAGTGGTGTACGTAATCTACTTCTGGGTGTTAAAGCTGTGCACAATACGCAGTGGTGTGATGTGCCAAATAAATATGGCAGCAATTGGTATCCGGTAGGGGAGGATGCTTTTTACAGAGCATTGTGGCCTAGGTATTTATCAAACGATGACGAGATGGGGGTAGCCCAAATGTATCTTGACCCAGCTACTATCCATGATGACCCCTCCTACCCAGAGCGTTTTGTTGAGCGAGTGATGGTGCGTGGGCAAGACTGGCTGACTCATATTCAGTTCGATATGTTGCCGTTTCACGAACCGGACAGCGAGAATTGGGGCGAACTTATTCAGCGAATTAGAGGCAACGGTGTGGGGGTAATAATGCAATGTCATCAGCCGGCAATGCAACTGGGAATAAACGCTGCGCTCGACAAGCTTCGTCGTCTACCGCCGCTTGACTATATACTGTTTGACGCTTCTCATGGAACGGGCAAACGACTTAGTGCTGATGCGCTGCTTCCATTCCTTGAAGCAGCCTATAACGACAAAGATTTAGCGGCAAGCGGCACGAATTTCGGTATCGCCGGCGGACTAGAAAGCCAGGTCATACACGACGCTATGCCTGCTGTCATCCGTTATTTCCCTGATATTAGTTGGGATGCAGAAGGCCGTTTGCATAATCCGTGGCAAGGCGAGGCAACAACACGAGGTCTGCTGAACGATCAAGCTGTGACGGATTATTTACACGCTTCGGGTAAGGTGGTTAACCGGTAACGTCCAGTCAGAGATAGGTATGAATCAACTAGCTAAAAACAACACCTAGTAGGCTGACGCCAGTGGTTCTGTATAAGAACATATTGGAACATCGGTCGCACTGGTGTATGCTATAACTATATAACCACTAACATAAAGGAATACAGGGAATATGAAAAACAAAATTTTAATTGCCGCAATTGCCGTGGTTGTACTTGCGTCTGTAGCCTATGCTGCCTTTGCGCAGAATCTCCAGATTAATGGTACCGGTACGGCAACGGGTGACTGGAACGTGAAAATAACCGGCATTACTAGGACTTCAGGAACGGGTGTTACAGAAGCTTCAGGCCCATCATTCACAGATACATCAGCTACCTTTAGTACGAATCTGCAGTATCCTGGCGCGACGGCAACTTACTCTGTGGTAATTGAAAACCAAGGGAATATTGCTGCACAGTTGAGTACAATTACAAACCTTACTACAATCAATTCGGCAGCTCCTACCTATATTACCTACGCCGTGAATGGTGTCACGCAGGGAAGTACACTTGCTGCAGGCGCTACCGCTACAGCTACTGTCACAGTGACGTGGGATGCGGCTGCAACAGGTACAACCGGCGCAAATAAAACAGCACAAATCGACTTTAACTACATCCAGAGCACCTAGTAGACGCTACTAAGGGACGGGGTGGCCACTATTCGCACACTAGCAACATGGCGTGGTACACTATGGCGTGATATCGCGCTGATTGCTGTACTACCACTCCTATTTGTTAGCACGAGCTACGCACTATACACCCAAAAACTCACCGTGAATGGGACGGGAAGTGGGGTGACGTACACCAGCTCGCAAGGACTATTTGTTAGCTATACAAAGACGGTTGTACAAGCAGGTGCAAACTGGAACTACTCCATCGCTTTTATTGTTAAAAATAATGGCACGAGCGCTATTGGGAGCTGGCAGGTTGGATTTACGATGCCGACAGGCAGCACGTCGCTGGTTTGTGCGAGTAGTGTCACTTGCTCGGCGGCTGGTATGGCAGTTACAGCTTATAGTACGGCGACAAACAAGACGATTAACGCTGGTGCGCAAAGGACATTTACGGTTACGTTTACAGCTACGGTTGCAAATGCTGTCTTGCAGAATCTCTCGGTCGCCGGGTATTATGCCAATACGTACCAGACCATCCCTGGGCTTACGGTGTCGAATACTAGAGGTACACGCACGAAGTCGGGTCAGTGGTATTATTGGCCGTATAATTTTACTGTTACCAACAATTCAACTATTGCCATCAGTGCTTGGCGGATTACGGCGACATGGAGCAGCACGACCAATCGCGTACAATCCATGGCAACAACGGTAAACTACACGACAAGCGCAACTCAACTTACTATAACCAGTAAAACTGCAGTTGCCAAAAATAGCACGTTCAACTTTACGGGCTCGCTGGGCTCTACGAGCACCACATGGGTATTGAGCGGTATCGTGATACAGGGGATGCCGTAATGTGGTGGCGAACTCTGCGTGTTGTTCGTCCGACTGCGTGGATGATTCTCGTAGCTGTACTGACCGCAACGACACTCACGGTCTGGTTGCGAGTGGCTCAGATTGTGCCGATTGCATGGATCACCTATACTATCCAGCCTCTTCTGCTCGTCGTAATTGCTAGTTGGTCACTGCTTGCCACGCGTGGTCGTAGTAACCGAGCGCGGCATCAATCAGACAAAGCAATAATTGTCGGTAGCGCTGTGGCCATGTGGTTTGTACTTCAATTTGTTAGCGGTATAGTTTTCACCTATACAAGGAATGCGCTGGCAGCAGATGGCAAGAGCATAGCGCTTAATATTTTGGCCTATAGCATTGTTGCAATTGCAATCGAAATAACTCGCTCGCGACTCATTATGCTTGTCGGACGTCGGAATGCCGTGTGGTTTGGAATGATTGTGACAATAGTGCTTGCGCTTCCCTATATGAATTTAGGACAGGCGGTTGAATTGACGTCAGCGGAACGAGTGGTCAAGATGATATTTATCGACGTCGTACCTTCACTGATGATGAGTACCGTGTTAACATTTTTGGCAGTAGCTGCAGGGTTTGCTTCACAACTTACCTTCAGGCTCGGCATTGTTGCTGCGACTATATTGCCACCGATCTTGCCAAAATATGACTGGTATTTGATCGCCATGTCGTCGATGCTTGTCTGTGTAGCAGTATATTTAGTAATAGATCGCAGCAGCCGCCCTCATGTTAATCACCGGGCACATCGCATCTCGCAGGTAAGGATTGCCTATGAGATTATGGCGTACAGTACAATTGTTGCACTAATATTATTTATGACAGGCATTTTTGCCTATCGACCGATGGCTATCGTCTCCAATAGTATGAAACCGGTCTTCAGTAGAGGTGCGATGATAGTTGTGCAGCAAGTGCCTGCTGTGGACATAAGCACAGGCGATATAGTACAATATCAGGGACCAGGAAGAATGGTGACGCACCGTGTTATAGCGATAGACTATGATCCTTCGGGCACAGGTGAGCGAATATTTATCACCAAAGGTGATAATAGCCCGAGCCAAGACCCAGTTGTGCGTGCGGAGCAAATCATCGGCGTTGTGAAGTTTAGTATTCCTTACATCGGATATCCAACAGTATGGTTAAGAGAATTTTCGGTTTAGGTGGGTAAATGAAAAACACATTTGAGCAACAGCAATATAATCGTCGATTGCGTATCATGACCACAAGCGGGATTGTTTTGTTATGCTTTGCTTTGGGTGTTGCTGTCGGGCTTTGGTATCAAAAAAATTCCGGAGCAACTGTAAGTGCGCCTTATCACTACTCGGTATCGCAATCTATCAGCAATGCGGTGTTGTACCATCAGAATAGCTTTTATGGAACAGACGACGTAATAGATAATACTGCCTTTGTAGCTCCACTTACCAATGAGATCCGCACACAATTTCATTATCAATATAGTGGCACAAAAAGTGCGGCGCTCGAGTATCGTTTTGGTGTTGCAGCGCTCATTCGGGGGACCTATGCGCTATCGGGGAAAGAAGAAGAGTCGGCAAATGTTTGGACGAAGCAGTATGAGCTCATAGCGCCTATTACTAAGCAAATCAATGGCACAAATTTTGTGATTGATCAACCGATCACAATCCCCTATGAACAGTATCGTATATTGATCGATCAGTACCGCTCAGCGCTACAGGTACCAGTGGACGGTGAAGCAATCATTTCGATTGTCGTTAGCGTAAAAGGTGTGATTGACGGCACTCCGTTTGATGACACTAAGACGTCAACTATCGCGCTACCTTTAACGAGGCAAATATACCAGCCGGCAACCAAATATGAAAAAAATAGTAGTAAAGATATTACGACAGCGTCGAGCCGAGCGACGCAGGCTGGTGTAAGCCAACTCCTACTAGTCACTTCAGTCGTGTTTACAGCGCTTGGGGTAGCTCTGATTGTCTTCGCAATGCGACGAAGGATTTTCCGCACGTCCTACCAAAAAGAACTCGATAAAATTTATCGCTACCATGAAGGAATAATTGTACGCGCCCGCGAACACCCAGATTTGTCGGGTAAGCGAATTGTTGCGGTCAAGAGCTTTGATGATATTCTGAACCTCGAAGAAGAAGTAAAGGCGCCAATCGTCAGTAGTGAGGCTGGCGAGCATGCAACAAGGTTCATGATCATAAAGGATGACGTGGTATATATGTACCTACTTGGTAGTTTATCAACGACGGATGACGAAGTGCTAAGGGAGATTCAAGATGCTTTCGACGAGAAGACAGAAGTAGCAAAAAAGCCATTAGCAAGGACTGTTCACCGCAAAGTACAGTAATATCTTCAGAAAACGACGGCCACAGTAACTAAACGGAGAGTATATGAAAACAATACTAGTAGTAACCGGCAGTGTACGCCCGCGTAGTGCGAATGCGAATGTCGTACCCGAAGTGGTGAATGCGCTCACCAAGCAAGGTGTGGGTGTGAATATTGCCGACCTTGCTGTACTCGCGATGCCCTTTTTTGATGCACAGGTTCCACCGAGTGATCCCAGCTTTGCTCCTGAGCACGAATCTGTGAAACAGTGGACGAAAATGGTAGTCGATGCTGACGGTGTGGTACTTGTGACGCCCGAATACAATCATACAATGAGCCCCGTACAACTCAATGCGATTGACTGGATAGGAAAAGAGTGGGAACGTAAGCCAGTTGCACTTGTTGGCTATGGGTGGCGCAGTGGCGCTACGCAGGCGCACGCCACCGCCCGTGAAGCCTTGGCTGTCAATCTGAAAGCACGAGTCGGTGATAGCCAAGCTAATCTGTATTTCATGAAAGAGCTCAACGCAGATGGTACAGTTGCAGACCGAGAAGCATTTGAGCGAAAAGTAGATGCGGCGCTTAACGAATTACTTGAATTATGCGATACAAACAAGAGCGCACTGTAGCCAATGCGGGGTGCTAGGACTTGAACGCGATATCTTCAATTTTGTGAGGTTTATCACACATCTTCCAGGCAATATATCGTATACTAACTCTCATGAAGAATATAGCAAAGACAACAGTTCTATTGGCGATACTCACAGCGGTGTTTATGGGTGTTGGCTATGCGATAGGGGGACAAAATGGCATGTGGGTTGCCCTTGCATTTGCCACTGTAGCTAATTTTGCGATGTATTGGTGGAGCGGCGATATGGTACTTCGTATGCAAGGAGCCATTCTGCTTGATACAACGAGCCATGCATCCATAGCGCAGATGGTGGCGGAATTGGCACAAAAGGACAACCTTCCAATGCCTCGATTGTTTTATATCGATACGCCGATCCCAAACGCTTTTGCTACGGGTCGCAATCAATCTCATGCTGTTGTAGCCGTAACGCGGGGCATTACCGAATTGCTAAGTGATAGCGAGCTGAAAGCTGTTATAGGGCACGAACTTGGGCATGTGAAGCACGGCGACATGTTGATTAGTACAGTTGCGGCCTCACTGGGTGGTGCAATTAGCGGGCTTGCTCAAATGGCATTCTTTTTCGGCGGCAACGAAGAAAATCGCAATCCATTTGCGTCTCTTGTCGTACTGTTGCTGGCTCCATTTGTGGCGATGTTGATCCAACTAGCAATCAGCCGAGGTCGAGAGTTCGATGCTGATGAGCATGGAGCGGAGTTGCTTGGAAACGGTGAAGCACTTGCTAGCGCCCTTTTGAAACTGGAGTCGGTCAGGCCGGCTCTCGGGGATTATCAGCCGACTCCTAACGATAAAGCGATCAACCACCTCATGTTTGCAAATATGTTCAGTCTGCAAGGACTCGGGGCATTATTTAGCACGCATCCGCCAGCAGAAGCAAGAATTGCTAGGCTAAAAGAATGGGGAAACACAGCTAAGGGTTCAGGTGTCAAAAAAACTCATTAGATTGTCTTTACCAAAAACAAGAGTATAATTCATGCCATATGGAAGTTCCCGCATCACTCCAAATTCGAATAGCGAAACATATCATGCGGCTTGCTCAGTTGTCTGATGGAAACGAAGCAATACTGAAAGATCTATATGAGGTTTGTGTTGTTATCAATGACTGCGTCCAAGACGAGTATTCAATTGCGCGAGACCTTATGGAGTATATCGAGGAGTGTTGGAAAATGGCTGCAGGGCGGGGCGATGAACGGTGGCGTGATGAACTTCTCGAAACCTTGCAGGACGATATAGATCGTGAAGACTAAAGTCGTAGTATAATGCGTATATGTCCTTTGTCATTCAATACAATACGCTAAGTATCTTGGTATCGCCATCATGGGCTTTGCCTCGTGCGGTTTACATGACCACACAAATACCGTTATTGTTTATATTCGGCGTAGCTATTATTGCGGTGAGTATTACTATCATCGCAGGATGCGGAAGATAGTGCGCCCACTGCGTACCATAATTAGTTATACTAGCCATTTGCGGGCGTATATGGTTGCTGTTGCGGTTCTGGCGGTATTTACGTCGCTTATGGCGTTTGTGCCACCGTTTGTTATTAAGCTTGTGACCGACTGGGTAGTGCACATATCACAAGGAACCACGATGTTTAGCTGGCAACAATTAGGGGCATACGCGCTGGTGCTGATTGGTGTTGCGGTGCTAAGCGCAGTGATCGCAGACATCAACGGCTATTTAGGAGATCAGTTATCAATCCGTGCTCGTCATCAATTGTCGACGGCCTACTATGGACACTTACTAAAGTTGCCACAGCAGTATTATGACAATGAAATTAGCGGCAAGATTATAAATCGACTTAGTAGGGCGATAACTGACATTACCAACTTTTTGCAATTCTTCTCGAACAATCTTCTCCAGATGCTACTTACCACTATCCTGACACTATTTGTTTTATTGTGGTATAGCTGGGGGTTGGCATTGTTGTTTGCGGTGCTCATTCCGGCAAATTTGTATCTGACGGCAAAAACAAGTGGTAAATGGCAAGCACTTGAAAAACAAAAGAATCACCATTTCGATATTGCGAGCGGTCGATTTGCGGAGGTAATCGCACAAGTACGCTTAGTAAAAAGTTTTGTTACTGAAAAACGGGAGTTCCGCTTTTTTGACAATGAAGTAAAACAAATGATTGGTCTCACCGCAGACCAGTCGCGGCACTGGCACATGATGAATTTCCTGCGCGGTCTGGTATTTGGTATCATTCGCGCTCTCAGCCTTATTCTCATATTCTATCTTGCTGCTAATAAGCAATTAACAATCGGTGATATTGCAATGCTCGTGGTTCTTATTCAGCAGGCGAGCATGCCGCTCAATGGTCTTAGTTTCTTTGTCGATAGTTATCAGCGAGCAGTTGCAAATAGCAAGGACTATATTGACGCCATGAATGAGCCAATCGAGCCTGACGATAGTGCGCGGAAGAAATTGGCTATAACAACAGCCCGCGTCGATTTTCGTGATGTTAGTTTTGGGTATAATACGCAACACCATGTTCTTGATGGGGTGAGTTTTTCAATCCTGCCGGGTCAAAAGTTGGCATTAGTTGGTGAATCGGGTGGCGGCAAAACGACGATTTCAAATCTACTCATGGGACTTTATGTGCCACAACAGGGAGCGATTCTTATTGATGGACAAGCAACTGACACTATTCGACGGCGCGACCTGCGGCAATCGATAGCCACTGTATTTCAAGACGCCTCGCTTTTTAGCGGAACGATACGAGAAAACATTGCCTATGCGAAACCGGGTGCAAGTGATAAAGAAATATTTGCTGCCGCCAAAGTAGCTAACGCGCTAGGATTCATCAACAAACTCGACAAAGGACTTAACACCGAGATTGGCGAGCGTGGCATAAAGTTGAGTGGTGGCCAAAAACAGCGACTTGCTATCGCCCGCGCCGTGTTGAAAGATGCACCAATCTTAATTCTCGATGAGGCAACCAGTAGTCTGGATAGTCGGGCTGAACACGAAGTGCAAGAGGCACTTAATCGACTCATGCAGGGGCGAACAGTGCTTATTATTGCTCATCGACTTAGCACAATTGCTGGCGTTGATGTAATAGTGACACTAAAAGACGGTCGTGTCGACGAAGTCGGTACGCCCGCAAGGCTTGCTATGACAAATGGTATCTACGGTCAGCTTTTGGCGCTTCAGATGGGCACTACTGAAGCCGCAAAGAAGAAATTAGCCGAGTACGAAATCACCAGTTAGGGATGACGGTTAATCTGTTTTAGCGCGAAACGGTAAACGGCAACAATCGGTATGAGCGATATAGCAAGGATTGGCATGCCAAGCCATAGTACCAGCTCCATATTAGCTGTATCGGGCACGAACTGTCTCTCGATAATTGCCGGAACAATAATAGCCAGCGCCCAGAGCAGTGAGATCACGCCCAGAAGATAGGTGGTAAGTAATAATCCATAAAGGACTCGCAACTTGCGGGATGTATAGAAAATGACCAAATACAGTGAGCCGCGGAGCAAGATCGAAACAGTGAGCAGGGCAATTGGCCACCACAGCGCGCCGCCAATATGAACCAGCAGACCACTAAATGTGATCATGAACTGTGCATATGCAAAAACGAGAAGGGTATGTGTGACCTCAGTCGATGCTTGGACAAATATAAGATTACGCCCAGCTGGTTTCTGTGTAATGCGCAGTGTTAGCCATATTTCAAGCACACTAAAGAAGAGATAAATAATAACCGGCACGAGAATAAGGCAATAAAGCACGGCTACCACGACTGTTTCTCCTCGCTACGCCAGCGCCGTGTCGTATAGACCAGAGCATACGTAGTTGTGAGCCCGAGGAGTACAAACAGTACTATAAATAGGTACTGAGTGCGATGAATATTGGCGCCTAGCGTATACGCAGACTCTGTGCTGAGTTTGCCGACGACTGTCCAGGTTTGACGACCGAATTCTGTGATAAGCCAACCGAGTTCAAGCATGACGAATCCGATACTACTGAAAGGGACTAGTACAATGCGTAGCCATCGCGGCTGTTTGTGAATTCGCCATCCATACCATACGACGAGCAATATAATAGCGCATGAGAGCCCGACAAGGATCATTTTGATGTCGAACATCGTATGCACAACTAAGAAAGGCCATTGGTCACGAGGAATTTCATTAAGACCTTGCACTTTTGTATCAGTGGACCATCCTACCAGCCAACTAAGGACACCTGGCAATACAATACCACCCGTTGCTTTGCCACTATCATCAATCATGCCGCCAATTCGCAGAGGAGCATTTGTCTGAGTGTTGTCTAGAATTTCAATTGCAGCTAATTTGTGCGGCTGAGTCGATGCGAGTAATACCGCGGATTGATGTCCCAGCACGGCGAGCGCGATAAGTAGTAGCCCGGCAATAACACCAAGCTGCAGCATAACAGACTGCAAGAATTTTTGCGCTACTAGCGTTTGTTTTTTTAGACTCCGCCACGCGATATAGCCAAGCACCAAAACAGTCGTGGAGAATAGGTAGCTGGCAACAGAGTGCATTACTTCATTGGCGGTTGTAGCGGTAAATATCGCTTCGGGGTTATTCATGTAGGCGTTCACCGACGTAATAAAGAATGCGGAACCAATCGTGCCGATGCTAATTGGTAGTCCGATCCAAAAATGCTTTATGCTGCCGATTGTATTTAACGTGCCTAAGTACCAGCTTAGGAACACCGCTTCAATGAGGAACATATAGCCCTCAAGCTGAAAAAGAACACCCACGCTAGGGCGCACGTGATCAAGAAAAGGTGCCCACAGTGTCGACAACTGAAGCGCAACTGCAGTTCCGGTGAAAACGCCGGCAACTACAAATACGGCAGCCCAAAGCGCCAGTAGGCGTGTTAGCCGTCGGTACTCATGGCTTTTGTGTCTCCAAGCCTGCCATTCAAAATAGCTCATTAGTACCGGCAAGCCGATAGAAATGGTGACAATAATGATATGTACAGCAAGAGTATGTCCGATGAGCTCGCGTCCAGCTGAGAGGGCATCCATGGGATATATTCGCTTTCTTCTTTATGCTTATGGCTATGTTTGCTATTATACATGCTGTGATAAAAATAATAACTATACGAGAAAGCTAATGGCGGTCCAGGTTACGATTGTCGGTGGGGGTTTTGGTGGAGTAAAAGCCGCGCTGGAGATCGCAAAGGACTCGAAAAGTCATGTTACACTTATTACTGATAGAGCCGACTTTCAGTACTACCCTACGCTCTATAGCAGTGCCACTGGCCATAGTCATGCCGAAAGTTGGGCGCCGCTTGGTGAGATTTTTGCCGATCATCCCAATGTTCACGTCTATGTCGATGAGATACAATCGATTGATCCAACAACCAAGTCGGTGATTGGCGTGTCGGGAACTCGCTATGACTACAAAACGCTCATCATTGCCATAGGGGTTGTCACTACCTACTTCAATATCCCCGGGCTCGAAACCTACGCCTATGGGATAAAAAATGCCGATGAAATTCACCGTCTAAAACAGCGGCTATTTATTGATATCGCCGAGAAGGGTGAGCTTGACAAGAACTATGTCATCATTGGAGCCGGACCAACCGGTGTCGAGCTAGCGGGTGCGATCGGTGAATATATCCGCCGACTATGTGATAACTACAGGGTGCGAAACGATAAGGCTAAAGTACGGCTTATCGAAGCTGCACCACGTGTATTGCCGCGGTCACACAAGAAAGTTAGCCAGAATGTGGCTCGCAGGCTCAGGGGACTTGGCGTCCGTATCGAAACCAACAAGCGTGTCGAGAAAGCTAATGCCCACGAATTGATTGTAAGCGGAAGTCCTATCGAGAGCCACACCGTTATTTGGACATCTGGTGTCTGCAATCATCCACTATTTGCGCGTCATCCTGACATTTTTACACTAGCCAAAAATGGTCGGGTGCAAGTTGACGACAAATTACAAGCTTACGAAGCCATCTATGTTATTGGGGACAATGCCGCCACGCCATATACGGGACTTGCGCAAACTGCTATTCATGATGCGAGATTTGTAGCCCGTCATCTCATGCATCGTACCGCGAAGCGTAGCTACCGGGCCGTACAGCCAGTACAGGCCATCCCAGTTGGTGCGGGATGGGCGGTAATCGAGTGGCGCTGGATACGAATTTATGGGTGGCTTGGGGCATGGATACGTCGTGTCGCTGACCTAGTGGGCTATAGCGAGCTTTTGCCGCTCGGCACATCTCTAGGATCGTGGCGTGCCGCGAAAGTATATGAAAACGATTATTTTACTCCAACTTCACGCACGATTCCTCGTCGTAAAAAACAGTAACCTGAGCGACCAATTGCAGGCGTCAAACCCGTGTAATGTTTGCTATAATAGTGTTAAAAGCTAACGACAGAGGAATATATGGCGACAACGAAAACCCAGCGCTGGGGTATACTGGCAATCCTGATAGTGACTGTTATTGGTACGGTTGGTTCATTTGCGGTTATGATACTTGCCTCGGAAAATCAGGCGAACGATTCGGCAAAACAGCAACAAGCCTATGATGAGTATCAAAAACGCTCGCAGGAGTATCAACAGAAAGTGACAGCTCAGGCCGACGAACTTTCCGTACAGTACCATGAGACGTTTGCGCCATACGCTGATAATGTGATTGAGTTTGATAGTGCGAGTGTTACTAGCCTCACTACAAATGATATCGTCATCGGTGAAGGAGAAGAAATTAGCGGCTCAACACCGTTTGCTGCTTATTATGTTGGCTGGAATCCAAAAGGAAAAGTATTTGACAGTAGTATTGATACTGATAAGAGTAAACTGAAAGCTCCGCTGTTTGCTAATGTAAGTCTCGACAAGGGGCTCGACAATGCAACGCTAATCACCGGTTGGAAAGAGGGTATGAAGGGGATGCGTGTTGGTGGTATTCGTGAGATCACCATTCCATCCGACAAAGCCTATGGAGAGCAGGGGCAGGGTGACGATATTCCGCCAAACACACCACTTAAATTTATTGTCATGGCAATTTCTGCGCCCGCTGTGATAGAACAGCCGAGTATTCCGGCAGAGCTCTACCAAGGAATGACTAGATAGGGGGATATATGGATGAACACGCAATAAGAGATGTTATCATGGTGGGCGCCGGCCCCAGTGCACTAGCGGCGGCTATTTATACAACGCGTGAGAATATCGATACCGTTCTGTATGAAAAGGGCGTTGTCGGTGGATTAGCGGCTATCACTGATAAAGTTGACAACTATCCTGGCTTCGCCGATGGCGTTGAGGGTATGGTGCTCGCCGAACAGTTGCAAAAACAAGCAGAGCGGTTTGGTGCCCATATTGAATATGGTGATGTAACCGCGGTGCGCGACGAGGGTGATTATCGAGTGGTGACTGTGGATGGAAATGAGGTAAAGGCTCGTGCTGTACTTGTAGCAACAGGAAGCGATTACAATAAACTTGGTATTCCAGGTGAGGCGGAATACTATGGTCGCGGTGTCCACTACTGTGCCACTTGTGATGGCGCATTTTACCGCGACAAGCGGATTGTCGTAGTGGGTGGTGGCAATAGTGGTGTACAAGAAGCCATATTTCTGACACGGTTCGCAAATCACATCGACCTTTTGGTACGTAGTACGCTGAAAGCAAGTGATATTCTCCAGCGCGATTTGCAACAGTACATAGACGAAGGGCAGGTTACGGTTCATCTTCAGACGGTTCCGACTGAAATTGTGGCCGGTGATGATGGCAAGGTGCACAAGGTAAAAACTCTACAGAACAACGAACCAGTCGATATCGCCACAGACGGCGTATTCGTCTTTATTGGGCTTAAACCAAATACGCAATTTTTGGCCGGTAGTGGTGTCGAGCTCGACGAACATAATCTCGTAAAAACAGATGTTCACCTGGCGACGAATGTGCCCGGTGTCTATGCAAGTGGCGATGTCCGTAGTGGCGCAACCATGCAAGTGGCCAGTGCTGTGGGTGAAGGCGCAACCGCTGCACTTTCGATACGCGAATTTATCGATAGCTCGAAACAGTAAAGTAAATTAGCTTTCTTGTTTTATGGCGTCGCGAAACTTGTCGGGATAATTAGTGACGATGCCATTAACACCCTGTTTTTTCAAATGAGGAAGAGCAGAGGGCCGATCGACGGTATAAGCATAGATGAATAGTTTTGCACGCTTTGCAATCTCAATAGCAAAGGGGTTAAGGTAGAGTCGATGAAATCCGACTGCCGTTAGTCGCAGAAAGCGCTGGTAGGCTACAAAAAGAAAGGGGTTTTCATGATGCAACATCGCCAGATTCGCATGATCCGCCAGGCGGCGCACGCGCAGCAGTTCACTTCCGCGAAATGATGATATTAACACATTGTCCCAATCAGCAACTTTTTGAATGTAGGATTTTTTTAGCAGTTGTATGAGCAGTTCGCCGCTGCCCCTACTTTTTAGTTCGATATTCAGCAAAATGCGACCGAAATAGCGATCAAGAATAACATCTAATCGTGTAATTGGGGGATATTTTTCAGACAATGATTGAAGTTCCTGGTAGGTCGAGCGACTAATCAGCGATGCTTTGTGATGGGTGCGAATAGTGTGAAAGTCATGGACAACGACAAGAATATTGTCGCGGGTCAAACGGACATCAAATTCTAGTATATCTGCCCCCGCGTCAATACCAGCTTGAAACGCTTCAAGTGTATTTTCGGGAGCTAGCCCTGCTGCGCCCCTGTGCCCGATGATGAGCACACTGTTTGGTGGAGCTTCCATGATAAGCATAGTATAACAGCTGGCCTAGGACTATTGCTATTTAATGAACGCTAACGAATGCCTTTTATTGAATATGCGAACTGAGAAACGACTCAAGCTGTTTGATAATGGCTTTGTCACTTGTCTCGAGTGCAATTTCGCGGGTGCCCAAAAGCCCACCTACAAACATGAAGTTATGCGACCCAGTTAGGGCGACTTTGCGTTTGTCGGGCATTGTGAACAATATATATTTTGCATGCAGGTATTGCTCTTTCGTATACTGTGTTTCTTGACGTGTGGTTGTCATGCCAAAGCTGATAAGCAGACGATTGAACCAGCTAGCGCTGCGCCAATGATTGAAATATAACGTGGCATGCTTGCGTCGAAGGATACGCTGGAGCTTGCCTGTCGGACAATACTGAGATACAAGTGTAATGTCCGTCGCTTGTTGGGCCAAGCGACAGGCACGCTGGTATATTACTGAGTTTGCAACAATGCCGCCATCGATGAGTACTGTCGAAGTATCTGAAATGGCGATAGAATGGTTTTTGGTAGCATGCCCGGCGCGATCGGCTTTAAGCAGGCGAAGGTGCTGTAAGAATAATTGATCGGCAAAGTCACGGTTTTTGAACTGGAGCATAAAGTCGTTATTCATGAAGCTCTCTTCGTCGATATTTATTCCACCGAAACTGAGTACGGTATCATCGGCGATAAGCCACTTGGAGTGAGTGCGGCCGGCAAATCCAACATTGCTTTTGCTACCAAGCCAGTGGAAGTCGGCACCATGCTGTTTAAGCTCGTGTTCGATCTTGATGGCGCTAAGCGCGCGCAGGGGATGACGTTTGGGGGAGCGTAAAATAAATTCCTTCGGCTCTGTATAGGTGTATGCATCGGCACAGACAGTAACAATGACTTTTCGATCGGCTGCTCGGCAAAGTGCATCAATAATACGCCGACTGCTATTGCTGTCAGCTCGAAACGTTGTCGCAACAAGGGCTACGCGCGAGGTAGCACTGTCAATAGCTTTCACCGCGGCATCGGCAAAGTCACGAGCAATAATAAGTTTTGGTCGATGGAGTAGGGACATGGGCTTACATTAGTATATCGTACCGCTACAAAAGCTGATACACTTATTGGTAAGTAAGCGAAAGGAAACTATGCCTGATTTTAATATTGTATTAACGCCTGGCGCCACTGACAATGGTATGGTAAACACTGTTGTCGAAATACCTGAGGGCTCTCGGCTTAAGATTGAATGGGATCGTGACAGAGCGGCTTTTATGCTCGATCGTGTCGAGCCGCGCATTTTTGCAAAACCGTGTAACTATGGCTTCATTCCAGGAACACTTGACGAAGACGGCGATGAACTTGATACTTTGATTATCTGTCCTGAGCCATTACCGACTGGGGTATGGCTTGAGGCAAAGATACTAGGTGTTATGAAGTTTGAGGATGATGGTGAGGTTGATGACAAGATTGTGTGCGTACCTGCCGATAACCGAGATGATGGTGATGCTATACAATCGCTTGCTGATATCGGTCATCTTGTGAAGCAGTTTGAAAATCACTTTACACACTACAAAGATTTGAAAAAGCCTGGTAGTACAAAAGTACTAGGTTGGGGTGACGTTTCTGAAGCACAAGCTATTATCAAAGAATGTATAACGCGCTATAATAATCGCTAAGGGAGAGATTTAGTATATGGACGATAACTATACAATGTATGACACTGCTTACAGCACAACATCAACTACAGCTGCCGATCCGGCTGCGGCGGCAGCAATTATGGGGTTTATGGCGGTCTACACACTTGTTGTATTTGCAATCGCGGCAATAGGTATTGTGTCAATGTGGAAATTGTTTGAAAAGGCAAAGAAACCAGGATGGGCGGCACTAGTGCCTGTTTATAACATTGTTGTCTTGCTGGAAATTATTGGTCGTCCACTTTGGTGGGTTGCAATGATGTTGGTACCTATTGCGAATCTTGTGTTCGGAGTTATGATGTATATTGACCTTGCTAAATCATTTGGTAAGGATGCTGGCTATGGAGTGCTACTTATCCTCTTCTCGCCGGTTATGTTTCCGATATTTGCGTTTAGTAAGTCAACGCAGTATGTTGGTCCGGTTGGCCCAGAACGCCACAACACCACACCCCCAGCTACGCCACCAGCTCCTGTTACGCAATAATTACAGCTACCCATTGACGAAACCGGCCTATTACCGGTTTCGTTTTCGTTTATCAATCCGTTCTTTCGCTTTGCGCTGGATAATGGCGGCTGCATTGCTGAGCTGGCCCAAAAAACCACTTCTCCGTAGTTGCGCACGTAGCTTAAGGCGAGCGTGAGTAGTTACAACATACTGCACCCAATCAGGCTTTGGCCTGGCGCTACGGCTTGTAAGTATCTCCACGACATCACCATGAGAAAGTTGATGGCTAAATGGCTCCATTTTGCCATTAACCATAAATCCGCTGGCGCGTGCCGCCAGGTCACTATGCACTCGATAGGCGTAGTCTAGCGGGTAGGCGCCATGGGGTAGGTCATAAATATCGCCCTTGGGTGAGTATACAAATATCCGATCACCAAATAGGTCAACCCGCAGGTTCGCTTCGTCGAACTCCTTGCCCTCACTAACAAGTGCGGCTGCATTTTGTAGATCGCGAATCCAGTGGAGGTCGGCGGGTAGCTCAGCAATCGTCCCTTTTTTGTAGGCCTCGGTTAGTTTTTGCTCATTGTAGTGAAAACTCGCAGCCAATCCACGCTCCGCATAGTCGTGCATTTCATGAGTACGCACCTGAAACTCAACAGGCTGTCCTGATTTCGTGATAACAGTCGTGTGGAGTGACTGATAACCATTCGGTTTTGGAGTAGCGATATAGTCTTTGATACGCTCAAACATGGGAGTATAAAGACTGTGTAGTTCTCCAAGCACTAGATAGCAGGTGGCGACATCGTCAACGATAATACGCAGCGCCATGAGGTCGTAGATATCGTCAATATTGGGTATGCGTTTCATTTTTTTGTATAAGCTATAGACGCTTTTGACTCGCCCATCAATCTCATGAGCTATCTTTTCTGTTGTCAGGTGAGCGTCAACTTCGCGTTTCACGCTTTGTAGTTTATGTTCACTCTTCTTGAGTCGGCTATCCATCAACCGCTTCGTGTGTTCAAACTCGGTTGGTAGTAGGTAGCGAAAGCTGAGTTCTTCGAGCTGTACGCGCACTCGCCCCATGTTGAGACGGTCGGCTAGGGGCGCAAACACCTCAATTGTTTCGCGGGCGATTTTTGTTTGTTTGGCTGGACTTTTGTACTGGAGGGTTTGCATGTTGTGCAGGCGGTCTGCTAGCTTGATAATGATGACGCGGACATCTTGACCAACAGCAATCAGCAGTTTGGTGAGATTATCTTTGGTACCAGGCAAGTAACTTTCCAGGTCGCGCATACCAGACCGTGCGCGGCTTACTTTTGTAACGCCGTCGACGAGAAAGGCAACATCATGTCCAAAAAGATGTTCGATATGTTCGAGCGTGGCGACAGTATCTTCAACCGTATCATGGAGTATGCCGGCTACAATTGTATCGATATCCATCCCCCATTCAATGAGGGTCGCGGCGACAGCGAGTGGATGAGTGATATAGGCTTCGCCACTCTTACGGAGCTGCCCGCTATGTACCTCGGTGGCATAGTTGATCGCACGTTCGAGGACGACAAGCTGCTTGTCATCATAGTGACCTTTAGCTACGCGGAGCAGTTCCCTCATGTCCATAATCACAGTATAGCAAAGCATATACTATCAATAAAAACATCATGCTGTAAATGTCAATATATATCTGAAGCCGAAGATACGCTATACTGACAGGCATACAGGTAATGGTTAATACTGGAGTGGGCAATGACAAAAGTACGAATAGCAATCAATGGATTTGGACGGATCGGACGCAACGCATTTAAAATCGCATTTGGGCGCGATGACATAGAAGTTGTAGCCATAAATGACTTGACAGACACAAAAACTCTAGCACATCTTCTGAAGCACGACAGTAGCTATGGCACCTACGATAAAGCAGTCGGATTTGACGAGACGGGAATCATTGTGGACGGCCAGCATATTGCCGTGCTCGCCGAGAAGGAGCCCGTTGCACTGCCATGGCGTGATTATTCAATTGATGTTGTTATCGAAAGTACAGGGTTTTTTGTCGACCCAGCTAAAGCAAACGCTCATATCGACGCGGGTGCGCGCAAAGTAGTCATTAGTGCTCCAGCCAAGGGTGAAGGCGCTGACACAATTGTCCTTGGTGTAAACGAAGACATGATTGCAACCAGCACGCCAGTTATCAGTAACGCTAGTTGTACAACAAACTGCATTACACCAGTCATGGCCGTGCTCGAAAGCACATTTGGTATTGAGAAAGCCATGATGACGACAGTTCATAGCTATACGGCGAGCCAGCGGCTCCAGGATGCTCCCGCTAAGGATCTACGCGAAGCTCGAGCTGCTGCCGAAAATATAGTACCTACTACCACGGGCGCCAGTATTGCCGCCGCCAAGGCGCTGCCTGTGCTCGAAGGTAAGTTTGGTGGGCTTAGTGTTCGAGTTCCTACGCCTGTCGTTAGTATGAGCGACTTCGTGGTACTTTTGAAACGCGACACTACTACGGAAGAGGTGAACCAAGCATTCAAGGATGCTGCCGCCAAACCATTTTATCAAGGCATCCTTGACGTGACAGAGGAAGAGCTCGTTAGCACTGACTTTAAGGGCAACAGTCACTCATCAATTGTCGATTTACCACTCACCAATGTTGTGGGTGGAAATTTAGTGAAAGTGGTCGCTTGGTATGACAACGAGTGGGGCTATAGCAACCGACTCGTGGAGTTAGTGGCAGACGCGGGTAGGGCACTTGCGGCGCGGTCGGAGAATGATCAAACACAGTAGTCGGATACGCTACCTGCGCGCATTCACGCTTGTCGAGCTCATCATTATCGTATTTGTAATCGCGCTTTTGGCGACACTTGCTCTTGTTACGTATGGGGGTGTTCAAAAACGCTCAACCGACGCGGTAACACAGCGTACGGTAGCCGATGCACTAAAAAGTTTGCAGCTATATCATGTTGAAAAGCGGAGCTACCCTTCGAATCTGGCCGACACCGACTACCTGCCGCCTTTGACAATTGCAACCAAACTTTTCACCAATGCGCCGCAAATGCCTACCTATCAAAACCTCACAAGCGAGCAAAATGCTCAGCTATTTCTTAATTCCTGTAATGGCTATATGCCCATTATCAGTGGCGGGCAAACGTATAATACATCGTGTGTGTATAACGGCAACAACATCCATATAAAAGGCCAGGTCTCATCGAATATCGTGATCCATGGACCAACTATAGCGCAGGCTAGCTTTGTACTCCCGTGCGGTTCAGACTGCTCGATAGCTCAAGCCAATATCATC
Organism: Candidatus Saccharibacteria bacterium; assembly: GCA_016700015.1. Taxonomy (NCBI): domain Bacteria; phylum Candidatus Saccharimonadota; species Candidatus Saccharimonadota bacterium. Next base: position 260,519 of record CP064995.1, read on the forward strand.
AACACTTTTATCGCTCAAGGCGGCTCATTCCCGATCAGCGTTCCCAAGTCTGGCAGCACACTGCCGAGTCCGGTAATGGTCAACACAGGAGTAGCCTCTCGGTTCTGCGTCGAAGGGCGGGCGGGACAATACACCGACGTGGTTTATCACTCCAATTCTGAAACCCAGCTCATCGAAGCAGGTTCTTGTGGCGCAGACCCTACTCTCCATTACCCCTGATCCATGATAGTCATTTGAAAAGATTTACCATAGCGCTTATACTAACTTCTATGAAGATTTTTATCGGTTCTGACCATGGCGGCTTTTATCTTAAGGAAAAAGTTGAAGCATATCTTACGAAGCGGGGTTTTAAGTGGGAGGATGTGGGTGACAAGATCCTCGATCCACAGGATGATTTCCCGCAGTTTGCACAAATGGCTGTGACAAAGGTGCTGGGAGAGGACGATGTGGACGATCCTAGAGCGATTTTGATATGTACTGGCGGGCAGGGTATGGCGATGGCTGCCAATCGCTTTCGTGGCATCCGGGCAGCGGTCATATGGGATAGTTTCGAAGCACGTGAATGCCGCAACGACAACAACAGTAACGTGCTGTGCTTGCCAGCAAGAGTAGTCGATGCCGAGGGCGATGATCTGGAGCTCTGGAAAGACATCATTGATACCTGGCTGGCGACACCGTTTGCAGGTGCAGCGCGTTATGTACGCCGAAATACGGCACTGGATGAGTTCTAATGCCATCATATCAACAACCGTACGAACCAAGTGCGTCAGTCGGTATCACTGGTGCGACCAGGATATGGGCTTTGCTTGTTGCTTGTGGTATGTTTTTTGCCAACGGATTCATCGCTTTTGCCGGACTCATTGGATTTGTCATGAACGATACTGGTAGTCCAGGGATGGCGATAGCAGCGATAGGTGTATTGGTAGTATCTCTGCTTGCGGGCATAGCTAATATCGCTCTCTTTATTCTCCAGGGAATCAAGGTTTCTATGCAGTCGCATACAATGCACCGAAGGTGGGTGGTGGGCCTGACAATCTTTGGCGGTGTTGTTATCTCGGTGCCATTTGGTTTTTACGTACTCAGTGTAGCAGAATCGGTTTTCTAAGTATGAATATGGATCAGATGTATTCATTTTTTATTCTCAGTCAAGCATAAGACAGTAAGATAGGAGGCGATATGCCAGTAATTGTACCAGCAATTCTCTGTGAGACAGAAGACGACTACAAGGCAACTGTTGAGCGGCTGCACTCTTTTGCGCAACGTGTCCACATAGACCTGACAGATGGTGAATTTGCCCCAACTTTTACAGTGGGAGTTAATCAAATATGGTGGCCACAGGAATGGACGGTTGACGTGCATGCTATGGTGGCTAGGCCAAGCCAGTATGTCGACGCGCTCATACAGCTAAAGCCGGCAACAGTAATATTTCATGCTGAAGCCAGTGAAGACCTGACTCCGATACTAGCAAAACTAAAGCAAGTGGGTATAAAAGCAGGCGTGGCGTTACTGAAGCCGACGGTACCGAGTATCGTGCAACCATATATCGAGGCTGCTGACCATGTGTTGGTATTTAGTGGCGATCTTGGGCACTATGGCGGTACCGCAAGCCTCATGCAACTTGAAAAAGTGCGACTGATTCGCAATATCCACCCTGAAGTTGAAGTCGGTTGGGACGGGGGTGCTAATGCTGAAAATGCCTTTAGCCTTGCCCAGGGTGGTGTCGATGTGATCAACTGTGGTGGAGCCATCAACAAGGCTCAAGATCCAGCAGTAGCATACAAGCAGCTTGTTGACGAAATCAACAAACACGCGGTGATTTAGTAATGGTCCTGCATGCAGATATAAAACGCTTATGCTACACTGGTAATATATGAATGGGCAGCTGACAACAATACAGATCGAACAAAAAGCCAATAGTATCAGAAAAGACATTGTGAAAATGCTCGAACACGCCGGTAGTGGGCACAGTGCAGGACCTTTAGGGTTGGCTGATCTTGTGGCGACGCTTTATTTTCATGTCATGAACTGCGATCCCAAGAACCCGGAGGATCCAGAGCGCGACATATTTTTCCTGTCCAATGGCCATTGTGTGCCAGTGCAGTATGCCACAATGGCAGAGGCGGGGTATTTTGACAAAGATGAACTGATGACGCTGCGCAAACTTGGTTCCAGGCTCCAGGGCCACCCAGAGCGCACAAAGCTACCCGGCCTAGAAAATACTAGCGGTCCACTAGGGTGTGGTATAGGGCAGGGTGCAGGGTATGCCTATGCATTGCAGTATCTCGATCATCAACCCCATCGCTGGGTATATGTGGTGACGGGTGACGGTGAGCTTGACGAGGGGAACAACTGGGAATCGATTATGTTTGCCGGTAAATACAAGTTGAGCCAGCTAATTGTATTTGTCGATCGCAATAACATACAGATTGATGGGCCAACCGAAAGCGTTATGCCGCTCGAAAATCTTCGAGCAAAATGGGAAGCATTTGGATGGCATGTTCAAGAGATCGATGGCCACAATATAGAGAGCATTATTGACGCGGTCGGTATGGCAAAAGCCATCGAAAATAGACCGAGCTGTATCATTACCCACACGATACCGGGCAAAAATGTTGATTTCATGGAGTACAATTACAAGTGGCACGGCATCCCGCCCAATAAGGATCAAGCCAAAGAAGCACTTCATGAACTACGTACGCTCGGCGGAAGAATCACGAGTGAACACCAGTAATTATCGTCTAAGGAGATATAATGAACAACGAAGACCCAGCAAATCAAGCATCAAATCAAGTCACACCTACGACCACTTCGGTTCAGGACGTGATGCAAGGGGCACAATACGTCGCGGCAGCCCCCTCTAGTATGAATGCGCCCACTGCCAATCCCGGTAAAACGCTGGGCATAGTTAGTATTGTAATGGGGGTATTGGGCATCTGGCTCGGTGGTCTACCTGTTGCAATTGTGTCGCTCATGAAGTCTCGCCGGGCAAAACAATCTGCAACATGGGGTATAGTCGGTGTAGTTGTGAATACACTTTCACTCATCCTCTCGATAATAGTTGCTGTCATGTTCTTTGCGGTCTTTGCAAATATGGATGATAATAAGGCAAAATCGGGTCAATCATCGACACAGACGAACGCAAAATCAACAGATACACCAAACGCTGAATTAGTGGATATCCCGCTGAGCCAGCAGTACAAAGTGACAGGCCAGTTAGGTAAGGCATACTGGGCGGCAGATATTCCCAAGGGTGATTGGGAAGCAGATATTCTTGACCAGGGCGGTAAAAATCATTTCATTCGCAAAGATAAAACAGCCGAGTTCACAACTTTCCAAGGCTATGACCCTTCGCTCAGTGGCGACAGCGATCTTAAGGCGACACGGGCAGGTATTGCTTCGCTTACACAGGGAGGAAAGTCGCTTGAGCTCGGCGATGAGAGTACCACTGCATTTATTGAAATGGGTCGCGGCAAGACAGTCGAGTTTGTAGTACAAGATTACACGTATAGCACGAATGATGGTCAAGTGATGAAAGCTCGTATGACGGGACGTGCATTTGACGGTGGTCAATACCTATATGCGTGGTATGTCTCGACGCCTGCAATGTTTAGCGAAAGTGACTGGCAGATGTTTGTGAATGGTTTATCTGTGAATGACGGAGCGATATAAAAGTGACCCAGCAAAGGTACGGGCGTGAGTAGCTACAAACTAAACAGTAATATATATTTGGACACGCCGGATGCCGAGCCGACTCGTGCAGGGTTTGGTCGTGGCCTCAAAGCGGCAGGCGAGGCCAACCCCAACGTGGTGGGGCTGTGTGCCGACCTTGTAGAAAGTGTGCAGATGCATCTATTCGCTGAAGCATTCCCAGATCGCTATATCGAAGTTGGGATTGCCGAGCAAAATTTACCGATCATCGCGAGCGGCTTGGCGCGAGCGGGTAAAATTCCATTTGCGGCGAGCTACGCAGCGTTTAGCCCAGGCCGTAACTGGGAGCAGATTAAAACCACAACAGCGCTCAACGAGCAACCAGTTAAAATGGTTGGTGCTCATGCGGGCCTAACGGTTGGCCCTGATGGCGCTACTCACCAAATGCTGGAAGATATTGCCCTTATGCGGGTCATGCCGGGCATGGTAGTGGTGTCTCCGGGTGACAGCATCGAGGCCGAAAAAGCCACGCTGGCGATTGCCGAGCACCCGAGTGCTTGCTACCTGCGCATTGCCCGCGAGAAAACACCGATCTTTAGTACGACAGAGTCACCATTTGAAATCGGCAAAGCCTATGTGCTGCGTGAAGGCAACGATGTTACGCTGCTGTCGACCGGCATCGAAACGCCGTATGCACTGCGGGCAGCCGATAAACTTGTTGCCAGTGGTGTGTCAGTTGAAGTAGTGCATGTACCGACTATCAAGCCGCTTGACGAGGCAACAATTCTTGCTTCAGTCAAAAAAACCGGCCGGGCAGTATCGTGCGAGGATGCGCAGGCTGCCGGTGGGTTTGGCGGCGCTATCGCTGAGCTTTTATCTGAAAAATTACCCACTCCACTATTGAGGCTGGGTATGCAAGATCGCTACGGCGAGTCAGGCGCGCCACTTGAAGTGCTGGCGCACTTTGGCCTAACTGATGATGGGATTGCTGCCAGCGTGAAGCAGTTTGTTGCCGTCACGCCAAAGTACCACCAGGGATTTTGATTTGAGATCTATTGATTAATTTTTACAACTATGATATAATATTACTGTTCATACTGCGCTAAACCAACTCTTAGGAAGTAGGGTCAAGATGGACTTCGATCTTAGCGTGTACATTCCAGCGGGCGCCGTCCAGGGAGCCCTGGGCTCAGCTGTCATCGCCTTTACGGCGGTGGTTGGTATCGCCCTTATCGCCGCGCTTGTCGGGGGTATGATGAGCCTCGGCGGCAACAGCGGTGACTTTGGGAAAGCCTTGAATAAGGGGCTGATGTACATCGTGTTGCCGGCGACCGTGATCGGTGGTTTCATCGGTTGGCTGGGTGCACCATGGTATGTCGGCGTGCTCGCCAATATGTGCTTCTATTGGTTGCTTTTCAAGTTTGGCAACCGAAAGTAGCGCCAGCGCTAGCGCACAACTTCGCCGCAGAAAACTCAGTTTTCTGCGGCTGCTTTTTTGGAAATGATAGTTCTAACTAAATGAAATGAAACAGCCCACCGAAGCGGCCTTGGGTTGTAAGAGCTTGAACTCTCACAACGAGCCGTTTCGATGGGCATAGGTATCATCTGCGCTTGTTCGGGCGATGCGTCCAGGTGAGAGCGAACACGGTGACGATGATCCACAGTATGTGGCTGGCGTCGCCCGTCTTGAAGAACTGGACAACAAACCAGGCTGCCAGGATGAGCAGCGCGACGTCGAGGGCTGCCGAGATGGACCTGCGCACAGGATGCCTTCTTTCTGAGGTGCACTTTCGCACCTTCTTTTGTGGGTGTGATCGAAAGACATTTTAATTATAGCATACTTATATATAAATGTCAATAGTTACCACTATTATGACCGATGATATACTAGATAGTAGATAACCATAACAACTTTTAGGGGGTACATGGGGCTAACTATTACTGAGATTCGTGACCGTACACTTCGTGCCAGGCATTTGATGCAGCGGAGTCGGCAGCAGGGCTTTGCGGTGGGTGCATTTAACATCGACAACCAAGAAACGCTGATTGCCGTCTGTCGAGCAGCGCAAAAGCTTAATGCACCAGTGATGGTCGAAGTGAGCGATGGCGAAGTAAAAGCACTTGGTCTCGAAAACATTCGCGATATGGTCGACAATTACCGTGACGAATACGGGGTGGAGATATATATTAACCTTGACCATAGCCCAACGGTTGAGGCGTGCAAGCAAGCGATCGATGTTGGGTTTGAATTTATTCATATTGACATCAGCCAGGCAAATCACGATGCTACTGAAGAAGAAATAATCGCTAAAACCAAAGAGGTGGTGGAGTACGCCCGTTTTACAGGTGCGCTCGTTGAGAGTGAGCCACACTATTTTGGCGGCAGTAGCAACGTACATCACGAAGACATCAACTACGATGAGATTAAAAAAACGTTTAGTACACCTGAAAGTGCCAAAGCATTTTGCGACGCGACGGGTGTCGATACGTTTGCCGCAGCGATCGGCAACTTGCACGGTAAGTATGACGTACCGAAAGAACTTGATATTGAGCTACTGCAGCGTATCCGCGAAAGCATCGGTTGCCAGATTAGCCTGCACGGTGGCAGCGGCACGCCACTCCACTACTTCGAGGAAGCGGCTAAAGTGGGCGTGAGTAAAATCAACATCAATAGCGATATGCGCTATGCATTCCGTACGGTGCTCGAGCAGTCGCTTCAGCAGCACCCCGATGAATTTGCAGTGGTGAAACTAATGGACGACGTAAAAGACGCTGTGCAAGCGGTGGTCGAAGAAAAGATCACAGCATTTGGCAGTGCCGGCAAGGCAGTTCGCTAGCATGGTGAAGATTTTGAGTATTGGCAAGGGCACGCAAGACGTGTTCCTCAAAAGTGACGAATTTGACCCGCACAAAGAAGGCAGGCATATGTATACTCACTTGCCACTCGGTCTTAAAATGGAGGTCGAAGACGTGCATTTTTGTACAGGTGGCAATGCGACCAATGTTGCAGTGACTTTTGCGCGGCAGGGGCTGGAGAGTGGGTACCTGTGGGGGCTGGGTGACGACCCGGCGAGCGCGTCGATACTACGCGAGCTGGACGAAGAGGGAGTCAATACCTCGCATGTGGTACAAAAGCCTGAATATCAGTCGGGCTATTCGGTGATTATGATTGCGACAAATGGCGAACGAACTATACTCAACCATCGTGGCAAAGCATTCGGTCGCACCGGACGACACAACTTTGACCTAGCTGTAATCGGCTCGTATGACTGGATATATCCAACAAGTCTTGGTGACGGTGGTTTGCCACTGCTTCACGAAATTGTCTCGACAGCCGCTCGGCACAAGGTAAAGGTGATGCTCAACCCAGCTGGGCCGGAATTGGCTGATCCTGCAAGATTAAAAACAATCCTTGAAGATGTCGAGGTACTTTGCTGCAACAAAGAAGAAATGAGTTTGCTCGTTGCAGGCGCTACTTGTGAAGAACTGGCACTTCACGCGTTAAGCTACGTGCCAGTAGCCATCGTGAGTGATGGCCCTAATGGCGTGGTTGCGACCGATGGCAAAACCATCGTACGTGCTGGTATGTATGAAGACGTGCCGGTAGTGGATCGCACCGGTGCGGGTGACGCGTTTGCCAGTGGATTTTTGAGTCAGTGGAGCCAAGGTAAAAGTCTCAAGCAGTCGATTATATTTGCCAGCGCCAATAGCACGAGTGTTGTCACAAAGATTGGCGCGAAGGCTGGTATACTACCCAAAAGTGTACGGCTACATGAGATGCCAATTCATGAACGTCCCGTTAATTTACGCGAGGCGCCCCATGTCTAAATATCTCCAACAGCTACTTGGTGCCGATGAGCCGATGTTCAGTACGACGCTCAGGCAGCTAGAAAAAATGACTGGGCATAAGGCGACAGACGTGGCTTATATCGCTGATATGACAGCACGAGCCCACCAGGTGATGCGCCGTATGGGACTCGATGTTGCCGACACCACCGAACACGAACTCTACCGTGCGCTCGCTGCCCATGCCCATAACCAGACCCTGTTCATAGCAACCGATGACGTGGGGATCATCATCCACGGTCAGGCTGTATCGTTTAATTACGAAGACGTGCAGGAAAACATTCATCGCCCATTTGCTGAACGCATGACTGAGCACATGAAGTGCCAAATCAAATACGGCCTGACTTCGCGCTATGTGGCCGCCGATGGTGATGATGAAGTAGCAATTGAAGAACTTATTGCTCAAGCAGGGCTTAGTGTGTGTGACATGAGCGACTATCACGAACATAAGCAGACAAATGTAAAGCAAAAGACTCGGCCGCCGCGGCTGCTATTTATTGGTGACATTTTTACCGACGCGTTTATCAAACTCAGCCCGAAAGTCGCTCGCGTCGATAAAGACGACCAGGGTCGATCATGGATTAGTATTCCATTCGGTGGCCGTCCGCCCTATGAGGAAGTGGAGATCGTCCAATCGGTTGGCCCAGCTCCCAATGCAGCCGTTTCTTGTGCGCGACTTGGACTTGATGTGAGTTTGATGAGTTGGCTTGGTGACGACAAGCCTGGCGGTGATTCGCTCGCATACCTTTCCAAACAACAGGTTAACACGCAGCTCGTATCACAGAAAAAGCAGGCAAAATCAAACTACTACTATGTACTGCGGCTTGGCGCAGAGCGTACGATTTTGACGAAAGATGAAGACTATAGCTATGTATGGCAAGAGCCGCATATGGTGCCAGATTGGATCTACCTGGCCAGTATTAGTGGTGAATCGTGGGGGTTGCATGAAGCCCTCGACAACTACCTAGGGCAGCACCCAGACATAAAATTTGTCATTCAGCCGGGTACGTTTCATTTTGAATGGGGCGTCAAGAAGATGGCGCAGCTTTACCGACATGCCTATATGGTGATCCTTAACCGCGAGGAGGCCGTTATGCTCACAGGCAAAAGTCATGAGTCGATACCAGAACTAGCAGCTGCGTTGCATGAACTTGGTCCGCTCTATGTGGTGATTACTGATGGCCCTTCTGGTTCGTACGCGTCTTTTGATGGAAAGCTCCTAAAAATGCCTAACTATCCAGACCCGGCGCCGCCGTATGATCGCACTGGTGCTGGCGATGCTTTTGCGAGTACGGTGGTCGCAGCGATGGCACTAGGAGAAGGTTTTGAAACGGCCCTTACGTGGGCGCCTATCAACAGTATGAGTGTTGTCCAAAAACTCGGGGCTCAAGCGGGATTACTTTCCAAAGCGACAATCGAGGAGTATATCAAAAAAGCACCGAAATGGTATAAGTTAGAGGAGATTAAATAATGAGATATCAGATTTGCGTATCTGGTGCGGCTGCTGGTGAAACTGTTGATGATTCGCACAGCCAAGCATTTGCACTTGGTGTCGAAATTGCTAGGGCTGGCAAAACTCTGCTAACCGGTGCAACCGTGGGTTTGCCTCACTATGCGGCTATGGGTTTTAAGAGTATTAAAAATCCAAGAGGTAGTTCTATTGGCTTTAGCCCGGCGAGTTCGTTTCGCGAGCACGTAAGCACTTATCGTCTCCCTACGATTGAATTTGACTACATTAACTTTACCGGCATGGAATATGTGGGGCGTGACGTGCACTTGGTACGTAGTAGTGATGCAGTCATTACAGTTGGGGGTCGGATGGGTAGTTTGCACGAAATGGCGACCGCACTTGAGAGTCGTAAGGTATGTGGCGTATTGCTTGGAAGCGGTGGTTTGGCTGATTATGCTGCGACGTTACTGAAGCATGTTGAAGCTCCCGGAGGCAAAGATGTCATATTTGATACAGATCCAAAAAAGCTAGTTGCTAAGGTTGTTGAGGCACTTGATAAGAAATATGCAGATTTCCATGATTCATCAGCCGAAGTTGCATCGCGTGATCAGCTGGTCAATAAAAAGACGGTACGAAGAGGGTAGCGTATAATAAAAAGGTGAATCAATTTCGCCTTTATTCCAAGTACCAGCCTACTGGCGATCAGCCCACAGCGATTGCTCAGCTTGTTGAAGGTCTCGCGAATGGCGAACATGAGCAGACGCTACTTGGTGTGACGGGCAGCGGAAAAACATTCACAATGGCAAATATTATTGCAAATCGCAATGTTCCGACGCTGATACTTGCCCATAACAAAACACTCGCTGCACAATTGTTCGGTGAATTTAAATCATTTTTTCCAGACAACGAAGTCCACTATTTTGTCAGCTATTTTGATTACTACCAGCCCGAAGCCTACATTGCCAGCAGTGATACCTACATTGAAAAAGACTCGGCGATCAACGAAGAAATTGACCGATTGCGTCATGCTGCGACCAGTGCCTTGCTAACGCGAAGAGACGTTATTATTGTGGCCAGCGTCAGCTGCATCTATGGTATTGGTTCACCCGATGATTATGCCGACATGTCGATAACAGTTCGTCGCGGTGAACGCCGTGTTCGGGACAAATTTATTCGCCAGCTTACAGACATTCAATATCATCGTAATGACATCGATTTCGCTCGTGGTACGTTTAGGGTACGCGGCGATGTTGTTGACGTATTTCCGGCTGGTCGTGACACGGCGTATCGACTTGAGTTTTACGGCGATGATATTGATCGTATTACAACTATCGACCCGCTAACTGGCGAAATTCTTGACGAGCCTGAAGAGTGTAAAATCTTTCCGAGTAGTCACTATGTGACGCCGCGCGACAAAGTAGCACGAGCAATTGAAGGAATTCGTAAAGAATTCGAAGAACGAATGGCGTGGTTTGAGCAGCACGACAAGCTGCTGGAGGCGCAGCGGCTTGCACAGCGCACGAAATTTGACCTTGAGATGCTCGAAGAGACAGGTTTTGTGAAAGGAATTGAGAACTACAGTCGCTACCTGACTAACCGTGAACCTGGTGAACAGCCAGCAACACTCCTTGATTATTTCCCGGATGATTTTTTGTTATTTGTTGATGAAAGCCACGTCACACTGCCGCAAGTTCGTGGCATGTACAATGGTGATCGCGCGCGCAAGGAAGTACTGGTTGACTACGGGTTTCGGCTGCCAAGTGCACTTGATAATCGTCCGCTAAGGTTTGATGAGTTTGAAAAACACGTGAATCAAGTGGTTTATGTGTCGGCCACACCGAGTGATTACGAGCTGCAGCATAGCCCGCCTCCTGCACAGCAAATTATCCGTCCAACTGGTTTGCTTGACCCGGCGATTACTGTCAAGCCGATTCATGGTCAAATCGATGATCTGATTGCGGAGATTAGAGATCGAACAGCCAAACACCAGCGTGTACTCGTGACCACACTCACCAAGCGCATGGCGGAAGACCTTAGCGCCCACCTTATCGATCTGGGCATGAAAACAGCCTATATTCATAGCGACATCGATACGCTCGAACGTGGTGACATCCTACGCGATCTACGTATGGGTACCTACGACGTACTCGTCGGTATTAATCTATTACGCGAAGGGCTCGACCTTCCGGAAGTCAGCCTAGTGGCGATTTTAGACGCTGATAAAGAAGGATTTTTGCGGAGCGAAGGCGCGCTCATACAGACGATCGGCCGTGCGGCCAGGCATGTTGAGGGTGGTGTAATTATGTATGCTGACCAGGTAACGGGCAGTATGCAGCGTGCAATTGACGAAACCAACCGTCGTCGAAGTATACAGCAAGCCTACAATGAATCGCACGGTATTACGCCGCGCGGCGTCGACAAAGCAATCGATGAAGGCTTGCGATCAATTATCCCTCAAAAAGAAGACGTGAAAGAAAAATTAAATCTCAACAAGATACCGAAGGATGAGTATGCGGCGCTCGTGAAAGACCTAAAGGGGCAAATGGACTTGGCAAGTGCCAATCTCGAATTCGAGCGTGCTGCCGAACTTCGCGATTTGATCGCTGAAATAAAGGTAAAAATGAAATGAACCATCTTTCCGTGGTGACGTGGAATGCAGAAGGAATGTTTGTAGATGGCACAAAAACGAAACGAGCAAACCCTCATGATGCGCTACGTGTCATTCGGGAGCTCGATGCTGATATCATTGTTATCCCCGAATTTGGCAATCTCGCGGGATTACGTGATGAAATTCGTACGACCATCCAATCACTAGGCTATCAGATCGCTTCTTCGATGTATCATGATGCCAGAGTGCCGGACCTCGGTTTTGTTATCTTGAGCAGGCTACCGATTATTGCCGAACACACCCACTCACTTGCGGTGACGGGGCGAACATTCCTTGAACTTGTGTGCAAAGACCCGCAGAACAACCATCTAAGGATAATCGGCGTGCACCTCGATGATCGCGGCGAGGCAATCCGCATGAAGCAGGTAGGTGGTGTTGTGAGCGTTATCAACCAAGATAACACCATCCCGACGCTCCTCGTCGGCGATATGAATGCGATGCATGAAACATCGCAGTTTGCCGCATTTGTGCGATCGAAGCTGGCTCGGAGTATTGTCAGGCGAGTTAAGCACGAGCAAATTGCTCGGGTTGCATCGGCCGTTCAGGATATGGCGATGGGAACAACGATTGCCTATTTATTGAAAGAAACAACACTGCATGATCTCGACACAAAGAACAGGCGGACGATCAGCGGTAAACAGCGTGGTCTTGAGTGGATTCCAGCAGTGCGTCTTGCTAAAATTGACTGGATATTTGGATCAAAACAGTTTCGTACGCTCAGCTACCGCATCATGCGTGATGTTGGGTCAGACCACCGGCCAGTACTTGCAAAAATACAATATTGACACAGTATTGCATAAAATAAAATTCTCTTGTATCATATGCAATAATCCCACATTGTCTATGTGGATAGCACCTACTATGCGAGAGGATGGTGATGGCATGTGTCAGCCGAAGAGCTCGCGCAGCTGGAAGCAGATGTAAAGGCTGCCGAGTGGCGCATGCTTGATGCGCGCTGGCGTGTTAGGAGAGCCCGAGATGGTATCAGTGAATTACGTGTGCGGCTGAGGGAGCTGAATACAGAAGAGCAAGAGCTCCAGGCTTTGCACAATCAGCTGGATAACCACAGGTTGTCGGCGCATCGATCACGTCGCTGGAGCAAAGCTGCTCAGAAAAAGCGACGTCGTGATGCGATTGGCGACAAAAAGGCCATCGTTCGCAACGAGCGTCGTACTATAGAAGCACATATTGAGCGCATCAATGCGCAGGCCGAGGGTCTGAAGCAAGAACTTCACCTGGCTCATTTGGAGCGCACCCATGCCCAGAGACGGCACTTGTGGCTCAGGGCACTTGCAGGTGTCGAAGATGCCGACGGAAGAGCCGCTAAGCTTTTATATATGCGAACTGCCAAGCTAGGAGCACTCGCGCCCGAAGCGGTGTGGGTGTATACAGTTGGCGGCCCGCAGAATGTCACCGAAGTTCACTTGTTCTACGGTGGCGGTATATCACCGCTTGGCCCCACCCCGTCACCAGACGGAGCCGGCCACGGACATCATATTCTCCGACGAAATAAGGACGGTAAACTCTCCCTCGACTACAAACGGTTACCAAGCCGATAGGTAGGCTGGCCCCATGCCCTCGTGTTAATAACACGGAGGGGGTGGGGCTTTATTCTTGAGAAAATATATAGACACAGTAGCCAGGAATGGGCAGTGTCACATTACCTACGTCGTCGGTCACAACTGTTTCAATGTGCTCGCCTTCGAAATCGGCACTATAGCCCGTCCATGAACTATTGAAGCGCACATTCCACACGCCATTTTTGGGTAAATGCAGCGTGTAAGAATCAAAACCATCACGATTAAAATTCGCAATCACTATCGTGTCGTCACCACTCCCTCCGGTGCTCCATCGGTGATAGCCAATAATATTGTTGTGTTCGTCGCGGTGGAATAGTGATACAGACCCGCCCAGGAGCCCAGAGCTCGTGCCCGTAAGGTCCCGTCGCAAGTGTATGAGGTCTCGATGGGCAGCAACGATGCCGCTGAATTTTTCGGTCTTTTGCCAGTCAAGCATTTGCCAATCATTGAATGCGCCTTCCTGCATAAATTCTTGGCCTTGTAGCAGCATAGGAATGCCAGGTGAGGTAAGGGTGATGGCGCTGGCGAGCAATAGGCGCTTCCGCGCGAGCACACTGCCTGGGTGCTTGGGAGTGATTGCTGCCGTGATCCTGGTTGAACCATTGGCGGCTGTATCGTGCGAGTCACTAAAAATAATCTTTTCGAAAGCATTGCCGTTGTAGTAGTGGTAAAGTTCATGCGTAAAGTCGACAGGCTCGCCAGTACCAAGGCCGATGAGTTGCCGTATGGCATGGGGAAACACAATGCCCCATTGGGCGTCAAAGCCGCAGCCGTCGTACTCGCGCGGCTTGGTGAGGTATTCATTGGTTGAGACATCTTCGGCAATCATAATAGCACCAGGACGAACTTTATGGGCGATGGAAGTGATTTCTTGCATTAGGCTCCAGGCGTCGCCGATATCATGCGGTGGGTCATCGTTGTAGCCTTTGGTATTGCGCATATACGCCGTGCTATCGAGCCGTAGTCCATCAACACGGAACTCACTGAACCACATAACAACATTGTCGAGCAGGAACTGCCGAACTTCTGCACGGCCGTAGTCCGGCCTGGCGCCCCATGGCGTATCGCCGCGCTCATCATTATAAAAATATATACCGCCGCGGTCATTTTCGTACCAGCCATCATAGCGCCATAGGTCGCTACTCATAAAATGGTTATAGACAACATCGATAATCACACCGATACCGCGCTGGTGACAAGCTTTCACAAATTCCATTAGCCCGTGCCGGCCGCCATATGCTGTCTCAATCGAAAAGATATCGCTGGTATTGTATCCCCAGCCATTACTAAATGTCATGCTCGTGACGGGCATAAGTTCCACCATATTAATGCCGAGATCGCGTAAATAATCGAGCTTTTCAATAGCATCATAGAACGTACCCTGGGTTGCTTCATCTTTACGATTAAATGTTCCTATGTGAAGTTCATAAAGAACCTGTTGCTCTTTTGGCACGGGCATAAACACATCATCACCCCACTCAAAGTCGGTTGCGGCAATTACCGACACGCCATTTTCTGACGACGTGAGCATGCGTCCGCGCGGGTCATTGCGCTGCAGTAGTTCGTGCCCGGTGTCAATCAGGAATTTGTAATTCTGGCCAGCCTCTGCGGTTTTAACGAATACCGACCAATAGCCGTCATTTTCGTTCAACATATCATGCACGTTACTGCCGTCGTACACGCCCAAAAACGGCACCATCAGCTTGACATTTGTCGCAAACGGCGCCCAAACGCGAAATTCAGCTCCATCGGCGTGAAGCGTCACTCCCAGCTTTTTCTTAACCTGATGGCTCATCTGGCTTCTATTATGAAGCATGAGCAGTATTACGCAAGTCCCGCTTGATAAGGTTGTATGGAGCACTGTATTTCTGTACTGAAATAAGCTATAATATTTAGTTAATGAGCACGATTACTAGCGACGATGTGCGCCACTTGGCGCAGCTCTCAAACTTGCAGCTTAGTGACGAAGAAGTTGCGGACTTGCAGGTCGATCTTGGCAATATTTTGAACTACATTAACCAACTGAGTCAGCTCGACACAACAGGGGTTGAACCGACCTACCAGGTGACTGGGCTTGAAAATGTATGGCGTGAAGACAAAGTCGCCCAAGGTAACGTGCCACGCGAGCAGTTACTTGCACTCGCTCCTGACCAGCAAGATGGCAGTGTGAAAGTTCCGCAGGTGCTTTCATGAGCATCGCCGCTATCGTACAGCGTGTTAAAGCCGGCCAATCATCGGCTCGGGCTGAAGTTGAAGCGGCGTTGGCACGCGCGAAAGAAAATAGTGATTACCATGCGCTACTCGCGCTTACCGAAAAACGCGCCCTTGAACGAGCCGATGAAATTGATGCAGCACTACAGGCTGGCAAACATGCGGGCAAACTCGCTGGCGTACCATTTGTCGTCAAAGACAACTACTTAGCCTTCGGCGCGCCAACAACTGCAGCCAGCAAAATCCTCGAAAACTTTATGAGTCCCGTGCAGGCAACTGTTGTTGAAAAGCTAGAGGCTGAAGGGGCGATTTGTATTGGCAAATCTAATCTTGATGCTTTCGCTCACGGCGGCAGCACTGAAAATTCCGCGTATGGTGTCACAAAAAATGCAGTCGACATGAGTAAAGTGGCTGGTGGTAGTAGCGGCGGTTCGGCAGTTGTAACAGCGCTCAATATTGTACCGTTTGCACTTGGCAGCGATACGGGGGGCAGTATTCGACAGCCAGCTAGTTTTAATGGAATATATGGCATGAAGCCAACCTATGGTATGAGCAGCCGCTACGGTGTGGTGGCGATGGCGAGCAGTACGGACGTTATGGGATGCTTTACGACATGTGCCGAAGATGCTGCATTGGTGCTGAGTATCATGGCGGGACGTGACGACAAAGATATGACGACGCTGCCTGACTATTTTTTACCAATAACTAATGTACCATCCCGACTAAAAATTGGCGTTGTGAAAGAAACCATGGGCGACGATGTCGACGAAGAAGTCCGACAAGTTACCACAGACTATATTAGTCGTCTCAAAGCAGCTGGTCACGAAGTCGAAGAAGTCAGTATGCCGCTCGCTCCTATGGCGCTCGCTATGTATTACATCATCGTGCCGGCTGAAGTGTGCAGTAACTTGGCGCGCTACGACGGCGTGCGCTACGGTCGACGTGCAGAAGGCGTAAAAACACTTGCCGAATTGTATGGGCGCTCACGCGACGAAGGCTTTGTTACCGAGAACAAGCGCCGCATTATGATCGGAAGTTACGTGCTCAGTAGCGGCTACTTCGATGCCTATTACTTGCAGGCGCAAAAAGCCCGCACACTGCTCATCGAGTCGTTCAATGAACTATTTAAAACATATGATTTTCTTATTACGCCTACAGCGCCTACACCAGCTTTTGGTATTGGCGAAAATACCAGTGACCCGATAAAAATGTACCTTTCCGACGTGATGACAGTACCAGCCAGCCTAGCTGGCATCCCGGCTCTGAGCGTTCCGGCTGGAGTTAGTAAAGACGGGCTTCCGATCGGCGTACAACTAATCGCACCCATGAAAGCCGACGCCGCACTTCTGGCACTAGCCGCTAGCATGGAGGAAATTCATGGATAATACCGCACTATTATTGCTCCTTGCTGCCGTACTGCTGGTTGCTGTTATTGGGGTTGTAGTACTAGTGTTTTCGGCAAAAAATGGGCCGAAACTTCAGGTGGCGAAATATCAGACGAAATGGCTCGCAATTGAAAATAGTATTGACCGCGAAACGCCAGCGACACATCAATTGGCAATACTCCAAGCCGATAAGCTACTCGACCAAGCACTTCGTGAGCGCCGTTTCAAGGGCACGACGATGGGCGAGCGCATGAAGTCGGCTAATAGTGTATGGAAGAATGCAAACCATGTGTGGAACGCCCACAAAATCCGCAATCAACTAGCTCATGAACCAGATGCTCACGTGACCTACGACATAACACTCCGTGCGCTCAGTGCCTATAAACAAGCGCTGAAGGATATGGGGGCAATATGACCGACGACGTACTAGCAACGTACGAAATGACCATTGGCATAGAATGCCATGTTCAGCTTGCGACCGCATCGAAACTATTTAGTCCTGCCGATAATGACGCACGTGATAAAGAACCAAATACCTGTGTCCACCCAATTGATTATGGGCTTCCCGGTATGTTGCCTATCCTCAACCGAGGAGCTATCGATCTTGCCATCAAAGCTGGCAAAGCCATGAATGCCGAAATTGCGCGGGTAAGTCGTTTTGACCGCAAGCACTATTTTTACCCCGATCTACCAAACGGCTATCAGATTACCCAAATGTATCAACCGACTATTTTGGCAGGGTTTGTTGATGCTCCGCTCGAAGATTGCGGTAGCGTCCATGTGCGGATTCACCATGCACACATCGAAGCCGATGCTGGTAAGCTGAGTCACTATAATGGCTATAGCTTAGTTGACCTTAATCGAGCCGGTACGCCACTGATTGAGATTGTGAGCGAGCCCGACATGCACACAGCCGCCGAAGCCAAAGCCTATGCGACGGAGCTGTACCGCCTCATGACATATGCGGGTGTGACACACGGTGATTTATACCATGGCAATATGCGTTTTGACGTCAATATTAGCGTGGCACCAAAAGGTAGTCGTGAGCTTGGCAAGCGTGCCGAAGTAAAAAATCTCAACAGTTTCCGTAGCGTCGAGCGCGCTGCAGAATACGAATTTCGCCGCCAGGTTGAGCTACTCGAAAAGGGTGAGCGTGTCGTACAAGAAACGCGTGGCTGGAATGATGCCAGGCAGATCACGACAAGTCAGCGCAGCAAGGAAGATGCCCAGGATTATCGCTATATGCCCGACGCTGATATCCCTCCGATTGTACTGACAGATGAGGAAATAGCACGTATTCAGGCTTATATTCCCACGTTGCCCCCCGTGTACCGTGACAAATGGGCTAGCCTTGAAGTCGATAAATCAGTCGTTACTTCGCTGCTAGCCAATCAAAACTACGCTCGCATTGTCACAGAAATACAAGAAAAAGCCGGCGACGCTGTCGCCAGACGCGTGGCGCACTGGTTCGCTAGTGCGCTCGGACAAATTGACGCAGAAGACGCGACACCTGTCGACGTAAGTTCTCCCTATGTGTCCGTCGACGATCTGATCGAGCTTGCAACAATGACAGACGACGATCAATTGAGCAGCACAGCTGCACGTGAAGTATTTACAGAACTGTTGACAGGTGCCGAAAACCCACGAGCGATTGCTGAAGCCAAAAACCTGCTACAGGTGAGCGACGAAAATGCTGTCGCGGCGATTGTCGATGAGGTGCTGCAAGACCCATCTTCGACCGCAAGTATCGCCGATATTAAAGCTGGTAAAGACAAAGCTATCGGCTATCTCGTAGGACAAGTGATGAAGAAATCACAGGGTAAGGCCAATCCGGCCCTGGCGCAAAAGCTAATTCGGGACAAAATATAGGAGTAGTCATGCAACGACCAACTAAAGCAATCATCGCAGCAGCAGGTTTCGGCACGAGATTCTTGCCACAGACTAAGGCTATGCCTAAAGAAATGATGCCGATTATTGATAAGCCGATTATTCAATATGTCGTAGAGGAGCTGGTCGAAGCGGGTATTAAAGATATTATTATCGTTGGAAGTAGTAATAAGCGTGCAATTGAAGATCACTTCGACCTGCCAAATGAGGACCTGCTCACCAACCTTCGGGCTGGCGGAGAGAAAAAGGAACCACTCATTACCATGGTAAATGAGCTGGCTGGGCTTGCTAACTTCATTTACATACGCCAAAAGGGTCCATACGGCAACGCGACGCCTATGCACTGCGCTGCGCACCTCATAGGTGCAGATGAGTCGTTCATTTATGCATTTGCCGACGATTTCATCAAAGCAACACCAACACGATTTAGCCAGATGATCGACGCACATATGGAGCTAGGCACTCCAATATTGACTTGCAAGGCAGTGCTTTCTGATGACGAATACGATCGATACGGTATAGTTGCGGGAGAGACAATCAATGATGGAGTGATCAGAATGTCGACTATCGTTGAGCGCCCAGGAAAAGAGAATGCTCCCTCTGCCCTCGCATCAGTCAGCAGCTACTTGTTTACTGGCAAGATATTTGACTATATCGAGCGAGCGAACGCTGCGCATGACGGTAACGATGAGCTTAAGCTGCAACCAATCGTCCAGCAAATGATTGATGACGGCTATACTCACCACGCGATAGAAATAAAAAATGGGCACTACTATGATACTGGTGACAAGCTGGAGTATATAAAAACAGTTTTAGACTTTGGGCTTGAGCATCCAGAGCTCGGACCATCGCTCCGTACATATATCAATAGCAAAACTATGCATCAAAGTGAATAATTTCACATGACTTGCCGTGTAAAGATGTATACTAGTAATGAGCCGCGAGTAACGGCGGCAAACATAAACGGAGTGTAATAGCTATGGAATGGGCAATGGTCCTCGTCATTATTCTGTCGGTATTTTTGGCATTGTTTTTAGCTTTGGCGATCGTGCTGGTGGTGTTGTTAATTAAAATCACTCGGCAGATCAAATCTGTCACTTCCGCCGCTGAGCGGACTGCACTCAAGTTTGAGAGTGCGGCTAGTAACGCTGCGGCATTTTCGTCGCCACTGGCGATCGCGAAACTGTTCAAGTCATTTGTAAGCAATCGTAAAAAATAAGAGAAGGAGACACTATATGACAAAAGGTAAATTTGCACTTGGCGCGCTACTCGGTGCCGCTGCCGGTGTGGTTGCAGGTTTTTTGACTGCTCCAAAATCGGGCAAAGAAACACGCGCTGACCTAAAAGCGAAAGCTGATGAGCTGAAGGCTGAAGGTGAAAAGAAGGCTACCGAAGCGAAAAAGCAAGGTGAAAAGCTCTATTCTGAGGGTAAGAAAACAGTCGATGACTACCGTGGTCGTGCCGAGCGAGCCGTGAATGCCGCTAAAGACGAATTCTCTAGTAGCGATACTAAGAAAAAGTAGCGATTATCGTATTTACTTGAACCCCGCTTCAAGGCGGGGTTTTTGATTTTAGCGTAAACGTCGTATACTGACTGTATGATCAAATTTTGGCAAAAACTAAAAAAACAGGTTCGTGACGGTAATGAAAAAGGTGCCCGCGAAGCAGTACTTGAAGATTTGTTCAACGACTTCAACCGCAATCGCTTTACGATCTATAAGTTCAATTTCATGCGCGGGATATTTTTCGGCTTTGGGTCGGTGCTTGGCGGGACAGTAGTGATTGCGGCATTTGTGGCATTACTCAACATTACCGGACATCTCGTGCCTAGCATTGCAGATTTTTTGAGACAAATTATTGATGTCATGGACCGTGCTAAACGATAAAAGTAGCCGATAGCTCGCTCATGATCTAATGAGCAAGCTATCGGCTGCGATGTTCTACCGGATCATCGTTTGCTGGCCGGTCCTGGTGTCACGAACGTCACTTCGCTGCGTTCGACGAAGAAGCCACTGCTGTGCAGGTATTTCGTGTATACAATGATATCGCCAGGGCTAGCAGACTGGCACGCCGCTTGCGTAGGCTTGCAGGTGACTATCATACCATCACTGAGCTTTAGTGTCGTTAGTGAAACGGTATCCGACTTGGTTGTTTCTGTTGCAGACACGATAGCGAGCTGGTTTGCATCAACGCGGTTACCATTCAACGACGATGCAGTTATAGTTGCGCCGATCGCACACATGACCATTGATATCAGAGCTAATATTGGGCCTAGCAACTTACGCACGCCCAGGATGTGTTTGAATGTATACGACATTACGAAGATGCCCGTGGCGAGCGCGGACATACCGATGAGAAAGTACGGGAGCATTGACAACCTCCAGGTGTAGATCTACGTGGGCTATCCACTATTTGTTTTTATCATAAATATGAATTTTAGTCAACTACACGGCGTAGATTTTACTACACATGTTGCATGAGGGGCGGGGTATAATTGAGTAGAGAATATGGAGAGTAAAACAGGGAAAGCAAACGGCAGCAGTTCTTCGCTCATACCGAGTGATTTTGTTCATTTACACAACCATACACACCATTCACTGCTCGATGGCCTCACAAAGATTCCAGCACTCGTAGAGAAAGTCAAAGAATACGGCATGACCGCAACTGCTGTCACCGACCACGGTACTATGAGCGGCATTTTGGAATTTTATAAGGCGGCAGTTGATGGCGAAATCAAGCCAATCCTCGGCATTGAGGCCTATATTGCGGCACGTGGACGCACCGACCGTGATCCGGCAAAAGATAAGGCACGGTATCACCTAACACTACTTGCTCAGAACGACGAAGGCTATCGCAACTTGATGCAGCTAACGACACTCGCGAATCTCGAGGGTATGTACTACAAGCCCCGCATGGATCATGAAATTCTTGAGCGGTATTCGGAAGGCGTCGTGGTGCTCAGTGGATGCGCTAGTGGAGAGATCGGCGAGAATTTAAAAACCGATAATTATGAAGAGGCAAAGCGTATAGCCCAGTGGTATAAGAGTGTATTTAACGATCGCTATTACCTGGAGCTCCAAGACCATGGGCACCCCGATGCTCCGTACACGTGGCCGGTGCAAACAAAAATAAATGAAGGCTTGATGCGTCTTAGCGAAGAGCTCGACATCCCCATGGTTGTTACGTGTGATGGCCATTATTTAACGCACGACGATCAAGAAGCGCACGAGATTTTACTGTGCGTCGGCACTGGTTCATACCTGAGTGATGACAAGCGCATGAGTTTGAAAGAGTTTGAACTACACGTCACCGATCCGCGTGATATTATTGCGCGCTGGGGGACGAGTCACCCCGATGCAATCATGAATACCAAGAAAATTGCCGATAGCTGCAAGGTTAATATTGAGCTAGGTAAAATCCTCATTCCAAAGTTTCCGGTGCCCGAAGGTGAAACCGAGGAATCGTATCTTGACAGGCTGGTGTATACGGGGCTTGCGGTACGTTACTACGACAAGTCTCCCGAAGAAGCAGCTGCCATGTCGATAGCAGCTGTTAAAAAACTGCTATCAGCAGAAATAAATGAGCGGGTTGAAATGGAGTTTGAAGTCGTCAACCGCATGGGCTACAATGGCTATTTCCTCATCGTGCAGGACTTTATAAACTGGGGCAAAAGTCAAGGAATCATTTTTGGTCCTGGGCGCGGCTCGGCAGCAGGTAGTATTATCGCTTACGCCGTCAACATCACCGACCTTGACCCACTGAAATACGACCTACTTTTCGAACGCTTCCTCAATCCAGACCGAATTAGTATGCCCGACATCGATATTGATATCCAAGATACGCGTCGTGATGAAGTGATTCAGTATTGTGCCGACAAGTATGGTGACGCGCGAGTGGCCAATATCGTGACATTTGGTAAAATGGCGGCCCGCGCGGCAGTGCGCGACGTGGCCCGCGTGCTCGAAGTGCCTTACGCTGAGGCTGACCGGTTGAGCAAAATGATTCCGCCACCAGTGCAGGGCCGGCATATTCCACTAAGCAAGAGCGTCCAGGATGACAAGGATTTGAAGCATGAGTACGAAACCAACCCTACGGCTAAGGAGGTGTTTGACTACGCGATTCGACTCGAGGGAACAATCCGCAGCCACGGAGTACATGCAGCTGGAGTGGTGATCGCTCCCGATGACATAGTGAAGTATGTGCCGCTCGAAATGGCCCAAAAAGGTGTGGTCGCGACGCAGTATCCCATGGGTCCTGTCGAAGAGCTAGGCCTACTAAAAATGGACTTTCTGGGCCTTAGTAACCTGACGATCATCAAAAATACGCTGCGCATCATCAAAAAGGTCTATGGTGAGACGATTGAACTAAGTAAAATTCCGCTCGACGACACTGCGACGTACGAGTTGTTTCAGCGTGGCGATACGACTGGCGTGTTCCAGCTTGAATCAGCTGGTATGAAGCGCTATCTGCGTGAGCTAAAGCCGAGTGTGTTCGACGATATTATCGCTATGGTGGCACTCTATCGTCCCGGCCCAATGCAGTTTATCGATAGCTTTATTAAGCGCAAGCATGGTGAAGAAAAGATCAGCTACCTCGACCCAGGGCTTGAGAGCTCACTCAAAAACACCTACGGTATTTTGGTATACCAGGAACAATTCATGCAGATTAGCAAAGAATGGTGCGGGTTTACGGGCGGTCAGGCTGATACGCTGCGTAAAGCTGTCGGCAAAAAGAAAATGGATCTCATGCTCAAAATTCGCCCCGACTTTGTGCAAGGCGCCATAGCCCATGGCAACGCTAGCAAAGAAGTCGCTGAAACATTTTGGGACCAGCTGGTGGAGTTTGCGAACTACTGTTTCAACAAAGCCCATGCGGCTTGCTATGGCCTGATAGCCTACTGGACGGCGTATTTAAAGGCGCACTACCCCGACGCGTTTATGGCGGCGCTAATGACGAGTGACCAAGACGATATTGATCGGCTAGCCATCGAGATTATCGAATGTAAACACATGGGGCTGAAGGTGCTCAACCCCGACGTCAATCAGTCATATGTAGAGTTTGCGGTCGTACCTGGCCAGCAGCAAATTCGATTCGGAATGGCAGCGGTCAAGGGAGTGGGTGTGGCGGCAGTCGAAGAAATCATTCGCGCTCGTGAGGAAGCACCATTTGCCAGTGTCGAAGATTTTGCGAAGCGAGTGAGCACGAGCAAGGTCAATAAAAAAGCTTGGGAAGCGCTCATTAAATCTGGTGCGTTTGACACGCTTGGTGATCGCAGCGACCTACTATTCAACCTGGAAGACATACTGGCATTTGCCAGCAAAATGCAAAAGGAAGCCCTGAGCGGCCAGATGGATATGTTTGGCAGTTTGGGCGGCGGTCAATCGCTCATGCCTTCAATCGAGCTGAAAAAGGCACCAGTGAAATATACCGACAAAGAGCAGCTTATGTGGGAACGAGAGTTGCTCGGGCTGTATATCAGCGCGCACCCACTCGATAACTATGATGCATTTTTTGAGGAGCAAACTATCCCACTTCATAGCGTTAGTCCTGATATTGACGGCCAAGTTGTGACAATAGGTGGGCTGGTGACGAGCATCCGTAGTATTGTCACAAAAAGTGGCAGTAAGATGGCATTCTTACAGCTGGAAGACAAGACGAGCGAAGCCGAGGTGATTGTATTTCCGAAATTATATGAGCAGCTGGGTGATAATCTGCGGCAGGATGTAGTGCTAAAAGTAAGTGGCAAGGTAAGTGCCCGCGACCGTGACGGCAATGTTGGGAGTGAGGCGAAAATGATTGCCGATGAGATTAGTATCGTGACCGACAAAGAACTCAACGATTACGAAAGCCATGGCCGCAAAATGGTAGCCCCAGTCGGTAAGATAAAGGTCGTAGGCTATCGGCGTAAGGCGGCGAAGCCTGGGCAGTTGCATGCGAAAATGCCAGAGCCAGTCGAGCCGCAAAAGTTAGAGCTAAGAACAGTTTACGTGCATATTCCTGACCCAAATAATCATGATGCACTGCTCGCTCTTAAGCGAGCGTGCAGCGCTAATCCTGGCCAGTCTGACATTATTATGGTGCTGGGCCCCGACAAAGCTTCCGCTATCCGGCTGCCATTCCGGGTTGACCTCGAGGGAACGCTGCTGCAGACGCTCACTACACTTCTGGGTGAGGGAAGTGTAGTGATTAAGTGATCACGAACATAGTGTATACTTGACACTAAGCTAGCTGTCGCGTATACTTGCGGGACAAGGAGGTTATATGGAACGACCAAAAGTAGCAAAGCATGAGACGCAGCGAGTAACCCCAGAGATTACCTCACTATATAGTGGTTGCATTTCTCTGGCTGACACACTGCTTGAGCTAAAAGACCCGAAGGCAGCGAGGACATTCCAAGAAGTGCTGGTGCCTCGTAGGCCGCAAGAAGTTCTTGAACGGCTACAGGCGATTAGGGCAGGCGAGTTACTCGCCGGACTTGATGATGAAATTGATATCACACCAATGATCGACGACGATCTTGATATGTTTGGTGTGTCAAAGCGCGATGCTATCCTTCAGCGTGTTGGTATTGTTGCATGGAATTGGGACAGCGGTATGTTGGATGATGCTGATAAGATACGAAAGATTGATATAGAATTTCACTATGTCCATCCGGTAGCCGAAGACGGTGTGACCGAGACGATCAGCCTGCATGTGTGGTGTGGTGAAGTCACACTGATGCGTGGCAGTTTTGTTAGGAAGTACGGCGAAGATGAG
Organism: Candidatus Saccharibacteria bacterium; assembly: GCA_016700015.1. NCBI lineage: Bacteria > Candidatus Saccharimonadota > Candidatus Saccharimonadota bacterium. The sequence continues at coordinate 285,950 of CP064995.1, forward strand.
TTCGAAGACAACGAGGAACACGTCCTAGTCGGCCAAACCGACCAGGATATTATTGATTTTGTTGAGCTTGCTATGTGGGCGGTTGGCGATAACCCAACGGCTGCCTAAGTTGAAAGGCGGTGGGTAAATAATAAACATAGTGTATAATTGACACTAATAAATATACAGGGTATACTGACCACCAAAGGAGTATATATGGAAAGACCACATGCCAAAGTTGAGAAAATAGATGATGAGCTGGATCACGAGCTCACTCAGGTGCATGCAGACTTCATTGCTCTTGCTGATGAGCTACTAGCGCATAAGAAGGTGGATGACCCATTTAGCTGTATAGGCATCGTAGTGCAGCATAGTCCCAAACGTGTACTTGAGCGCCTGATCGCCACAAGGATAGGTAGCCTGGTACGTGCAGATGATACACAATTGGCAATTCCCGAGGCTGGAGAGCATTATCCACAGCTCGATCTGCGCAAGCAAAACGGGAAGCTTGTAGCTGTGTCGGTTCTGGTGTGGGGGTGGGATCATGAGAAGACCCGATTTGTTGATGATAGTCCTGCCTACCCGAACGGATATAGGGACTACCCTGGTGAGATTGATAAAACGAGGCAGCTCGATATCAACTTTTCATACGATATCGGAGGTGTCGATGTGACAGAAAGTGTGAGTCTCTATGGCTCTACCTGCTCACCCAGCAATGTGGAGGCGATGAGCCACATATGGGCATCGGTATATGCAGAGACTGGCTATGAAGGGCATGGTAGTGAAGCCATAGACGAGCCGAGTGATGCTGATTTATATGAATTTTTGGAGCTCGTAGCGAGTATCGTAGGTGATATACCGGAATCTTTCGGGGAGATGAAAGCAAGACAGCTCGCCGAGCTTCGTCAGGAATTTGAAGGGACGGAATATTACGATACAATCCTACGGGCCATCACAGTGATACGGCCTACTCAAGCCCTGTATGAAATTACCAAGCGAGAGCGTGATGGCATAGGCACAATCGCGCGAGCGCTCAAATCAGGCGATAAGCAGTTGCAACAGCTGGCATACGAACGGCTGGTTGAGATTATCGAATGGTTCGAGGAATCTCGAGCTCGGGCTACACTTGGTGGGTAAGCTGATAGAGGGCAATTCCTGCGGCGACACTCACATTGAATGACTCTTTTTGGCCCTGCATCGGAATTTCGATGACATCGTGGCACTGTGCTAGTAAGCTGGGAGTGATGCCATGTACTTCTTCGCCAATCAGCAGCGCAATCTTTTCGGGTGGTTGATAGTCACGAAGCATAATGGAGTTTTCGGATTGCTCGAGTGCCACGATCGTATATCCCGCCAGTTCTGGGCACGCTAGGTCTAGTGTGTCGTAGTGAACAAAGGGTACCAGCGTCTCAGCACCCAGTGCGGTTTTGTGAATCTGACGTGTTAGTTTCTCTACAATATGCGGCAGCCGTCCATCTAAAGGGTACGACCCTTGAGATTGAATGGGTAGCATGGGGTAGGGGGTATAGCCGCTAAGGATTATTTTTTTTACCCCAAACCCCTCGCATGTACGAAAAATCGATCCGACATTGTGGGTGCTACGAATATTATGAACAATGACGACAATCTCTGGCATGCACTCATTTTACCACTATAAAAACCACAAGCAGTTTGTTACACTAGTAAGTAATGAACGAAGAAGAAGTCCAACAGCGTCGTCGCGAGCAAGACGAAAATGCCACTAGGCAGCGTGCGGCCATACTTGGGCTGCAATACATTGATACGCGTGAGTTGGAGCAAAAACTAGCACTCGCAAGCGACGTATTGCCGATTGAAGTGATGCACCGCGATCGGATCGTGCCGCTGGTAAAGGGCGATGAGCAGACTTTGTGGCAGTTCGGTGTCACTGCGCAGACACCGCAGTCGACAATGCAAAGAATGACGAGTGAGTATAACCAGGCTGGTAAGGGCATTCAGTTTATGCTGATAAGTTTGAGTGGTTATAAAGCCCTCATGAATCGCTACGATCCACCCAAACAAGTAGTGTATCAAGACATCGCCATCGCCAAAGATGGTGACAGCGACACAATAAGCCAGGTGAGTCAGACGCTGAATTCGGTGAGCAGTGAAGAGATATTTGATTTTATTATTGACCAGGCAGACAAGCTTGGAGCTAGCGACATTCACATCGAAAACGAGCGCGACAACATCCGCGTGCGTATGCGTGTCGATGGTGCCCTGCACCCAGTAGCTCACCTTGATCGTGATCGCTACCGAGTCATTATGGGCGAACTTGCTAGCCGTGCTGGTATTAGCAGTGCGGCGGTAGAAAGCCAGTCGGGCCATATGCAGCGCGAGATTACGCGTGACGGCAGCACCCACCTATTGAATCTACGTGTCGAAACAGTCCCTACTATGTACGGGCAAGATGCAGTACTGCGCCTGTTTAATTTCGACGAAAGCCTGCTCAATCTTGATTTACTAGGTATTCCCGATAAACAACGCAAAGAGATCAATGAAATCATTAGCCATCCGCGCGGATTGGTGCTAATGGTTGGTCCAACCGGCAGCGGTAAATCCACAACACTCTATAGTATGCTCAATGCGCTCAATACACCTGACCGCAAGCTGATTACACTCGAAGACCCCATCGAATACGGCCTGACGGGCATTTCACAGATACCTATCAACACCACTGGCGGGCAGAGCTTTGCTGATGGGTTGCGTAGTGTACTACGCCTTGACCCCGACGTGGTGATGGTTGGCGAGATCCGTGATACCGACACCGCACGAACGGCGATCCAGGCATCGATTACTGGTCACCTGGTACTAAGCAGCTTCCACGCCAACAGCACTAGCGCGGCCTTTAGTCGTATGATCGATATGATTGGTGTGAACCCGATATTTAGTAGTGCTGTGCGCATGGTAATTGCACAGCGTTTAGTGCGACGGCTTGTCGATGAAACCAAGCAGGAGTACGAACCCGACCAGGCAACACGCGACTACGTGAAGCGTATACTCGACGGTATACCTGACGATATCGATCATCCTAATCTTGACAGCTTCAAGCTATGGAAACCTGTTGCCAGTGACGACGCGCCATTTGGCTACAAGGGTCGCGTGGTGATTATGGAACAAATGATTGTGACTGAAGAAATTCAGAAGTTTATTCGCGGTGACATAGACGATGTGCACCCGGAGGCGATCGAAAAAGTCGCTAAGAGTGAAGGTATGCTCACGCTCGAACAAGTAGGGGTGCTAGCGGCACTTCGTGGCGAAACGACACTCGACGAAGTCGCGAGAGTTATTTAATTCCGCTTGACAAATATAGTAAAATTTGATACAAATATACAAGATAGCAATCTCCCGACATTAAGGAGTAAAGATGATTGCGTTGTTCATTGTGCTGGCATCAGTTGTCGGCCTCGTTGCGTACACCGCCATCGGCGCCTACGCCATGGGCTGGGTCAAGCCCTACGCCAGGCTGATGTGCGATGACATCGGATGTCGTGGTGGTTATGGTTGCATGCACCATTACATCCCGCCCTGGACCGTTGTCGTCTGGTGGGTCATGGTGCCCGCCGTTATCGCCCAGCTCGTGGCAACCGATCGATGGCAGCGCTTCCGTCGCCTCGCTCGCGAGGAGCGCGCCGAGGCTCGATTGGAAGATGCGCGCCAGGCGCGGGACCGCACCGAGCGGCTCATCGCCCAGCTCGACGCCAGTCGCGCCGAGGCTCAGGCGTCCCTGCGGCGCATCCAGGACGTCGCCGCCTAGCACCACAAGGCCCCCGACTCGATACGAACAGTATCGGGCCAGGGGGCCTGCTTTATTTTACTTAACTAGCAGATAACATTAGCAATTGCCGGTACCAGTCGCTCATCAAATACACTTGGGATTACTTCATCTGCAGTAGGGTGCTCGACAAGGCTGGCGATTGCCTCGGCGGCGGCTAGCTTGTGCTGATCGGTGATTTGCTTCACGCCATTGTCGAGTGCACCGCGGAAGATACCGGGAAAAGCGATGGCATTATTTACTTGGTTAGGAAAGTCGCTCCGACCAGTAGCTACCACTGCCGCGCCGGCGGCCTTGGCGACACTTGGCATGATTTCAGGGGTGGGGTTTGCGAGTGCAAAGATAATTGGTTGGTCGGCCATCTTTTGCACCATTTCTTCGGTCAGCAGGCCTGGCTTACTTACCCCGATGAAGATATCCGCCCCAGTGATTGCATCGTCGAGTGAGCCGCTGTGGCTGCGGTCGATAAAATCGAGCAGCGCTTTCTTCTCGTCATTAAGATCAGTACGACTATCACCAACAATGCCTCTGCTGTCGACGGCGATGATGTTTTTAGCTCCATAGAGATTGAGAAGCTTCATGATTGCCGTACCTGCAGCACCTGCACCGATTGTGACAATCTTGCAATCTGCGAGAGTTTTGCCGGTAACTTCCATGGCGTTGATGAGCCCTGCGAGTACTACGACCGCCGTGCCGTGCTGATCGTCGTGAAATACTGGCACACCACACACGGCCTTTAGCCGCTCTTCCACCTCAAAGCATTTTGGTGCGGCGATATCTTCGAGGTTGATGGCGCCAAAGCTTGGGGCAATTGCCTTTATCGTCGCCACGATTTCGTCGGGCGTGTGCACGTCGAGGATGATCGGTACACTGTCAATGTCGGCAAATGTCTTGAATAGCATAGCTTTGCCCTCCATCACGGGCATACTGGCTCTCGGGCCCACGTCCCCAAGGCCTAGCACTGCCGAGCCGTCACTAATAACCGCAACCAGATTGTTGGTCCAGGTGTAGGTAGCTAGCTGCGATGGATCGGCCGCGATTGCACGGCTCACTTCGGCCACGCCTGGCGTATAGTAGCTACTGAGTTTCGCTCGGTCAAGCGGGCTTTCGTCGCGGAGTCTGGTGGTGATTTTGCCTTTATATTTGGCATGTAGTTCGAGGGCGAGTTGATTATAGTCCATATCGCCATTATACGCGAACAGGTGCTATAATAGATGGTATGAACGATGACCAGTTTACGAAATTGTTTAATTATATCGTGTCTGTCGACAAGAAACTCGACGGCGTTATAGAAAACATGGCGACTAAAGACGATATTCGCCGGCTCGAATCTGTCATCGATGGTTATGCTGCGAAACTCGATACGTATGCTCAGGAAATGGCAGCAATGGATCACAAAATCCACAGGCTTGAGCGCTATATTCAGGTACTTGCCGACAAAGCCGGGGTCGATCTCGACGCAATTCACGTCTAACCCTTTTCATACGCGCCAAACTATGCTATAGTTGATAGTCGAATTGTAATAATAAGTAATAAGTGAGTAACAGATGAGTTTTGCATTGATCCAAAAAGTGAACGACGAGCAGAAGAAAAAGCAAGTCGTCGATGTACGCAGCGGTGACACCGTGCGCGTACACCAGAAAATCAAAGAAGGCAACAAAATGCGCATTCAGATTTTTGAAGGCGTGGTCATTCGTACCGATAACAAAAGCCAACAGACGAGCCGCATCACGGTGCGCAAGGTTGCTAGTGGTGTAGGCGTAGAAAAGAGCTTCTTGCTCCATAGTCCGCTTGTCGAAAAAGTAGAGATTGTTCGCCGCAGCAAAGTTCGCCGCAACTTCCTAAGCTACCTGCGCCAGCGCAGTGGTAAGGGCGCACGCCTGACGGCCGTGCAGTTTGACCGTGAAGCCGTAAATGCTATCAAAGATGACCACGCTGAAGAAGACGAAAAGCTCATGAAAGAGCAAAAAGCTGCTGAAGCTGCTGCCAAGCAAGCTGAAAAAGAAGCCGAAGAAGCCGATCTGGCCGCTAAGCAGGCTGAAGTCGAAGCCCGTCACGCCGAAAACACTTAGTATCCAACTTAGATGCAAAAATAGCTCTCTAGCCAGGGAGCTATTTTGCTGCAAATTGAAACGCGGGCGCTCCAAGGATACGGTGTATCCGAGGAGCGCCCGCATGGGCACTACTTCTTTCCGGCCGGCTTCGGCGCCGCCGGCTTGGGTGCCGCTGGCTTGGGTGCGGCCGGCTTACCGACGGTGCCCGGGTTCGCGGCAGAGCCCGACCCGCCAAACGGCGTGGCCGGCTTGACGCCGTTTGCCTTGGCGTAGGTCGACGCCGACTTGGCGGAATCGACCTTGATGACGCCGCCCTTGCCAATGGTGGCAGTGGCATCATTCGTGGCCTTCGGCATCGGCATCGTGCGGTAGCCTGCCTTGGGGCTCTTCTGTGCCGTGGCGAAGTCGACGGGCGCCGTGGACGTCCCGTAGTACACCTTCGTCACGGTGTAGCTTTTGTACGCCGGCTGGCGCAGCCACTGGCCGCCGCCCACCTGCGTATACGGAACGTAGGCCCGTCCGTAGGAATCGATGCCGACCAGGCTACTGAGAGCCATGTACTGTAGTGGCGACAGGTCACCGCTCAGCATACCATACGTGAGCATGGCGTTGCCGCTCCGATAGCCCATGACACGGGCCATCATCCAGTAATATAGGAAGTTGGCGTCTTCGTCCTTCTTGACGAAGTGCTGTCCACCACCGACGTCGATGACGCAGACCGTGTCGTCGCCGGTGGCGTCGCTATACGTCTTGACCTCGTCGCCGTTCTTGGCGGCGTACTCGGCCAGCTGGGTAACCTCAGCCGGTTTCAACTCAGTGTAGCATTCGGTCGCATCCTGCTGGTCCAGCGACCAGCCGGGCTGCGACGACGTGCTGTTGTTGCCGCTACACGCGGCGGTGCCGGCCATCAGGCCGAGCGCGGCGAGCACAGTGATGAAAACGCGGGGGAATCGGAACCTGGACAATGTGACCACCCTCTCTGGGGAGTAGTGCGAGGAGCGGGGGAAGGTGCGGCTGCACTATCCCTTCCTCTACATTATAGCATAAATACCATAAAAATGCAATATACTCAATAAAATAAATTGGGGTAGCGGGTGCTCCGCTACCCCGTATGCGACTACGCGTCCTGAATGCCAGCCGGCACAAATGCACTGTCCTGGACACCTGGCAATTGGTTCTCCTCAACAATCAAGTTGAGGGTAGTCAGGAGAAGCTTATCGGAGTCGGCCAGACCGTACCCTGTGTAAATTGCTTCACCGAGCCGCTGTTTCATGTTGTCCACGAATGAGTCGAGCGTACCAGACATCCAGATACCCTGGACGCTGAGACGAGCGGGCGCTTCCCAAGCGTCGCTCATGGCTTCGACGACCAAAATCACTAGCTTGCTCATGATGCTCCTCGCGGGTAGGCCTCCATTCCGTTTTGAATCAGGACACCCGATGCTAGACAATACACACCATGAAGAAAGCATCAAAGGTAACGGATGCCGAGCGAAGCGAGATAGACATCCTCCATACCAAAGGCTATTCTGCACGGGCCATCGCCCGTGCATTGGGGCGCAGTCCCAATACCATTGCGACCGAGCTGCAACGCAATAGCCTCAAGGATGGGAGATACGTCGCTACCCACGCCAAACACAAAGCCTATGTACGGCGTAAGTATGCTCGCTACCAAGGCAAGAAGATTCAAGACAATGACGAGCTTCGCTCGTTCATCGTCCTGAAACTCTCTGAGCACTGGAATCCAGACGAGATAGCCGGCTATCTCAGAGCCAACTCAGCGCTTGGTATCTATGCCAGCAAGACGGCCATCTATGAATGGTTGCGCAGTGCCTGGGGACAACAGTACTGCCCGTTGCTGTACTCGAAGCGTTACCGCAAGAAACCACGCAGACAACTCAGGGCGGGTCACGTCATGATTCCCGACCGCACTTCCGTCACAGAGCGACCGCTGGTCGCTCTAGACCGAGCCGAGACCGGTCACTGTGAATACGACAGCGTCGTGAGCAGCAAGCACCCAGGGAGCGCCTCTGCACTCGCTGTCCTTACCGAACGGTCTTCACGACTGGTACGAGCGAAGCTCGTACCTAACCTGAAGCCAGAGCCGTACGCACACACCATCTCGCGACTCGCGAGTGGGCTGGGGGTTCGCAGTATGACGACCGATAACGGCATCGAGAACAGGCGCCACGCACTCGTCACTAATAAGACGGGCGCGCCCGTCTTCTTTACTGACCCCTATTCCTCTTGGCAAAAAGGCAGTGTCGAGAATGCCAACAAGATGCTGCGTCGCTACTTCCCGAAGGGCACCGACTTTGCTACAGTGACACAAACGGATGTTGACAATGCGCTAGCACGCATTAACAACAAGCCGAGGAAGATCCTCGGCTACAAAAGTTCATTACAAGTTGCAAAAGAGAAAGGATTAATTCTAGAGGGAGTGTCCTGATTGGGGGGTGAATTTAGGTAGGTACAAGTCAACTATATTATACCACGATACGAAAAATATACAATGGTATACACTGGTGATATGATACTTGGCATAGACGAAGTTGGGCGTGGGCCGTGGGCGGGACCTTTGGTGGTTGGGGCGGTGGTATTGGGTGGCGCTGAGATAGACGGGCTGGCCGACAGCAAGAAGCTCACGAAAAAGCGGCGCTATGAGTTGAATATACTCATACGTGAACAGGCTGCTGTAGTGGCGCTGGGGTGGGTGAGTGCCATAGAGCTCGATGAAATTGGTATGAGTGAAGCGCTTCGGCTTGCTACCAGGCGGGCGGTTGAGCAAATTAAAACACCGTATCACGAAATCATTATCGACGGTACAGTAAACCTACTGGAAGGCACGGGGAAGGCAGCCTATGTGACAACCCTGCCAAAGGCAGATGCCCTCGTGCCGAGTGTGTCTGCGGCAAGCATTGTGGCCAAGGTGGCACGTGACACCTATATGGCCGAGCAGGATGCGATTTATCCGGGCTATGGCTTTGCGAAGAATGCTGGCTATGGCGTGGCGGCGCACCGACAGGCTATCGAAAAACTTGGCGTGACACCGCTTCACCGACTCAGCTTTGCACCGCTTATGCACTATCGCCAAACTACGGCCGATACGCAGGGTATCGTACCTGCTCGTATAACTAAAACAACCAAAAGTATTGGCAACGCCAGCGAAACGGTCGTCTGCAACTACCTAGAAAGTCATAACTACGAGATTGTTGCGCGTAACTGGCGCACCAAATGGTGTGAAATCGATATTGTCGCCCATAAACACGGCACATTATATTTCGTAGAGGTGAAACATCGCAAAAATGACAAAGCAGGGGACGGACTGGCAGCGATTACGCCCAAAAAACTAAAGCAAATGACATTTGCTGCCAAACTGTATGCCGTGGCACATAGTGGCTCCAATCTGCAGCTGGCCGTCGCCAGTACGGCCGGTGAGCCACCGCAACTAGTTGAGTTTTTGAAACTTACATAGTGCGTCAATGACCACTGGTCGATCGCGGTCGATCAGTTCGACACGCGCCGTAAGATCGCGGATTCCCATAGTGATTGCGCGCTGCAGTGCGACATCTTTCATTGGGCTGAAAAACGCAATGTACTCGCTAAGCTGCTGGCGGGTGACGAGCGCGCCGGCGCTATACTGCGGGAACCTGTCGTAGCTTTTTTCGTCGGCGAAGTTTTTTATAATCCATGGCCATTGGCTACGCATCCACTGCCACGCGGTCTCGCGACTATGTCGGTTGCGTAGGAGGGAAATATACCAGCTTAGGGTATCTTGCAAGCGGATGGTTTTAGTATGAGTGAGCAGACCGATAAGCCGTGTGAGTGTAGCACTATCTTTCGATGAAGTGAGCGCACTGCAAATATCTTGCTGTAGCTCGGGGTTTATCGTCGTTGTATAAAGTTTGACGAGTGAGTCGATATCGGCAGGGCTGTGGTCGTGCCGTACCACAGTACCAATAACAAGCGAACGAAGTTCAGGGTCGATAGCATCGATAGGCGTAGAACGGTAGAGTGTGATGGCATGTTTTATAGCCTCGGCGTCTTCGCTGTAGAGCATACAACCGATAATTGTCGACCGGAGTTTGGTTGTGTTACTGGGTTCATCGGCAGTCATGTCCCAGCCTAATTGCTCGTAAAGCGGACGGGCAAGCATGCCGACAAAGTGCCGTAAGGCTTGCTCGGCTTGTTCGTCGGTCTCAACGAACTTCTTGAGCTCACCAATTGCCATTGACATAATATCCCACAAGTAGGCATCAGTTTCGTGGCGGTAAACATCAAGCAGTGGAATGAGTGTTGCGCTGCCAACAATGCCAGCTCGCGCAAGAAGTGTTTGCTCGTGGAGTAGCTGGATTTTACCGACTGGCGACAAGGTGCCGGCTCGTACTGCCGCGAGCAACTGGTCAAGGAGTGGCTGAGAATACTGGGTGATATAGTGCGTACTGTCCTCGGTGTTAAGCCGCAGTAGACCATCGGGCTTGTAAGGAATACTTACTGCTGCATCGGCAAAGATGGCGGGTAGCGCCGACGTGCTGGCGCCGAGCGGAATTGGCCACAGTCGTGATGAGGGTTCGTGTTCACCAATGAAAAACTGCGACTGCTGCAAAGTAAGGCTGCCGTGACTAGTCGACACCTTGACAACAGGGTAGCCTGGCTGCGACAGCCAGGTGTGCATGAGGTCGACGACTGGTTTGCTGCTCGTCCTCTCAAATGTCACCCATAGATCATCTGCCGACGTGTTGTTATAGCGATGGTCGGTAAAATACGCAGTTAGCCCGGAACGAAATGCATCGTCACCAATATAATCATGTACCATACGGATGAGCCGACTTCCCTTAGCATAGACAATCGCACCGTCAAATATCGTGCCAATTTCGTCTGGGTGGTTGATGTGGATCTGGACTGACTGTACGCCATCAATCGCATCGCGTCTGAGGGCAATCACACTTTCGTAGGTAGAAAAATCAAGCCAAGGCTGCCAGTCGGGGTGGGCTGCCTCGAGTGCAATATATTCCATGATATTCGCAAAACTTTCGTTGAGCCATAAGTCATTCCACCACTGCATGGTAACTAAATTACCAAACCATTGGTGACTGATTTCGTGGGCAATCGTTTTAGCAATATGTTGCTTTGTTTCGATACTCGTCTGTGCGGGAGGAGCCAGCAAATAATCTTGACGATAGGTAACAAGCCCCCAGTTTTCCATCGCAGCCGCACCACCGCCAAAGTCGGGAATTGCCAAGTGATCACATTTGGGTAGCGGATAGTTAACCCCAAAGTACGATTCATAAAAGTCGAGATGGGTGATTGCTTCCTGAAGTGCAAATTCTAAAGCTGTAAGTGGCTGTGCGCTCGTTGCCCATACCGATACGTCGATACCACGCGCTGAAGTGCCGTGGAGTGCATGAAGTTCGCCGATTGCAAACGCCAGTAGATAGGTGCTCATACGTGGCGACGTGGCGAAGCGGGTTGTTGTTTGGTCACCAGTTGTTTGCTCGCTGATTTTTGGCATATTGCCCAGCACCACCAGGCCTGTGTCGGTAGTGATGGCCACATCGAACGTGGCTTTTGCCGCTGGTTCATCGACACAAGGCAATACTTCGCGCGCCGCGTGGCTTTCAAGCTGTGTGGCGTACATGTGTTTGTCGATACCATCGTGTATGTAGGGTGAATAATACATGCCATGGGCGTGTTCGGTGGCGCTAAAATGGTAATCAATCTCAATGGTGTGATTACCCTTACCGTACGTGCCGTCAAGCCTCAGGCTATCGTCGTCACCGAAGATAAAGGTAACTGGTATACCGTCAACAGTTACCGTGTCAATACTCAGCGCTTTGCTATGAAGTTCTATGGCGCCACTGACCGATTTGCCCTGAATTTTGACACGAGCTGTAACCTGGTGTGTGCGAGGGTCGACGCTAAGTGACAGATTGTAATGAGCGGGAATAAATTCAGTGAGAAGGCGTTTGACAGATTGCATATGGTATATTGTATCAGAGATGAACTACGAATCTAAAGTCACGTCCGTGGTGGGGCATGACAGGTTGCGCCGTCGGCGCGTGCTTGGCTCGTGCTTGGTAGTCCTTGCGGTTGGGATGTTTTTCTATCAAAATCAACAGCCTGCTATAGCGCCAGACATATCAAAACCACCATCGGTGACTACAGGTCAGTCACAGTCTACAGCGGGCTTGCCGCTGGCTGCAACTGTGCTCGAAACACTGGCCGTCAAAGGACGGGCCCCAAAAACCGGTTATGTACGCGAAAAATTCGGTGATGGCTGGTTGCTCAATGGCAATTGCGACACGCGCAACATTATATTAAACCGCGACCTTGGCAATGTGGTGTTAGGCCAGGGCTGCAAGGTCATGAGTGGCGTGCTGGCCGACCCCTACACTGGATCTGTCGTTATATTCAGTCGCGGTGCCGACACCAGTGACGATGTGCAGATCGACCACGTGGTAGCTCTCAGTAATGCCTGGCAGACGGGTGCGCAGCTGCTCGAACCAAACAGGCTGGTAGAGTTTGCGAATGACCCGCTCGAGCTGTTGGCAGTAGACGGTAAAGCCAACCAAGCCAAGGGTGATGGCGATGCTGCCACCTGGCTACCAAGCAACAAAGCCTTCCGTTGTCAGTACGTCGCGCGGCAAATCGCCGTCAAGGCCAAGTATAATTTGTGGGTGACGCCACCTGAAAAGTCAGCGATGCAACAGGTGCTTAGCAACTGCCCATTACAAACTGTGCCTGCATCGTAGTCTGAAACTTTGCAGGGATACTATGGGCGTATAGTGAAAACCTCCTCTCGAGAGGAGGTGTGTGGAGTTGCGCTAACCAAGCTCAGGCTCTATCGCCCGAATAGTGAAGCCGATAGCGCGGCGGACTGCCAATTCGGCGCTGTCTCTGCCCTCTGAGCTCGGGAGGGATACCATCAGAATGGTCACTCCTTCGAACTCGCGCAAGCCCACCTTGACTTCGGGTAGCGCGAGTTCCACGACTCGATCGAATGCCAGGTTGGCTTCCGGCATCTTGGGGAAGATGTAGATGAGGTCAACGTTCGCCATGGCTATACTCCAAACGTTCGTGCGGGGATAAACCGCAAGGGTTGAATTATCATTACTATTATAACAAATTTCAATAAAAGAGTCAATAGACACATCTGTTAAAAGAGGTGTATAATACGATTCATGTGGTTTCGCAAAAAGCAAATTCATGTCTACGAGCTGTTGGTCGGGCTGTTTGTGATGACATTGATCGTCAGCAATATTGCGAGCGTCAAGATGATACAGGTCGGTCCACTAGTGTTCGACGCCGGTACAGTGTTATTTCCGCTCGCCTATATCATCGGCGACATTGTGACTGAAGTTTATGGCTACCGCAAAATGCGCTCGCTGTTGTATGTCGGTGTGGGCACGTTGCTGCTGACTAGCCTGACATTCTGGCTAGTGGGCGCGCTGCCAGCGCAGGCCGAGTGGCCCAACCAATCGTCGTACGACGCAATTCTAGGCGTGGTCTGGCGAATTGTCGGTGCAAGTATCGTTGCCATTCTTATTGGTGAACTGATGAATTCCTATGTGCTGGCGACGCTGAAGATCAGGACAAAGGGCAAAAAGCTGTGGCATAGGCTCGTTGGTAGTTCGGCTGTTGGCAGTCTTGTTGACACGACAGTATTTAGCTTACTAGCCTTTGCGGGCACAGTGTCTGGTAGTGCAATGTTGCAGCTCATCGCGACGGTATTTCTGATCAAAATCAGCACCGAAATTATCGTTTCGCCACTGACAATGCGTATCATCCACCACATCAAGCGGCATGAGAAACTGGATGCGTATGAGGTACCTGCGACGCACCTACTAAACTAAAAAAATGGTAATTTAAGAGCTCCTCTTCCATGGTTGAATTTCGCCATGGAAGAGGAGCTGTTGTGTAGGTACTAACCCTTGAGGTCGAATCCCAGCGCTTCAAGCACCTTGCGCTTCTCGGAGAGCGCACCGCCCAGGAGGTAGGCGCGCTGCTCTGGCGGCAGGCCATTGATGAATGCCTGAACCATTTCCCGTACCTCGTCGCCAATGTCGACCAGCAGGGTGTTGAGCCGCTCGCCGAGTGCGGCTTGTTCAGCATTCTTGCGCTTATGCTCCTGCTGTGCGGCACGACTTGTGCTGATCTGCTCAGCCGAGGCTTCCTCTGCTGGGAAAGCGAGGTTGTTGCTATACGTGCCGATACAGAGCAACCGGCGGCCAGGGCCAAGCTCGGTGATCAATTCGGATGGCGTACAGACAGTAGTGTCTATCACGGCCAGGTATGAAGCTGCGCCCATCGGGCGATGCTTGAATAAGTCGTAGGACGCGGGGCGCACCACATACCGACCATCAGATTGCAAAGCAACCTGTTCCGTAAGGGCAGCCAAAAAAGGCTCCCATGCGCGACGGCGAGAGATAAAGGCAGACAAATCCCTGGGGACCTCCCAGCCGGCGACGATAGCCGCGGCGTACCCAATAGCAAACGTATTGGCAAATGCAAACGAGCTTCCGTTCATTTCGAATCCCTTTCTCGGGTTCCAACAGATTATGTACATATTTTAATACTTTTTATTTATACTGTCAATAATTTAAACAAGGAAAGCACTTATTGGCAACGTACTAGCCCCTACGGCAGTGGCCATTGTTGACAGTGCATGATATGTAGCGTACAGTATGGTTATTCAATCGACAGGAAGGTGATTGGAATGGCCGAGTTCTTTCAACTTGTGCGAACCGTGCCCGACTTCAGCACTGGAAGCGCTAAGGTGGTAAGTAGCGGTCCAGTTGTGCTCGCGGTTGGAACCCGGGAATACTGTGAGCGGGAGCGGAGGATCTACGAGGCAGCAGATCGGGCGACTGCTGAGACGTTCTCTGGTACTATCACTGGAATCAGTGGTACGCTTGCACAGTATGAGATCTGCCCGATTCCGGTTCAGACCGAGCCGAAATAGTAAGTAAGCGACGAACACAGCCCGCTCAGCAATGAGCGGGCATTTTATTACAATGTCACGTCAGTCGGCAGTTTGTCGCCGTAATAGCGTGCAAGGAATTGCTTTTTGAAATCAAAGAAGCTGCCGTCGATCAGCGATGCACGGATTTGATCGACGGTACGCACCGCAAAGCGCTCGTTGTGGATACTGGCAAGGGTGGCGCCGAGGATTTCGTCGGATTTAAAGAGGTGATTGATATAGGCTTTTGTATAGTGCTGGCAGGCGTAGCAGTCGCAGTCGCTGTCGATCGGCGTAAAATCAGTCTTGTACTTGGAATTGGTGATGTTGATTCGGCCATCGTAGGTGTAGAGTGCGCCATTTCGTGCTTGGCGGGTTGGCGCTACACAATCAAAGGTATCGATACCATACTCTATGCCAAGAAACAGGTCGGCGGGCTGACTTCCCATACCGAGAAGATGGCGTGGTTTGCCCTCCGGCAGCGTTTCACAGACCCATGTGATGACGCTCGGAATTTCCCCTGGTTCAAATACGCCGCCGATGCCATAGCCGTCAAAATCGCGGCTGCCGAGGAATTCAGCAGATTTTCGTCGCAACACTTCATCGCGCGCACCCTGCACGACACCATAGAGTGCCTGGGGTAGTTCGTCGGCTTTGGCATGCTCAGCATTGAGCTCTTGGTGACGTGCAAGGCAGCGATCTGCCCATGCGTGAGTGCGCTCGACCGCTTCCACGAGGTAATCATGCGGCGCGAGCGGCGCGGGACATTCATCAAACGCCATATGAATATCGGCGCCGATGGCGTGCTGCAGCTCCATGCTACTTTCGGGTGTCATAAGTAATTTCTGGCCGTCGAGATGGCTGCGGAAGTGTGCACCCTTTTCGGTGATCTTGACTAGCTGTTCGGCAGATTTGACGGCATTTTTGGCATCGCCTTTTTGAGTATGCGCGACGGCATCGATACCTTTTTTGTAGGCCACGCCAAGGCTAAACACCTGGAACCCGCCACTATCGGTAAAGGTAGGGCCACTCCAGTTCATAAATTTGCCCAGGCCACCAGCGCGTTTTACGATATCGGTGCCCGGCCGTAGCATGAGGTGGTAGGTGTTAGCGAGCACGGCCTGGCCCCCAAGGTCAACGACTTGTTCAGGAGTGAGTGCCTTAACAGTGGCCTTAGTTCCGCCCACAATAAAGGCTGGCGTTTGAATATCGCCATGCGGGGTATGGATCACGCCAGCTCGAGCGAGTGTACCTTCGAGCCGATGGCTAATTTCAAATGTAAGTGCTTGACTCATCTTGCATTAGTATACCAGAGTTGCCTATATGCAGAATACATGGTATTATTTGTTCGACTTGTACCTTCGACAGTGAGGAGTGAGCATGCTCAACAACATAAAGGTGTGGTCTCGAGCGCACGCTGAAAAGCTGGCCCTGGCACTAGTAGTAGGTTTTGCGCTCTACGGCGCAATCAATACCTACACCGACGTGCAGGTGTGGCATCAGGACCCCCAGTGGCAGTCATTTTCGGACACCGCTGGTAGAGCGGTGTGGGGATTCTATCTGATGGTGTGGGTTGGTTATGTCGCCCCGCCGCTCCTGATAATGATGTTTCTGCTCGCAATTACCATGGTCGTCGTGGCCGTCGGTATCTTGCTTGAACCGCGAGGGCCGAAAGGCCGCGTGACGTCGACTTCGCCGATAGCGAAAGACTAAGCTGTTGGCATATCACCAGCTCGCCCCTGTATTCAGTGATACAGGGGCATTTTATACGCTTCTCATTATTGACAAATAATGTAAAGTATGATACAATAAAAGAATGAAAGCAATTGACTCATGCACACATGATTTCTATTACGATAATCGTGCGGTTAATGAGGCTCAAGCCCTTAGCAAAGAGATGGCCGATTACTATGAATACCTTCGGTATACGGCGCAGCCTGACGAAATTCACCTTACACTCACCGGTATCGACGGGCTTACGGTGGTTGATGAACAGACAAACACGCTTGTTAACGCAACAATACGTCAACTGCGCGCAGAGTATGCTGCCGACGGTACGCTTAGCTGTGTTGTGGTGATGCAAATGAACGAGAGTCTGTATGTTTATCGTCATAGCCCCGAAAAGGGCTGGACGCTGAATGGTGATGCCGGTGAGGACGAGGAAGCGCGGTTGACTCATGCTGATGTTGTGGGAGAACTCGCACGCTGGATCGATACGGATCGATGGCCAAAAGAAGCGCGCCACTACCTCGACAGAACAGAGCTCGATGCAAAGGAGCTAGTCTGCTTTATCGAAGACGTCCTATTACCACAGGCAACACGGTTCAGGAAAGAATTGATCTACACCGCATCGGACTATGGAGCTTTGTCGTCGACGCTTTGTGGCGACACGCGGGTGTGTCTGCGTTCCGTGACCGAAGGCCGGGTTCGCACTGGTGAGCCACAGGCAGACGAAGACTATGTGTATCTTGCCGTCGAGCAGCCCGCGCTGGAAAATGGTACGCCCGCTCAGGTGACGCAGGCGATTGTAAAAAGTGCGTTTGGCACTACATCAACTGAGTCGATTGTAGATGACGGCAGTGGTCGGCGCGTACAGCATATCGACCAACCAGACGCCTATTTTCTTACCATGAAGACAGGGTTGGGCGTGCTTCAGACACAAAAAACCATCGACACAATCCTCACAGGAGGCTCACTAAATGAGTAAGAGTCCTGAAGTAACAGATCTGACGATCAGCCGTGTGGCGGTCGAAAGTGATAATGTTTATGATGACCCACGGTTTACCGAACTAGCTCGGCTGTATGCACAGCTCCTTGATGCCTCATGGGACAAGACTAGTCTACCGCCTGAAGGTGAAGTCACATCGGTACTGCAAATGATGCGAGAATGCACCGATACCTTTGCTATAGAAGACCAGGGGATTGTACAGGGTGTCGCGGTAGTAGGCATAAATGAGACAACCTGGCTTGAGGTGCTAGTGGTCGACGCCGCAAGGCGTGACCAAGGAATTGGGCAGCGCGCACTGGTACTAATAGAGGAAGTCGTACGCGCGCAAGGCGCAAAAAGGATATTGCTGAGCCCTACACTTCGTGCGATACCTTTCTACGAACGAGCAGGGTACGGACCTATCGATGATTTAGATTGCTCGCTCATTTATCACAAAATACTTGACGAGTGATCGGTGTCGTCGATAATCAACATACTGTCGCCATAACTAAAGAAGCGATATTTTTCGGCTACGGCGTGTTCGTAGGCAGGTTTAAGCTTGTCCCAGCCAGCAAACGCTGCGGTAAGCATAAGTACGGTACTATCGGGCATATGAAAATTAGTCAGCAACCCGTCGATGACTTTAAATTTGTAGCCAGGGTACATGAAGATATCGGCTTCGCCAGATATGGCGACCGCGGGGCCGTGCAACATAGCCTCGTGCGCGTACTCAAGCGTACGTGTGACGGTAGTACCAAGCGCAATGACACGGTTGCTGGACTGTTTGGCGTGCTGAATGGCGGCAATTGTGGCGGCAGGTACTTCGAAGTATTCTTTGTGCATGGTGTGATCGGTAAGGTTGTCAACACGAATTGGCAAAAAAGTGCCGAGCCCGACGTGGAGCGTGGCGTATACTACCTCAACTCCCTTGTCGCGGAGTTTTTGTAGTGTCGTTTCGGTCATGTTGAGACTGGCGGTAGGGGCAGCCACACTACCTTGTTCGCGGGCGAATACTGTTTGGTAACGCTCGATGTCAGCTGTGGTGGCATCACGACGCATATAGGGTGGCAGAGGTACTGAACCATGAGCTTCGGCAATTTCCAAGAGGTCACGCTCGCTTTCGATGATCGCCATACCGTCACCTAGTAATTCCTTGACAAGAAGTTTATTGTCGCCGACTAGTAGCGTGTCACCTGGCTTGAGCTTGCGGCGATAGATCACTTTGTGGGTGTGCCAGTCGTCGATACGACCGTGTTTCTCTACGAGCACCAGCTCGCGCTCGCCGCCGCTTGGCTTGTGAGCAATGAGCCGCGCTTTGATGACCTTTGTGTCATTGATCACTAGTACGTCGCCAGCATTAAGGTAATCTACTATATCACCATAGAGTCTATCACTGACTGCGCCAGTCGTGCGATCAAGCACAAGTAACCGTGCTTCGCCGCGAACTTTTGGGGGTGCGGTAGCAATAAGTTTTTCGGGGATGTGGTAATGAAAATCACTGACTCGCATAACTGCACCAGTATAGCGTATTTCTTGACACCGGCCCATAGGTTTGCTACTATACGTAGGTACACATCCGGCCGGCAGGTCGGATATTTTCGTAGAAATTCTAAAGAAAGGATACTCGCTATGGAAGATCTCAACATTAAACAACTCACTCTTGCAGTGCGCACCATTGCCGAAGAAAAAAACTTGCCCGAAGAAACTGTGCTCAGCGTTATTGAGCAGGCGATTGCCGCTGCATGGCGTCGCGACAATGGCGAACGCGACCAAGAAGTTCGCGCTGAGCTCAATATCAACGACGGTACAGCGAAAGTATTTGTTGCTCGAGAAGTTGTAGAAGCTGTCGGTATCGACGCCCTCGAAATCAGCCTTGACGATGCAAAAAAGCTGAAGAAGGATGCTGCACTTGGCGATACCGTCGAAGAAATGCATGAAGTGACGCAGTTTGGTCGTGTAGCCGCACAAACTGCTAAACAGGTGGTACTCCAGCGTCTGCGCGAAGCAGAGCGTGAAGTGGTGCTGGCCGAGTTTGAAGACAAGATCGGCACTGTGGTCAATGGTGTTGTGCAGCGTGTTGAACCGCGCGTAGTCCGAGTAGAACTGGGCAAGGCAATTGGTATTTTGCCGCAAAGTGAGCAGATCCAGGGTGAATTCTACAGTGTGGGTAGCCGCATGAAAGTGTTTATCAAGGACATCGAGCGCGATAACCGTGGGCCACAGCTTATACTGAGCCGCGGCAATGAAGCGTTTGTTGAGTACTTATTCCGCCAAGAAGTACCCGAAATGGATACTGGTGCGGTCGAAATCAAGGGCATTGCCCGTGAGGCTGGTCGCCGTACTAAATTGGCTGTAGCCAGCACCGTACCCGGTGTCGACCCGGTCGGTACCTTTGTTGGTGGTCATGGGACGCGTGTCAACGCTGTCATGCACGAAATCGGTGAGCAGGAAAAAATTGACATCATTACCTACGACGAAAACATCGATAGTTACATTCGTAACGCTTTGAGCCCTGCCGAAGTGGTGAAGGTCGAGATCGACAAAGAAGCGAAGCGCGCTAAGGTATTTGTGAGCGAAGACCAGCAAAGTATTGCCATTGGCCGTGGCGGCCAAAATGTACGCCTAGCGGCGCGCCTTACTGGCTACGAACTTGACATCGAAACAGCTGTCGCCGCTAAGCCTGCCGACAAAAAGCCGAAGAAGAATATTGAAGACGGGTTGTTTGCCGCTATTGAAGAACAGGGAGAATAAGTACTAACGAAGAGCGCCCCGCACCACCTGGCTCCCGTAGGAGCTGGTAAGTGCGGGGCGATCCCCAGAGCGAGAGGTCAGGCGGCGGTGTTGAGTCGCACGTAGACCTCTGCGCCGATTCCGACGTCGTGGAAGGCGTCGGCCTCCCGGGCGGCCGCGGCGAGTCGCTTCTCCGCCTGCTCGAGCTTGTCGAGCAGGGCGTCGACGACCTTGTCGCCGCGCCCGGCGTGGGTGGCCCGGGCGACGGCGCTGGCGGCCGCGTCGACGGCGCGCTGGGCGGTCGCGACGTCGGCCTGGAGCTGGTTCCACCGGGTCAGGTTGTTCTTGGCCTTGTCGATGGTCGGCATCGAAACGGGGTACGACATTGGGTGCCTCTTTCTCTGGGGTGCATACTGCTCGGCAAGTCGCCTCGCAGCTTCAGTATTCATTATAGCACAACCACAATAAAATGTCAATAGCTACGTAATGGTTCACACCCTTGGCAACAAAAAGCAGGCCTCTCTACACTAGATAGCGTCAACTAATCTATGTAAGGAGAGCCTGCTATGAGCTATTCTAGCAGCCCCTATGCACCCCGTGCCAGACGAGACGCCGTCAACCGGGTGCTCCGCGGGGAGACACGAGTGGCAGTAGCGCGTAGTGTGGGTGTCCACCCTTCCACCATTGGTAAGTGGATGTGCAAACGAACAGCACTGCACTTAGATGGTCGTGAGTGTATCCCTACACTTCCATCCATTGCCCATACCCACCCTAACCAACTACAACCAGAGGTTGTGGCTGCCATTATTCACGAACGCGAACGGAGCGGAAGATGCGCTGAGCTCGTCTGGTATGAACTGCGCGACCAAGGTATTGCAGTGAGCCTCTCTAGCGTCAAACGGACCTTACGTCGTCATGGTCTCACACGCATTCAAAGCAAATGGAAACGGTACCGCCCACCTGTCCCGCGCCCCGAACCAGACACACCAGGCGCGCTTGTGCAGATGGATACCATCCATTTTATGCGACCAGATATGACGCGCTTCTACGTATTTACCCTCATCGATCTCTATTCCCGAGCGGTATATGCCGAGTATGCTCCTCGCTGCACGCAGCAAGCGAGTCTTGAGGTTGTTGCAAGGGCACAAGACTATCTCGGAATACCTTTTGCCATAGTACAGACCGACAACGGCGGTGAGTTTGCGGAAGCATTCCGTGCGCAACTCAGCATGTGGGGTATTGTGGTGCGACACACTCGGTTGCAGCGCCCTAACGACAATGCGCACATTGAGCGGTTTAACCGCACAATCCAGGACGAATGCCTTTCGCCATTCGTCGATGAACAAACCGTACCAGGCAAAGTAGCTTGGTATCTTATCTACTACAACTGGCACCGAAGACATCTTGGCATACATGGCAAGTTACCCGGGCAGATGTTGCCATGGCGCTGAACCTAGTACGTAGCTATTGAAATAATCTACTAAGTTCTACCTTAGAGGCTACGAAAGGAACAACAGGGTACACGTTGAGAGTTTACTTAGCGAAGTATTCTTCCCAAAAATCAAGATCAACGTAGTACTGATGCGGATCGGTTTTATTGATATATACCCTTGCCGGAGTGCCTACCTGAAGCCATTTATAATATGACCAAACTTTATCAGATGAGTACCGATCGAGCATGCCATCTTTTGACACGGTTGGCGCTACATGTATCGTTGTGAATACCGTGCCTTTGCCCACGTGACCGATTGTCGTGCCAACAACTGTTGCTTCGATCGCAGTACCGTTAGCGATGAGCTGTGAAATAGCGCGCGTACGTAACATGTTTTTGCGCCACGCAATGAAGCCGCCAATGATAACGCTAACACCAAAGATGAACGAAAAAACTAGTAGCAAAATATATAGCGGAAGAGCGATTTCGGGTGAGTAGCCTAGCTGTGGATTTGAGGGGTCGTAAAGCACAGTGTGGGATTTACCAATCTCTGCCTCATCGTTTCTCCGGTGTGAAGTGCTGTGCGTGAGTATGGAGTAGACTATGTCATTAACCTTGTACTCGCAAATGTAGCCACCGACAACCTGGGGGTTATATGCGTATTCAGTGACATGGCAAGTAGCTTGTGGCCACGTAAGGTGTTGTGGGCGAGGTTCCTGAGAAAAGGTAATCCATAGCAATAGACCTGCACTGACAAGAAACGTCGCTAGCCAAACCGCGCCGAATTGTTTGCGGGGCATGACGTAAGGATTGCGTGATAGGTATTTTAGTAAGGTATGCATAACCATAGTAAATCCTAACACATACCTCCAGTCAGATACAATAAAGACCGATCAGATGACTAGCACTCTCACTTGACGAGTGCCAACATGCCCTGTATAATCGAGCGTGTAAAGGGTGAAAAACCCTGACAGGAGGGCAGTATGCCAGACGATTTTGCAGATTTTATTTCACATCTTACCGAGAACGCTAAGCTGAGCGTGCAGCACGCTGATGCGATTGCTCGTGGTAATGGCAGTGCGTATATAGGTACAGAACACCTATTGCTTGGATTATTGGCGCAGGGGAGTAGCATGGGCGCAAAAGTATTGGCTGATGCAGGAGTTACGCTGCCGCGCGCTGAGCAGGCTCTAGGGCTTGAGCCGCAGCAGGTCGTCGTTAGTACGGGTGCGGTAGGGCTAAGTGAGACAGCTCTACTGACACTACGTATGGGGTGGGAAGTCGCGAAAGAGTACAACCAAGACTTCTTGGGCACTGAGCATATTCTATATAGTCTGCTTCGACAAAGTAATGCACGCGCCACTACTTTGTTAAGAGAATTAGGAGTGGACGTGGATGACGCTATGAGCGAAATTGAGAGCTATCTCGATCGTACGCGCGGCGAACATGGGGATGTTGCAACCGAGCCCAAGCAGCGCACTGTGCGTGGCGGCGCGCTAACTACATTTGGCATTGACCTAACATCAAAGGCCAGTGCGGGAGAGCTCGACCCGATGATAGGTCGCGCTAAAGAGTTAGAGCGCATGATTACTATTTTGAGTCGACGTACTAAAAATAACCCAGTATTGATTGGTGAACCTGGCGTCGGAAAAACAGCAATTGTAGAGGGCCTGGCGCAGCGAATCGTGCAAGAGCAGGTGCCCGATCATTTACTTGACCGTCGTGTGATTATGCTCGATATGGCAGCGATGATCGCCGGAACGAAATATCGTGGTGAGTTTGAAGACAGGCTAAAAAAAGTTATTAGCGAGATTAAGAAACAAGGTAACATTATCGTATTTATCGATGAGCTCCATTTGCTTGTGGGAGCCGGGGCAGCCGAGGGTAGTATGGACGCCGCCAATATCCTAAAGCCGGCGCTTGCACGAGGCGAACTGCATATGATCGGCGCTACGACACTTGACGAATATCGTAGGCACATAGAGAAAGATACGGCATTAGAGCGTCGTTTCCAAACGATTATCGTTAAGGAACCGACCACGAAAGACACAATTGCTATATTGAAAGGTTTGAAGGTTTACTACGAGAAGCACCATGGTGTCAGTATGAGTGACGATGTACTCGAAAGTGCTGTCTATATGAGTGATCGCTACATCGCCGATCGGTTTATGCCAGATAAAGCGATTGATGTGATTGATGAAGCAGCGGCGAGAGTGCGAGTTCGAGTAGGGCACCGCCCGAGTCGCCAACGTGAGCTCCTGAAAGAACTCAAAGGCCTCAATGAGAGAATGGATGATGCCGTGGCAAGCGAGGACTACGAGCGAGCAGCGCTCTATAAGCAGCGTGTCAGTCAGATTAATGCCAAGCTAGAGGCTGAGCGAGAAGCGATGGAAAGTAAGGTGCCAATTGCGCTGACCGAAGATGATATCGCCCATGCAATCGCAATCATGACACACGTGCCGGTCGAGAAGGTGCAAACCAGTGAAGCGCGTTTACTTAAATCGCTCGAGAAACACCTTGGCAAGTATATTATTGGTCAACAGGAAGCAGTAGAAAGGGTAGCGAAGGCAATTCGTCGTACCAGGAGCGGTATTGCCAGCCAGAAGCGTCCGATAGGTAGCTTTGTGTTTATGGGACCAACCGGAGTTGGCAAGACTGAGCTCGCGAGAGTGCTTGCACGAGAAGTGTTTGGCAGCGACGAGGCACTCATTAAAATCGATATGAGTGAATTTAGCGAACGCCACACCACCAGCCGTTTGGTCGGTGCTCCAGCGGGCTATGTTGGCTACGAAGATGGTGGTAAGCTTACTGACAAAGTACGTCGTCAGCCTTACAGTGTGGTGTTGTTCGACGAAATTGAAAAAGCTCACCCCGATGTGTTCCAACTACTACTGCAACTACTCGAAGACGGTCAACTCACAGACGCAAAAGGCCGGGTGGTGAGTTTTCGCAATACGATCATTATCCTTACCAGTAACCTAGGTGCTGATAAAATGATGAGAGAAAGTGCCCTTGGGTTCCAAGCAGATACGTCGAAGAAGCAAGTGAACGACCTACACCAGAGAAACGCTAGCTACGCGCGTGAAGCACTCGACAAATTCATGCGACCCGAGCTTATCAATCGCTTTGACGGTATTGTAACCTTCCGTGCTCTGACGCGACAAGAGGTGGGCAAAATATTCGATCTCCTTGTTGGTGAAATCCGTATGCGCTTAGTGCGCCAAGGGTTGGGGCTCGTAGTAAGGCCACATGCAAAATCCTACCTTATCAACAGGGGCTACAGTGCGAAGTTTGGTGCTCGCGCGCTGCGTCGTGTTATAGAGGATGAACTAGAGCATCTTATTGCCGAAGGAATCTTAGGCGGAAACTATGAAAAAGGCGCTATACTGGAAGTAAGTACGCGGGAAGGGGCACTCTATATTGAACAACGAATCGAAGCAACCACCTAAGTCGACCCACCAAGTGCGCCGTGCACTCATACTGTTGGTGGTAACATTGGCGATTAGTGCCTTTCTTATTCTTTACGGCCAGCGCGGCGTCGATATCGTACTTTCGCGCCTGTATCAGCCATCACCACAGATCGCGGATATTAACGCACGGCTTGCTATGACGCACCTCGGCACTGATTTGTTTTACGCTAGTGCACCGAAAATTGAAGATAAAACTCAGTTTAACGCTAGCTGCGAAACCGAGGAAAGGACAATAGCAATTCTTGGCTGCTATTTCCGACGGCATATTTATTTGTTTGACGTAAAGAATAAAGAATTAGATGGCACGCTCGAAGTGACGGCTGCACATGAAATGCTGCACGCGGCGTATGAACGGCTTAATTTCTTCGAACGGACACGAGTTAATAGTTTAATAGAGGCGGAATACGCTACACTGCAAGACAGCCCATCGCTGAAGCAAGTGATGGCGTACTATGCAAAATCAGAGCCGGGTGAGGAAATTAACGAACTTCACTCTTTGCTTGGTACGACAGTCGTGCACCTTTCGCCGGAGCTTGAAGCCTACTATTCACAATACTTTAAAGATCGTGCGAGTGTTGTCGCTCTCAATGCTAAATACAACGCTGTTTTTGACAGCTTGAGGAAAAAGTCCGATGAGCTGCAAAAACAATTGGTCGCACTGCGTGCTCCGCTCGAATCCGATCTTGACCAGTACGAGTCAGATCGTGAGCAAATAGAACTAGACATAGCGTCATTCAATGAACGTGCAAAGACAAATGGCTTTCCTTCGCAGTCTAGTTTCACAGTAGCTCGAAACTCGCTCATTATGCGAGTTGAAACTATGAATACTCGGCAGGCTGATATTAATCAGAGGGTAAAAGATTTCAATACCATTGTCGAGCAAATAAATGCGCTCGCAGTGCGTGCGAATGAGCTTAGTAGTAGCATTAATGGTGCCACGACCACGAAGGGGCTATAGTGGCGAAAACACGATCCTCATTTGTCTGCCAAAATTGCGGTGCAAGTTACCCAAAATGGGTAGGTAAATGTGAAAACTGTGGAGAATGGAATTCGCTTGTAGAGCAGGCTGTTCAGTCAACTGGTAACTCTGCGGTGGCCCGCGGTGCTTATAGTGGTAAGGTACTCGCGGCTCAGTCTATGAAATCAATTCGCGCTGAAGATGAAATTCGACGCATGAGTACAGGCATGGTCGACCTTGATATTGTACTCGGCGGCGGCGTATTACCCGGCGGAGTAATTCTACTGGCAGGCCAGCCCGGTATCGGTAAAAGCACTCTCCTTATGCAGGTTGCGGGGACGGTTGCGGCCAACTATCCTGTGCTCTATGCTAGTGGCGAGGAATCAGCGAGTCAGGTAAAATTACGCGCTACTCGACTTGGTGCCGATGTAGATGATGATCTCGCGTTTGTGGCGAGCACTAGTGCTGATGACATTGCTGCGACGATACGAAGCGGCAAATACAAGCTGGTTATTATCGATAGTATCCAGACGCTTAGCCTTGACGAAATTACAAGTGCTCCGGGCACTGTCAGCCAGATTACCAACTCTGCAAACGTTATCATACGCGCGGCCAAGGAAAGTAATGCCGCTGTCGTACTAGTGGGCCATGTTACAAAGGAGGGTAGTATCGCCGGGCCAAAGGTACTCGAGCACTTGGTCGATGTGGTACTGCAGTTTGAGGGTGATCGCTATGGTGGCTTTAAAGTAGTGCGTGCTATTAAGAATCGCTACGGCAGTACTAGTGAGGCCGCAATTTTCGAAATGGTAGATGACGGATTAAGAATTGTCGAGAACCCTTCAGCAGCGTTGCTCGCTGAACGTCATGACAGTGACGGCTCGGTAGTGCTAGCGACGCTCGAAGGAAACCGACCTATTCTAGTAGAAATTCAAGCACTTGTCAATTCGACGAATTTCGGGTATCCTAAGAGGACGGCGAGTGGGTTTGATATAAACCGCCTCAATCTACTCATCGCGGTGCTCGAGAAGCGCACCAAACTGAATTTATCTGACAAAGACATCTATATCAATGTCGTTGGTGGGTTACGGCTTCAGGACCCGGCGGCTGACCTTGCCATTGCAATGGCTATTGCCAGCGCGGCTGCTGGGCGAAAGCTCGATACTGGGCTGGTGGTTTTTGGCGAAGTAGGGCTTGGGGGAGAAATTCGTAGCGTCAGCCATGTCGATCGCCGCGTGGCCGAGGCGAAAAAATTGGGCTTTACTAAAGCCCTCGCACCCGAACAGGGTAAAAATACATTTATCAAACCAGTGAGTGACCTCCGTCATGCACTTATCGACTATCTGAAAAGCTAGTCAAAAAGGAAATTATTATGGAAACAAAAGATTTGGCTTTACTTGCAGTCACATTACTCATCTTGGGCGAAGTGTCTTACTTGCTGGCAAAGCTTCCAAAGACAAGTAACAAATTTAAAGGCCGCTCTGTGCTTGTCGATACGTCGGTATTAATGGACGGACGAATAGTATCAATTGCGGCGACCGGATTTATTGGGGGTACGCTTATCATACCTAGGAGTGTCGTTGGTGAGCTTCAGTTTCTTGCCGATAACGCTGATGCCGACAAACGTGCTCGGGCGCGTGCCGGGCTCGATGTTGTGACTGAACTTCAGAAAATGCCAGGTGTCGACGTGGAGTTACTGCAAGACGGCAGCAAGGCACAAGAAGGCGTCGACGAACGACTGTTAAAGCTTGCCAAACAATATACCGCAGCGATTTGTACCATTGACTACAACCTCAACAAGGTTGCGGCTGTTGAGAATATACAGGTACTCAATATCAATGAACTGGCGCAGAGTATGCGCATGAGCTACCTACCTGGCGAGCAAATGATGGTTGAACTTGCGCAAAAGGGCCAGGATTCACACCAGGGCGTGGGCTATTTGGCTGACGGCACTATGGTAGTTGTCGAGCAGGCTAGTGGTCAGATTGGCCAGCAGGTTCATGTCGAAGTGGTACGAAGCTTGCAAACCGCTGCTGGCCGTATGATGTTTGCGCGAAAAGTGTCTGCCAAGCCACCTGAAACGCGAGGTTCCAGCCCATTGTCGACGGCCAGACAGTCACCGCGTAAATCTCATGCCATCTCACGTCCTCAGAGCAACCGTGCTAGCCAACTATCGACCACGCATCAGCAAGATGAATCGCGACTCCGTACTCAGAATGTACGCAAAAGCACAACAGCTCCCGCAAAATCATATGCTCGCAGGCAGCGTCCGGTGCAAAGCGGGGCTCAACGAGAAGCGGCATTTGTTGAACTAGCGAATAAATAAACCGCTAGTTACTTGGGCGTATAGGACAGTTGGTTGCTCGGCGCACTGTAATAACCGGCGTCGGTTATTGTAGCACCGAGTGTACAACTTGTGGAAACGCTCGATAAATCAATGACGTTATCGCCGCTCACAGGTGTGATTGTAGATACAACTTGACTACCACAAGTGACAGTTAATGTTTGAAGATTGAATTTGCCGCCACTTGTTGTCGTGACGATTGCCGTGTGCTTTTTCTGATCAACAGAACTAATTGATGCCGTCGGCAGCGGATCGCCACAGGCGTGACTGTCATCATCCTTTGTCGGATCGTAGCCGTCGGGCGCCGATACAACAACCTGTTTAGTGAAGGGATCGTTGCTTTTTGTCACGCCTACTTCTATCTTGGCGCCGTCGGGAGTACAACTAGTAGCTTTCTTCTTTGATACTTTATCGAAAACCATCTTATCATTGGTTATGCCTGTCGATTTATTATAGTAGGACGGATAAACTTCACCACCAATACGCTGGATGCCGGCAGGTGCGCTAAACCACGACATATCGATTCCAGCCTCCTTATACTTTTGTAGAGTATAGGCCATTACTGGGTCTAGAACACGCGCAGGGATCGATGAATTGCCGTTGGCAAGCGGCGAGGTGTCGGGGTTGCCCAGCCATACACTCATAGAGATTTGCGGTGTATAGCCGACGGTCCAAATGTCCTTAGGTTTACGGTCTTTATCTGACGTACCGGTTTTGATTGCAATTTTATACCCAGCTGCTTCACTAATGGGGATAATTGTTCGACCGAAGAGCAAGTTGCGTGAGTTGCCGTCGCCGAGGATGTCACTTACCACGTAAGCTGCTTGAGGGTCAATCACTTGTTTCGTCTCACTTTTGTATTTTTTTAGTACTTCACCAGTACTACTGCGCACTTCTAAGATTGTGCTGGTAGGCATGTAGACGCCCATACGGCCGAGTGACGCAAGTGCATTGGTGTGATCAATCATGCGTGTACCACAACCACCAATTGCGCTTGACAGCCCAGCTTGGGCATCTGCACCTTGCGTGCAGTAATAGGTATTGCCGAGATCACGAATAGTTTTCCAAGCCGCATCTTTACCTACCACCGCCATCGCCTTAATGGCAGGGATGTTACGCGACATGTCGAGCGCTTTTCGGATATTGATATTGCCTTTGAAACCACCATCAGCATTATTGGGCTTCCAGTTATACTCAAAGGTAGTAGGGGTGTCTGCAAGAACCGAACCGCTGCCGAAGTTTAATTTACCCTCACCTTGATTCTGGAACAGCTGTGCGTAGACAAATGGCTTTATTGATGAGCCTGGCTGAATAAAGGCAACTGCTGCATTGTCTTGGCCGAAGCCCTCGTAGTTGTAGTCACGACTCCCTAAGAGCCCAATGATTTGGCCAGTTTTTACGTCTTCCACAACAGCCGCACCATTAGTGAAACCTGCATAGCCTGGCCAGTAAGAGCTAAACATAGCATTCATTTGCTCCTCAAGCTTGGCCTGTACATCGAGGTCGAGCGTGGTTTTGACGATAAGTCCGCCATTGCCGACGACTGTCTTGCCTAGAGATTTTTCGAGCTGTGAGCGAACCATCAGTACAAAGTGGGGCGCTTTGATGCCGGCTAACTGATCGGTCCGCGGTTGGACGGTATCAAGGATAGCTACCTTTTTCGCCTCGTCAGCCTGCACTTGCTTGATATAGCCCATCTCAACCATATTATCGAGTGTTTTGTGCTGGCGTGCCAACAATGCCTCATGTCCGTCGATATTGTATGGATCGTAAAGGCCTGGCTGATTGGGGATTGCGGCGAGCAAGGCCGCTTCTGCTAGTGTGAGGTCTTTAGCGGTTTTGCCAAAATAAGCTTGCGCCGCCGATTCAACACCATTACGCCGCCCTCCATAAGGCGATTCATTTAGATAGAGATTTATGATTTGTTCTTTGCTGTACATACGCTCTACTTCAATAGCCAAAATCATTTCTTTTATTTTGCGGGGGATACCTGCAAGACCACGTTGCTGAGCCTCTTCCTTGGGGAAAAAGACTTGCTTTACTAACTGCTGAGTAAGAGTGGAGCCACCTTGTGTACTATTGCCCTGCGCATTGCTAAGCACGGCTCGCACAAGTCCGGTAGGGCTGACGCCGCCGTGCTTATAAAAATCTTTGTCCTCGATAGCGACAGTTGCCTGTTTCATGTAGGGACTGATTTTGTCGCCATCAACAACGAGCGTGTAGTCGCCATCGCCCTTATCTTCCCATAAGAGCTTATCATTGCGGTCATAGTATCGTGTGACTGTAGTTTTTACACGCTGTGCAAGTGTGCCGGGGCGAATAGCATCGAGGTCTTTGCGATAGTAGGCGAATAGCGCAAGGCTAAGAAGCAGCAAAATGAGCAGGAATGCCGCAATACCTTTGAGGAGTGCGAACAAACCCTTCTTACTAAACCAGAACTGAGCGACACGTCGTGGATGCATACGATATACCAGCCGTTTGAGCGGATGTTTTGGGAGACTAGCAAGATACTCCGCTTTTTTGCGAGCCTTTACATCTTTCTTGCTGCGACGTTTAGATGCCAAGTTCGCATACACACTGACAGCTCGTGCCGGTTTTTTTGCTTTAACCACGTAACTCTCTTCCCATAAGCAATATTAGTTTTTATTATAGCACTCGCACGCCAGTGCGATAAAGTATATTTTGTGCTACTATTTGACCAGAAGAAACAAGAAAGGAGAGTTTCACTATGACGCTATCTGAAGAACTAGCGTGGCGTGGCTTTGTCAATCAAACGACATTTACCGATATCACTGAACTAGATAAAGAGACTCGGACTTTCTATTACGGTGTTGATCCAAGCGCATCGAGTATGCATATTGGTAACTTGGCGGGTGTGATGCTCGTCAAGCACCTTGTTAATTATGGATACAAGGCTATTGTACTAGTGGGTGGCGCAACTGGTATGATTGGCGACCCAAAACAAGACGTGGAACGTGACTTGAAAACACTGGAAGAAATTGACTTCAATAAAAAAGGCATTGCTGCTGACTTTCGGCGAGTTTTAGCCGACGGCTCATTTGATCTTGTCGATAACTATGACTGGTTTAAAGAGATTCATTACTTGGACTTTCTTAGAGACATTGGCAAACATTTCAGTATGACACAGCTTCTTAGTCGCGAATTTGTAAAAGCTCGTATAGGCGAAGATAGTAGTGGTATTAGCTATGCGGAATTTAGTTACGGGTTAATCCAGGGCTACGATTTTCTTCATTTGTATCGTACGAACAATGCTACTCTGCAAATAGGCGGTAGCGATCAATGGGGCAATATGGTTAGTGGCACCCAAATGATTAAAAGACTAGACGGTGCAGATACTCATGTTATGACCGTTCCGCTTATTATCGATAAATCGACCGGCAAGAAATTTGGCAAAAGTGAAGGTAACGCAGTTTGGCTCGACCCTGCCAAGACAAGTCCATACAAGTTTTACCAATTTTGGCTCAATTGCGACGACGCGACCAGTGAAACTCTCGTAAAAATTTACACCATGCTTGAGCGTGATTCTGTCGAGCGACTCATAGCTGCACATAGAAAGAGCCCGGGTTCTCGTGAGCTTCAACGCACCCTGGCACGTGAAGTGACCGATCTTGTGCATGGAAGAGACCGACGCGAGTCAGTCGAGAATGTGACTGAAAGTTTATTTGGTGCTCGCCCCGTAACAGAGCTAAGCAGCGAAGATTTGGATACACTTGCCGCTGAAATACCAACTGTTGCAGCTACTACGGTTGTTGGTGCACTTGTTGACGCAGGAGTTTGTGCAAGTAACGGTGAAGCCAAGCGACTTATTGCGGGCGGGGCTGTTGCAATAAATGGTCAAAAAATTACTGAAGACCAGGAAATAAAAGATTTGAGTTTAGTCAAAAAAGGTAAAAATAGTTTCGTCCTAGTGCGATAAAGGAGTATACAATGGCAGAGTCACTTATTGCGTACGACCCATGTGCATTCGATGCCGTAGAAGCGGCAAGGCAAACCGAAGACGTAAAAGAGCCATAAGGAGAAATATGAAAAAAGTTATTGCCTTTGATGTTGATGACACACTTGTCAAATCCAAAAACCCCATGACAACAGAGATGCGCGATTTAGTCGCAAAACTTCTGGCGCATTACGAAGTTGCCATTATTTCCGGTAGTCGGTTTGAAGTATTTGAAGTCAATATTATCGATCCGTTACGTGAGACATCGGCACACTTGCTTGACCACTTGCATATACTACCGACCTGCGGTACTCGCTACTATACACATGACTTAGAAGTAAACACGTGGGATATAGTGTATGCTGAAGACTTTACCGAAGAGGAGAAGAGACACATTATTGAAGTGTCAGAGCGGCTTGCAAAGGAATCTGGCCTATGGCCCGAGAAGCCATGGGGAGAGGTCATTGAAGATCGCCTAAGTCAAATTGCCATCTCGATGCTTGGGCAAAAAGCACCCGCAGAAGCAAAATACGAGTGGTATCAGGCGCACAACGAAGACGCAATTCGTTTGCGTAATGCGATAGCCGAAGCGCTACCGGGATATGAAGTACGTAACGGTGGCACAACAACCATTGACATTACTCCAATCGGCGTCGACAAGGCCTATGGTATGCAAAAGCTAATTGAACAACTAGGCGTTATGAAAGAAGAGGTGTTGTTTATTGGCGACCGACTCGAAAAGGGCGGTAATGACTATCCTGTCAAAGCTATGGGTGTGGAGTGTATCGATGTCGATGGCTATCAAAGCACGCCATATGTAGTGCGGGGCATCCTGGGTGTAACTGACTAGACAAATACACAAATATCTGATATAATAAATAGATATGAGTCGTGAACTGCAGCAGATTGCCGACAAGGCAACACCACTTGTTGAAGGTGCTATCCATAGCTACCTACAGCATAGTGGTGTAAATGCTAATCGTACCCTTCGCTCACAGGTGTGTGGGCTGGCCTCTGCGGTATTGGGTACACATCTGGCAGATGAATACGGGATTGAAACCGACCAATATATTGCGGTACTTCAAGCGTATCCGCGTACCGATGGCTACACGATGACCCATGTTTTGCTGCGCGAGCGACAGACGGGCGCCACTATTGACCCAAGCTACACACAGTTTTTAGGTCTTGTCGGCCTATCTCAGTATGTACTCGATGCCATGCCAGCGCTTGAGCGGTTTTGTCCTGCGAGCAAGATAGCAGTGATTGATAAGGGTGAGGAACTGACTTTTGGCATCCGCTACGCCGAATACGCGATTCGAGTGGCACCAAGCGTGCGTACAGAACTAGGTCGCACAGGTGTGACACTCATGCCGCCTATGGGTAGCTTGTTGCAGGCCACGGACCGCTATGTTCACCAGGTGTATGACAGTATTTGGACACCAGGGCTCTACCAGCCATATGCCAGGCTTGTAGACGAGGACGCAGAGCGGACTGTCACAACATGCCTTGCCCGTGCAAAGGCGCTATACTAGAGAGTGTGAATCTCCAGACAAATCTCGAGCAAATCAAAGGAGTCGGGCCAAAAACCGCTGAGCGATTGCACGTGGCGGGGTTAGTAAGCGTGGATGATTTGTTGACTTTTTTGCCGCGTCGACATGAAGATTACACTGGTGTCATCGCTATTGCCGACATTAAGCCTGGTAAAGCGACAATTAAAGCACGCTGCGAGAAAATAGAAACTCGTATGGTTCGGCGCGGACTCAAACTCACAAAAGCCGTGCTGTCTGATGCGAGCGGCAAGCTTAACGCAGTCTGGTTTAACCAACCATATCGAGTGCAGCAGTTATCGGCAACTGATGAAGAATTTTATTTCAGCGGCGAGTTCGAATACAACTATGGTCGTTATCAACTCACCAATCCTAGCGCCGAAATTGCCAAAGAACTGCCAGTGCAGGCTGAACGACTAGTGCCCGTGTATCGGTCGGTGCATGGACTCAAAAGCCAGCTTGTACGGAGTATCCTTGCCGAGCTACGTCCACTCATGACTGTGTTACCCGAGACATTGCCGCAAAGTGTCATGCAGTCCGAAACACTTATAAGTCGATCCGAGGCGATTAGTACGATGCATTTCCCCAAGCGTATTGAAGATGTCGCAGCGGCCCGTGAGCGGCTCGCATTTGAAGAGTTGTTCGAGCTGCTGCTAGCAAGTCAGCTCAATAAACTCGAGAATCAAAAACTCACAGGCTATCACATTCCGTTTGAAGTTGCCACGGTCAAAGCGTTTGTTGCATGCTTGCCATTTCAGCTGACCATAGCTCAAAAACGCGCGGCGTGGGATATTTTGCAAGACTTTGAAAAATCGACACCGATGAATCGCTTATTACAGGGAGATGTTGGTAGTGGCAAAACGGTGGTAGCGGGATTAGCGGCTCGCCAGGCGGCGAGTCATGGCTACCAGACGGCGTTTATGGCCCCAACAGAGATACTGGCGACTCAGCATGCCGAGACGCTCGATACATTGCTGAGCCCGTTCGGGGTGCGCGTAGGCCTACTAGTTGGAAGTGTGAAAGGCAAGGTGCGTAAGATTCTTTATCAGCAGATTGCCGACGGTGAAGTTGATGTTGTGGTGGGTACGCACGCACTTATTCAAGATACTGTCAGCTTCAAGCGGCTTGGCTTTGTAGTAATCGATGAGCAGCATCGGTTCGGCGTCGCCCAGCGCCAGAAGCTGCTTAGTAAATCTGGCGTGCTTCCACATCTTCTGGCGATGACTGCTACGCCTATCCCGCGGAGCCTTGCGCTGACTGTCTATGGCGAGCTTGATGTGAGTGTGCTGAATGAGCGACCAGCTAACAGGTTGCCGATCGTGACGAAGATCGTGTCTCCGGTATCTGCAAAAACAATCTATGGCCATATTGATCAAGAAATTACTAAGGGCAGACAGGTCTATGTAGTGTGCAGTCTGATCGACGACAACCCAGACAATGACACGAAAAGTGTGCAGGCTGAGTACAAGCGGCTCAAAAATAGCGTGTTTGGGCATCGGCAAATCGGTCTATTGCACGGCAAGATGAAGCCAAGCGAAAAGGATCAGACGATGCAGGACTTTAAAGCAAAAAAATACGATATTCTCGTCAGTACTACTGTGGTAGAAGTAGGGGTGGATGTTCCTAATGCTACTGTGATGATTATCGAAAACGCCGATCAGTTCGGTCTCAGCCAGTTGCATCAGCTACGCGGGCGAGTGGGACGAAGCGAACACCAGAGCTATTGCTACCTGATGATGAGCTCGACCAACAAGCCATCGCAGCGTCTGCGCGAGATCGAAAAAAGCAACGACGGGTTTCACCTTGCCGAAGTCGACATGGAACTGCGCGGCCCGGGTGAAATATATGGCAAAGCCCAGCATGGGGCGCTTAATTTGCAGATTGCGACACTCGCCGACACGCAGTTGATTGCTCGTGCCCAAAAAGCCGTGCGGCGGTTTATAGAAGACGGCGCTGCTATCGAACAATACTCGGCACTGGCGAGCCAGGTGCGCTACTACCAGCGACTAACTACCCTGAACTAACTACAGGTAAGCAAACAGCCCCCGGTGACCCGGAGGCTGAATGCCTGCGACGGGACGGGGGCTAGTAGGTGCCGACCTTTACGGTCGTTCCGACGTACATGTAGAAGTCGGAAAAACGGAACGCGATTGTCGTCCCACCCCTGGTCTTGATTTCGAAGACCACGTGGTTGGCGGGGTTCGCGTTTGTGAGCTTGTAGAGTTCATTTTCGAACTCGCGGACGACATCTCGCGGGACGGCGAGCGCATGGTCGGTCAGCTGCGCTTCGCGGTACCCGTGAAACTTTACGGTTGCGCCGTTCAGGAGATGGGTGAACTCGGGCATGGGTGCTCCTTTAGTGGTCAAGGTGCGTAGTGGTGAAACTATTCTGAATTATATTATATCAAAATACAGCGTATTTGTCAATACATCGGTGAAATCTGGTTGTGTTTCTGGTATGATAGACAAAATGTATAGTGGTACAACTTTTCGTAAACAATCCGGCGGGTTTATTGGGGTGCACCAAAAAATCGATAGGGTGGCGCGCCGCACATTGCAATCTATACCAGGTGTTGGCCCGGGGTTTCCGGCAATTAAAGACATATTGCATTTCGAAGGCAATAACGGCCCTGATGGCATAAAGCGTAAAAGCCCCAGCCAAGACGAGCCGTGGCACTACATTGACCCTACGAAGCCTGACGATCGGCAGCTTGTCGACATGATTGCAGACCACCACCATAACCTTGTGGAGGCACTGCGGACAGGCAATGAACAGCGGGCGGCGTTTGAAGCGGCGTGGATTGCTCATGCTATCGTCGACGGGCTGACGCCAGCGCACCACTATCCACTTGGCGACAAGATCGAAGAATTGTGGGGTAAGCCCAAAGAAGAGCGCCTAACGATCAAAGAAAAAAACTACATCAAAGGCGAGAGCGCTCGCGACACGCTCGGCAAAAACTGGCAATACTGGGGTGCAAAGGGAGTGTTTGTGACCCATGTGCTGTTTGAGTTTGGGGTGGCGACAAGTATTAAAACTACACGATTTACAAAACTCGGCATGTCGCCAGACTGGGTACGCCAGGCCGAAACGATGGGCCTGGAGCGACTGTTTTTGCGTTCGGTGCAGCGGATTTACGCGCTTGATATGTATCACAACTTCTGGCAGGAAGGCTGGACAGCGAAGCTAGCTAGGCAAGCGCGCACGCAGTTGGTGCCGGAAATTATACGCATTGTCACGTATGCTTGGTACAGCGCGTATAAAGAAGCGGGGTTATAAGTGTATATTCGGATAATTGCCGGCAAATATGGTGGCCGCAAAATCGATGCACCCGACAACAGCCGTACTCACCCTATGGGTGAACGCGTGCGCAATGCCATGTTTAATAGCCTGGGTAGCCGCATAGAAGGTGCAGAGGTACTCGATGCATTTGCTGGTACGGGAGCAGTAGGGCTTGAGGCAGTTAGCCGAGGTGCGAAGCACTGTACATTTATAGAACGCGATAAAATTGCGCAAAAAGTATTGGCAAAAAATGTGGTATTGCTAGGTACCGAAAATGACACGACAATTGTAAATAGATCTGTTGCTTCATGGATCAATGAAAATTTGGATGCTCGCTACGACATAATTTTCGCCGACCCGCCATACCACGACTTGCAGTTATCCACAGTCTCGTTACTTTTTGGGCTTCTCAAACCAAACGGGCTTATGGTATTATCCCATACAGGAAGAGGTGAGGGACCAAATCTGCTAAACGGAATTGTTGTGGTGGACAATCGTAGTTATGGATCTGCATACCTCACCTTCTTCCGCCGAGAATCATAGGACCAAACGGTCCTTTTTTGATTATGCTTTGACCTCTGTTTTGTCTGCGCTATACTAGCCAGGTATGACGAGTCGCCTTTTTGCGTGAATCCCCACTGGTTGTTGCCGCCCAACAGTCGCATGACACGTGGCGGGGGTTTGATGAGCGGCAAAAACGAGCTGCAGTCGCTGCCTCTGCAGTCACCTTTGGTCGTCTTGGTCTTCGGTTGGTTGTAGAGGCCGCGACTCGTACTGGTAGGTTGTCGCGCAAGCAGCGTTTTGTTGCTAATTTAGCGCTTGATATGGCAGATAGTATCGACGGCAAAATAGCGAGACATTTTGACGCTGTGACACCGTTCGGCAAAGTTGCCGACCCGCTGGCTGATAAGATTGATTTTGCTATTCAGGAATACGGTAGAGTTATGCGTGGTGAGCTGGATGCCCCGACCGCTGCCGTGCGTAGCGCCCGCGACCTTGCATCCACTCATGTGCGCCACGAACAAAGCTTACGAGCCGCCCGCGGCGAGATTGCCGATGCCGATACCGGTGCACGGCCATTGAACAAGTGGACGTCTGCTTTTCGTGCCGCTTCTTTGCGCGTAGATGATTTATTTCCTGGTAGTAGACTGGCGCAGGGAATGCAACATACGGCGACTGCCGCGCTCATTGCGTCGGGTTTATCAAATGTCAAAGAATATCGTCGATAAGTCAATACAAAAAGGCGAGCAAACGCTCGTCTTCTTGGGTTGGTGCGGATGACTGGACTTGAACCAGCACGCCCGAAGGCATATGCTCCTAAGGCATACGTGTATACCAATTTCACCACATCCGCACGGGGTGTGAATGTATTTTAACAGATATACTAAAAAAGTGAAACGTATCAACGCTTATGGTATACTAATGGTAATGAAAAAACGAGGGAATAATGAGTAAAATCGCTTCTTACCTTAGCGGTCACTTGGCGGGTGAAGTGTCAACGCGCAGCGATGTACGCGAAGCAATAAGTACAGACCTTGGTATTTTGAAACTAAAACCAGACATGGTTATTTACCCACGAAATACTAATGATATCCGAAAAGTTTGTCGATTTGCCTGGCAGTTAGCCGAAAAAGGCCACACTCTGCCTGTGACGGTGCGCGGTGCTGGCACCGATAGTACTGGGGCGGCACTGGGTAAGGGAGCTGCGGTCGTCATGACGGCTCACATGAACCGTATTTTTGAGTACGAGCCCAAGCAAAAACTCGTCCGTCTGCAACCAGGCGTGGCAGTTGGCGCTTTGCAACAGTCACTTGCACTACACGGAACTTCAATCATGCCGCTTGTAGGCTCACATGCGTTTGGTACGGTCGGCGGAGCAGTAGCCAATGCGGTCGCTGGGTTAATGGCCGGCAAATATGGCACGGTAGACAAAGCTGTCGATCAACTTGAAGTTGTGTTAGCAAGCGGTGATGTTATACAAACCGGCCGCATAAACAAACGCGAACTAAGCCGACGCAAAGGCATGCAAGGGTTTGTAGGTGATATTTACCGTGGAATCGACGCTATTATTGAAGAAAACACCGACCTGCTTGATACACTTCGCGCCAACGATGCGACCGGTTACAACACTATTGCTGATGTCAAGCAAAAAGATGGGAGCTTCGATCTGACACCATTGTTTATCGGTAGCCAAGGCACGCTCGGCATTATTACCGAAATGATTATGCGCGGCGAGTTCCGCAGCCTTCATATGGGCGTGGCAGCGATGGTGTTTGCAAGTAGCAATACTGCCCGCGATGCGCTAGACGAACTTTGTAGTATGACACCGGCGTTTGTAGAATACTTCGACGCCGAGCTGTTTGAAACGGCCGCTAAGTGTGGTCGCCAGTACGAATTTTACAAGCGTGCGCTTGATGAAATTAAGGCCCCTGCATCGGTAGTGATTGTCGGGTTTGACGAATTTAGCGACCGCGTTCGTGCAAAGCGGCTGAAAAAAGTTGTTAAAACATTTGCCAAGTATGAAGATGTCGTATTTTCAACCGCCGACGGTGATGAGGCGCAGGATATGCTCGCTGCACTCGACGTTACCTACTATACAGCCCTGCCTGGGGAGCAGAGTGAGGGGGCTCCAGGAATCTTTACTGGGTTCCACGTTCCTACAGAGCGACTCGAAGATTTTGCAAAGTCAGTTGATTTACTTGCTCAAAAGCATCATATAGCTCTGCCTCTGGCTGGGCATGTGTATACTAATACCTATGGGGTGTATCCGACGTTCGATCTTCACAAAGTGGGCGACAAGCAAACAGTGCTCAAGCTCCTCGACGCACTTACACAAACAGTATACTCACACGGTGGTACTATGGTGGCCGAAGGTGGCGAGGGCCGACTCAAGTCAAGGTTTATTTATAATCAACTCGACGCACGCATTGTAAAGCTGTATCAAGAAGTACGTAAAGTGTGTGACCCGCATGGCTATATGAATTCGGGGGTGAAAGAATCAATAGAGCTGCGGCATCTGGCCGAAATGATTCGTGACAGCCACGATGCCGGACAGTTCGCTCGTTTCGGGCTATAAATTGTTGCAAACTAAAAAGACGAGCTAAGGCTCATCTTAATAGTTTTGGTGCTCATAAGGTTATTGTTGTTGAATCAGATATGCTGAAAAAAGATTATATCAGCTGCTAAGTAATTACGACTCTTGCGTAGAACAGCTGAAACATCTCGTTACGAATGACCTAAAGGGGTTGCATAAGTTTAATAACTATGTTATAATCGATCCATTATGTCAAGAAGTGTTGCGGAAGTTACAGGTAAAATGCCATTCGCTGGAAAGTATATAGTTAAATATTTGTATCAAAAGGGTCGTGAAGCCTCTAGAAACGGTGAGTATACAGGTAAAATTACGAGTGCAACTGCTTTAGGTGCGCTTGCCGTCTTACACGCCGTGCAGCTTAAAATGGGAATAAGAGAGCTTGTATATGACGGCGGACAAAACCCCGCACTCGTTGGGGTTGATGCACTTTACACAGCTGCGAATGCCATGGTTACATACACGCAAGCCTATTTAGCCGCTAAAGTCGTTGCGACAGCGAAAGAGCCTGCGATGGTCACCCCTGAGGGTGTGACATCTCACGATGTCGACCAAGATAATAACCGACCAAATATCAAGTTAGGCGTTCCAAGCCCAATGGACTTTATCGTAACTGCGGGTGGTCAAGCTATCTTTCTTGCGACGCTGCACTAGCCCCCACTTGCCACACTTAAATTATATAAAAAGCCCGTAAACTCGCTACCTACCTAAAAATATGTCAGTGGTGTTAAAGACCTGATCCTTAACAGATGAGAAAAGTCCGATTTTTTGAATTTTACTACTTAAAGACAGGGAATAAATAAAAAAAACGAGCGCAAATGCGCTCAAATTTCCCGAAAAGTTCGTTTTTGGTGCGGATAAGAGGACTTGAACCTCCACGTACTTGCGTACACTAGCACCTGAAGCTAGCGCGTCTACCAATTCCGCCATATCCGCATATGTATAACACCTAAAGAGCGCGTGAATTTTTAGGGCTTGCGGCGCTAGCTTCTGAAGCTAGGTCACGTTCCGCGACCCCGCGAGCCAGCCTATCGAGCATAGCTCTCTGGTGACATCGCCTTGCGAACTGCCGACTGACAGTTCTCACGTCTACCAATTCCGCCATATCCGCATAGATAAAGGACACTACTTAACGCGATATTCCTACGCATTATACAACGCGCAGCGCGTCTACGACTATTTACGTTTCGCGCAGCCGTCATAGCTGCATACCAAACTATCATAGCAAATACCAGAGGTGGTGGCAAGAATAGCAAAAAACTTACACAAACATATTGACAAAAAACACAGCTTGTGCTATAATGAAATTATGCAGTCAGGAGTGGGGCACCCGCCCCGCCGAAGACCGCACCTGAATAATCCATCGCTACACAACCCGCCCCCCCGGTGGGGCAGAGAGAGGTTCATCATGAACCGTACCGCCAACTTCGTCGGGCTCAACAAGGCCGCCAAGGACGCCGCCATCAAGGAGGCCGTCGCCAAGGCCGAGGCCGGCTTCGCCGGCCGTCTGGCCTTCGAGGCCAGCACCAGGGCCAACCGCGCCCTCGTCGCCGACCAGGCCAAGCGGTCGTCCGCGCTGCGGACGATCCACGCCGGCCCGGCCCGGGCGCTGGTCGAGAAGGCCCTGGCGTTCTACGCCGAGGCGCCGCTGGCCGAACGTGGTGAGGTCTCGACGACCATCGTCGTGACCGACCCGGTGACGCGCAAGCGTCACGCCGTCCCGGTGCAGCTCCCCCAGCTCATCACCGTCGACCCACGCGAGTGGGCCCGCATGGAGGCGCTCGCTGCCCTCCAGGGGACGCCCGGCCTGGACGCCAAGGCGGTCGATTTCGCGCGCGGGCGGTTCGCCCGGGCGCTCGACCGCGGTGTCGAGCGGCTTGCGCTGCTCAACGGCGGCGTCGAGGTCCCCGACAAGGACCCGCTGCCCGAGCGCAAGCCGAAGGCCCAGGATGCCGCGCCGGTCGACAAGCCGGCCGAGCCCGCGAGCGACAAGGACTTCGACGCCAAGGTGGCGAAGTTCCTGAAGGAATCTCCGCAGCCGCGGAGCAAGCGGGCAGCCGCCCGCGCCTCCTGATCCCTCCTCTCACCTGAGCCCTTCGGGGCAAAGGTGAGATACAAGTAGCGGTGGAATCCCGGGGCGGCGACGAGTTAGTATGAGGTACCCAGTCCTCAGCAAACACCGTCGTCGCCCTGGGTAACACCCATCTTCCCGACAGTTCACCCCAGCAAGGGGTGTTTTTATTTGCTATAATAGCCTATACCAATGGCACACTTTTACCTAGTACGGCACGCTGAATCGGTTGCCAACACGCACCCCGAACGTGTGGGAGGTCGCTCGAATCACTCGCCACTAACC
Organism: Candidatus Saccharibacteria bacterium; assembly: GCA_016700015.1. Lineage (NCBI taxonomy): Bacteria > Candidatus Saccharimonadota > Candidatus Saccharimonadota bacterium. The sequence goes on from CP064995.1 coordinate 328,601, forward strand.
GAGCGCGGCAAAGCGCAGGCCAGGCAGCTCGGTAAATTTGTGCGCGAATACGACATTCAGTACGACAGAGTACTTAGTTCACCAGCAAAACGGACGCTTGCAACCGCAAAGTATGCCTTCAACCGCACGGGACGCGACATTATTGTGCTTAACAAACTACAAGAAATATCACAAGGTATCGCCGAAGGCATGCCGCGAGTTGAAGTCTACACCCCTGAGGTACTAGCAATGATCGAGAAAAAGGGGCGCGACTTTGCTATGCCAGGCGGCGAATCGACCCGACAAGTGGGAGCGCGTATGCTGAAGTGTTTGTCGCGGGTTGCCGACTGGGCGAGTGACGAAGTGCCGCATATGGTAGTGACCCACGGTACGGCAATCAAAAGCTTGGTGGCCGAGCTCGAGGACCGCTCGCAGCAGTGGATATATGCGGCTCCCATGCCAAATGCTTCGCTGACACACGTGGAAATACGCGGACTAGAGGGCGTAGTACATGACTACGCACGGGACACGCAGCGCGATGACTGAGCTTGCCGATACGCGTAATGTCGTCGACAACTACAAGGGAATGCCCCTAGACGATATTGTGACTGATCTTGACCGGCAGGATAGTGGACTCGAAATTGCCGTAGAAAATCTGGAGCGCGATTTCAACATGGGAACGATTGTCCGTACGGCGAACGCTTTTGGGGTGCGGCATGTGCATGTGATAGGCCGTCGCCAATGGAATAAGCGCGGCGCCATGATGACCGACAAATACCTGCATGTGCACCACTACGCCTCGGCCGAGGCGTTTATGGCAGCAATTGCAGCTAAACCACTAATCGCAGTGGACAACATTGAAGGATCGATACCGCTTAGCCAGGTAGCGCTGCCAATGTCATGCGTACTACTGTTTGGCGCCGAGGGGCCGGGGATTAGCGCTAAACTTGCTAGCCAAGCAAGCCAGATTGTGGCGATCGAACAATATGGTAGCACCCGTAGTATTAACGTGGGCGTGGCCGCGGGCATTGCTATGTACGCCTGGCTGCAACAGCATAGATTGCGAACATAGCTTTATATATGCCTATGCTTGCAACAAAAGCAAAATAGTGAGACAATATGTCTACTATGAGTTCACTCAGTAGTGATCCCTATAAAGGTGCCCGCGACTGGTACCCAGAAGACATGCGGCTTCGCAGTTACATATTTGCTGTATGGCATAAAATTGCTCGTAGCTATGGCTACGAAGTGTACGACACACCACTGCTTGAGCCTGTCGATGTGTATGCCGCCAAAAGTGGGCAGGAGCTTGTGAACGAACAGACCTATCAATTTGTCGACAGGGGTGAGCGACGGGTGGCAATTCGACCGGAAATGACACCAAGTGTTAGTCGCATGATAGCTGCGCGTCGCCAGGAAGTGGCGCTGCCGGCCCGGTGGTATAACATCGGTCGGTTCTTACGTTACGAACGACCACAAAGGGGCAGGGAGCGCGAGTTTTGGCAGCTTAACTGCGATATATTCGGCTGCGATGGCGTGGCGGCAGAAGCCGAAATCATCACAATGGGCAGCGAAATCATGAAAGCGTTTGGCGCCAAAGACGACATGTTCACTATTCGTATTAATAACCGAAGTATCATCGACTATATGATGGCGCATTACCTGGGGCTGGACACCGTGCAGGCGCAGCTGATGATGAAACTGTTTGATCGGAAAAACAAGATTGCACCCGAATCGTTTCGCGATCAAGCGATTGATATTTTTGGTCCCGAACAAGCTGCAGGTGGGCTGCAAAAAATAGCTCAGTTACTTGCCGCTCGAACGATGGCAGATCTACCCGAAAGTATCCGTGATAGCGAGCCGGTGCGCGATATTCAGGTGCTCTTTACCTACCTTGAGCGTGCCGGCATAAAAAACGCTGTCTTTGATATCACACTGATGCGCGGCCTGGACTACTACACTGGAACAGTGTTTGAGTTTTATGACACCCATCCCGAGAACAGTCGCTCATTGTTTGGCGGTGGTCGCTACGACGGTCTTGTGGGGCTATTTGGTGCCGAGCCGCTTAGTGCTGTAGGATTTGCTCCAGGGCTCACGATGATGCAGCTATTCCTTGATGCGCATGATTTGCTGCCAACATTTCACTCGACGACCGATATTTATATGGTTGTGATCGGCGAAACAATGCGTGGCGCTATGCGACTTGCCGATGAGCTACGTGCCGAAGGTGTCAATGTAGAACTCGACATCACTGATCGAAAACTTGATAAACAGCTAAAAACCGCAGCCAAGAAGGCTATTCCCTACATGCTATTTGTTGGTGAAAAGGAACTAGACAGCGAAGTATACCCGCTGAAAAATACCATCAGTGGCGAAGAAAAGCAGCTCAGCGTTGCTAGGATTGTCAGTACAATTCGAGACCATCGCCAGCGTGGTGAAGAAGAGTTCGACATCGCGTCGGAAGAGTAAGCTGCTTACGGCTATTGACCCTAGCAAGGGGATTTGCCATAGTAGAGCTATATGCGCATAGCTCAAAAAGGTTTCACACTTATCGAACTACTGGTGGTAATTGTAGTGATTGCGGTACTCGTGGCGGTGACCGCAACAATGTATCAGAATGCACAGGTGCAAGCACGCGACACGCAGATCAAAGATGCTGCCGATAAGTTTGCTGATGCGATAATGCTATGGAGCGCAAATCATAACGGAGCAATACCTAGCGGCGGCTCGGCAACCGCAGGCACTAATGGTCTAAATGCGCAGAGTGATAACTGTATTACTGGTACGATAGGGTGGCAAGGTTACCGCGTCATTGATATCGCTGCCACGTATCAGTGTACGATCGGAGATGTGATGGTCGCCTCAGGGTACCTACCAGCAGAAATGTTTGATAAGTTACCGATCAATACAATCGCACTATCACTATCAAACCGTCGCGTCTTTATGATTTATGGATGCCCGAGTAATACGTCATACAGAATCCTGATGTATACGCTCGAAGATCCAACAGCTGGGGACACCAGCAACTACAATCAGATACACACAAATTGCTCAACAAGCGCAGGTGACCTGACTAACTATCAAAACTATGGTATGCGTGCTGCAATTCTACTCAAGTTCGCCTAGTGGCGTATTAGTGGTACAATAAGTCTTTATGAAGACATCTGTAAAACACTTATCTGATACACGCGTTGTGGTGACTATCACTATTGGACAAGAAGAGTTAACTGCAGCCGAGCAGGTCGCGCTCAAAAAACTTGCTAAATCAACCAAAGTAGCTGGCTTTCGTAAAGGCCATGTGCCACTCGAGGTTGTGGCGAAGCATGTCGATCCCAATACTCTTGCACAGGAAACACTCGACAATGCGCTTAGTCGGTCGGTCGCCGAAGCGTTTCTTGGCCAAAACATTCAGGTACTCGAACGCCCAGCGGTAGAAGTGAAAAAATTTGTACCGGGTAGCGAGCTTGAATTTACAGCTGAAGCTGACGTATTGCCCCATGTGGTACTGGGAGACTACAAGAAACTAAAGCCTCTCAAGACTTCAATTGAAGTCGCGGATACACACATTGAAGAGGTAGTAGAGCGTATCCGTAAGGGACTCGCGACGAAAAAAACTACCAAACAAGCTGCTGTGCTTGGCGATGAAACCGTGATTGATTTTGTGGGCAAAAAAGACGACGTGGCATTCGATGGTGGTGCCGGCAATGATTATCCGCTGGTTCTTGGGAGCGGATCATTCATCCCGGGATTTGAAGATGCGCTTGTGGGGGCAAAGGCTGGAGAAAAGTTGGATATTCCACTAACATTCCCTAAAGACTACCAGGCAGAAGATTTGGCCGGTAAAAAGGTAGTCTTTAGTGTTACGGTAAAAAAAGTGAATAACATCGTGCTTCCCGAAGAAAATGACGAGTTTGCCGCTAAGGCCGGACCATTTACCAGTATGAAGGAGCTACGTACCGACATTCAATCGGAAATCACAGCCCAAAAAGAGCGTGAAGCTGCCGATGCAATGAAGGACGATTTGGTGAAGCAGTTGATTGCTAAAAGTAAGGTTGCAGTGCCTGTGGTGCTCAAAGACGATCAAATTCGATCGATTGAACAGGATCTGACACAGAATTTGATGTATCGCGGCATGACAATCGAGCAATACTTTGCACAGCAGGGCTATGCTGACCGCGATGCATGGGTCAAGGCCGAGGCGGATGAGCTGGCCGAAAACCGTATCAAAGCCGGACTTGTTCTTGCTGAGCTGAGTAAAGAACTCAAGATTGAAGCGACTGCAGATGAACTAGTCGCCCACCTTAATACCTACCGCCAGCAGTATGCCAACAACCCTGATATGGCTAAGCGGTTTGATGAGCCAGAAATACAGCGTGAAGTTGCAAACAGGCTCATTACCGAGAAAACTGTCGAGCAGCTAGTAGCGCTCAACAGTAAATAATCTCCCAGGACTTGTGTTAACTGAAACACTTCGCCAGTTTGCCTGGCGAAGTGTTTGCTATACACATTGCGAGATATTAAAAAACATGATAGAGTATCTTCCTAGAACTTGTACGCCAAGTGTACCTTCACGAGACAGGAGTTAAAAGTGCCAGAACAACTTCCCGTTGATGGGCAGTTACTGCGTCTACAAGGCATGGTTCAATACCTGGCGCAGCATGCCGTCAAGCCGAAAGCTGAGATGGGCGCGCGTACATGGGAGCTTGTACCCGTCGTTCCCTACAGGAGGGTCGATGGTGTAGTGGTCAGGCTAGGCCTCCGCTACACAGAGGCCGGGAACGATGTCGCAGCTGAACTACTAGTGGACAATCTGCTGGTTGAGTCTGCGATCATGATCAAGAATGGCCAGCTTGCAAACAGCTTCGGTAAGCCGCTCGGCTTTGGGTCCAGTGAAACCTACGACTTGATAAGCGCAGTTGAGCCAATGCTTGTCGCGATCCGTAAGTACCAGGTGAGCGAGAAGCAGCGGCGTGAAGATGCGCGACAACAGCGACTTGAGCGACTGATGATGCGCCTACGTACACCACGAAGGTGGTTGAACCGACATCGCCGGGACGTCGTACCTACCATGATGCTTGGTGCGCTTGTCATTGCGGCAGTAATCGGCTTTGTTGCGTTGGCAAACCATAATCCAACAGCTTCATTTGATGCGGCACACTACACCATCGACGGAGGTACGGTTAGTACTGACGGCGAAACAGTGCACCCAGTGTACTCTCAGCAACTTGCCGAAAGCAAGGTGCTTGAGAATGTTCCAAGGGGATCTGTGAGGGTGGTTGGCGGGCTACGTGAGGTGTCGCTGGCGTTTCGTCGCGATTCAAGTCGGTGCAGCACGGTCGGAATTGAAGGTGATGTACCGGCTGATACCAAGCTAGTGAGTTGGATGGACGTGCAAGCAGTCGGAGTGGCAGATCCGTCACGGGATTTCACCATTCGACTGCAACGATCGACGCGCGAAGTGGTTGCGTGCTTCACTGGCGACATCGCCACGTATGACAAGCTCATTACCACGAAGCGCTATGACCCACGAATCGTTTTCGATCTCGTGAGCGCGAGCGCTACAAGCAAGACTCCTTGATACCACACCCCGGCAATCAGCCGGGGCACTCTTTTATTAGCACTCTGCATTGACGAGTGCCAATAAGCGGCGTACAATAGTGCTATGACGAAAAACTACCTTGTACCCAATGTGATTGTAAAAACTCGCGATGGTGAGCGCGGCTACGATATCTATTCACGGCTGCTCGAAGATCGCATCATTTTCCTCGGTGAAGACGTGAACGAGCATACCGCAAATGTTGTGGTCGCACAGCTACTGCACCTTGCGAATGAAGATCCCACAAAAGATATCCACTTATACATCAATAGCCCAGGGGGTAGTGTGTATGATGGGCTGGCCATTTACGACACAATGAACCATATCGCGCCAGACGTTGCCACTTACGGCATTGGCCTGCAAGCAAGTATGGGGGCGCTTCTTCTGAGTAGTGGCGCTAAAGGCAAGCGTCATTTGCTGCCTAACGCGCGCGTCATGATTCACCAGCCGAGTAGCGGAACGCAAGGTAAGGTGACTGACCAAGAAATCAGTTTACGTGAAGCAATCGAACTGAAGGAGCGACTTGCGTCGATTATGGCAAAAAACACTGGTCAGAAGCTTGTTAAAGTCAAGGCTGATATGGAGCGCGATTTCTGGATGGGTGCTGAAGAAGCAAAAAAATACGGTGTTGTCGACACGGTACTTGCCGGTAAGTAAGTACCAATTTTCTTCACAATAAGAGCTTGACACAATGACCTTCGCCAACTACAATGAGACCTAATGAAGATTGTGTAACGTGGGTCATTAAACATACCGCGCCTCTGGCGTGGCGTTTTGGTATGTGTGAGACCCTGCGTTCAGTAAAGCTTCGGCGCCAAAGCACCTGCAAGGACAGTGGTTGACCCACCCCTGTCACTTGATAACACACTATACTAATCTAACTCCATGCGAGAGGGAGTATTATGCCAAAAGCGAAAGTTGCTAATAGCACCGCACCGCTGCAGCGCGTCTTTTTTACAAATGACGACACTGCGCTCGAAGTTCCAAATCTCATCGCTCACCAGAAAGAGTCGTGGAAAGACTTTGTTGAAACTGGTCTGAGCGAGATTTTTGCCGAACTCAACCCCATAGAAGACTATACAGGCCAAAAGCTTGAGCTGCGCTTTAAGGATTACGCATTTCAAGAGCCAAAGAACCCAGAGCAGTTTGCGAAAGAAAACAACCTCACTTTCGATGCGCCACTGCTTGTCAATGTGGAACTAACAAACAAAGTCACTGGTGAAGTAAAAGAGCAGGAAATCTACCTCGGTGATTACCCATGGATGACCGATCGCGCCACCTTTGTTATTAACGGTACAGAGCGTGTGGTTGTAAGTCAGCTGATTCGCAGCGCCGGTGTCTTTTTCACTGCCGAGCGCGGTCTTGGCAAGAATCTTTACAGTGCAAAACTTATTCCTGGTCGTGGTGCGTGGCTGGAATTTGAAACCGCCAGCAACGGCGCAATCTATGTCAAAATAGATCGCCGCCGCAAAATCGCCGTCACTACGCTGTTACGCGCTCTCGGCTACAGCAAAGTGAGCGAGATTAAGGAACTCTTTAAAGATATCGACACCGGTGAAACCAAATATATTGATGCAACGCTTGAAAAAGATCCTAGTCATGGCGTCAACGAGGCTTTGATTGAAGTCTACCGCCGCCTGCGCCCAGGTGATCTGGCGACAGTCGATAACGCGCGCCAAATGATCGAGCGCATGTTCTATGACTTTAAGCGCTTTGACTATAGTCGGGTTGGTCGTTACAAAATGAACCAGCGCCTTGGGCTGAATTTGCCAAATACAACTGAGAACAGGGTATTCCAGTTGTCCGACCTTGTGGCAATCATCCGCGAGATCATTCGTCTTAATAACACTCAAGAGCCAGGCGACGATATCGACGCCCTCAGCAACCGCCGCGTCAAACTAGTCGGCGAACTGGTGGCTCGTCAGTTCCGTGTCGGCATGCTTCGTATGCAGCGCAACGCTATGGACCGTATGAGCATGAGCGACATTACCACAGTAACGCCAAGCCAACTTATCAATGCGCGCCCCGTGGTTGCCGCTGTTCGTGAATTCTTTGCCAGCAGCCAGCTCTCGCAGCTGCTCGACGAAGTGAACCCACTTTCAGAACTCAGCCACAAACGACGCCTTAGCAGTATGGGCCCCGGTGGACTAAGCCGTGAACGAGCCGGCTTTGATGTGCGCGATGCTCACCCAACACACTATGGACGAATCTGTAGCGTGGAAACGCCTGAAGGTGCCAACATTGGGCTTGTACTCAACCTCGCTAGCTATGCGCGTGTCAACGAATACGGTTTCGTAGAAACTCCTTATTTGAAAGTGAGTAACGGCAAGGTGACAGACGAAGTTGTGTACCTCGACGCCAGCCACGAAGTCACTGAAGTGATTGCTGATGCCGGTGCCGAGCTCGACAAAAACGGCAAATTTGTTGCCGAACGCGTGAGCGCTCGTAAGTTCCTAAAGCCAGGGCAAGTCGATGTGACTGAAGTCACATACATGGACGCCGCACACAAACAAATTTTGGGAAGCACGGCTGCACTCGTGCCATTTATCGAGAAAAACCGTATTGACCGCTCGCTGACCGGTTCGAACATGCAGCGCCAGGCCGTACCGCTACTCACGCCAGAAGCGCCGATAGTTGGTACTGGTATTGAAGCCCAGGTCGCTCGCGACAGCAGTCAGTTGGTGGTTGCCGAAGCTGCCGGTGAAGTACTGCGTGCTGATGGCGACGCTGTTGAAGTGGAATACAAAGCAGGTAAAAAAGTTTATAGTCTGATCCACTTTGCGAAAAGCAACGACGATCGCTCGATCAACCAGAAAGTCCGCGTATCGCGCGGCGACAAAGTAAAGAAGGGCGACATACTCATCGAAGGCGCCAGCATTGCTCGCGGTGAAATCGCGCTCGGTAAAGATCTACTAGTTGCCTTCATGCCATGGGCCGGGTACAACATGGACGACGCGGTTGTTATTAGCCGCCGGCTTGTTGAAGACGATAGCCTGACGAGCATTAATATTAAGGACTACAATGTTGAAGTCCGCGAAACCAAGCTAGGTCCAGAAATCGTCACCCGTGACATTCCAAATGTCAGCGAGGAGAGCCTGCGTCATCTCGATGAAGACGGTATCGTGCAAGTAGGAAGTGAAGTATCGGCTGGCGATGTGCTTGTTGGTAAGATTACCCCTAAGGGTGAGCAAGAACTCAGTTCCGAAGAGCGCCTTTTGCGAGCCATCTTTGGAGAAAAGGCCAAAGACGTACGCGACACCAGCCAGCGTATGAACAACGCTGGTGGCGGTAAGGTTGTCGGTGTCAAGATCTTCAGCCGCGAGAACGGTCACGAGCTAAAGGCTGGCGTGCTAATGCAAATTCAGATATTTGTTGCTCAGCTACGCAAGATTAGTGTTGGTGACAAGCTCGCTGGTCGCCACGGTAACAAGGGTGTTGTGGCACGTATTTTGCCACAAGAGGACATGCCATACATGGCCGACGGAACGCCAGTCGACATCGTGCTCAATCCGCTTGGTGTGCCAAGCCGTATGAACCTTGGCCAGCTATTTGAAACTCACCTTGGCATGGCAGCACGAGCTCTCGGCTATCATGTGGCAACACCACCTTTTAACGGTGTGCCAAACACTGTTATCGAAAGTGAGCTAGTCAAAGCCGGCTTTACATCTGATGGTAAAAGTCAACTGTTCGATGGTCGCAGCGGTGAAGCGTTTGAAGAGCGAACCACAGTTGGTGTGATGCACATGATTAAACTCCACCACATGGTGAGCGACAAGATCCACGCCCGCAGCACTGGCCCTTACACCATGGTTACGCAACAGCCACTTGGCGGTAAAGCCCAAAATGGTGGTCAGCGCTTTGGTGAAATGGAAGTGTGGGCCCTCGAAGCATACGGTGCGGCCGCAACGCTGCAGGAAATGCTGACGATCAAGTCTGACGATGTTTATGGTCGCGCTAAAGCCTACGAGAGCATCATTAAAGACGATGTGATCACCGGGCCGAAACTTCCAGAAAGCTTCAACGTGCTTGTGAAAGAACTTCAAGGTCTTGGCCTACGGGTTGACCTGATGGATGATAGCGAAACAATCGATGCAGAAAGTGTTATCGAGCAAAGCGGGCCAGAAGATAAATCTGTGCCAGTACTTGATGACGAGCCAACTGAGTTTGTGCTCGATGAGGCCGATGACTTTGGTGATATCGATGAAGATGATGGCATGAGCATCCAGGACATTGACGAAATTGAAGAAATAAAGGAGGAGGCGTAATATGACACGTGTTGTAGCCACTACGGGCATCGCTGACTTCGATGCAGTGCGACTGGCGGTCGCAAGCCCAGAAGACATCTTGAAATGGAGTTATGGGGAAGTCACGAAGCCTGAGACAATTAACTATCGTACGCAAAAACCAGAGCGCGATGGCTTGTTCTGTGAACGAATTTTCGGTCCAGTCAAAGACATCAACCCGCATGACAACAAACTAAAGGGCGTGCGGTCGCGTGAAGCCGCTATCGACAAAAACGGTGAACTGGTCACCAAGGCGATTGTCCGCCGTGAGCGCATGGCTCATATTAACCTGGCTGCTCCTGTAGCGCACATTTGGTTTATGCGTGGTACACCGAGCGCTATGAGCCTGCTGCTTGGCATTACTGTTCGCAATCTCGAGCGTATCGCATACTTTGCAACCTACGTGATCTTGGCGGCCGACAATGAGAAGCGTGAACAAATGCTTGCTGATCTCGAGGCCGAAACTGAAGCAGCCCGCGTGGCGATAAAGATTCGGTACGAAAGGGAAGCTGGTGTCGAGGATGCCGATGTCAAGAAGCTTGCTGAAGCCCAAAGTCGTGAACTAGAGGAGTTGGAAGCTACTGCGGGTGTCAAGAAGGTACAGCTGGAAAGCCTTGTAAAGGGAGCCATGCTGAACGAAACCGACTATCGTAATCTTCCTGAAGAATATGAGGAGCTTGTAACTGTTGGGATGGGCGGAACAGCCCTTAAAGCTATGCTCGACGAAGTTGATCTCCCGATTCTTATTGCCGAGCTTCAGGCAGAAGTTGAAGGTGCTAAAGGTCAACGAGAGAAGAAGCTACTCAAGCGCTTGAAGGTTCTTGAAGGCATGCAAGCTGCTGGTATCAAACCAAGTAGTCTTTGCTTGACTGTTCTGCCAGTTATTCCTCCGGACTTGCGCCCGATGGTTCAGCTAACAGGTGGTCGTTTCGCGACTAGTGACCTTAATGACCTCTATCGTCGTGTCATCAACCGTAACAACCGCCTGAAGAAACTCATTGATCTCAACGCGCCAGAAGTGATCCGCCGTAACGAAATGCGCATGCTTCAAGAAGCTGTTGATAGCCTGATTGATAACTCTGCGGCTCGTGGTGGTCGTGCCGTCAATGCGACTGGTGGTCGCAGGAGGCTCAAGAGCATTAGCGATATGCTTAAAGGGAAGCAGGGGCGTTTCCGCCAGAACCTGCTTGGTAAGCGAGTTGACTATTCGGGTCGTAGTGTGATTGTGGTTGGTCCAAAGCTCAAAATCCATCAGTGTGGTCTGCCAAAGCAAATGGCACTTGAGTTGTTTAAGCCGTTTGTTATTAGCTGGTTGATTCGTGGTGAGTATGCGCACAACATTCGCAGCGCAACACGGCTTATCGAAGCTGGAGAAGCAGTTGTATGGGACGCGCTTGATGCGTGTATCGAAGGAAAGTATGTCCTACTCAACCGCGCACCGTCACTACACCGCCTGAGTATTCAGGCCTTCCAGCCAGTGCTTGTCGAGGGTAAGGCAATCCAGTTACATCCGCTTGTCGCTAGTGGTTTTAATGCCGACTACGACGGTGACCAGATGGCTGTTCACTTGCCTCTGAGTAAAGAAGCACAGGCCGAAGCGAAGGAGCTCATGAGCGCGGTTAATAACCTGCTCAAACCTGCCGACGGGAGCCCAGTGCTCAACATCAACCAGGATATCGTGCTTGGTAACTATTACCTAACATACAACAAGCCAAGTGCGCAAACGGCAACCGTGGCAGTCTTTGCCAACAGCCGCGACGCAGAGCTTGCCTATGATATGGGCAAACTGCAACTGCAAAGTCCAATTCGCGTCCGTGCGAAAGATGAAATTCGTACCACGACGCTTGGTCGCGTGTTCTTCAACGAGATTCTGCCTGCTGATTTTCCGTACAACGACAATGTACAGAACAAGAAAGAGCTCAAAAAAGTTCTGGCGCAAATCTTTGACAAGTATGGTGCTGAAGAAACTGCGCATACTGCCGACCGCATGAAAGGTCTTGCCTTCCGTTTTGCAACGACAAGTGCCGTATCGACCGGTATGCAAGACTACCTGAGCTTTGATGAGATTAGCGAGTTTATCGCCGAAGGTGACGCTAAGACTGCGCTTGTATCTGATCAGTACGATCAAGGACTGATCACCGATGATGAGCGCTATAGTCTAACGGTCGCGAATTGGCGCGGTGTTGACCGTAGGATTGAAGATTTCCTGCGCGTCGAGCTTGGTAAAATGGACACTAGTATCTCGACAATGGTTAACTCGGGCGCGCGCGGTAACATTACTAACGTCAAACTGGCAAGCGCCATGATTGGTATTCAGGTGGACGCTACCAACCGTGAGATTGAGCTACCAGTACGTAGCAACTTCAAACGTGGCCTTTCGAGCCTGGAGGCATTTGTGGCAACACGTGGTGCACGCAAGGGTCTGATTGACACTGCACTTAAGACGGCTGACTCGGGGTACCTCACTCGTCGTCTTGTTGATGTTAGCCAAGATGTCTTTACGGTTGAGGATCAAACCGGTGACGACGAAGGCTTTACGATTTATCGATCTGAATCAGAAATGACTATGATTGATTTTGGTAACCGCCTCTATGGTCGCTATACCGCTAAGGAAGTTCCTGGTCATGTAGGGAAAGACGAGCTGATTACTCGTGCCATTGCCAATGCGATCGAAGCTGACAGTGATGTGACTGAGGTAACTATCCAAAACGTGCTTTCAACCAACAACTTAAACGGCATTCCCCGCAAGAGCTATGGTCTTGACATGGCAACAAACGAGCTTGTAGACAACGCTCAGCCAGTCGGTGTTATCGCTGCACAATCAGTCGGTGAACCTGGCACACAGCTAACGCTCAATACCTTCCACAGTTCTGGCGTCGGTGGTTCGGACATCACTCAGGGTCTACCGCGTGTCGAAGAATTGTTTGAAGCGCGCACTCCAAAGGGTCAGGCCTATATGAGTGAAGTTACCGGACTTGTCGATGTATGGGAAGATGGCAAAAGGTATGTTGTTCAGGTGACCCCAGAAGCGGGACATGTCGAACGCATGCCGCTTGAGGGCCGTACGGTAGCAGTAAAGGCTGGGAGCAATGTCAAAGTTGGTGATGTGCTGGCCACAACTGAAGGTGAAGCGCATCCGCTCGTCGCGCCATTTGACGGTGTTGTTGAATTAGCTGAAGATACTCTAGTGATTGCCGCTAACGCTAGTGCTCCAGTACGCTACGAAATTCCCGGTAGCGCGCAGCTTGTTATTAAGGCTGGCGACCATGTGGAAGCTGGAGATCGCCTAACTGGTGGCTCACTGAACCTGCATGATCTTATGCGCCTTAAGGGTACTGAAGCTACCCAGCGCTATATCATCAATGAAGTACTACGTATATACGCCGCCCAGGGACAAGATGTGGCTGACAAGCACCTCGAGATCATCGTTCGCCAGATGTTCAGTCGTGTGCAAGTTGAGGATCCGGGCGATAGCACCTTTGTGATGGGTGATATCGTCAGCAAAGCAAGCGTAGTTGATGCCAACAAATCACTTGCAGCAGCCGGCAAGACGCTGGCGCAGTACACACAGCTTCTGCTCGGTATTACCAAGGTGTCGATTTGGAGTGATAGCTGGCTCTCCGCTGCTAGCTTCCAGGATACGACTCGTGTTCTGATCAATGCTGCTACTAGTGGACGCGCCGACAGGCTAAACGGCCTCAAAGAAAATGTGATCATCGGACGTAAGATTCCTGTTGGAACTGGTGCTCGAGGCTACGTGCCAGAAGCAGTCGATCTCGGTGATTTCGCGACCGATGAGACAGATGTTGTCGAAGAGATTTCGGCAGCAGTCGATCTGGAGTCGTAGCGTCAATCACACCAAACAATTACCCCGCCTGGTAGCGGGGTAATTTGTTGCAAGAAGAGTACGTAGCTGCTAAAGGCTTACTTTCTGAGTGGTTTTTCCATCAGCGCTGCTGCAATCGGTGCCGAAGTACGCCTTCTTAATGTCGCTCCCTGCGTAATCACTACATGGTATAAGGCCTTGTGTGCCTGTAAAATAGTGCCATACTTTGTCGGGCGTCTGGTAGAATAGACCTGCAAATCCGCCCATACCGATTTGACCGTCCATGACGCCGCTGACACCAATCTGAGCCGTCTGGTAGCCTTGAGTGCTACTCGCTTTGACAACGGGTATGCCATTAAACAATACCGTTGCATCGACGTCAGATTTGTTTGGGTAGATACCATAAAATGGTGACTGAGCTTTGGCCGTACTCACGTAGTCGCTCATATTTCCACAGCCAATTACGAATTGATGAGGACCAGCCGGGTTGTTATATGTTTTTGTATCTAAGAGTGAGCAAACGACGTCAGCCTCGGCATAGCGAATTGTAGAAGTTTCCATATCATCAACGGAGTTCAAAGTAGAGTCACTAAACCCCTTTTCTTTTAGTAGCTTGGTTATTTTTGCACGCATGACAGGGGCATCGTTTGCCGGTACTGATTGTGCGATTGATACAATCTTATTGCGATCAATGCCTGTGTAGAAATCATAGCCAGCAACTTTCAGGGGCTGGAGCATTGCGGTCGACTCATTTTCTACGGTACCCCGAAGTATTTCATTTACGGCATTTATTGTGTCAGCTGCAGTTAGTTTTTTTGAAGAAACAGGAGAGGTAGAGCTCGAGGTTGTTTGCGTCGGTATTGGCTGTTTCTCAAAATATTGCTTGTATAGTAGGAGCGTGGCGACACCACCTAGCGCTACTAGCAATAGCGCTAATACGACGACAAGTAGGGGTTTTGACCGTCGCTTCTTTTTCTCTATCACAAGCTCATTCTGGGTTTGAGCGATCAAATTCTCATTGTTCAAGTCTTGTATCGCATGATCATTATCGACCAACTGGGCTGATTGTGATGCCGGACGGTTGTTCATATTCCTCTCCTTATATTTGACAACTATACTTCTCATGTTTATTGTAGGTCTCTCTGAACTGTGAAGCAAGTGGCTCTAGACAGATTCTGCAAAATTTGTTACAATAACAAGCGAGTTTCCTCTTATTGTTTCCGGCTCAGTGTGTGAGGCGGTGGCAATTAAGACGCGCAACCCTGTGTTTGCTGCACGGGTGTCGTAAATGGCCTTATCAGCCACAATCTATAAACGAGAAAGCGTTAGACATAACGCGCTATAGCATAAGGAATACAAATGCCTACAATTAATCAGCTCGTGCGAAAACCTCGCCAGATTGCCGGGAAGAAGAGCAAATCACCGGCACTCGGGCGAATCCATAACGCACTGAAGGTTCGCTACTACGACCAAGACGCGCCGCTAAAACGCGGTGTTTGTGTCAAAGTCACGACCAAAACCCCGAAAAAACCAAACTCGGCGCTTCGTAAAGTTGCCCGCGTGCGCCTTACTAATGGTCACGAAGTTTGGGCTTACATTGGTGGCGAGGGGCATAACCTACAAGAGCATGCTGTTGTGCTTGTTCGCGGTGGTCGTGTGCCCGATCTACCAGGTGTCCGTTACCACATAGTTCGCGGTGCGCTCGACCTGCAGGGTGTCGCAAAGCGCAAACAAGGCCGTAGTAAGTACGGTGCCAAGAAGGCGGAGAAATAGTTTATGCCAAGAAAAGTCACTAAGAAACTACAACGCACCATTAAACCTGATCGCAAATACCAGAGCGTACTGGTGCAACGTCTCATTAACAAGAGTATGCTTGATGGCAAGAAGTTGGCCGCTGAGCGAATGGTGTATGCCGCGCTTGAGCAGGCTGCTAAGACGCTAAAGAGCGAAGAACCACTTGAAGTGTTTGAAAAAGCTCTGAGAAACATTAGCCCGAATTTTGAAGTTAAAAGCCGTCGTGTTGGTGGTGCTAACTATCAAATTCCTTTCCCCGTGCAAGGGCACCGTCAGCTCCACTATGCATTTAGCTGGTTAGTGCAGAGTGCTCGTGGCCGCAGCGGCATTCCCTATGAGAAGCGTCTCGCGCTCGAAATTGTCGATGCCTACAATGAAACCGGCGCTGCCTTCAAGAAAAAAGAAGATACTCACAAAATGGCCGAAGCCAACCGAGCATTTGCTCATTTTGCGCGCAGCTAGTTGCTCGCAGCAATCACTAAACCGCTCCACGCCTGGGGCGGTTTTAGGTTGCACTAAAGTGCACGGTCTGGCATAGTTGAATCAATGGGGGAAAAAGCACCGAAAAGTACAGATGGGTATGTATGCTCGGCGAAGAGCGCACGCCTACTTAGTCGTCTGGCGGACCATAGTGATTATGTTTATGTTGTAGGCAACCGTGTTGTCGTCGAGAAAATGATCGATACTCCCTACAACGAGCATGGAATTGTTGATACGCGCGAGCTGTTCCGCAGAGTGCTTGGGACGGTATCTACAGAATATTACTGGCAGGGGTCGTATGAGGGCCCACACCATATTATGTGGCCACGAGGGTGGTATAGACAAAAAACCGATGGTAAACAAATTGCAATGCAGTTTCGCAATAGCCCAACACTTCGTTTGTATTTACCCAGAGATCTGCATGACTTTACACATAAAATTACCGACCCACCTGTGCCACCGAGCAGAGATGTTATGGAACAATACATCCTCGAACAGTGCCAAGTGCAGAACCTTTACGATATTGTTCGTTTTCACGGGCTCCACGATCTTCATGGTATGGCGCATGACGACAAAGAAGCATATCGCCTAGAACGATTTCGTGAACGGCTGAGTGAAATGGAGGATGGTTACGTAGGAGTCATGCCAAGTCGCGAGTTTCTGGCGGCTCTTCCGCTACACACGGCACGACAAGTGGTTCGATCCCTCGCGCGAGTACAGGGGCTGTCAAACGATAAAGCATCGAGAAAAGCCTTTTTCAGCCCATCCCGCAGCCAACTTGTCGCGTAAATAAGGGGTTGCATATTTGTCAAATATGTATTTATATAAATAACAATATGATTGATAGACAGCCGTCTGATAAATTTAATACCACTCCTGATGAAGCTGAGTTGTTTGCTTCGCTCAATGAGCAGCTGAGCGACCCACTTGTCGAGAATATATACACACAGGCACGCAAGTTTTTGCAGGACGCGAACACAACCGCAACTACTAATGAAGAACTGGTCGCTATGATACGAAAACTTGACGGACAATGGCCATATATGAATACGCCCATGTGGGTATCTGGCACGCTACATACGGCAGATGTTATATCTGGCCAGTTCCGCGCTCGACAGGTAGTTGACTTGCCGGTAATCTCAAATGGTTTTATGTTTGCACCGGCTACGACTGTTGTTGACGGTGAAGTTGTGCAAGCGGGTCATCGAATTGGTCATTCTGTGCACGTAAGAGATGATACCGGCGCAATGTCATTTCCGGGCTTCGTGAGTCTGGATGAACTTGATCATTTAGAACTTCCATTCCCATCGGTCGAGCGTAGGCTGCAGCGATTCGCCTATGATTTTCCAGAGTATGCGGCCGACATTGATACAATTGCATTCCAGGCGCGTCGCGATGACCAAATTGTCAAAGATATCGAAGCTTTTTATTTTGATGCTGACGTCGACGATCCGCTCGATCTTGAGGCTGTTCGTGATGCGATGGTGTACTTAACCTACAAGGCCGAACTTGAGCCCAATTTGCCGTACTATGTGTCATTTGTCGGTCCCTTCATTGGGGTTGGAAGTAACGGCGAGCCATATCCGAACTCTCTGCAATATCCCCAGCAAGGTGTGATCTCAATCCACCAAATATTGCTTCGTCCTGGCGATGTAACGATAAAACAGACCAACGGTCGTCAGCGGCTCGTACCGTTTATCGAAGCGACGCTCCATAGCGCAACGCGAGATGGGACAGACAAACACCTTCTCATTCCCTGCGGGGGTATTCAATGGATTGAGTCTGCGCGCTATACTTCGCCGCATGTTGCGCTATTCCGAGGCAAGGAGCCGTAGCGATGGCTGAGACACACGACGGTTCAGCTGATTTTGAGCCAGTACATTATAGCGCGGTTGCCGAACATGACGAAGTACTCGAAACGCTGAGGCAGCGTATCCGCGATGTTGAGCGTATGCTCCGCGAGGATGAGTTACATGTCAGCGATGACCAGTTTACTCAGCTTACATTGGCTATCGAAAATGATTGGCCCTATAGCGCTTCGCCGGTGAAGTTGTTTGCAAAACTCCGGGCCCTCAGTGAGGGTGCTCCACTGCCGAATGCTATGCGCGACGCCTATGGCGAGTACTATATTCCTGACGGTTCAGCGCTCATGACAGCATGGGGCATGGAGTTTGTGCCACTCGACGATGCATCGGCCATGAGGGCGGTGTACATGTTTAGTCAGGTAGGTTCAAGTGCCGATAGTCCCCGTTACTATTGCTTTGACGAGGATATCTTTTCGCTACAATTTGCAGAAATTGCTCCCGCGTCTCTTACCTGGCAACTCGAACGGCTAATGCCCGAAGCTATCACTGCTATTAACGCAGCGATCGAGGAGGGGGCGAGCCTGACCGACAAGATACGTGGTATGGAACACCTTTCGTTGAAATTACAGCCTTCAGAGTTCGGTGACTATAATATTCTTGATAAACTCGCGATGTACATGAACGATCGTTTGGGGATCGACCACCGTATTATGCATAATCTTGAGCTTGAGGGGTCGTTTATAATCACTGGTCATGATGATGAGGGCGATGAAATACAGTTTCCCGCAACCCTGAAAGAACCGTTCCATACCCCTGGGTATATTGGCTCCGTGCAGTTGGCTCTCGCAAAACAGCTAGATGGCAATGAAGCATATGTACCCCTGTTAACATTGTATACCCACACCGAGACAGATGGTGATGATGACGATGATGTGCTGCTTGTGCCGGTGGCGACCCTGCGCTCGGCAGTTTGTGTTCGGCCTCGCCTGTCGCTTGCCCGCAGTCTAGCGGCTCGGGTTGGTCCTGAATCGCTCGCTATTGAAGTGGCTGAGTACGATGACGCTCAAATTACCGACATAGCACCAGCAAGGGGCACGACTCACTACGAAACGATCCGCTACCATCAGACTTTGCTCTACGGTGCCCGAGAATTTGCTAAACAAGCGGCAAGTGTATGCTACGAAACAGCCGAAGATGCCATAGAAGCTGCCGAGACAGTTCAGCAGGCAATCGTCGATATGTTCGGTGACGACTGGGAGGCTATGGAACAACATACCTATGTGGCGGATGGTATAGGTATATCGATACCAAACTATCTTCACGATGGCTACGAGAACACTGAACCGGGGATGCCGGGTGGTGCAATAATTTTCCGTCCCAACCCCGAACAAAATATTCGCGAAAACAGCCTTATGGAGCGGTACCATGTATCTTTGGAAGAGGTTGTTGCCTATGTGGACCAAGTCGAAGAGGGGGAAGGCGATGTATCGTATAGGGTGGGGATTGAAATGGCAGTAAAAGTGCTTGACCGTCCGATTATGTATCGGCAGGCTATCCCGGGTTCTCGCCGCATTGCTCGTGATGTCAGTGTGACGGAGTATATATATGTACCGCTTGACGATACGGCGAGTTTACTCAATATTGACCTACACGATATGGAGCAGTTTAGTGTTGCTATGAAACGGTTTAAGCGTAGGCTTGAGGATATGCCTGATCTTAAAAAATCATACAGGGCTCTTTTAAAGCTTCAGCAAGCACTATTCTATGAGCGAGACGATGGTGAGCTGACATCGCTTCACCGCGTGGAATTATTGCAGGTACTAGGAGAGCAGGGTGGCGGTGATGAGCATGCCGCAGGACTAATCGTTGATTCACTCAGCGATTTACTGGGCGCAAAACGCCGGGTTAGCGTTGTGGGCGAAGTCCGGTACGAGGGCAAAGAGACTCATGCTGGAGCATTTGATGCAATAACAGGCGTAATCACTGATATCGTTTCTTCTTATGCGGGTTCGCCAGTTGAAGAGCCAATGCTTGTGTTTACGCGGCTCGACCCCACTGGCCCGACTCGGCTCTATGTGCCAATCGCTAGTCTAAAAGAATTCCATTTCTAACCTGTCTATGCTTGCAAATAGCGCGATATATTTGACACAATATAAAGTATGAGTGAGTATACATCTGCCAATCCCGACGACGCAAATCACGCGGCCGAAGAGCTGCTTGGTAAACTCGAATTATTTCGATTTGACCCTCTACTTCAGAAATTATTTGACGAAATTGAGATTGCTCAGGAGTCGCTCCCTGGCTACGACAAGCGCGAAGCCAAAGACCAGGTAAAACGACTTAATGAGATGCTACGCAGTACGGGCTGGATTGGTACACCGGTGGAGGTGACCGGTAAGCTGCGCATTGCGCCGTGGTGCGATATCGACGAAGCCTATAGCGATCATGTAGGGTCGCAGGCACGGAAAGGGCGAGACGAGCTAGGTGAATATTTTGAAGTAGTCGGCCTCAACATGGTGTGTGCGCTTATCGAAATTGATACCGAAACCTATGACGACGCCGCAACCGGGCGTTTTGTCATGACACTGACCACGCCCGACGCCATGGTCGATGCCGAAGATGAAGTCGACGATGTTGACCTGGAAGAGCTGCTAAACTCTGCCGGCGAGTATTATTTCTACCGATCAGACATTGTCGAGCTATCGTTTCGCGAGCCGTCGACCGAGCAGACTGGTGTTATGCTGGCCAACCATTACCCAAAGATTTTGCAGCGCATCCACCACGACATACCAGAGGGTCAGCCAGCAGGCCACCACATGCTCGGCGCACTAAAGCGATTTGAACTGGAATACGATGTGCGCTACACCAATGAGTTTTTGCAGCATATTGTCGATTATATTTATGCCCGTATTTGCCCCGACAGTGGACAGTATCGTTTCACGCTCGATGGTCTCATTGGCACCGCTGCTGTCGAGACTGGTTTAGAGTGGGAGCATATGCCGGAGCGAACAAAGCTTTCGGGAGTGATCGTAGGCTTTGATATGGTATGGGCTAACGACGCCTACCGCATGGCATTTGTTGTCGCCGAAGAGGCGGTTGCCTATGACGGCGGTTTCGAGCTTCGGCTCATCCCCGTAGATAGTGTGATGAAGCTTGAATGCTTAAGGCCTAGTCGCAAACGGTTTGGTGAGCTTGCGGTGCACGCCTTTACATCGCCAGAAGAGGTGATGGACTATTGGCGTGAAGCAGAGAGTAACCCCAGGCCCCTACCTGAAATCGTCGCACAACCAGAAGTACCTGGGTCTAATGATGAAATATTTGCGGCCCTCACCGACGGTTTAGTCAGTGAAATGCATGCAATTGCATATCACGATAGTGTTCTTGGCGCAGACCTTGTGTCTATCCAGCCCGACATTGATATGATTGTGACTGATTTTGCCGACCATGTGCGCATGTCTGAGGAATGGGACATCGATACGCCACTAAGTGCTAGTGATTTAGCTGCTATTAGTAAACTTATGGATAAAACACTTTCGCGCTTAGAGGCTTTGCGTGTAGGCGATAGGGTCGTAGCGGGTGGGCGGGTGCTTATTCTCGACGAGAGCGAGCCTGGTGTTAGTGATGTAGTGGTGGTTGACGAAGGCACTTGCATTGTCGGTACGAGCGTCAATACGGTCATTTGCGACGTGCCAGAACTAGCATTTTATGATGAAGAATCCGGCACAACTCCGCGGAGTACGATTGGTGTCGGGATACTGCTTGAAAATTGCCAAATTATAGATGGCGACGAAATACATGACGCGCCGTTTCATTCAAAGCAGGTGATTGTAGTGCTTTCACCGTCGCAAGGCACCGATTTCTACCAGGTTGTATAACGGAATTAGCCGGTTTCGCTACTAGTCACCCCAGGGAGAATGTGCTATACTACACCCCAAGTGCTATTTTCTAATGGCAAAAATTGGTAGCTAACTAAATAATAAGGAACAACGAATGGCAACTCCAACCAATGTCCCACTCAAGGACTTTAGAAACGTCGGTATTATCGCGCATATTGATGCTGGCAAAACAACCACAACCGAAGGTATTTTGTACCGTACTGGCCTGAGCCACAAAATCGGTGCCGTGCACGAAGGTGAAACGACGACCGACTGGATGGAGCAAGAGCGTGAGCGCGGTATCACTATCACCAGTGCGGCCGTGACGTGTTTTTGGAAAGACCACAAAATCAACATCATTGACACTCCTGGTCACATTGACTTTACAGCTGAAGTAGAGCGTAGTTTGCGCGTGCTTGACGGTGCCGTGACAGTATTTGACGGCAAAATGGGCGTGGAAGCACAGAGTGAAACGGTGTGGCGCCAGGCCAACAAGTACGGTGTGCCGCGTATCTGTTTCATCAACAAAATCAACCAGACTGGTGGCGACTTTTACAAATCGCTCCAGAGTATTCACAATCGTCTCAGCAAAAATGCGC
Source organism: Candidatus Saccharibacteria bacterium (assembly GCA_016700015.1). Lineage (NCBI taxonomy): Bacteria > Candidatus Saccharimonadota > Candidatus Saccharimonadota bacterium. The sequence goes on from CP064995.1 coordinate 350,838, forward strand.
TACCTATCCATTTGCCAATTGGGTTTGAAAAAGACATCAATGGTGTTGTTGACCTTGTTGACATGAAAGCCTATACGTATGGTGACTTTACTGATCATGAGCTTGTGCAAGGTGAAGTTCCTGCCGATATGCTCGAAAAAGCTAAGAACGCGCGTAGTCTACTGGTTGAGGCCGCTGTCGAGGCCGACGACGCGCTGATGGAGAAGTTCTTCGAGCACGGTGAAGAAGCGATTAGCGTAGAGGAGTTAAAGGTTGCTTTGCGTAAGCGTGTGCTGGCAGGCGACTTTTATCTTGTTACGGGTGGCGATGGCCGCGGTGTCATTGTCGAAAAGGTGCTCGACCTCATGGTTGACTATTTGCCAAGTCCGCTTGATGTAGCTGAAATATGGGGCAAAAACCCTAAAACTGGCGACGAAGTGAGCCGCAAACCTGACGACAAAGAACCAATGGCTGCGCTGGCCTTTAAGCTCGCAACCGACCCATTTGTCGGTAAGCTGATTTTTGTGCGCGTGTATAGTGGTGTGTTGACGGCCGGTAGCTACGTGCTCAATACCACTACTGGCGAAAAAGAACGCATCGGGCGTATTGTCCGTATGCACGCCGACAAGCGTGAAGATGTCGACAAGGTTGGTGCTGGCGACATTGCCGCAGTCGTGGGGCTCAAAGGCACCTTCACTGGCCATACACTTTGCGACGTCGCTCACCCGATTGCGCTTGAAGCGATTACATTCCCTGAACCCCCAGTCAGTATTGCTGTCGAGCCAAAAACCAAAGCCGACCAAGAAAAAATGGGCATTGCCTTGCAACGCCTGGCCGAAGAAGACCCAACCTTCCGTGTGCATACCGACGACGAAACTGCTCAAACGATTATGAGCGGTATGGGCGAGCTTCACCTCGAAATTCTGATCGACCGCATGAAGCGCGAATTTAATGTTGAGGCCAATGTTGGTGAGCCGCAAGTCGCCTTCCGTGAAACCATCAAAGGTACCGCCGAAGTGCAGGGCAAGCACGCCAAGCAGTCTGGTGGACGTGGTCAGTATGGTGACGTATGGGTACGCTTTGAGCCAAATGAACCTGGCAAAGGCTTCGAATTTATCGACGCTATTAAGGGTGGTGTGGTGCCACAAGAATACCGCCCAGCCGTACAAAAGGGTATTCGTGAAACACTCGATGGCGGTGTGATTGCCGGCTATCCAGTGGTTGATGTCAAAGCAACGCTCTACGATGGTAGCTATCACGATGTTGACTCAAGCGAACTCGCCTTTAGCCTAGCTGGTAGCCTTGCTGCCCGCGCTGGTGTGAAGCAGGCCACTCCGATCATCCTTGAACCCGTCATGCATGTCGAAGTGACTACACCCGAAGAATTCATGGGTGATATCATCGGCGACCTCAATAGCCGTCGTGGCCGTATAGAAAGCATGGAAGACCTGATGGGCGGCGCCAAGCTGATTAAGGCGATTGTGCCACTTGCCAACATGTTTGGCTATACTGGAGACATCCGCAGTATGAGCCAAGGCCGCGCTGCCAGCACCATGGAGCTCGCGCACTACGAAGAAGTCCCGCCAAACGTGGCGCAGGAAATCATCGAAAAGCGCAGCAAGTAACGACCACTTGTCGACAGCTATGCAAGAACCCCTTTATCCACAAAGGGGTTCTTAGTTTGTGCTTAAATCTACTTGTTTTTCCTACCTGTCGCTCGTATGATAAAAGCAACAAGGGAGGTTATATGCGGGGATATGTTGGTGTATTTGGTCGGGGCAAAAAGGTTATTCAGCGCAGTGCGCTGTTTTTTCTTACCTTTATGCTTGTGTTTGGGCTTATTGAACCGGGTATTTACCGCGCCTATGCCGAAAGTAACTCCCAGAAAGTGTTTCGCACCGACTACAAGCTAGACCCACTTTTGTCACAAAACCCAGCCACAAGCACGGTGCTCACCGAAAGCGGAGGTACTGAGCTACAACGCCCACTTGCCGAAAACGCCAGGCAATACCGCTATGAAGATACCACCAAGCGAACAAGTAACACATCGACGTCCGTCAACAATGATGGTACAAAAACACTCCTGTATAGCCAAAAGCAGCTTAACTACAAACAGGGCAACAAATGGGAGAAAATAGATAACCAGCTTTCCGCAACCGAGAACATAGCGCCAGCGGCTAATTTGTGGCAAATCCTCACCAACACCGCACCTAAAGCAGATGCTCCGAGCGAGTACACAGGCAAGGCCGGACAGGCAGCTGTGGCCATGAAACGCTCCAATGAAGGCATTAGTATAGCCATCGCCAACAAGACCATCACCATGACTCCAGTGGGAGCGGCTGGGGCAAAACCAGAAAAAATTGATGACACATCGGTTTTATACCGCGACGTTTGGCCCGGGATCGATCTGCAGTATGAGCTTCGCGGCGAAGCCATCAAAGAAGCAATCATCATTAAATCAAAATCCGCAAAGACAAACTTCGAGTTTATGTTTGGCGGTGGGAGTTTGAAGCAACATCCAAAATATGAGGGCAAGTTAACTGTTGAGGGTCTGCCCGACAGTTATGTTCTTGGTGACCTGTCGGTTCAGCTTAATGACCGTGGAGTCATCAGCGAGCAGCCTATGACGCAAAAAATAGTGGATGGCAAGCTTGTTGTTTCGCTCGACGCAAAGTGGTATGCGGCGTTGCCAGAGTCATCATTTCCAATACGTATAGACCCTACGCTCGGACCAGTCAATGACCAGACTGACTGGATGTTTAAGTCAGATGGATACTCGTGCAACGGCTGGACATGCTGGATCAATACCGGCTCTATCTACGACAACGGTTGGAAAAGCTGGCGCACACTGTTCCAGTTTCCATACCCAGAGCTTGCAGGCAAGCGCATTGTTAATGCAAACATGCACGGTACGTTTCAGCCTAACGCCAATGGTGATACCAATGGTAGAAACATCTATATGGGCCATGCGACATGCATTGGATTTAACTGTACGGGTATTTACATTGGTAATGCATGGGCGGGGACTGATTTTGACATCAACTTCACCAATGAACTGAATAACACGGTTGCATCGGGCGACATGGGCGCGGTATGGAGTGTGTGGGGTGAAGAGGGCGCGTACAAGAGTTTCAAGCCATATCACTACATGACAGCAACCGTGGTGTATGACACGCCGACCCCAGTTGCTCCGGCTGTTTCACCTGCAAATGCACAAGTTGTTGTTGACACACAGCCAACACTTCGTGTTAACGCGGTTACAGATGCCGATGGCGATACAGTTCAATATTATTTCAGGGTAAGCACTAACCCCGACGCCGAAAGTGGAGCAGTCATCAATTCGGGATGGATTTCGTCCCCGCAATGGACAATACCCGATGGCGTACTACAAGACGGTACCACATACTACTGGCATGTGTACACTCTTGGTGCGACTCAGACAAATCCAAACTGGACGCGCAACTTTAAAGTAGATCTACGTACGGGCAAAGACAGCACTCAGAGCTATGACACAGTCGGTCCGGTGGGTATCGACCTTGCGACTGGAAATGCCACCATGGGCGTGGGCACTCACGGTATGAAGGCACTGGGTGGTACAATCGGCCTAAACCTTAGCTACAACACGCCAAACCGGGCAAAAAGGGGCTTAAGTGCCGAGTACTGGAATTTACCTGCAAACTATAGTTTTGCGAGTGGTGCGCCCAGCTCGGCTGCCACCGTGACAAGGCGTGACCAAAACATCGACAACAACTGGAGTAGTGGATCACCCACGCCGGCGATAACCAACGATTGGTTCTACGCGCGCTGGACGGGGCAGTTTGTGGCGCCGGTCACGGGTACGTACAATTTTGGCGGGTCCAATGATGACACAATGAGGGTGTGGGTAAATGGTGCCGAGCAATACAACCAGAATTGCTATAGTGGCATATGCTATGACACGACGAAAAGTATAAGCCTGAGCGCAGGGCAGGCGGTGCCGATCAAAGTTGAATACCTAGATGCCGTTGGTGCGGCCAATGCTAAATTGTATGTCAAAGGCGCGGTGCCGGAGCAGGTAGTGTCGTCAGACTGGCTCTATAGCGACGTGGTCAATTCTCCGCTCGGCTATGGTCTGACCGGTCGGTACTATACGGACAATGCCAATGCTCACGACTTCGATGCCGCAGCAGCTGATCCATTTCGTCTTATGATGCAGCGAGTTGATAGCAGTATGACTCTCAACTTTGGATTGAATGGGCCAGCACAAGGACTCCAGGCCGACAACTTTATGGCGCGCTGGACTGGCTACATAACCGTTCCCACTGCTGGTAGCTATACGCTCGGTGCTACTTCGGACGACGGTATCCGTATAAAAGTAAATACTGGCACCTGGCAAACGCCACTCGATAGTTTGGTTGACCATGCCGGTACCTACTGGGGTAGTGCGGTGTCACTGCCCGCCAACACGCCTATTCCGATCCAGGTCGACTGGTATGACCACGGTGGCGGTGCTCAGCTAAACCTACAGGTGCAGGGCAATGGCTATGCCGCACAGTCTGTGCCAGCTACCTGGCTCACGCCAGACGCCAATGTGCTCCCCGCACAGTGGAAGCTTGGTATTGATGCCGACGGCAATGTTGCCTACGAGCGGCTACGAGTAACTACGAACTCAGTGATTCTCGAAGATTCAACCGGCAGTACACATGAGTACGGCTACAAAAACGGCGGCTACACGCCCCCGGTCAACGAAGACGGCACGCTGAGCAAAAACGCCGACAACACCTATACCTTGGCCGACACCGACGGCCGAACGTATGTATTCAACGCCGACGGTACGCTGCAATCGGTATCGTCACCAACTGACGATCGTCAGCCTGCTGCGCTCAAATACACTTACGGCGGATCGCCATCACGACTGCTCAAAATCGAAGACGGTACCACCAGCGCCCGCTATGGGACGGTCATATACAAAGGTGTCAACGAAACCAACAATATATGCGACAAAAACGGCACCAACAATCCTTCGGCGCTGTTTGGTCTCATCAGTAGCTTTGCCGATGCACCAAGTGGTAAACTGTGTGCCTTCACTACCAGCGATGGCGACACGACAAACTTCTACTACGACAGTAGCGGTAACTTGGCACGCATTGTACAGCCAGGCGGGCAGGTGACCGACTATGCCTACGACCAGTATGGGCGTATTACCGACGTGCGCGATAGTGTCGCGGCCGATGCAATCGCGGCTGGTATCCGTGCTGTCGATAATAGTGTATTGACCACACTAACCTACGACACTCTTGGCCGTATTAGTTCGGTCAAAGCACCAGCTGCTACGGCAGCTGCTCAGCGGCTCGAGCATGCACTTGGCTATAAATTATCAAGCCAGCTACCTGTGAGTCGTTTCTACAACCTCACTACTGGCGATCACCGCGCCAGTATAGCGTCCAACCTGCCTGGCTACATACTCGAATTTACCCATGGCTACATATTCAAAGATAGCGGTACCAACCTCACCCCACTATATAGTTGCGTTGTTGGCACAAGCAATGAAATGGTGTCGCTCGACAGCAACTGTGAAGGAACGGGGATTTTGGGCAGGCTCGGCTACGCCTACGATCGTACCAAGCCGCAACCAGCAGGGACTGTGCCGCTGTATCGGTGCCGTGTCGGTGGTGAACACTTTACCTCTACTCAGAGCAACTGCGATGGCTATATATTCGAGTTCTTGCTAGGCTACCTGAGTATAGGATTTGACTACCAAGGTATTGCCGAACTACACATTGCCGGTGCCAGCGAACCGAGCGGCTATAGCAAGCGTATTCAGTATGACACCCTGCTACGCACCACTGCCGAAACCGACCTAACCGGCAAGTCTGTCAAAACCGAGTGGGATAGTGTGAAAGACCTTCAGCTCAGCAAGACCGACGCTACTGGAATGAAGAGCACAACAATCTACGACGTGCTCGACCGCGCAACTGATAGCTATGGCCCTGCGCCCAGCGCGTGGTTTGGAGCCGACAGGAAGCCTGTTGCCGCGCAGGTGAACAATGTGCCCCATACCAGCACGGGCTATGACGAGTCGGATGGTATGAAGGGCCCGGCGGTGTCGTGGTACGACGTAAAAGGCAAAACCCTGACCGGTGCGCCGCGTTACAATACGACGGGCTTCAGTAGCGACCTTTCACGGCTTTGGTACGACAACAACAACTTTGCATTACCAATTACTCCAGGAGTAGGGATGGATGGTGTAGGGCTACGGGCCACGGCTAAACTCATGACCCCACCCGCTACCGGTCAATACAAGCTATTAGTTTGCTACACAGATGCCATACGCGTGTTTGTCGATAACCAACTTCAGTTTAACCAGTGGGACAATCGCAATTCCACGGTTGTCTGTGGCTACTCGGGCTTATTCACCCTCACTGCCGGGACTGCGCCAAACCTCGTCATCGAAGCGGCCAAATATGGCTCTCGACTGGCATTTTCGATCAATCTGTATCGTGCAGATAACACCCTTGTCAGCACAGCGAGTGGCGTGAACGATCGCTGGTCGCCCCTCGGCATTACCGCCGGCTACAACCTTACCACTAGCACCACTGCCTACGACAGCCAGCTCGGCAATGTCACTAGTACCACCCAATATGCCAACCCTGCCTATGGAACAGTCGGCAGCACTACGCTCGACCCAACTGGGCTAAACTATGTGTCTCAGGCTACGTACGAAGCCCCAGGGGCGGGCTATCTGCGCCAGACGAGCAAAACACTGCCCGGTGGTGCCACGACCACCTATCAGCACTATGGTGGCACCGAAACAGCCGACAACCCCTGCACACCCGAAACCGACCCGGCACCACAAGCGGGTATGCCAAAAGGAAAGGTAGACCCCACCGGCCGCACTACCACCACTGTGTACAACCATTCGGGCGACGTAGTAGCTACACGCTACAATAGCGACCCGTGGACGTGTACCAGCTACGACACCCGCGGTCGCGTAACCCAAACAGTAGTGCCGTACATGAACAGCAAAAACGGCCGTACTATAGCTAACAACTATGCCGTCGGTGGCAATCCGCTTGTCACTAGCACTACCGACGACAGTGGTACTATATCGGTCGAAAACGACTTGCTCGGCCGCACCGTCAAATACACCGATGCAAAAAACAACGTCACCACGAACACGTACGACGATTTCGGCAAACTCACAAGCCGTACTAGCCCCATTGGCACCGAAAGCTACGAATACGACCAGTACGACCGGCTCGTGAAACAAAAACTCGACACCGTGACCATGGCGACCGTCACGTACGACGAATTTAGCCGCATTCAGTCCGTGCAGTACCCAGCAGGCATGAGCCTAAGTAGTATAACGCGCGACACGCTCGGTAGAGAAAACAGCAATACTTATACGCTGGCAAACGGCCAAACACTCACCGACCAAATAACTAGGTATACGAGTGGCGACATTCAAAACGGCACCGAACTGGGGGTTGGCAAATCCTACATCTACGACAAAGCCGGTCGCTTAACAAGTGCCACTATCGGCAGCAATACCTATAGCTACGGTTTTGGCGCCCAGCACGCTAGCTGTAGCCTGCCAGCTGGGTATGATGCAGGTAAAGACGGCAACCGCACCAGCATGACAGTCAACGGCCAAACCACTACGTATTGCTACAACAACGCCGATCAGCTGGTAAGCGGCAGCGACCCATCGCTCACAAATGTCCAGTACGACACCCACGGCAATACTACTAGCCTTGGTGACGCTACTCATAAAACAACCTTTGGCTACGACTCCACTGATCGTAACACAAGTATCGGAGGCAATGGCACCACTAGCTTCATCCGTGACGTCCAGAGCCGTATCGTCACACGCGAGCATAAAGACGGAGCGGGCACCACCACTAGCCTCGTCAACTATGGCTTCACTGGCAGTGGCGACACTCCCGACTTCCTCACCGACAATACTGGTACAGTGGTGCAAAAGTATCTGACACTCCCGGGTGACGTGTTAGTGACCATCAAACCCCAATCCACCAGTGCTGGTGCCACTACCTATAGCGTGCCTAATATCCATGGCGATGTGATGGCGACAGTCAACGCCGACGGAGCCCTTACCAGCACCTTCCTGACTGGCCCTTTCGGCGAAGTACTCCCCACCCAACCACAGACTACTACCACACGTGGCGGTGCGCTCACCACCCCAGAACCACTGCAACAACTCGCCCCATCGTCTACTCCAACCAACACTGCATCCGGCACCACCTACAGCTACGTCGGTCAACACGAGAAGATGACGGATATAGAAACCAGTGCTATAGTGGGTGGTATCACCCAAATGGGTGCGCGTGTTTACATACCAGTGCTAGGACGGTTTCTGAGTATTGACCCGGTAGATGGTGGTGTAGATAACAATTACAACTATCCAAATGATCCGGTGAATAACTTCGATTTGAGCGGAGAGGCGCAGCACGGTAAGCAGCAGGCGAAACCTAAAGTCTTATCGTATAGGGAACAGGAACTTTTAAATGGTCCAAAAACTAAAATTAACTCAAAAGAGTATCAAAAAGCTCTCGACAAAGTTAAATACAATGAAAAGATATCGGGCGTAAGGAAATCACGATGGTCAAACTCGAAACCATCAACTCCGACACTCAAACCAAGTGGAAAAACATCGACGCCTAAAGTCAATATATCTGCCAAGCCAACTACACGCCTTCCGATAATTTGGATGATCATAATGCCTAAGACGATCTATAATGGGTTGCTGTACGGGCCGGGTGGCGGAGCTCCCGTATAGAAAGGAATCAAATATGAAATTAAAGCAATGGTATGGAGTTCGATCGCTGGTATTCGATCCAGATAATGAGTTTTACGAGGAGCGCACGGTTATTGTTTTAGCAAATTCAAAAGATGGGGCATTAACGAAAGTAGCCAAGCATACGAACGAATACTGTAAATCGGTTGGACTTGAAGACTGTTTATACAGCGAGGTATTCAAATTAGTTGACAAAGATATTGGAGATTTAACAGAGGTGTATTCATGTATGCGGTATAGCGATTTTACTCCTAAGCAATATGTGAACAAGTTTTTAGCTACCGGGGATGAGGTTAATTTAGAGTAAAATGATGGTGTTAATGCCTCATTCTGAGGACAAGGTATTTACATAAATATTCGAATTTGGAGAGATAAGTTCAGGATATAATATTTCCATTACACCTTGACAATTAATTCACCCGATTTCTTCGCTGATCCATGAGGCACAGTGACGCAGAAATACCTCAGCCTTGCCGGTGGTATACGCGTCACCATCAAACCACAAAGCACTAGTGCTGGTGCTACCACCTACAGCCTCAGTAACCTGCATGGTGATACCATGGCAACAGTGAATGCCGATGGTACCCCAACCATCATCACCCCCACCGGCCCCTTCGGTGAACAACTAGCAAATCATACCGCACCCACCAACGCCACACCTGGCACCAGCAACGACTACCTCGGTACTCATGCTAAAGCCACCGAAACAGACTACCTGACTCGTCCTATCCAAATGGGAGCCAGAGTCTATATACCAGAACTAGGCAGGTTTATGCAGATGGACCCGGTGGAGGGAGGAACGCTGAATGATTATGTGTATGCACAGGATCCGGTGAATCAAACCGATACAACTGGTGAGTTCTTGGCAAATCTAATTCGGATTGCAGTCGTCGCACTGTTTAAGCTTGTACCAAAGCAAGCAGTAAAGCAAACAGCGAAGAAAGCAACGAAGGCTGTCGTAAAACAAGAAGTAAAAACGATTGCGAAGCAGGTTACAAGGCAAGAAATAAAGAATATTGCCAGCACAACACCAAAGCAAATGTCGTACAACGCGCAGAAAACAGTCGACTTCCTAAAGAATAATGACTTTAAGTTTTCAGCGCAATTCACTAAAGGAGGCGGCCAGTGGTTAAACGATGGTCGAGCAGGCTCGCAGCTACTACCAAAAGAGTATCTTGGTAAGCCAATAAATTATACAGAGTGGGATGTCCAGCCAATGTTGCAAAATGGCTTGCGCGGCTCGGAGCGTATAATTAGAGGCAGCGATGGGTCAATATGGCACACCGCCGACCACTATAAGACGATAATAAGAATTGAGTGAGAGTATAAAAATGAATATTGAGAATATGAAAATGCTTATTACTAAATCAGGAGCGGAACTTCAAACCGGCCTCACAGACGATGAAATAAATGAGATAGAGCGCGTTTTCGGTGCTCCCATGCCCGCCGACTTTAAAGAAATGCTTCACCACTTCCTACCGATTGGTAATATGTTCTACGACTGGCAAAAGCCACAGAACGTGCACGATGATTTTTATCGAGATTTAGAAAATGTGATACGTTTCGATATTTCTAATAATAACTTTTGGTGCCCACTATTTGGCGACAAACCGCAAAGTATAGATGAATCGGTTGCTAAGGCTATGGCAGCGATACACAATGCGCCACCGCTTTTTCCAATATACTCACACCGATGCGCTGCACGTAGCGCATCTCGAGATAAGTCAGTTGTAATATCACTATACCAATTCACTGACTCGGCAGTATACGGAGTAGGTATAGAGGATTATTTGATGCGCGAATTCGGCAATCAAGACAACGTATCAATGATTGAAAACGTACATGTACCGTTTTGGTCGGAGTGCTTAGAGCTTTAAGATTGGGGCAGGTTACAGTAAAGGAGTTGAGGCCTGGTCTTGACATTCTGACACACGAAATTTCTGATTTCTTTCCAGGGTCAGGCCCCGACATAATGGAGGAGCCAGGGTTTATCCCCGGAGATTCGGAAATAGTATATAGTATAGTTTATGCCCAATAAAAATACAGTTAAGATTTTTGTCGCAAATACCTATTATCACGTATATAGCCGTGGTTGGAATCTGAATAAAATATTTCGAGATGAGAGTGATTACAAATACTTCGAATTACTATTGATGCGCGCGTTCGCCCCCGAGGCTGTCGCAGATGAACGAGGGCGGCTATATCGCAACTTTTATAACGACGCGCGCCTTAATGCCTACTGTCTCATGGGAAACCATTTCCACCTCCTTGTACATATCTACGACGAGTCAGGACTGAGCAGGGCAATGAAAAGCATCCTCACTTCGTATTCCATGTATTTCAACAAAAAGTACAAACAACGCGGCAAGCCTGTTCGAGTCTACGTATAAAGCCGTACCCATCATCGAAGATGGCCAATTGATGCACATCACACGATATATCCACCTAAACCACCATCGTTTTCACGAATGGTCACACTCAAGCTACGCGGATTATGTAAATAATAGGTGTCGCAGCTGGATAGATATCCGACCACTCCTAGAACTATTTATTTCACCAGATCACTACAGGGATTTTGTCGATAATTATGAATCACTCCAGCGAGAACGCGATACGATAAAGCGAGAACTAGCAGATAGTTAATTGTATAATTTATAACATATAATCGTATCTTCCAGGGATAAACCCTTGAAGAAACGCTTGAAGCATTTCTGTCGCGGCCATGCTACAGCCAGTGACAAAAGACTCTGGTACCGCACTAAAGGTCGGTGAGGCTGTTGTGCGAACTATGCAGATAATGGCCCCCATGGGCGCGACATCGAGAGGGAACACAAAGTCGACTAGCACAACAAAGGCGACGCAAACAACAAAGGTCTCAACACCGCAGACACAAATTGCGATTAACAAAGCAGTTGGAGCTGCAGCAGAGACGCAAGTGGCAAAACAATTACAGACGGCCTATGGCAGTTCAAGCGTTTTATCATAACCGTCTTACTATACTTCGTTGGGCTATAGATATCCAGATTTCCAGGTGTATCCACAAAACGCACTACCGTTTAATGTTGAAGTAAAGAGTGGCAATGCTATGTATGGTGGGTTGCAATACCAGAAGGATCGAGAGATATTCGACATGTATGGTATTGAGACTCAGGTCATATATGTTAATAATATAACCTGGAGATAATATAAGTGAAAAAGAAATACATAAGCGTTACCAAACTGAAGCTTGAGAAGCTATTTGGCAAGGGAAACATACAAACTGTGGGCCTAGACACGACTACAGAAAAGAGGAACGCTGTAAAAAAAAGACCTCAACCTTCATATAGTTACAAGCTTGATGATGTATCATGGCACCAGATGTCAGATCACTTGACGGGTCTTGAGGGAGTGCATATTGCTTTGATGCTCTGTGCTCTGGTCGAAAAAGATGCATACAAAAGAGAAGAAATAGTGCGGACGGTGTCTGAATGCAGTATGACTCCACTCGAGCAGCTGTCTATACTATCGGACAACAAGCTTTTTTCAAACGACTTTAAACAACCCTATCGACAGTGGTTGGAGAAGCACTATGACAGCCTATACCTACCATCACTTGAAGACGGCACTCTACATCTTTCAAGGAGTCCCCGAGCTAGTGCACCTTACAATATATCTGACTCGTGGGAAAATGTTAATGTGGTAAAAAAATTTATAACTAGACATCTGAATACTGACGCTTCCTGATGCGCATGAGCCCACCGATGATGAGAGCATAGCGCAGCGAGGTGGGTATCCGTGGAGAAATAAGCAGAACCTAATGATGCCGGGCCCATTGAATAAATATGCATAGGATGCAATATTAACAAGGAGAATATTGAACCATGGTGACTGAAAACGATTTGCAAAAGATAAGAAGTAGCGGCCTCGGAGTGTATTGTACTAGTAGTGGATCTGAGTCGTATATCTACTATGAAGAGCGTAATCTAGGAAAGTTAGCCGATATGGGACGAGCGGAGTTGCTGGATGCGCAGGCGAAGGTGTTTCACCATTATCTCTGGGGCCCTGATGGTCATAGCGGCCTCTCTGCTCGCTTTAAAAACCATCTTTCTGGCGACTATGGTAAAGATATTTCTCTTGTGCTCTTGCGGTTCAATGTCAACCCTCTGCCAAATTGGCCGGCTATGAAAGATGTCGATAATTACCGACCAAGCGAAAAATCTATCGGTGCGTGGATTACTATCGATGACGAATACTTTTCGCTACCTGACGATGCTGCAAAAGAGCGATTTGTCCGCGATAGAATACTCGATAGGCTAGAGACAATAAGCAAGCGCTTTAAAGCACGTAAGCTAGATGCAGACATCGACCGTCTGATCGATGATGTCAAGAAGATATTCTAGGCTGTAAGAGCCAGAGCCTGAGACTTATGAAGTGACCCTGGGCATAAAGGCCTGGGTATAAAGGCCTGGCCCTGGAAAAGAATATTGGTATAAAGGCCTGGCCCTGGAAAAGAATATTTAGTACATAATATTGCTGTCGTACCTTAACGACCCACTCCCCCGACTTCCTCACCAACCCCACGGGTACCATCACCCAAAAATACCTCAGCCTTGCCGGTGGTATACGCGTCACCATCAAACCACAAAGCACTAGTGCTGGTGCTACCACCTACAGCCTCAGTAACCTGCATGGTGATACCATGGCAACAGTGAATGCCGATGGTACCCCAACCATCATCACCCCCACCGGCCCCTTCGGTGAACAACTAGCAAATCATACCGCACCCACCAACGCCACACCTGGCACCAGCAACGACTACCTCGGTACTCATGCTAAAGCCACCGAAACAGACTACCTGACTCGTCCTATCCAAATGGGAGCCAGAGTCTATATACCAGAACTAGGCAGATTCATGCAGATGGATCCGGTGGAGGGAGGAACACATGTTTGGCTATACTGGCGACATCCGCAGTATGAGCCAAGGCCGCGCTGCCAGCACCATGGAGCTCGCGCACTACGAAGAAGTCCCGCCAAACGTGGCGCAGGAAATCATCGAAAAGCGTTCGAAATAGCTTGAGCCATGCGTACAAACTAATACACCCCGATCTCTCGGGGTGTATTACTCCTGAGAAATCGGGGCTAGAACGAGCCGGCGAAGCCGGCTTTGTCGAACATCATCTCTTCGATGATGCCAACTTCCTGCCAGTCAAACGCGCCATCGCGGGCGCAGAGCCGCAGCGCTTCACCCACCCGCCACACGGCTTCCAGGACGGCGAAATAGTAAAAGTTGTTGCGCTCGTGATCCTTGACTGTTCTGACGACCGCCATGTAGTCGATGGCGTCCCAGCGCATTTCATAGGTAACGCGCGTGCCATCGCTCGCGAGGACGGTGAGAAACAACGAGTTTCCTGTTCCGGGGTGTGCACACATCTCCACCTGGCCGGTGCCAACACTCTGTATGAGGCTACGCGGTGTGACAGTGGTACGAGCAGACATGTTGTCTCCTATCTCTCTGCTTTATAATAAAATATCATTATATTATAATTTTGTCAACTAATACTATCACTTACAGCTCACTTAACTTGCATGTTGGCACAATACTAGCCGTCAATCCCGATAGAACACTAACCGTTATCGTTCACCCTATCCAAATGGGAGCCAGAGTCTATATACCAGTACTGGGCAGATTCATGCAGATGGATCCAGTGGAGGGAGGAATAGCAAATAACTATGTGTATGTGACTGATCCTATAAACCAATTAGACCTGAATGGGAAGTGGAGTATAGGCGGACTGTTTAAGAGTGCTGTCTCGTAATTTACTATTCGTCGATGAATACCTGTTTGTCGAGTGGTGGGTTTGTAAGCATCTGCTTTACGAACTTCGGTAGCACTTTGACATCAGATAGTTCGTCTAGTAAAAACCACCGACATTCTTCGACGGCACCGTTCTTGTCGTGGTCGATATGCGCTGCCATACCCTCTGGGGTTTGCCGGTTGTCGTCGGCGATAGAGGTGCGCCAGAATGTCTCGAGAGAAACCTTGTCTTTTTCGGGCTCGCGGAACTCCCGTACCTATAGTAGAGAATCAACATGAACGCTGTAGCCAGTTTCTTCGGTAACCTCACGTTTTACACTGTCTTTTACCGATTCGTCCTCAAACTCCCAGCCTCCCCCGGGTGGGTACCAAAAGTTTGCATCTTTGTTGCGGGCGAGCAGTATCTTATTGCTGTCTATAATGAGCGCGCGGATGATTACTCTTAGCTTAGTCATGCAGGCTATTGTAGCAAAATTGTGTATCACTATGAATATCGTTGATTCTGGTAGCGAAAGGTGGATATACCCTCTGAGCAAGTAGACAGTATTCGGTTTGATGAAAATCACGCCTGATGATATGATATACAAGATTGACGAGTCAGCTTTCTACACCAAGTTATGATGACTCCAAGGGTGGACTACAAATAGCCTAAAGGCGAGGTACGTAATGGTGTGCGACTTTGCAGAAGGTCTATTTAGTGTATCTCGATGCAAGATAAGCACCAATCCTTATCAAAATACACAGTCCAACAATTTAACAAAGAATATCCAGACGACACAGCGTGTTTGCGTGCAGTGCTGAAAAATCGCTACGCCGAAACATGCCCTCGTTGCGGCACTATCGGGGTAAAATGGCATCCGATTACTGGACGCAAGGGATTCGTCTGTTCTGAATGCGACAGCCATGTTTATCCGCTCGCAGGAACGATATTCGAAAACTCAACCACAAGTCTGTGGAGCTGGTTTTATGTGATCTATCTATTCTCAGTCGCTCGAAATGGCATATCGGCAAGAGAAGTAGAACGCCAACTTGGCGTCACTTATAAAACAGCATGGCGCATGTGCAGACAAATACGTTTACTCATGCAAGATAAAACCCCAATGCTCGAAGGAACTGTTGAAGTAGATGAAACCTACATCGGTGGTAGACATCGCAGGAAGTATGGTTTTTCAAAAAAAGCACCCGTATTCGGAGCTATTGAGAGAGGTGGATATGTTAAAACAGTCCATGTTAAAAGTACTGGAGCAAGAGTTCTCTTGCCGCAAATCTATTCAAAGGTGAAAACAAAAACAAGTGTTTATAGTGACGACTATCGTGCATATAAAAAGCTTGCGTGGTTTGGCTATGAGCACGCTTCCGTAAATCACTCTAGATGGCAATGGGCCGATGGTGATGTTTGCACTAACACAATTGAAGGATACTGGAGCCACCTTAAACGCTCCATTCGCGGAACTCACTGTTGGGTATCGAAAAAACACCTACAATTATATCTAGACGAACATTCGTTTCGATACAATCACCGAAGCGAGGTTATTTTCCCGTACTTGATTCAACGGGTTTGGACGCTTTCTTGATAAGTTTTTTGAATAATTCTTTGCTCATACGACCACTGTACATTGTCCTTATTTGGATGCAATATCGTTATATATAGCCTCTGCATCAAAATAATTTTTATTTTTATCTACACCACCTTTTGCTGACTTGATACGAATTAGCATGTCACCAAACCTACTACAAATATATGAGTAGCGGTTTAAGTCTTCTTCAGCGCATAAATCTTTGCTCATATCTTGAATGGTTCCTGTATCAAATGCTTCGGGTGCTATGTATTCTTTGTACTTCTCTTGCATACAGGTCTTCTTAGTGTAGAAGTCTTTGTCGCCATCACCGTCTACGTCTTTATAGATCCCGCAAACAGATTCAATTGACGCCGATCTAGTGAAGCTCATATCCTTGGTGTCTACCGTTGTGACCCACTTATAGAAGTCCAAGTACTTGTGCTTTGGCTTTTTAGGCTTTTCTTTTACTTGAGATACTTTGGATTTATCTTCGATGGACGCATCCGATTTCGGTAATAAAACACTCGCCACTACCAACATCGCTATAAGGTAAATGCATATTGCAAGACCTATAAAAAACCACTTCAGTATTTTCTTCATAATATACCCCCCATGTTTGAAAATTTCTAATAAAAAAGGACAACCGTTGCAGGTTGTCTAGACTTTTCAAAGCAGGGTATACCCAACTTCTATCAACGGTTGCCCATTTCCGAAGTCGGGGTAATAAATAACCCTGCTGCATTGAAAAATCTAGACAGGGTTATTATAACATACCCCTAGATATGATAGAATTGATTGAAGTTAGTATAGGCTCACGGTAAAGGTCTACCGACCTTGTTATTAAGTAATCGCTATAGTGCTTATGCTATAGTATTGATAGGTATACATATGAGTAAACATTCTATATATAATGTAGCCAGGTATATAGTAAGTAGCTATATGGGTGATGATTTGACCTCCCTAAAGCTTCAAAAGCTTACTTATTATTGTCAGGCATGGTCATTGGCATGGGACGGGTCTCCTCTTTTTGATGAAGATTTTCAAGCATGGTCAAATGGCCCTGTTTGTGTAGATCTGTATAAAAAACATGCGAAAACATTCGAAATAGCAAAAGACTTTCTTTCTGAAAGCGAGGTTGATAACTTTACTGATTCCCAGAAAGAGACAATGAACTCAGTCATCAACTACTACGGCCAGAAGAAGGCCTATGAGCTGAGTTCACTTACGCATAATGAGCTACCTTGGATAAAAGCTCGCGGAGACACACCCCAGGGCTACCCATCAAATACTATTATCGAAAAAGAGATTATGCAGGAATACTACGGTGGGCTATAGGGGTAATGATAGATCACGTAAAACACCGAAATCACAAAACAACATAGCCTCAAAAATACCAAAGATAGCAAGCTTAAGCTATCTCGACAATACTGGATATGATAAGAAAAACCCTTCGTGGAGATTCAGCATTTGTAACAATGATAATCACGAGTGGTCTCCTCATGGCACTAGCATAAAGGGTATGATATATACATATCTTATCGCCAAGGAGAACCAGACTTGGGGAGAGATTAAAAAAGAAACGCACGATGACGGTAAAACGAAGAACCATTTCATAGATATTCAACGGATTGACCCAAATGCACAAAAAATTCTTCAGGATAGGAATTTGATTGAAGATAGAATCTTCTCGCTGAGAATTGACAACAAAAAAAGATTGTTTGGTTACCTTAGAGATGATGGAGTTTTCGACATCATTTGGTTTGATCCAAATCATTCGATTTGTAAAATGAAGAAATAAAAAATCTACTTGCTCAGAGGGTATATCCACCTAGCGAAATGATTGACTAATTCAGAGTAGTATTATATAACAGAATAATAATCTGGGAGTACATATGCGAATTGCAGTGTTTAGTGACAGTATCAATATCCCCCCAAAGGAAAGTATCAATGTGCACACATATGATCTACTTTTGGCATTGTCACAGCACACAGACTGCACTCCAACTCTTGTTGTCTGCGATCGGGGTTGGCTAGATCGCAGCTTGCTTGCTCATTGTACTGACTGCTAAGACGATAGCCAGGTACCGAATTCATCCCACAGCACGGCCTCTTCCTCGCTGAAACCAACTGTTGAGTCCTCTGAGATACTTTTGCCGTCCTTGCGAAGAGAAAATATCTGAGTAATGAATGGGCCGCGCGGTTCACCAGCGGGCTCTGCTAAAATTGATCCGACCGTATCATGAGTAAATACATGCTCGCCTTGATCATCGATATAGACGATTGTGTCACGGAGAATAACGGTCCGATCAGTTTTATGAGCCATCAAAGTCAAGATGTCATCCATTGTGAACCACTCGACCATATTTCGCATGTATGGTCCGGGAAACCCATTGAGGCTTGGGATAATCCATGATGCGTCATTGACAAATAGTGGCCTGCCGAGTTGCGCGTATGCGTCTCTTGCTTTTCGCACAGTGATAGCGACAGCGTCGTCTCCCTGTATTTCATCAAGCGACAGTTTTTGTTGCCGAACCTCAATATCATACTTACCTAGAAATACTTTCGCATTCTCATATTTACCCATATTACCGGTGATGTACGTGATAGATTTCATTGTGCTCCTCAGATTATGCTCTCATTATACATGACGGAATCGCTCATCCTCGTGTGGTTCGCGTGGAGTGTAGCGAGCATCGCGTGCAAACGTATAGATACTATCTCGCAGTGCTCTCGTACCACCAGAATTATTGATGCGATGGGTCGCATGCTCAATAATAGCCTCGATCCCGCGGTCACGTTCAGCGTCCATGACAGTGATGAACTCCTCGAACGACATGGACTTGTCGCCCTCTTCTCGATCCCGCTGACGAAATCGATCATAGAGCGCCTCGATAGGTGTTTCAATGAGAAGAATCGATTGCTCGTGACGAATCGGTGCCCCATACTCCCGTAGACGCTCGGTGATATAACTAATGCCATCATAACTGCGGTTTCCTGATATGACGATGTCGTCATAATACCACCCTCGATCAGCATCTATCGTCAGCTGCGTCATGGTCGTATCAGCGATAAGGTCGTCAAACACAGTGCTGCCGTAGTCATGCTCCATCCGCTTCGCCCATGCGCCAAGTGGCATGTGCGGCGCGTCTAGATGGTGCGCTTGTCTCACGAGGGCGCTCGTCTCGATATGTAGTAGATTGAAATCATTTACTAATATCTTCGATATTTCGGACTTGCCAGATGCATGATAACCGGTAACAAACAGCATAATCTCTCCTTGATGTTGTTTGGTGTAGAGTACCACAAAAAAATATATTTGACAATAATCATACTTCAAGTTATAATGCACCACAATACCAATCAATGGAGTCCTATATAAGATGACTTTTCAGAGAGTACGTGAGCTTGATCCGCTCGGAATTGACCGGGAGCTTCGAGACCTTCCGGCTCTTAATGGATCAGCTGACATTGGCGCCATCGGCACAATTGTCGACGGTGTTGTCGCCCGTCTCGATACGACAACTTACGACAAGGATTCAGCGACGGCAGCAATGCGGGACCTCGACTTTCTTCTCAGTTCCAGTCTCCGGCACGGAGCTGATTTAGTAGTTGAAGGCGGCAGGATCGAGTCAGTCCTGCTCGGTTTAGGGAAAATTGCTTGCATGATCCCCCGAGGTACCGTATCGACATACGCGCTTGCCAATCCTCGAGGCGAGCGAGAACGGTCATTTACAGGTTCACCCGAAGAGCGCTTGTTTATCGAGTCTGTACGAAGCGGAGCAGAAAGTGTCGAGTCTAGCCTCGAGACATACGTCAACGAAGGAAAAATTGCTGGTCTTGCCGCGATGGAGAGTAGTATCGCTGACATGATTACCTCTATCATCGACGTGAAGCGCGGCGTGTCACCTGCGTACTTCAGTGGTCAGCTCAGGCCGTATTTCGAGCCACTGACGATAGGTGGTAAGTTGTATGCAGGTTCGGGTGGTGCGCAACTTCAATTTATCGCAGTCGACTACCTGCTATGGGGCGTGGATTGTGACAATCCATTCTATCAGAATTACTTCGCCGACAATGTCCGCTATCTCAGTCCCGAACAACGTGCGTATCTCAAACTAGGTATCCACAAAAACGACGGCAAAAGCATTTTACGGTCAGCTATCGAAGATAACGACGGTCAGCTGTCTAAGCAGGCGATACGTGTTCTGCAATGTCTCAAAAAGTTTCGCTACCCGCATCGCAAGCTTGCACGTGATAACTTCAAGATCCGCCCTGACGGTAGCGTGGGTAGTGGCGTCTATACGACTGACATCCTTGATGTATTGCTCAATGAGACAATTGGAGCGATAGAGAAACTCGAAGGAATCGCGCATGAGTAAGGACGTTGCAACATTTGCAGCAGGCACGATCCATAATCCATGTACTGTTTCGAAAACACCTCAAATGGTGCCGTCACGTCGGATGATGATCAAGTATCCGGCTCGACTAGAAGCGATGGCGCTGGATCCAGCAAAAATCGCAACCAATGATTCGCTTGTCTACACTGCGGGACAAATCGACGTTTGCGTCGGCCTCTACAAAACTGTCACAGTTACGATAGACGAGACGAAACCGTCAGAGCTCATCATAACACCTACGACAGGCCGCCGGACACTTGTCCTTCACGCTGCTCGCATGATGCAAAAGGCACTCGATATCCGCGGTCAGCTCACTGTTGACGTCAAAGACGAGGCAGGGCTGAGGCACTGTGGGCTTGGCTCGAGTAGTGGTACGATTGCTAGTGTGGCAAGCGCGATCAATGAACTGTACGGTCATCCAATCGCCGCACACGATTTGAGTCTCTATTGCGCGCAAAATCATGGTGAAGAGATCGATGGAAGTGATGATACGCTCACGGCTGTCCAATGTATCGGTGGATCGGTCGTATGTGGCAATTATGAGGGCGGTATTATCGTCCTTGCGGGCGAAGCAACACCGATAGCGCAGGTAAAAATTCCGACTGACTATAGTATCGTCATTGGTGTGCCAAATGATTTTGATCATCCTGACTCGCTCGACTTGATGCAGCGTGAGGAGGACAACATGAAGGCGTTTATCACCACTGGCGAAGCGTACGGTCCACAAATTGCGTACCGCCTGGTTCATGATGTGCTTCCCGCGCTTGCGCTTGGAAATTTTGCTCCGTGCAAGTCGCTCGTATTCGACTATCGTTGGGATATGGGAAGCATACGAAATTGCTCATTTGTCCTACCGCGCATCAATGATATTGCCGAAGCCCTGAGGCCTTTGCAGGAAGACTCAGCGGTCATAATGCTGTCACTTTCATCCGTCGGACCTGGATTCTTTGCGATCACAACCGATCCAGTGCGAATCCGGACTCTATTTGAAGCGCAACATATGACAACAATTGAAACGGTCGTTCACAACGGCACCTATAAGATAGGAGATATCGATGGTTAAGCAGACACAGGGTGAGAAGAGTTTTTGGAATGATGCGGACATGGCGGCGTATTTCGCCGCAAAACCTGCGGATCCACGAATCCGGGATTTCGTCGCGACGCATTATGCGCATCCAAGCGGCCAATCCGCACTCGACTTGGGATGTGGCGGCGGTCGTCATAGTGAATTTCTTGCTGAGGCGGGGTTCGACGTCGTCAGCGTCGATCCAAACGAAGGGATGCGTCGTGCCACACGGATACGCCTCGCTTCAAAGGGACTTACTGCGACGATACGCGAAGGCGAGATTCTCGCTATTCCTTCGCCTGATGAACAGTTCGATCTCGTCGTGACAACAGGTGTACTCCATCAGGCAAATACGTCAGCCGAGTATGAGCACGCGCTCAGTGAACTGCACCGAGTGATGAAACGAGGAGCGTTTGTGTGCCTAAATATCTTTACGAATGCCGCTTGGGATCCGACGTACCAAACAGTAAGCAGGGACGGGTATTCGGTGATGACTGCAGAGGATTTACCCATGACGCTATGGCCGCGTAATCATTTTCTTGAGCGTATGGAATGGCGTGGTTTTGCACTAGTTTCGGATTATCCCGAAGAAGTGCGCGAAGAAAACACCGGGAATAGGGCTGTTTACCGTGCAAACTTTCAGAAACGACAAATATAAAGTATTTGTGCGCGAGCACGGTGTTATACTAAGGAAAAAGGGGAGTAAGCTATGGCACTAGCACGCGGAACCATGCGCTTAGAAAGTTATAAAGAGGCCTGGGTGGAACGGTTTGAAGATGAAGCCGATCGGCTGCGAGCAATATTCGGCGACAGGGCGCCAATTGAACATATCGGCAGCACAGCAATCCCGGGTATGATGGCTAAGCCGATCATTGACATGATGGTGGGAGTTGAAAGCCTCGACGTTGTGAGCCAAGCTATGGTAGCAAAGCTCGAGAATATGGGCTACCGCTCCATGCCCGATCGGGTTACTCAGGACGAAATATTCATGCCGAAAGGTCCTGATAGTCGCAGGACGCACTATTTGCACATTGTACCGCGGAGTAATAGACGCTGGCACAATACCGTACTGTTTCGAAATTATCTACGCGCGCATCCGGCGGCTAGGGAAGAATATGCTGACCTGAAGCGAAAGCTTGCAATCCAGTATCCTGATGATCGCGCTAGCTATACCGACGCAAAGACCGGTTTTGTTGCCGATATCTTGCGCCGAGCTACACAGTAGTTGTTTAGGATAGGTGAGATGCAGTATAGTAGTATTCCTTATGTCAACTAATAAAGAACCGGCTTTGCCTCCCGATATATGCGGTTTTATTGACACTTTTGCGCGGTATGAGCCCGACGATAAAAATGAATTATCGCCTGTAATAGCAGTGGAGATTGATTTTATCACCCAGTTCGCAGCCGTATTTAATCACTACGCGCGCCCACAAAGATCAGATGGTACCAATGATGGTTTTCGTGAGCTGTTTTCAACCGACGAAGTTCGTAACTTACTCGATAATCGGCCAGTCGAGCTGGCGCGCCAGTTAGCGCGGCTATCGTTTGAAATGATAGCGCAGTACGAGCAATCAAGGGGTGAAAGTATCTCGCGAGACGAATTACACCTCTACCTTGAGGTGGCGGAGCGTTGGAATGTGCGCATAGCCGATATGTGCGACGATGAAGACATATATTTTCGCGAACTAAACCAAAGGCTGGCAGTGCTCAGAGCGCATTACGGAGAAATAGGCAATAAAAAGGCAGTGAATGCAATAGGCCGCTATATCTGGCCATACGTATTCTCTCGTTTTTCTGAATAGTAGTAGCATAGTGCTATACTTTTCAGTATGAAGTGGTCTGCAGTATTGTCGGTGTTTGAGAAAATGCCAAGCTATATGGCAACATGGCTCCTCATTGTCATGTCACAGGCCGGTCTTGTGCTCAGTATAGTGCTCACCAAAGATACCCGCTGGTTTACCTGGCACTTGAGCCGACTGGGTGAGGGCGGTCAGGTGGCATCGGCTATTTTTAACTTCACCATGGGTATGTCGGCAGTCATTCTAGTAATTATTGCCACTCGTCTTGTGAGCGATATGCGGCAGACACGATGGCATCATGGTGGTATTACGCTGCGAAACGTATTGATTGGGATCGCGTTTTGCTGGATAGGTGTCGCGTGCTTCCCATTTGACAGATACGCGGTAATCCATAACGTGTTTGGTTACGGACAATTCCTTCTCGTTAGTGTGGTAATGCTGAGATTGCGGCATATCTGCCCGCGATTTTCCAGCCGTACTTACATAATAGGCGTGGCAAGTGTTGTAGGGGTATCGCTATTGCTTGCCAGTTTTCACTTACTACATATTGGTTCAGTGCTGATGGCTGAACTGCTAGGACAATTCACACTGTTTTCGTGGTTGCTTTCTCTGACGCACGATGTCAATCCAAGAAAACATGCGTAAGGCTATTGCATTTCTATTTTGGTTGTGCTATAATATAAACGTTACATTCGATAGAATGCCGAGCCGGCTCTACCGCTACACTCCAAAGTGGGCACCAGAATCAATCTCGTTATTCGCCTGACTGTAGATTGATACTATCTCACTAAAGGAGGCTCTATGCCCTATATCAACAGAGGGAAACAACATGCTCGACCGAGCTATAATGGCACACCGCGACCAGGTGGTACGCGTGGACGCAATCGACCGAGGCCGCAGACTGGTGGCCGTGGTCAAAAACGTGGTAAAAGCAGCGTGATTCACCCCAGCAAATACATTAACAAAGCGGTTCAGCCAGCCGACGAGGTGGCGTATGACGCGCAGCATAGTTTTGCAGATTTTGCCTTTGGCCCAGAGCTCGCGGCCAACATCGCCAGTAAAGGTTACGTGACGCCAAGCCCAATTCAAGACCAAGCGATCAAGCCAATTCTAAACGGGCAAGATGTGATTGGGCTTGCCAACACCGGGACCGGCAAAACCGCCGCCTTTTTGCTGCCAATTATTGAACATCTGCGCGGGGTAGCCCTGCGCCCCAGTGTACTGGTAGTGACGCCAACTCGGGAGCTTGCCCAGCAGATTGACGCTGAATTTCGAATTTTTGCAAGAGGCATGAACCTGTACTCTACACTAGTAGTCGGTGGAATGAATATTGATCGTCAAATTCGTGACCTACGCCGTCGCCCGCACATCGTCATTGGTACGCCAGGCCGAATGATCGACTTACTTGATAGGCGTGAGCTGCACTGTCAGAATATGGGCGTGCTGGTACTGGATGAAGCTGACCGCATGCTTGATATGGGCTTTTTGCCCAACATCCGCCGGATTGTCGCGGAAATGCCTCGCCAGCGCCAAACGCTATTTTTTAGCGCTACTATTACGCCTGAAATTCAGGCACTGACATCTCAGTTTTTGGATAACCCCGTGACAATTAGTGTGCGTACGTCTGAAACGAGCGACCACGTCGAGCAAGATGTGGTTGAATATCGCGGTGCTGATGATAAGTATGACCAGCTCGTGGCGCTGCTACGCAAAGACCACTACGACAAAGTACTGGTGTTTTGTGGCAAAAAGTTTGGCGCCCAGCGCCTAGCCGACAAACTAAACAAAACAGAACTATCGGCAGCAGCAATTCATGGTAACAAATCGCAGAGTCAGCGTCAGCGAGCGCTTGATGCCTTTAAATCAGGCAAAGTTGCGGTACTGGTAGCGACCGATGTCGCGGCCCGTGGCCTTGACATTCCCAATGTTAGCCACGTCATTAACTACGACACACCCCAGGTGTACGAAGACTACATTCACCGCATTGGCCGGACTGGTCGTGGTGGGGCCAAGGGCCACGCCCACACCTTTGTTGAAGTCTAGACCATAGACTCGCTACATTACATATATTGTGCTATAATGATAGAAATGCACCACCCACCAATCGATAGGATAAGTGATGGACGCTCGCTCTTTCATGATGTGGTACAACATTGCGCTGGCTACTTTCTGGCTGGTGATCGCCTTTGGCGCGATGGGCACGCGTCGCGACGCGGCCGAAGCGTTTCACGTCGCCCGGCATACGGCCGATGACGCCCAGCTCGTAGGCACGCCGGTCTATACGCGGTTGAAGTTGGCTCGGCTCACCAAGGCCACTAGCTTTGGTATCGCCGCACTCAGCGCGGCAGCTGCGGTGGCTTGGTACGTGCAGCCGCACCAGTGGTCGACGCTCGTCGTCGGTCTATTGCAGGGGACTCTTGCCACCTACTACCTGGTGCAGCTGGCGCGCTTCAGGCGCCTCAGCAAGCAGTAAAAGCCCTTTTTTGCCCCCAGTAATCGCTGGGGGCGCTTCAATAGCTAAAGTTCCAAGTCTATAGTATGAAGTGAGCGCTATAGTTGCAGCCAAAAAACTTGCTATGAATAAAGATTAATAGAGACCTTTGCCTGTGTATGAGTAATCATAGTACTTGCCGATACCCGTTGGGCGTGTGTATAATCATAAGATAATGGATATCGGTGTTTTACACCTCCCTCGTGCGAGTGGTCATGTACTGCCGGCGACTCGTCGCATAGCTGAAGAGATACATAATCTAGGGCACCGACCAGTGTTGATTAACTATCGACGTGTTGGAATCGATATGACCGGTGACATGCTGCGCCTGCACGAGATTGACAAAGATGGCGTGATTGGCGAAGTGCTACAACCCGATGTGGTGATATGCCGTATTGGTCGCTACCACGAGGCAGGAGCCCAAGTCGTGCGTGCGTTTGAATTTTCGGGTACACCTGTTACCGCTCCGGCTAGTGCCATCCTAACAAGTAAAGATAAAATCGCGACCAAACTAGCACTCCATCACCATAGTCTTGCTTCTCCGCGAAGTTACGCTCTACCTGGGCGACTACCGGGTCAGATAAAACCACTGCTCACTCGGGTTGAACCGTTGGCGAAACAGCCGCTAATTGTAAAAAAATCTCTTGGCTCGCACGGGAGGGGAGTGATGTTGGCAGATACCCGCAAATCAGCTGCATCTGTAGTCGAGGGCATGGGTGAGGAACCGCTGCTGATCGAGGAGTTTATCGAGCCGACGCCAGGAGAATTCCATAGCGATAAGCGACTCTTTGTCGTGGGTAAACATGTGGTTGCTGCAATGAGACGTACTGCACGTAGCAGCGAGGAGGATGATGAGTTTAGGGCCAATCTTTCGCTTGGCGGAATGGGCGAGAAATACCTGCCATCAGAAGATGAGGTTGGGGGCGCCCTCCGAGCTGCCGCCTGTATCGGCCTGGCAATTGCAGGAGTCGATACGATGACATCTTCCAGGGGTGAGTTATACATCGAAGTGAATGATAACCCAGAGCTTGGTATCGAGCAGATTAGCGGTATCAATATCGCGCGCCTGATGGTGGCTCACGCGGTTTGGCTTGCAGAAAATACACACCACCCATTGTCTTAGGGTGTACATATTGAGCAGACCAGAGTACGCCATTCCTGACTGTACTGGGGCAATGTTGAAGGATGGGTGTTTACAAGGTGGTCGCTTTACCCTATAATTAAACCCATACGCACGGGCGCGGATTATTGTGTGATGAACAGTGTTCACTACATCCATGAGCTCGCGTACCAAGCAATAACCAATCAATAATAGGAGATTTATCATCCATGGCAGACTTCGACCGAAGCAAGCCCCACGTGAACGTCGGCACAATGGGCCACGTTGACCACGGTAAAACAACTCTTACGGCAGCTATTACGAGCGTGCTGGCAAAGCGCCTTCCAAGCGCTACCAACAAACCAGTTGCCTATGACCAAATTGACAATGCACCTGAAGAGAAGGCTCGTGGTATCACCATCGCTAGCTCTCACCAGGAATACGAGTCAGAGAAGCGTCACTACGCGCATGTTGACATGCCAGGTCACGCCGACTATGTGAAGAACATGATCACTGGTGCCGCACAAATCGACGGCGCGATCCTTGTGGTTGCTGCCAATGACGGCCCATTACCACAGACCCGCGAGCACGTATTGCTAGCTCACCAGGTCAATGTGCCAAAGATTGTTGTATTCCTCAACAAAATGGACCTAGCTGATCCAGAGCTTGTCGAGCTTGTTGAAATGGACGTTCGCGAACTACTCACCAAGAACGGCTACGACGGCGACAACGCTCCGATTATCAAGGGTTCTGCTACCAAGGCCCTCGAAGGCGATTCTGCTTCCGAGGATGCAATCATGGAACTTGTCAAAGCTCTTGACGACTACATCGACGAGCCAAAGCGTGAACTCGACAAACCATTCCTCATGCCTATCGAGGACGTATTCTCGATCAAGGGCCGTGGTACAGTTGCGACTGGTCGTATTGAACAGGGTGTCATTAAGCTTAACGATGCAGTTGAAATTGTTGGTATTAAGCCAACCCAGAACTCAGTTGTCACTGGTATCGAAGCTTTCAAAAAGAACCTCGACCAAGGCCAAGCTGGCGACAACGCTGGGTTGTTGCTCCGCGGTATTGAGCGCGAACAAATCGAGCGCGGTCAGGTAGTGGTCAAGCCAGGTAGCCTGACACCACACACTGAATTTGACGCCGAAGTCTACATTTTGAAGAAGGAAGAAGGTGGCCGCCACACACCATTCAGCAAGGGTTACAAGCCGCAGTTCTACTTCCGCACCACAGACGTGACGGGTGAAGTTGAACTGCCTGCTGACAAAGAAATGGTTATGCCAGGCGACACTGTTACCTTTAAGGTAAAACTGCTTGCTCCAATTGCTATGGAGCAGGGTCTCAACTTTGCTATCCGCGAAGGTGGTCGCACAGTTGGTGCTGGTGTCGTGACAAAGATCAATAAGTAGTTCTTGTTGCTACCCATAAAACACCTCGGATACCCGAGGTGTTTTGCATTTGACAACTACTATAAAGAGCAGTAGCCCCTGAGCCAATGGAGGCGAGGAAATAGACTTATGGTAGGCTGACGCGCTCAGCAACCACGACAATACGCTGATGGGGATCACGGTAAGCGGGGTTGCGGTCATTATAGGGCAAGTCTTGGCTTGTATCATATTCACCCACCCAAGCCACTGCACAGGTCCAGCCTTCCTGGTAGTTCACGTAGTCGCGCAGCACTGCTTCAAGCATGCGCTGCATCTCGGTTGTCGACCAATCGCGCGAAAGTTCTTCGTACGTATAGGTTCTGCCACCGTTAGCAATGGCTTCCATCATGCCCATACCAATGGTGTTGAGGTGATGCGCTGCGACAGCTCGCTCGAAAGTTATTTCATCTTCAGCTTCTGCAGTCGCTTGAGTCGCACCTGCGTCTAATAAGCGTGGGAAAACATCAATTTGCTTCATACTACCCCTAAGATTATGTTGTTTATGTGTATAGGTGGTCTCGCACCCCAATAACGTATACATAACCGTAATACCACGGCCACACTACGGCTGTCAATAGCAGCGGTTCTTAAACGTAGCTAGTTATGCTATACTAGCGACGAACTCATGAACGAAAGGTGGTGAAGATAATGAACGCAGCGGAAAGCTATATCACGCTTGACTGCCGCGACGGGCAGCATAGTGCCTGTCAAGGCGGCGGATGCGCCTGCAAGTGTCACCAGAAGTGAGTCGCACCCCTCGGCCTTTCATAGGCCGGGGGATAGTTATGGCTAGTAACTTTACAGATAGACAAGAAGCGCGTATAATAGCGCCATATCATTAATCGCCCAGGAGAACTCGCCGAGACGCTGAGCCACTATGGCCACGAATCCAGGAGAGGTTACTGGGCACCCAACAAAGGAGCTGCTACTATGGCAGAGAGTAAAGCACAGCCAGAAGGCTTACGTATTCGTATTCGCCTAAAGGCCTACGATCACAAAGTAATCGATCAGTCAGCAAAACAAATTATAGAAACAGCCTTGCGCACCGGTGCTAGCATCGCCGGCCCCGTGCCATTGCCAACACGCCGTAGCACCTACACGGTTGTGAAAAGCCCGCACGTGTACAAAATGGGTGGTGAAGCGTTTGAAATGCGCGTTCACAAGCGTCTTATTGACATTACCAATGCGACGCCAAAAACGATCGACAGCTTACAGAATCTCAGCCTGCCTAGTGGCGTAGACGCTGAAATCCGCATGTAACTACGCACCGTTGCAATAAAATACACCCGACCAGGGTGTATTTTATTTTAGCTAACTGTTAGGTACTATCGCTTAGCGCTCAGCGTCATTTCACTGACAGCGGCGTTTGATGCGTCGATTTGGTCGTAAATTCGCTGCACTTTATCGTTGATGGAAACTACCCATAAGCCAAGTGCAAGCACAAGCACTGCCAGGATCGTCCAGTACAGTGTTTGGTGGGTAATGCGAAACGTGAAAAAAGGCTCCGTAGCGCGCGCGGGAGCAAATGATCGCATTGGAGCTGCTTTTGACTTTGACGAAGTAGATGCAGGCTTGTGAGCTACCTTTGCTGCCGATTTCTTAACCGTTTTCTTTTTTGTAACCATATAATTCCTCTTTTACTAGTGCTTATTATGCCCGTGCTAAGCTAAAAATACAACACGCTTATGCTATAATTCTACCATGACTTCTCCGCGTAGCAAACAACGTACCTATGCCCGTAATCGCTTAGTAAGCCGTCGTGGCTACCTGAAATCTACCGAAAGCGACGGCCAATACCTTTTGAAGCTAGTGCTGGTGGTGCTACTGGGCACGTTTTGGCTAAAATTCGGGCAGCCCATGACATTTGGTACTATCCCACTCGCCGGCATACCTGTCGGAATGCTATTTGGACTATTGGTGGTGCGAAAATTTGAAAAGTATCAGGCCGACCGCAAAATTTGGTACCTCGTGCTCATCATAGTCACGATCATATGCTACTTCATGCCGGCGGGAGTGGTAATTTAAAACCCGCCACCCTAAGGCCCGATAAATCGGGAGGGTGACGGGAAAGCGAGCGATTAGTCGCCGTTGTGTTTGGTGATGTCTACAATTGGACGGGTTGTCGGCTGCCAGCGCTTTGGTTCCGTCTTGTCAGGGGCCAGACTGATCCAGGCACCCTTGGCGGCGTCGAACACGCCTACCACTCGCGTGACCAGCTGACCGCCACGCACCTTCATATCGAGGGCAATATGACGAGCTTGCTCGCCAACCATCTGCGTCGCCTCCTCGAAGTGAAACCGTAGTTCACGGTCACCCATGGTGACGACAAGCGATTTCACACCGTTTTGGTCTTCGTCGATCCGAGTGTGTGCTTCGATAGTCGGCAGCACGCGCTGCGACACCCAGTCCATCACCCCACCGACCCAGTTGGAAAGCATGTGCGCCATTAGTTCAGCACCAGCCAGTGTCCGCATATGTTGAGCGATTGGATTTGCAGTGTACCCGACTTATATCCAGCTTGGGGCCGGAGTGCACGCACACTAACTGTAGCGTTACGCCAACGTCGTGGCCGTGCTAGGTCCTTCAGCGTCGATGCAGCACCGACAGAGTAACTCGTCGCATTAGCACGTATGATGCGATCAGGCCTGGTTGGGTCTTTGATCTCAACATAGATACAGCCACTCCTGGCATCCGGTGCAAGGTGTGGCTGGTGCTCAAACGGCGGCACATAGCGCATAAATCGCGCCTTGGTACTGACTGTGACGAAACCATGCTCAAGCAGATTGTTCAACATAACTGCTCCTTATTCTGGAAATGAACGAGTCGGAAGACTTGCTGCAAGTACTCTACTAGTGATTTACTACCCACGTCAACCATAGGTAGTATAAGCGTATAACTTGGCAATTGAAATTAGCCTGCTACACGCTCTACGGTCAGTACTCAAGAACATGTAGTGAGCGGCAAAGTGATCTTCTGTAGTATACTCGCCGCTGCAAATTACTGGTAACCTTGACTAACAGTGGCAGTGTGTGCTACGATAACTTGGTAACTTATTACGTAATAACAACTCGTTCTCGGTGAATTGGCAAGTCTTATACGAGGGATACTGCCAGCCACTGGGGATTTTAAATGGGAAAATGGGAGCAAAAGGGCTATGAAAGCACTTCTCGGTACCAAAATTGGTATGACCCAGATCATCGGCGAAGATGGTGTTACTATTCCTGTAACACTTATTCAAGCCGGCCCTTGTACTGTGACTCAGGTGAAGTCTGTCGAAACCGACGGCTACAACGCAGTGCAAGTGGCATATGGTCAGGGTAAGAACCTGAGCAAGGCCGTGGCTGGTCATGTAAAACCAGCCGGTGTAACACCCGAAGAAATTCGGGAATTTCGTGTTGACGACCTAGGTGAAATCAAGGTCGGAGACGCATGGGATATTAGCGAGTTCGCACTCGGCGATAGCGTCGATGCAACCGGTATCAGCAAAGGTAAAGGCTGGGCCGGCACCATCAAGCGTCACAACTTCAAACGACACCGCAAAACACACGGTGGTAAAGGTAACACGCGCAAGGTTGGTAGCATCGGTAGCATGTACCCACAAAAAATCTTTAAAGCTAAACGAATGGCAGGCCAAATGGGCGGCGACCAAGTAACGGTGAAAAACCTACAGGTTGCCTACATCTCTGTCGCCGACAACCTAGTCGGTGTCAAAGGTGCTGTGCCAGGCCCCAAAAAGGGCTTAATCGTACTAAACGGAGGTACTAAGTAATGGCTACTGCAGAACAAAAGCCAGCAAAAGTCACCTTGCCAAAAAGCGTCTTTGCAGTTGACGTGCCCAGTCACGAGCTGTTAAAGCTCGCGTACGACGCATTCCTCGCAAACAGTCGCAAGGCAAGTGCTACTACCAAGACTCGCGGTGAAGTGAGTGGTGGTGGTAAAAAACCATGGAAGCAAAAGGGCACTGGCCGCGCACGCTTCGGCAGCAGCCGCAACCCAATTTGGCGCCATGGTGGTGTCGTGTTTGGGCCAAGCGGCAACGAAAACTACAAACTCAAGCTATCGAAAACAAGCAAGCTCGTGGCGGTGCGTCAAGCACTAACTCTTGCCAATCAGGCCAAGAAGATCACTGTCACCGATGTGAAGACTACCGGCAAAACTGCCGAAGTAGCCGCCTTTATCGCTGCACAGAAGTTCGACGCAGATGCCAAGGTGCTTCTTGTTGTCGACGAAAAGACTCCAGCCCTGATGCGCGCGACGAACAACCTGCAAAATGTGCTGTTAGTCCGCGCAACCTACCTGAGTGTTTATTACGTACTCAATGCCGATCAAATTGTCATGACCCCAGCTGCCGTAAAAGCCGTCGAAGCATGGTTGGGAGGTAACAAATAATGTTTGACCGATTAAAAACCACAGATTTTCAGCGCATACTTAAGGGTAGGCGCGATAATCAACTAGAACAGGCCGCTCAGGCTGCAGAAGCTGATGCAACACTCCTTCCCGAAGTAGCAGCCATGCTTGCTGCTGCATTGCGTAATGACAAAACTCCATCTGGAGGTAACAACTAATGAAAACTATTCTCGTAACCCCTAGGGCTACCGAAAAAGCCTATCGCCTTGTTACCGCACAGAACACCTATGTGTTCAATGTGCCGACAAGCGCCAATAAACAACAAATCGTCGACGCTGTGCAGGCACAGTACGACGGCGTGAAAGTCGCTAGCGTCAAAACTGTGCTGCAGAGCGGCAAATCCGTCCGCTTCAGCCGCGGCAAACGCCGCTACCCAGGTACCATCACTCGCCAAGACACAAAGAAGGCCTATGTCACACTGAGTGAAGGCAAGATCAAGGTGTTCGAGCAAGATGCAGAGAAGGAGAAGAAATAATGCGTAGTCCAGAAATTGGCACATTTAACTCTAAACCTGAAATCGAACAAGAGCCAGTATCAAAGATATCGATGTCTCGAGAAGATATTGCTGCATATGTAAGGACAGCATATGCTAAAGATTTGGATAACGTTGATATTATCGAGACAATTTACCTAGAGTTAGAAGAAAGGCTAGACGTAGCATCCTTTGCTGTAGCACAAGATGTGATATTCAATCTAATGGTTTACTGTGCAGGCAATAAACGTTTCGAGGAGATTGTCTAATGGCCATCCAAAGCTACAACCCAACTACTCCTGCCCGTCGCGGCATGACAAGCCAAGACACGAGCGACATCACCACGCGTAAGCCGCTGAAGAGCCTTGTCAAAAGCAAGAAAATGGTTGCCGGTCGCAACAACACCGGTCGCATCACTGTCCGCCATCGTGGCGGTGGGGTGCGCAGGCATTACCGATTGCTCAATCATCGTTTGTCGAGTGGGCTCACGCTAACTGTCGAGCAAATCGAGTACGACCCTAACCGTAGTGCTCGCATCGCTCGCGCTAAAGATCAGCATGGCCTGTACCACTACATCTTGGCTGATACCAACATGCAGCAGGGTACCGTGATTAAGACCGGTGCTGAAGCGCCAGTTGAAACCAGTAACCGCATGCCACTCAGTAATATACCGGTTGGCGCGCAGATTTATGCGATCGAAATCAACCCAGGCAAGGGTGCTCAAATGGTACGTGCAGCTGGTGCAAAAGCACAGCTCATGGCCAAAGAAGGCGACTACGCCATGGTACGTATGCCAAGTGGCGAGGTCCGCAAATTCCGCCTAGAATGCGAAGCAACACTTGGTGTTGTTGGCAACGTGCAGCACCAGAACATCAAAGTTGGTAGCGCCGGGCGCAAACGCCGCAAGGGTATCCGCCCAACCGTTCGTGGTGTCGTACAAAACGCCGCAGATCACCCACACGGTGGTGGTGACGGTGGTCGCCACGGTACCGGTAAAGCACCTCGTACTCCATGGGGTCAGCTCACACTTGGTTATCGTACCCGTACCCGCAAATCAACCGACAAGATGATTGTCCGCAGTCGTCACGAAGCTAAGAGGAAGAAGTAGGGTATTATGTCAGCTGATATATTACGTTTTACAGATCCAGCTTTGCTTCCAGGAAAAGTTCCATTCACCGACAATATGAAAGCCGCATATGATGACCTCAAGGGTGATAAAGCTTACCGATCACATCCCGATCTTGTAGCTAGGTCTCTTCAGCGACTTGGTGCAGCTACCTATGGCGCAATCGAAGCAGGAAGAGATGCAATGGCTGCCGAACGACGCGCATTCGGTTTAGAAAATGATAATAAGGAGAGTAACTAATGAGTCGATCACTCAAAAAAGGCCCATTCGTCGACGCGAAGCTTGCCCGTAAAGTGGCGGCTCTGAAAGTTGGCGACCGCACGGTTACCAAGACCTGGGCCCGCAGCAGTACAATCACACCAGACATGGTAGGGTTTACGTTTGCGGTACACAACGGTCGCGTGCATGTACCAGTACTAGTGAGCGAGAACATGGTAGGCCACAAGCTCGGTGAGTTTAGCCCTACCCGCAAGTTCCGCAAGCATGGCGGTAAGGAGAAGTAGTATGGCAGAAGTAACTCTACAAAAAGTACGCGCCCATATAAAAGGCGTCGACCAGACTCCCCGCAAGGTGAGCTTGATCGCGAGCCTGGTGCGTGGCCGTAGTGTCGCAGACGCTATGGTTATCCTTGAGCACACGCCAAAGCGTGCTGCACTGGTTGTCAAAAAGGCGATTGCGAGCGCTGCTGCCAATGCCACCAACAACCACAATCTTGACAGTAAAACACTGCAGATCGCTACGCTGAGCGTGACTGCTGGCCCACGCATGAAGCGTTTCAAGCCTGCAAGCCGCGGCCGTGCGCTGCCATTCCAGAAGCGCAGTAGCCATATACTAGTAGAAGTAAGCGGTACCGAAAAGGTGCGCAAGAAGTCTGCTGAAAAGACGGCAGAAGCTGCTGAATTGCCAGCTAAGAAAGAGGAGAAGAACTAATGGGACAAAAAGTTAACCCAATTAGCTTCCGTCTACAAGTCCACAAGAACTGGACATCGCGCTGGTTCGCAAGCAAAAAAGATTTTGCCAGGTGGCTTGCAGAGGATATTCGCGTTCGCGAGCTAATTGAAAAGAAGTTTGAAAGTCGTCCGACTATCAACAAAATCGAGATTGAGCGCAGCGCCAACCTCATTACTGTTACCATCCACACTGCTAAAGCCGGTGTAGTGATTGGTCGTGGCGGTGCCGGTGTTGCAGAGCTGAAGAAAGATATCGAAAAGCTAGCGAGTCTACCTGTGCGTATTAATATTGAAGAAGTAAAACGACCAGAACTCGCCGCCAAGCTTGTAGCTGAAAATATCGCTCGTCAGCTGGAGCGCCGCGCTAACTTCCGCCGTGCTATTAAAATGGCCGCACAAAGCACAATGAACGCCGGTGCTAAGGGTATTCGTATCCAGGTAGCTGGGCGACTCAACAATGCCGAAATGGCTCGCCGCGAAAAAGTGATCGAAGGTTCAGTGCCGTTGCATACGCTGCGCGCTGATATTGACTTCCATACTGCTCGCGCAAACTGCCCAGGTGTTGGAATTGTCGGTGTGAAGGTATGGATTTATAAGGGCGAAAGGAGCACACGCTAATGCTGCTACCAAAAAAAGTTGCCCATCGTAAAGTCCGTATCGGCAAAAACGAAGGCGTCGCTACTCGCGGTCACTACGTTGCCTTTGGCGACTATGGCCTACAAAGCCTCGAAAACGAACGCATTACTAGCCGCCAGATCGAATCAAGCCGTCAGGCGATGACCCGCTACATTAAGCGCGGTGGTAAAATCTGGATCCGCATTTTCCCACATACTCCTGTGACCAAAAAACCACTTGGGCTCAAAATGGGCGGCGGCAAGGGCCAGCCAGAATACTATGTTGCCAAGGTAAAGGCCGGCACCGTGCTATTTGAAATGAAAGGTGTCACCGAAGATATCGCTCGCGAAGCGATGCGTCTCGCCGGACACAAACTTCCAGTGAGAACCCGATTTGTAAAGAGGGAGGAGGCATAAGATGGCTGAAGTAAAGAAAACAGCGAAAAAGCCTGCTGCAAAGAAGGCAGTCGAAGTAAAATCAGCTGCCGACATGCAGAAACTCCTCACCGAAAAGCAGAAAGATTTGATGGAAAGCCGTCGCTCACACGCAAGTGGCGAGCTGGTAAACCCACGAGTGCTCAGCACTCTACGTAAAGAAATTGCGCGCCTTCACACAGCTATCCGAGCCGATGAACGACGCGAAAAGGAGAGTAAATAATATGGCCAAGACATTGACCGGTATTGTGACCTCAGACGTCGCAGACAAAACCATCACCGTCACCGTTACTAGCCGTGAGACTCATCCTATCTATGGCAAGCAGTACACTGTTAGTCGTAAATATGTTGCTCACGACGAGAAAAATACTGCTGGCAAGGGCGACAAAGTGACGATTGTTGAGACACGTCCGATTAGTAAACGCAAAGCATTTGAACTCCAGGAAATCCTAGAGAGGTCTAAGGGATCAATCCAAGTGAAAAATGACACCGAAGAAGTTCTTCCTGAAGCCGAGGAGGACAAAGCATAATGATCCAGCAAGAAACCAGGTTAAAAGTCTGCGACAACAGTGGTGCCAAGGAAGTTCTGTGCATCAAAGTTCTCGGTGGCTCTAGGCGGCGCTATGCTCGGGTTGGTGATATCATCACCGTGAGCGTCAAAGACGCTAGTCCTACAGGGAACGTAAAGAAAAAAGCCGTGGTAAAAGCCGTGGTAGTACGAACTCGTGACCAGATTCGCCGTAAAGACGGCAGCACAATCTGTTTTGACGACAATGCCGTTGTGATTATAAATGACGACAAAACGCCAAAAGCTACTCGTGTGTTTGGCCCTGTGCCACGCGAACTGCGCGATATGGGCTATGCCAAAATCATCAGCCTTGCGCCGGAGGTACTCTAATATGGCTCAGCGTATTCGCAAAGATGATTTCGTAAAAATTACCAGTGGTACCGACAAAGGCACAACTGGCAAAGTGCTCGCTGTATTCCCAAGCAAAAACACCGCGCTTGTCGACGGTGTCGGCAAGGGTACACGGCACGTTAAGCCAAATCAGCTCAACCCACGCGGTGGCAAGAAAGACATTCATGTCGGCATTGCTCTGCACAAACTGGCACTTGTCACCGATGAAAAATCGGGCAAAACCAGCCGAATTGGCTACAAAGTAACCGATGGCGTAAAGGCTCGTGTAGCCCGCCAGCAGAAAAATAAGGAGATTAAATAATGCGATTTTTCGAAAAGAGCAGCCAGTCCCGAGCGATTTACTCGCTCGCACTGCGCGATGAGAAAAACGCTTGCGTTTGTCTCATGATAGTTAAGGAGATTAAATAATGGCAGAATCCAAAAAAGCCGCCGTTTACACTCCTCGCTTGAAAGCCTTGTACAAGAATCAGTACGTCAAGGAACTACAGGCCGAATTGAAGCTCGACAATGTACATGAAGTACCGAGTCTTGAGAAGATTGTGGTAAGCGTAGGAACCGGTAAAAGCAAAGACGACAAGCGCATGCTTGAAGCAGTCAAGAATACCCTGACAAAAGTAACTGGCCAGGCGCCTGTTGAGCGACTTGCCAAAAAATCAATTGCAAGTTTCAAAATCCGCGCCGGCATGGGTGCCCCTGTGGGAATCAATGTAACACTGCGCGGCGCTCGGATGTACGAGTTCCTTGATCGTTTTGTTAACATTGCGCTGCCACGCGTACGCGACTTCCATGGTGTCGGCGTAAAGTTCGACCGCGGCGGCAACTACAACCTTGGCATTACCGACCAGAGCATTTTCCCAGAGCTGACATTTGAAGAAACACAGATTGTTCACGGAATGCAGGTGACATTTACCATCAACAATGGTGACAAAGTAAAGAGCCGTGCATTGCTAGAAAAATTCGGTCTACCTTTTGAAAAAGAAGGGGGCAGGTAATATGAAGACTGTATTTGAAAAGAGCAGCCAGCCCCGAGCGATTTACTCGCTCGCACTGCGCGATGAGAAAAACGCTTGCGTTTGTCTCATAACTGATAAAGAAGGAGGACGCTAAATGGCCAAGAAATCTATGATTGCTCGCGACAAAAAGCGTCAGAAGCTAATTGCCAAGTTTGCCGCGAAACGCGCTGAACTAAAAGAGCTTGGCGACCTTGACGGTTTGCAAAAGCTGCCAAAGAACAGCAGCCCAACCCGCTGGAAAAATCGCGATGTACTAAGCGGCCGCCCACGTGGCTACATGCGCAGGTTTGGCCTGAGCCGCATCAACTTCCGCGAAAAAGCAGTCAAGGGTGAAATCCCCGGTATAACCAAGAGTAGCTGGTAAGGAAAGGAGTAAAAGAAATGAGTTTACAATCTACTGACCCAATCGCTGACCTCCTGACCCGCATTCGCAATGCAGCTATGGTTGGCAAAACTGAAGTACGCGTCCCAACAAGCAAGCTCAAGCAAGTTGTTGCTGAGCAGCTAGTAAAGAACAATTACCTGGCAGATGCCAAGGTAGAAGATGGCAAGCCACGCGGTACATTGGTTGTCACCATCAACAAACCTGGCGAAAACTGTAACATTACCGAAATTGCACGTGTCAGCAAGCCTGGCCGCCGTGTATACGCTAGCGCAGCCGAAATCCCCAAAGTGAAATCTGGCCGCGGTATCGTACTGGTGAGCACCAGCAAAGGTGTTATGACTGGTGGCGAAGCCGTCCGCAACAAGCTGGGCGGAGAAGTGCTATTAAAGGTTTACTAGTATGGCAAATAAGGAAGCTACGGCCCAACTAACGGGTGATCAGCACATAGATGACACCCACCTCGAGTATCAGGACGATACCGCAAGAGCGAATGAGCTAGCTATAGAACTTGGTAGAATAGCAAACGAACTTGGTGAGATTTTTGGTATGCTTAGTAATCCTGCGCGTGTAACCCGCGATGCTGCCCATGCAGTGGATAGACAACTTGCGACTAATCGTCAGGCTGTGCTCAATAGGCAGCATAGCGCAACAATAGCCCCCGAGCCTCGTCTCGATGTGAGAAAACGACCAACAATCCGTTAGTAAAAATGATTAAGAAAGGAAAGATATGAGTCTGAGTCGAATCGGAAAACTACCAATCGCGATTCCGTCCGGTGTGACAATCACGGTTGATTCGGGCGATGTAACTGTCGAAGGCCCCAAGGGCAAACTAATACAGTTTATCACTCCCGCTGCCGCCGTAGCAGTAGAAGACGGCCAAGTAAAAGTAAGTCCCAAGGACGAAAGCCAAGAAGCACGTGCTCAGCACGGGCTTATGCGCGCGCTGATCAACAACATGGTGATTGGTGTTACCAAAGGCTACGAGAAGCGCCTAGAAGTAAAGGGCGTGGGCTTTAGGGTATCGAGCAGCAACAACGAGCTAACTATGAGCCTCGGGTTTAGCCACGAAGTGAAATTTAAGGCACCCGAAGGTGTAAATGTCAGCAATGACAAAATGGTGATTGTTGTTAGTGGTATCGACAAGCAAAAAGTCGGCCAAGTGGCGGCTGAAATCCGCGCACTGAAAAAGCCAGAGCCATACAAGGGCAAAGGTATCATGTACGTCGACGAACAAGTGCTCCGCAAAGCAGGAAAGGCTGGTAAGAAGTAATGAGTAATTCACTTGCAAAGAAACTCCTTGGGCGCAGCCTGCGTAAAGCACGTGTGCGCAGCAAGGTTAGCGGCAGCGCTGAGCGACCACGCCTGAGTGTTACCCTCAGTAACACACATGTTTCAGCACAGATTATCGATGACGTGAAACAACACACGCTCGCAAGTGCAACGACCGTCGGTACGAAAGCTACTGGCACTATGACCGAAAAGTCTGCACTTGTAGGCGCAGAAATCGCCAAAAAGGCTAAGAAAGTTAAAGTAACCGCAGTGGTATTTGATCGCAATGGCCGCCAGTACGCTGGCCGACTAAAAGCGCTTGCAGACGCCGCTCGCAAGGAAGGATTGGAGTTCTAGTATGGCCGAAAACGCCCCAGAACAAACCACACCTCGCGCCGACGCGCCTAGGGGACGTCAGCAAGGTCGAGGTGGTCGTCGCGATGACCGACGCAATGCTGCCCCAGAGGCACCAAAAGAATTTGAAGAAGTAGTGATAAACATCGACCGCGTGGCCCGTGTAGTAAGTGGTGGACGCCGCTTTCGCTTTAAAGCCCTCGTCGTGGTGGGTAATCGCAAAAACAAAGTCGGTGTTGGTGTTTCAAAAGGCGCCGATGTACAGGCAGCAATAGCAAAAGCAACCGATGTTGCAAAAAAGCACTTGGTTACAGTGCCCGTGGCAAATGAGACCATCCCCCACGAAACTGAAGTAAAGCTCAGTGGTGCACGCGTATTGCTAAAGCCTGCTGCCCCCGGTACTGGTATTATTGCCGGTGGCGTGGTACGCGCAGTTGTTGGTACTACTGGCATCCGTAATCTTGTCAGCAAGAGCCTGGGCAGCACGAACAAAGTCAACATCGCGTATGCAACTGTCGAAGCACTTGGCGGGCTTGTACCGCGTGAGAAGTGGCTGGGTGCCGAGAAGAAAACTGAAAAAGCTGCTAAACCTGCCGCCAAAGTCGAGAAAGTTGAAGCAGCAGTAACTGCACCAGCAAAAGCTACTGCCAAAAAGCCTGTTGCTAAAAAAGCGCCTGCGAAAAAGGAGACAAAGTAATGAAGTACAATGAGCTCCAAGTT
The DNA here is from genome assembly GCA_016700015.1 of Candidatus Saccharibacteria bacterium. Taxonomy (NCBI): domain Bacteria; phylum Candidatus Saccharimonadota; species Candidatus Saccharimonadota bacterium. The sequence continues at coordinate 391,910 of CP064995.1, forward strand.
GGCGCCAACCGTACCCGCAAGCGCGTTGGTCGCGGTATTTCAGCCGGTGGCGGTAAAACTGCTGGGCGTGGTACTAAGGGCCAGAACGCCCGTACTGGTAAGAAACTTCACAGCATGTTCCAGGGCGGCCAAAACGGGATTGTAAGTGCAGTACCAAAGAGTCGTGGCTTTAAAAGTAAGCGTGTTGCCGCACAGGTAGTCTACCTTGACCGTCTGAACGATCTTAAGGGTAGTGTCGACAACTTCAAACTCTACGAAGCTGGCCTCATCGCGACGCCATTCCACACCGTCAAGGTGATTGCACGTGGTGAGTTATCAGCAAAGCTGACCCTGAAAACTCAGGGCGCAAGCAAAAGTGTCGTGGAAGCTATCGTCAAAGCAGGTGGTTCGTTTGAAAAAGTCGCTACGCCAGTGCAAAAGTCTACGAAAGAAGCTGAAGCCAGCGACAAATAGTACCGTGTTGCAAGTAATGAAATAGCATCGTTGATACGGTGCTATTTTTGTGATATAGTATCACAATCCAGCTCCAGAAAAGGAGAGCACATTGGGAAGCTACCCGACTGATGCTAACCCGACGGTTGCACAGTGGCTTGACTACAACCAGCCGATGTTTAAATGGCTTAGGTCCGGACACGTCACGCCACCGCCCGCGAGCGGTTATGTATCCCTGGTTGATGTTGACGACCACGCTCGCAAGGCGGGCATGGGCACACAGGAGTACTTTGATGAGCTTGTCGCATATGTCGGAGATCTTGGCAAAGTGCGCCTTAAGCTTAGTCATTCGTACATGGATGAAGCATTCCATGTGATTCTCGTTGAAAAAGCCGGGTAGCTGACAGTCTCCCCGCATCCTTATGGTCGAGACACCCCGTCTCCCGCAAGGGTGGCGGGGTGTTTTCATAAGACCTGTGCTATAATTAGTAAGATTTTAGATTCAACTAAACAGGGAAGATTTGACTACTATGAATTGGCGTACCGTTTTTCGCTCACTTAAAAACCGCGATATGCAAAAACGACTGGGGATTGTACTCGGACTAATTGTTGCTTTTCGCTTTTTGGCGCATATACCCGTGCCACTGGCTGAGCCGACACAGCTCAAAGATATCATCGATAAGGTAGTGGGTAGTAGTGACTTTGGTGGCTTTTTGAACCTCATGAGCGGTGGGGCGCTCAGCCAGATGTCTATTGTGCTAGTGGGCATGAGCCCATTTATTACCGCCAGTATCATCACCCAGCTACTCACCAAAGCAATTCCCAAGCTAGAAGAACTCCACAAAGATGGTGAATCCGGCCGACGCAAAATTAACCAATGGACACGCATCATCAGCGTGCCGCTCGCGATTATACAGTCGATTGCCTTCATATATATACTGCGTCAAGGTGTGTTAAGCGGCGGAACAGCAAGCGCCGTCAGCTCGAGCCCTATCGAATGGGTAGTCGCAGTGGCAGCCATGACTGCCGGGTCGGTATTACTTATGTGGCTGGGCGAACTGATTACCGAGCAAGGCATTGGAAATGGTATTTCACTGGTCATTTTCGCCGGCATTGTGAGCCAGTTACCGAATACATTTAGTACTATTATCACGTCACTTTTTGATACGACTGCCGGGCAACTAAGCGTGTTCGGCTGGTTCAACCTGCCCGTTAACCCAACAAGTTTCTGGGTAGTCCTGGGGATTGCGGCGCTTGGCCTAGCTGTGCTGTATCTGCTCGTAAAAATCAATGAAGCCCAGCGCATCATTACCGTGAACTACGCCAAGCGCGTGAGCGGCAATAGTGCCTATGGCGGCGTAAAGAGTATTTTGCCAGTCAAGCTGATTGCTGCCGGCGTGATCCCCGTCATATTTGCGGTAGCATTTCTTAGCCTACCGGCATTTGTTGGCCAGGTGATCAAAGCAACGGGTAATAGCGCTAACCTTACACTGGCAGATAACCTTATCAAGTGGTTCCAGGCCCCCACAGCCAGTAGTTTCGTCAATGGTGACTGGGGAATTGCTATTTACCCAGTCGCCTACTTCTTGCTTGTGATTCTGTTTACCTATTTTTATACTGGTATTGTGTTCAATAGCAACGAGATTGCCGAAAACTTGCAAAAACAAGGTGGCTTCATAGAGGGCGTACGGCCAGGACTACAGACCGAGAAGTATTTGGGCCAGACTGTCAATCGGCTGATATTGTTCGGATCATTCGCGCTTGGCTTTATTGCTGTAATGCCGTTTATTGTCGACTACGTGTTCGCTCAGCTGGGTATAAATGCCGCGAACATATCGATAGGTGGCACTGGGCTGCTGATTGTGGTGACGGTCGGCCTCGAGACGCTGCGTCAGGTCAATTCACGCGCACTGATGGTGACATACGACGACTACAAATAGCCTCCTCTACACCCGATAGTCGGTATTCAACAATGGTTGACGAGGCTATGATTTCAGGTACAATGAGTACATATTCGTGAATACGCAGCGGAAAACCGCTAATCTCTTTTAAATGTGTTTACATTTGCCTCCGTGTAGTCTATAATAAAACGCTGTATATCTATGGCGAGCACTAAGGAAGTTATTAAACTGAAAGGTAAGGTGGTGGAAGCACTGCCTAATACTCAGTTTAAGGTGGAATTAGAGAATGGCCTAAGTATCATCGCTCATATCAGCGGCAAGATGCGCAAGCATTACATCCGTCTGGTGCCAGGCGATAACGTGGAAGTCGAGTTGACCCCTTACGATCTCACGAAGGGCAGAATCGTTTTCCGCGCAAGAGATTAATAACGTAGAAGTTGAAACGATATCATTCAATTTCTCACTAATGCAGGTTTTTCCTGAAGGAGTTTGTACGCTCATGAAAGTTCGTGCGAGTGTCAAAAAGATCAGCCCAGATGACCAGCTGGTCCGCCGTAAAGGGCGTCTCCGTGTCATCAACAAGAAAAAACCTAAGAACAAGCAAAGGCAGGGTTAAGCATGGCTCGAATTTCTGGGGTAGTCATACCCGCAGAGAAGCAGGTGCGGGTGGCGCTGACGTATATTTACGGCATCGGCCCCAAGCACTCTTCGACCATCCTTGCGGCGGCAAAAGTTGAGCCGACCACTCGGGTGAAAGATCTCACCGAGGCTGAAGAACAACGCATTCGCGACGTTATCGACAAAGATTTCGTCACCGAAGGCGATCTCCAACGCCTGGTGCAAAACAATATCAAACGCCTCAAGGACATTGGTGCCTATCGTGGCCTACGGCATAAATCTGGGCTTCCAACGCGCGGCCAGCGAACTCGTACGAATGCACGAACTCGCAAGGGTAAAGCAGTCGCAGTCGGTGGAGCACAGCCTAAAGCAGCAAGTAAGACCTAGGAGAAAGGACTAGATATGGCAGAAGCAATAACTGGCAAACCAGCCAGTAATAAGAAGAAACAGCGCCGATCAGTCCCGACTGGTCAGCTACACATCCAAGCAACATTTAACAATACTATCGTGACTTTCGCTGATGGCAAAGGCAACGCGCTTGCAACTAGTAGTGCCGGTGCCTGCGGTTTCCGCGGCAGCAAAAAAGGTACTGCCTATGCAGCACAAGTCGCTGCCGAGAAAGCAGCCGAAGCTACGAAGAGCGGCTATGGTATTGGTGCAGTTGATGTATTTGTGAAGGGTGTCGGACTTGGACGAGATGCAGCTATTCGTGCACTCGGCAACTTCGACATTACTGTCAATAGCATTAAAGACGTGACAGGCGTACCGCATGGTGGTGTCCGCCCACGTAAGGCAAGGAGGGCATAATATGGCACGTGATACGAGTCCTATTGTCAAACAGAGCCGCCGCGAAGGCGTCGCTCTCCACCCTAAAGCACACAAAATCATGGCCCGCAAGAGTGGCATTCCCGGCCAGCATGCCGGTGGCCGCCAGGGGAAAGCAAGCATGTATGCTACTCAGCTACGTGAAAAGCAAAAAGTACGCCGTATGTATGGACTGCTTGAAAAGCAATTTGCCAAACTAATGGATGAGGCATCGCGCAAGCAAGGTCTTGCGGGCCAGAACCTTCTACAGTTTCTCGAGCTTCGCCTCGATAATGCCGTATACCGTGCAGGCTTTGCTACCAGTCGACGTGGCGCAAGGCAGCTTGTGAGCCACGGGCACTTCACACTCAATGGTCGGCGTGTTGACATTCCGTCAATCCGCGTAAAGGCCGGTGATGTGATCGCCGTTCGTCCAAAAAGCGTAAAATCTGGTTATTTCACCCAGATCAACGACGTATATGCCAATACCAGCCAAGTACCACTAAGCTGGATCAAGGGTGACGTCAAAAAACTTGTTATCGAAATAACCGGTTTGCCAAAGCGCGAAGAAGCTGAAGCAGACATTAATGATCAGCTAATTGTTGAGTACTACTCACGCTAAAAGGGTAAGGAGATATACCAAATGTCTAAAGTAATACACAATCCGGCACTTGCAAAGGTTGTCGATAACAGTACCAATTCTACGACGTTCGTTATCGAACCACTCCACGCCGGCTATGGCAACACACTTGGCAATAGCCTGAGGCGAGTACTGCTTAGTAGTATTCGTGGTGGATCAGTTGTCGCCTTCCGTATCGAAGGAGCAACTCATGAATTCACAACTGTCCCAGGGGTTAAAGAGGATGTTGTTGACATCATGCTCAACCTGAAGGGTGTCAATGTTGTTGTTCATGGTGACGAACCAGTAGAACTACGCCTAGAGAAAAAAGGTGCCGGCGAGATTACGGCTGCCGATATTAAAACCACTGCCGACGTGGAGGTTATTAACCCAGAGCAAGTTATTTGCACTGTCGATGACCCGAAGAAATCGCTCGTTATCGATCTTGTGGTCGAAGCAGGCCGCGGCTACCAGGATATCGAGACTTCGAGCAAAAACCGTCTTCATAGCGATATGATTGCGCTTGATGCAATGTTTAGCCCAGTTTCTCGCGTAAGGTTCAAGGTTGATCCAACTCGTGTTGGCCAAGAGACAAACCTCGACCGACTCGAACTGACCGTTGAAACAGACGGCTCTGTTTCCCCACGCGATGCCTTTGAAGAAGCAAATGCTATTTTGGTTAACCAGTATACTGCTCTTGCCGGCACAACAACTGTTGAGTCCGCACCTGCCCTTGGTACCGAAAATGAAGAAGACATAAGCGAACTCAACACACCAATTGAAGAGCTGAATCTCAGCGCTCGTACTGCAAACGCGCTCATTAACAATGATATCCGCACGGTCCATGACCTTGTAACTCTTAGCGAGCAAGACCTCCGCGAACTAAAAGGCTTTGGAAGCAAGGCTCTCGACGAAGTGAAGGACAAGCTAGCGGAGTTGGAGCTATAGCCTATGCATCGACACGGATATAAAGGACGCAAGTTTGGTCGCGAACGCGATCAGCGACGAGCACTAGTAAAGGGCTTGGCGACTAGTTTTGTCATGGAAGAGCGCATTGAAACGACGCTTCCAAAAGCCAAAGAGCTCGTTCGTTATATTGAAAAACTCATCACCAAAGCGAAGCGTGGCGACCTCGCTGGCAGGCGCCAAGTGATTGCTGGCCTCGACACACAAGTTGCCGCTTTCAAACTGGTTGATGCAATTGCACCACAGCTTGCCGGCCGTACGAGTGGACATGTGCGTGTTGCTCGCACGCGGCTACGTGTTGGCGACGGCGCTCAGATGGCGAGTGTGGAATTTGTCGACGATTTAAAACCAGCCGTAAAGGTTGAAAAACCTGCCGCCAAAAAACCGGCAACAAAAAAGGAGGCTAAGTAATGGCGGTCTCTAAAACTTACGTACATAAACCAGCTGATGTTACGCGGCGCTGGATTTTGATTGACGCCAAAGATGCGCCACTTGGCCGCGTTGCCACCCAAATCGCAAAGTACTTGATTGGTAAATACAAGCCAACCTACACACCACATGTTGATGCGGGTGACTATGTAGTAGTGATCAATGCTGCTGAGGTGCCTGTCACAGGCGCTAAAGAAACCGACAAGATCTACTACCGCCACTCAGGCTTTCCAGGCGGCATTAAAGATGCGCAACTTAAGGATGTTCGCGAACGATTCCCAGAACGAATTATCGAAAAAGCTGTACGTGGCATGTTGCCAAAGAACAAGCTTTCTCCGGAGCGCATGGCCCGCCTGAAGGTGTTTGCTGGTAGTGATCATGCTCACACTGCACAAAAACCAGAGAAAGTTGAGATAAAGTAATATGGCGACAACCAAAAATTACGACTACGGCCTCGGACGGCGCAAGAGCGCCACAGCACGCGCACGTTTGGTAAAAGGCAAGGGCGCCGTCACGATTAATGACAAGCCCGCCGCCGACTACCTAGGGCAAAACAAAACTCTTCTTGCTGAGATCACCGACCCGCTGGCAATAGTTGGCAAACAGCAAGAATTTGATGTGACTGTACGTGTAAGCGGTGGTGGCCTGTCAGGTCAAGTCGACGCTATTAAAATGGCAATCGCCAAAGCTATCACGGTTGGTCATAGTGACCTCCGTAGCACGCTCAAAAAGGCCGAGTTCCTGCGCCGCGATCCACGCGAAAAAGAACGCAAGAAGTACGGCCTACGCAGCGCCCGAAAGCGCGAGCAATACTCAAAGCGCTAACACAAATCATACTGTGCCGCACAATGAATCTCCGATCGACTCGCGAGATTCATTGTTTTGCGGAGTGTTATAATACCACTATGGCATTCCCACCAGTCCCCGACTACTCAAAAACCACCGCGAACAGAGCAGGTCGCGCCTTAGCAAGCGGAAAGCTTACCGGCAAAGACTATAGAGACGCTGCCGAGATAGTCAATGCGTGGAGGATATGTCACGCATATCCGCTTAATACGTTCAACGCAACACTTCGCAAGAAGACGACGAAATATAGAGGTGCAATCGTAGCGCAACGACTCAAACGACTCCCTACAATCATTGATAAGCTTCAGCGGCAACCCAACATGGACTTAACTCGCATGCAGGACATCGGCGGCGTGCGAGCAATTGTTAATAATCTGAACGAGCTCGCAGAGTTACGACATGATTATGAAGAAAAGGGCCGCTTTTCTCATGAGCTATTTGACGTAGACGACTATATCGGGAGCCCAAAACAGGATGGCTACCGAGGAGTCCACCTGATATACAAATACAATAACTCTCTGGCGCGCAATAGTAAGGGCAACCCATCACAGTACAAGGGGCTTTTTATTGAGGTACAACTTCGGACTTTATTGCAGCATGAGTGGGCGACTGCGGTCGAGGCAGTGAGCGTAATGCTCGGCCAGCACCTCAAGACGCAACGCGGAAATCGCTCGTGGCTGGAGTTTTTTGAATATATGTCCTCTATCTTTGCGATTATTGAGAAGTCGCCAGTTCTTAATAAGCACAAAAACCTTACTACTCAACAGATTACAGACCAAGCGGCACAAGCAATCAGCGACCTCCACGTGATTGATGCGCTGGGTGGGTGGAAGCGTGCAGCACAGTTGATCGACACACACCATGTTGACAAACACTACAACCTCATTGTACTTAACACGAAGGATAAAACTGTCCGGGTGAGACCGTATACCCGCAATAACCTGGTGGCTGCGTCCAAAGAGTACTCGCGCCTTGAGGAAGAAGCGCTGATTAACCCCGACCTCGACATTGTGCTCGTGGCAGCGGGTGGTATAAAAGAGCTAAAAAAAGCGTATCCAAACTATTTTCTCGATATTGAAAACTTTATCGAAAAAGTCAAAGACGTTGTCAAAGTTTCAAGGCGTGAGGTATAATACCATCAATGACCAGCTCAGATTTTCTCAAGAAGTTAAAGAAAGCCTACACGCTTAACAAAAAAGCGAGTTAGTTGACCGAGACTCGGTGCCGAGTCGCCCCACGCGTAGATGATTGCATGCCAAGGTTAGTTGACATGTGTTTAGTGTGTGCAGACGATTATTCGATATGCGGTAATGCCTATGCTTGCATTTGTATGCCGGCCTATACGACAATGGTAGCAAACGAATAGGAGAGGTATGTCAGAAACGGGCCATTTCAAGGACGCTGGGCTGGATCGCTTGGCTAGAGACGGGAATAATGTTGCTCAATTTGCGAGTTACGATGAAACTGGGAACCCCCGCTACAGTCGTGTTGTAGGGCTTTCCCCAAACTATCAATTTAGCTCACTGGAAGAGGCAGTTGACTACCTGCTCGCCAACACCACTGAGCACTCGCTCAATGTTCGTAGCTTTGCTCCCAATGATGCCAAGAGCAAACCTTTTGATTACGAACTAAAAACTAGTGAAGCGGTACTTGCCAGTCTACGCGCACGCCAAGCCGAGGGGCTCCACACAATTATCAATGAAACTGTCAGTATTCATGACGGCGGGGTGTCGGGTGTCGTTCATGGCGATGTTGTTGAGTTTGCGCCCCACGACACGCCACGCTGCGTCGAGAAGCCAGGAACCGTCGTGCTGAGCCGCAAAATGGGCCGAAGTGTCATTTACCTTGTCTATGGCATTGTGCCGAAGTTTCCCAGTAGCCCGGAAATCCGACAAGAATTTAGTATTCATCCCCTACGCCATGGATTTCGTAATGAGCATACAATCGTATGGGAAACTGAACATCTAGATGCCTATCCGGAGCGTGCAGACACACAATGGCCTAATCGATTTAGTGATATGCTAGGCGATAAAACATTTGGATTGATAGTGGCGAATCAAATTGGCTTACGAGTACCCCGCACGACAGTATTCAATCGCACCGTGGCACCATTTACGTTCGGCGATCCGACCGGCAGCCCCGAGCCCTGGATCCGCACAGCCCCCAACCACCAAACTCCAGGTAAATACACGACTGAAAGGGGATGGCTTGACCCATTCATGCTAATGCAGCGCGAAGATCCGACTGGTAAAAATATTGCCTCGATTTTGCGCCAAGATGGTGTCGATGCCAAATTTAGCGGCGCTTGTGCTATGGGCTCAGATGGTGAGCTGATTATTGAAGGCAAGCAGGGTTTTGGTGATAGATTTATGGTTGGTGAAGATAAAATGAACGATATACCGCCAGAAGTGCAAATGGCAATCGAGGACACCTACTATCAAGCCCAGCGCTCGCTAGGCCCCGTGCGTTTTGAATGGGTGTACGACGGTAAGCGCACATGGGTCGTGCAACTTCACCGCGGCGTAAGTGTTTCAAGCGGAACTACTATTTACCCTGAGGTTAGTGGTAGTACAGTTCGCTATATCGGCTATGATACGAGTCGGGGGCTAGAGAGCCTACGCGAAATGATTGGTAGCTCCGAGCCCGGGACAGGCATAATGCTGATCGGTGACGTCGGTATTACCAGCCACTTCGGCGACGTGCTACGAAAGGCACGCATACCGTCGAAATTATTACGTAAGGTAACTGATGCCTAACCACATTGATACTGTACTGCGCTCAACACTGGCAGAATGCACCGTTTCATGGTCAGAAGCCAAAACCAGCCCGCTTGACGCCTACGTGGACTTTCAGTGTCGACTTGGAAGCCTGGCGACGCGGTATGAAGACTATATTAGTACCGCGATTACAAGTGGTGGGTACCGACGTGATTCTACGCTCAAGTATCGTGAAGTTGTTGCAAAAAACACCGACTACGCGCTGATGATTGCCGATGAGTTCCATCGTAGAGGGCTTACTGATGCTGAGCTTACGCTTGATGCTGTTGCTCTAGGCAAAGTCGCCGGCTGGAAACAAAGCGATTTTTTGACATTCTTTTTAACCGCAATGGCGCGTCCCGTCGTACCTGGCCTTAGCTCACCAGAGTATCGCCACTTACTCGACATATATAATCACCCGCAGACCTACGACAAAGCAACCTTTGACGATGAGTCACTTAGGAATGATGTACGCCTACCACACTACCAGGCATTCGCTACAGAATATTGGCAGCGCACAAAAGTACTCGATGTTGCACCAATCGATAGATCAATCCGCGTAGCTGACTGGAACCAGTCGCTAGGCAGTCAAGCAGAAGAGCATTTTGCGCGACTTATCGGCATTCGCGTCGCCACGCCACAAATTATTACGTCGAGCTGTGATTTTAGCTTGCTAGACTTACCTCATGATCTTTCTACGAGTGTAAAAGAGTTACGGGAACTCGGCGCCCATATCATTGCTCCGCCCGAAGCTTCAAAACTGGTATTAACATAAATTTTCATTACTATAATTTATCCAGGGTGCCCATAAGGTGCTACACTATCTTTATGAAAATACTCATATTGGCCGCTACACATGGCAATGAACTCTTAGGACCCAAGCTTATTGAATACATGTTACGTAAACACCCGAGTCTCTTTGAGTATATTGAGTTTATCGTTGCAAACCCTCGCGCGCTTGCAAAACGTATTAGGTATACCGAATCAGACTTGAACCGTAGTTATGGGCTAGGAACTGATACTTATGAGCAGCGACGTGCAAATGACATCGAGGCGCATATCAAAGCCACGCAACCAGATATTGTTCTTGATATGCACACAACCGCCTGCGTACAGCCGCCGATTATGATCGTAGGTAACATAACCAATGCTACTGTTCGAGCATACTTAAGAAACTGTCACATCTCTACCGTATTACAAGTAAAGCCGCTACACGATATCGCGACTATTACACCAAGCATTGTTGCGTACGAGATTATGAACCGTGATGTAACGACCAATGTTTTAGAGCAAATTTGCGAAGATTTAAATAAATTTTTGAATAACAAAGTCGAAAAAAAAGTCATTAATCTTTACCGTATGTCCGATAAAATTTATAAACGAGACATTACTGCAGCGCAGGCAAAAACATTTAAAAATTTCGAGATGAATGAATTGGGATTTATCCCAATTATGACAGGGAATAATTCATACAAAAAACAAACCGATTACCTAGGATTTAAATCAGCCGAACCGATCGATCTGGTTCTCTAACATCTAATTTCTGGATAAAGATCTGCGGTATTTTTTAGGGCAGAAAGAAGCGCCCATTCAAATCGCTCACGGTGGATCGACGTAACCACAGTAATATTTGGGTGACGCTCGCTATATTTTCGTCGATCTGCTACTGACATCCCAAATGTATGCTCACCCTTTGTCTCGATAACTATGTCCATCTTCACCGTCTTAAATGCTTTTTGATCCAAAAAATAAAAAGCGGCCAATGCATCATAAACAAGTGCGGCTTTCACTTTCTCATGCTTTGAAATGCCAGCGATAAAATGTCGCATCATTTTATGTAGGTTAGCATATAGTGCTTTGCCCTTGAGTGAATCAAAAAGATCAAGCTGGATTTTAATTACGTTACATGGATCAAGAGGAACTAATACCTTTGGACAATCGCTTCGTATTACAATATCTGCCGCCTCCGGGTCAACAAAAAAATTAAATTCAGCCACTCGATTTTTATTGCCAGGTGATTCAATCGCGCCACCCATAATAACTAGCTCTTTTATATTATTTTCAATACCTGGGTTTGATTTTAGTAGTTGAGCAACATTTGTTAATGGGCCGATAGTTAAGATACTAACCTCACCTGGATAGAGATTTAGATAGTGCTTCATTATAGACACTGCATCCTTGGACAGTGTATAGATAGTATTACTAACGTCTAAACCATCAATCCCGCTATCGCCATGAACTTCAGCGGTGACTAACTTACGCCTAAGCGGCTTATCGGCACCCGAATGAATCGATATTTTTGAACCAACGAGGTCAAGTACTGCCTGCGCATTACGTGTTACCTTTTCGATCGTAGCGTTACCAGCAACTGTTGTGATAGTTAATATATCAAATTGATTTGAACAGATCAGCAAGAGCATGGCAAGGGCATCGTCGTGGCCGGCATCAGTATCAATAATAATTTTTTGCTTTCCCATGCTACTCCTTTTCCTTCAGTATATCAGCAAATAATTCTTCTACTGTATCGGCATAAAAATATTCTTTTTGCGATCTACCGTGCGCACCAATCAAGCACCCAAGTGCGCCTCTTTGCACCGCAGGCTCAATATCTACAGAGGGTTTATCACCAATAACAAGGGTTTTGTTAAGTGGTATCTTCATTTTTTTTGTAATAATTTCGAATATTCTTCCATCTCGCGTGGCCTTCGGCGGGTGGGCATCGCTTTCATATCCAATCAACATGGCAAAATCATCTATTTTATAGTTTGACGCAAGTAATATTCGTCCACTTAACGATGTTGGGCTGCTTGTGAGCGCTACAGTCTTAATATGTTTTTTCGCTAGCGCTCTTATAAGGTCTGAAACATGATGTTGATCGCTAAAATATCCTTTAGGATCCAGCTGCGTCATATGCTGATGAAGAATTGTGAAATTTGGAATCAACGGTTTCTGGCGGGGTAGGTATATGCTGATGTCGCCGGTAAATAGTGCTTGCTCAGCCCCAACCCCATGCTGACGGAACTGATTTGCAACCTTTTCAGCTTTCGGTATTGAAATGTGAAAGTACTCTGCAATTGCTCGTTCGACTGCAAGCCCATATTGTTTATAGAAGTCTTTTCCAGTTGCACGAACAAGTGTGTCATCAACATCGCATATGATGAGCTCTACGTCTTTAAAAGCATTGGAATGATATTGGTGCCCCACGCTTATCCGCCCGCAACATTGTTTGTTGCCGTCACATACTCTTTCATCTTTGCAGTGGCCGCTCCTGTATGGATAATCTCTAGGGCCTCACGTGTAGCCGCTCGTAGATAATCAGCATTCACACGCCGCGTATCTGCATGTAGGGCATCGACACGATCTAGATATTTTCTTGTAAATATACCAAGACCGGCGGTCATAGCTAAATACATTGCTTTCGCCTCATCCCTGCCAGCAAGTGCATCTCGATTCGCGGCAAGGATAGCATCGACTTCATTTGGAACCATAAGACCATGCATTGTCATCACCGACAGTTGCCCTTCGGTAAAAAAGTCTGTCGGCCTTATCTCAAAAGTTCCTGCAAGTTCGCCGCCTCGCATAAACGCTGCCACTGTCGCATAGGGTGGTGGAGCAACCTCATCGATCGCCACACTTTCACGTGCTTCAGGAGAATGGTAGTACGATTTTGGATCAAACATGTCAGGGTGAGCAACCTCTCGATCCGTTCCAAAGAATGCCACACTATTATCGTACGTTTGAAATTTGCGTTTTGAGAGTATCTCAAGCGCCGAGATCACAGTGGCGGGATGGATTTTCTCGTTTACGCCGATGAAGCCATTAGCAACTGTCTCAGGCGTTAGTGTATATGCGAGAGGACCAATGATATGGTTGATGGTTTCACCTTTAAGTCGATGTGAAAGTGTATGAAGCGTTCTCGTGTTGTGGCAACTCGACATCATTAGTCCCACTTCATCCAGAAGTTTTTGAAATGCTTCGGGATTATGAAAATCCGAGCGTGCACCAAGCGCCTCGACAGCAGACTGACCTGCTACTTTTGAGGTGTTTGGGTATGAGTGATGTTTGTGCGTTGCTCCATCGACTGCCAAGATTGCAGAAGACAATGTTGATAAACTAAAAAGTTTGGAGGTTTTACCAGTACGGCCATATCCTTTATCGCCACCCATACCGCCGAGAGCAATAACAGGTCGTTGGCTCTCTGTTCGTACAACCGTGTCTAAATCAACTGTTGCGGCAACAACTCCAGCTATTTCTTCGGGAAGAAGACCGACGTACCCTTCTTTGGAAGACATGCCACTTAAAAGACTCGTTGCTTGCATGAGCTGCGTCTCACGTACATCTGACCGCCGAGTGGTACTAGAGGGAATCCAAAGCGGATATGCCGGTACTGGCGCATATTCTAATATTGATGAACGCACTGCTCTATTGAGCGACATGACGACAAAGGCAATGAGGCTATATGCTTCTTCGAAAGTAAGCTCGCCGCCATGCTTTAATTTTGCATCAATCCCATAGAATCCTGCCTCATAAAGCGGCGCAAGTTCATAGCTTTTTACTGCTTTTACTCGCTTGTCGAGACGTGAAAAGTAATCAGCACTTTGTGCAAGCTTATTAAGTGAGCTTGAGCAATCGATTTCCTCTTTATACCCCAGACCGTCAGTAATTTCTTGCTGGTAAGGGTAACCACTTAGATGAATCGTCGGGATGTTTCTATTTGCTTTCATTGCTAGTTTTCCTTTCATTAGTTCTTTTGTGCCGAATAGTATTTTGCGAATGTTTGATATCTTGGATGAATGAGTTGAGTTGTTCTTTTGTTACGCCCGGCATACAAATCACGTGGCTAACACCTCCGTAGGTAGCCAGTTGCCATTTATGAATAATCTCCTTAGGCGGCTGCTTTATCACTACAGTAAATGCAGCTTCATTTTTCCACGCTGGCCAGCCGATACAACGGAGTTCGGTATGTAAATAACGTGCTAATTCCATCGAATTGATCGCTCGTTTGCGCAGGCCATCGGTTCCAAGTTTTTTAATGGTGTACCAAAGCATGATTGGAGTATGGCCATTTCGTGATCCGGAAATTGTCGAATCTGGCGTGCCGGTATACAGTGCGCTACGAACCACCTTGTCGCGATAACTTTTACGCGTAATCACCACTCCGCTCGGCATCGGGCATCCGATAAATTTGTGTCCGCTGATACTGATCGCATCTGCACCGTCAGCAAAATCAAACGGATGATGGGGAATTGCAAAGGCTGTATAGACGCCTGCCAGCGCTGCATCACAGTGCACAAATGATGCATCATCAAAGCCGAGGTCATCGAGGATGTGCTGAATAATGTACACATTGTCCTTTGCCTCGGACATTGTCGTTCCAATCGTCGCGACGACAATCACCTGAGTAGCGCCGGATTTTATTATATTTTTCTTGAGACTGCTATAGTCCATCTCGCCCGACTCTTCAGATGCGACCGCAATTCCTTGCATGCCGAGTATACCGATATTCTTCGGTATACTATAGTGAGCGCTATTACTATAAAATACCGGCGCTTCAGGATATAGTTCGCGGGCAACATAAAGCGAATACAAATTTCCTTCGGTACCACCATTTGTAACATAACCCCATCGATCAGATTTGGGAGCATGAAACAAATCAGCAAAAAAATCGACAACTTCACGTTCTAGTCGTTTGGAATGATTTGCATGGAGCGGACTCACATACGGATCGCCAACATTATTGAGTAAATATTGGAAGAACGGTAGTAGCTCAGAATAATCGAAATCGACCGAACCCGGAAATCCTATAAAATATGGATAATCCTTGCGGATCTCCGCCATAAATGCTGTCAAAGTATGGTGATCGGCACGGTTCAATTGGCTTTCTTTTCGCTTAATCACATAATACCTCTCTTATCACAATATCCCCATCGGTTGACGGGGAGCAATAAATAGCACTCACAACTACCAACCAGTACTCTTTGGGCTATTATGCCTGGGAATAGTATAATAAGAAATCTTGTCTTCCGGTTCGGACTCGGGCTGATTGCTTTGGGCACGGTGTTGCATATTCCGTGCCAGTCTCATAAGATCCAAAAAAATGTCCAACAGGTCCTCATTACTAATTGGACCTTCGTTTTCGGCCATAATATGCTCAAGTACCTCGTTCTCACGCCGAATATTAAAGATAGGTCTTTTCTCTGCTAATTTCAAAGCGCCAGCCGCAAGCGCTAGTTGCATACGACGGTTGAGCAGCTTTACGAGCTCAGAGTCAACCTTGTCAATCTCTTCGCGTACTGCAAGAATATCTGCCGCACCCTTCGCAACTTCTGTCATAGACTTATACTCCCAATATAATACTGAGTACATGCTACCACTTCCTTTAGTCTGTATGCAAGAGCCATCACCATGAACAGCATAGTAATATGCACAACGACGACTGCTCGTAATCCAGGAGGGCATTTGTTATGATAGGAAAGACGAGGAGGCATGCGCTTTATGAGGAAAACAATACTGACTGGTATTAGAGCGAATAACGATTTGCATATAGGTAACTATTTTGGCGCTATGTTGCCGATTGTTGATATGGCTAAAACTCGTTCAAGCGAATACGATGTAAACTTTTTTATTCCTGATCTTCATAGTTTCACCACACCAATCGACCACTCGCAGTTGTTCGATAGCATCATGAACAACGCACGTATTTATACAGCCGCCGGGCTACCGCTCGACAACGAGAATATTCACATTTACCGCCAAAGCTATGTGCCAGCTCATAGCGAGCTGACTATTATCCTGAACAATTTCGTGGGCATGGGTGAGATGGAGCGCATGACCCAATACAAAGATAAAAGTGCAAAGCTCGGTAGCGACCGAGTGAGCGTAGGGCTATTTGACTATCCCGTGCTGATGGCAAGCGACATTCTGCTTTACAACGCAAAGTATGTGCCGGTCGGCGATGACCAAACCCAGCACTTAGAAATTACACGAGATATTGCCGAGCGCATGAATAACAAATTCAATACAGAGCTTTTCGCGATACCCGAGCCCGTTGTCAAACAGCACGAGTTTTTTGGCAAAGACCAGGGATTGCGCATTAAGGACCTATTAGACCCAAGTAAGAAAATGAGCAAAAGTGACGAAACTGGCAAGGGTGTGGTGTTCCTTAGTGACGAGCCCGAGCTAGCCCACAAAAAAATCATGAGTGCAGCAACAGATGATAAGGCAAATATCCAGTATGACAAAGTAAATCAGCCTGGCATTGCAAACCTTATCGACATTTTGGCGCTACTGCGCGGCGTCAGACCCGCCGATGTTGAGGCAGAGTTTAAGGGTAGTCAGCGCTATGGCGACTTCAAACAGGTTGTGGCCGACGAAATGGCAGCGTTTTTACGTGATTTCCAGCAGCGACTCGCTAGTGTTGACGACGCGGCGATTATTGCCAAACTCGAAGCGAGCGAACGCGCAATGAATGAGATTGCAAACCAAACGCTCCTGCGCGTACAAAAGGCAGTTGGTCTGAGAAAGTAATGAAGGTTACAGCAAGTGACTTACTAGCCATTCTGCGTCGTTTTTCGATCGCAGCTGATAATAATGTACCGCGTGAAATTGATCAGATTAAGCAAAGCCACCCCAGCCCGATCAATCAGCTCGTCCAGTTTCGGTTTAAACGAAATTTCTTTTTTGCCTTGTTTGACGATACCGCCGCAGACAACGGCCACTACATCGTGCAGCAAATCCAACGCATCGATAGTAATACCGACGGCGTGTTACTCGAAAACCCTACCAGCAATATTACTACTTATGGCCTACCGTTTAAAGGCAAAGACGTCTATTTGTTCCAGACAGTGTCGGGCAAAAAGCGACTCGATATTCTACTAAGCGAGCGCCACCCCGAGCTCAGTCGCAGCACCTGGCAAAAACACATAAAGGCCGGTAGTGTCAGTGTGAATGGCGCACCAGCAAAAAACGTTCGTCAGGAAGTAGCAGATGCTGACCATATTGCGATTACTCTGCCTGAGATGCCAGACTATAGTCGTTATGAATTGCCCGTCATATACATGGATGATGATGTGCTTGTTGTCAACAAACCAGCCAGAGTACTCACCCATAGCAAGGGTGCGCTCAATGACGAATTTACCGTGGCCGAATTCTTTCGCCGCTTCACAACAGTCGGCCTCGATACCAACCGTCCAGGTATTGTGCATCGGCTCGACCGCGACACCAGTGGCGTTATTATTGGCGCACGTACACCTGAAGCATTTGCGCTGCTCAAAGCTCAGTTTTCGGAACGTAAAGCGAAAAAGACGTATATTGCAGTAGTGGAGGGAATACCCAAACAAGCCTCAGCGATGATTGATATTCCGATTGCCCGTAATCCGTCAGCACCCAGTACCTTTCGGGCTGACAGTAAAGGGAAGCCAGCTCAAACTGAATATACCGTACTCGACACTCGAAACGGGCGATCGCTGGTCGAACTTACACCTCGTACTGGCCGCACCCACCAGCTGAGAGTCCACTTACAGTACGTTGGAACGCCTATTGTTGGCGATCGAGTGTATGGGAAGGCAGCCGAACGTCTATACCTTCATGCCTACCGGCTGGAAGTAACGATCGGCCACGGTAGTCGCCAAAGCTTTATTGCACCCATCCCACAAGCTTTTGAGACAGTATTTCCCGAGGTATCGAACCATGTCGCTCCCCTATAATCCCAGGACTGAGCTTACTATTATTCAACTGCGCAAATACTTACCCCACGGTGTCTTATTGTCTGGCGAGCAGGGAGTTGGGCTTGAACAGGCAGCTCTCGACATCGCAGATAGACAGCTAGCCGAGGTCATTCGTCCAACAACGTCGGAGGGAGTGGTTGATGGCGCTAAGGGCGTCATTCGTATCGAACAAATACGTTCACTTTATGAAGCAACAAGAGGTAAGTCAAAACATAGACGCATATATATCATTACGAAGGCAGAGACAATGGGAGAGCCAGCTCAGAATGCATTGTTAAAACTACTTGAAGAGCCGACTTTGCACGCACATTTTATCTTGACATCTCATCATCCAATGAAGCTGCTACCGACAATCCTCTCGAGGCTGCAAAAGGTACGCATAGATACGCTCGAAGGTGATCAATCAAAGCAACTTCTGATGGAGCGTGGCATAACTGACAGTACACTAATGCAACAACTACTATTCTTAGCGAACGGTAGGCCAGCTCTGCTTGATGAGCTAGCAAGCAATACTAAACTGCGTAGCGAAAGAATCAAATACATGTCCGATGCTCGTACCTTCTTGCAGGGAACGGTAGCAGACAGGCTACGCATCCTACACGAGTACGGAGGCGACCGCACCCAATCACTACAGCTTATCGAGTCAGCACTTGCAATCATTAAGCACAGTCTGCATCAGAAACCATCAGTATCTCAGCTGCAACTAGCCAACTCTTTGGTGTCAGCATATGATAGTATCGCCGCGAATGGTTCAGCCAAGCTGAACTTAATGCTGATCGTGGTATAATAGGTATCATATGTTCGGTTTACTCCTCGTGATGGCATTCGGTGTATGGGCAATCTGGCGTCAACAGACAATAGATGAGGCCGCCGCCGATTTGCCGCAGAAGATATCAAGCAAAATTGATAAGCTATGGGATATCGCTCAAGAATCACTACGTGATCGTAAATATTTGCGCGCAGAGAAAGCGCTTCTTACTATACTACGCGTCGATGAAAAAAATGCTACTGCATATAATCGATTAGGTATTCTGTACGCCAAGCAACAGGCGTATAGCGACGCAATCGAGTGCTTTGAGATTGCACAGAGTCTTGAGCCAAGTGCCAGTAGTCTGCACAATGTTGGGCTGATCTATTTCGAAACCGCTCATTATGAAAAGGCCGCTCTTGCGTTTGAGCAAGCGCTTAGTATGGAAGATACCCTCGCTTCACGCCATATCGCCTATGCTAAAGTGCAAGAAAAACTAGGTCATAGCAGTAAAATGATCGAATCGCTTGAGAAAGCTGTTGCAATCGAGCCAAGTGTGCAAAGTTATCATATTCTCGCCGATGCGTATAGCAGGGTTGGCGAAGAAGAGAAGGCGCAGGATTTGCGTGAGCAGATCGCAAAAGCTGTCAACTCTAAAACTCCTCCCGCCAAGACCGTCCAGCAAGTCCGCAAGGTTCAGATGTAATATGGGCCAGTACGGTGTATACCCCGATGCTTTTTATCGCGTGTCTGTAAAAGCGGTTATTCGCAATGACAGTGGTCATGTGCTGTGTGTAACGGAGACAGAGCGAGATTTATGGGAGCTTCCTGGTGGTGGGCTAGACCACGGTGAAACAATCCAGCAGGGCCTCTCCCGCGAGTTAGCCGAGGAGATTGGCTATATTGGTACGTTTACTTATAGCTATGCAGATATCTCAACGCTTTACGATCCAGGCGGCGAGCGCTGCATCATGAATATTGTCTTTGATGTCATACTAGACAGCCCAGACTCTATCCAACCGGGCAAGGACGTTTTCCAGATGGAATACAAAGACCCAAAGCAGTTCCGAAGCGTTAATTACAGGAGTGGACAATTAATCTATAAACATGTTATCGATCGTAACTTCTCAGTTAGATTTGATCAGTCAGAGTAGTCATGAGTGCGAATTGCAATAATTGTAATAGCATCCTAGGTAAATCAAGTAGTAAATATTGTTCGAATAAGTGTCAGAAAGACTACGAATATAATGCGTATATTACAGCGTGGAAAAGAGGCAAGACATCAGGAGTGAGAGGCGTAAATACGATAAACTTTTTTCAGCACGTAGTTCGCTATCTATGGAATAAATATGCAGGGAAATGTGCGCGATGTAGTTGGTCTCAAGTAAATCCAGTTACCAAGAGACCGCCCCTTGAGATTGACCACATCGATGGAAATTCGATGAATAATATCGAACGTAATTTAATATTGCTTTGCCCGAATTGTCATGCAATAACTCCCACTCATAAAAACTTGAATTTGAGGTTTGGTAGACATTGGCGCAGAACTAGGAATATGCTACAATAACCGATGTGCCGCTTTAGCTCAGTTGGTTAGAGCACCTCTTTTGTAAAGAGGGGGTCCTGGGTTCGAATCCCTGAAGCGGCTCCATGATGCGTGCACAAAAACGGTTGTGCCCGCATTTGGAAAGAACAGATAGTCTCGAGCGACGCGCTCGCTCGCACCGCTCGGTGAGAAAACTGAGTTCACCTATTCCACATATTTGCCGGAGTCGTCTAGCGGCAATGACAAGAGACTGTAAATCTCTCGGCGCAAGCCTTCGTAGGTTCGAGTCCTACCTCCGGTACCAAAGAAATATTCCTAGATTGACCTCTAGGAATATTTCTTTTAAGCAAAGCGACAGCCACATCGCGATGGACATCATGTTTGTATTGGATGACTAGAAAGTACTGCTAGGCGTCCTTTGCGCTATAAGAAAATTCCCGAGCAACCAGACGATTGATGATATACTGCCAGCCATTAGCAAGGTTTAGCGCATTATTCATAGCTGGAACATAATGGCCGCGCAACTCTGAGTCGTATTCATTTTCACTCACATCACCGGCAATCGCACGCTCTAGTAGTGTTGTATAGCGATTGTTGCCACTAACAAGAGCATCGTGGCTCTCTACCAGTGCTGTATCTCCAATGGTATCTGCGAGATACGAGCGCGTAGCTGCCTGTAAGTGTGAGCGCCAGCCACGATCAACACGGTAACTATTGTCGACGAGCGATATAATGTCGAGCGCTCGACGCCCAACCGTGCTCGGAAATTCATAGGCACGCTGCAGCGAAGCAAGATCAAACTCACTGCAGAGGGCTTTAGCAAACTTAAACGATTTGTGAGCAATTGCATGACGTGCACCCGCAATAATTGCCTCGCTGCCCATTGGTGGGCTCGCAAGATAGCTCGCTATATCGCCACGTACCCATCGATTATTGTGTTCTGCAATCGATCGTAGGTGTGAGCCTATCATGTCGTCGATTGCATAATCGTCAATTTGTGCATAGTTTCTATGGTGTGGGGAAGCGTGCACTTCAAATACAGTGTGGTGTTGGCCAGACACTTCGCGCACGCAGCGTGACACCGTGGCAAGCGCTTCAACCGCCGCAGCGGCGTCATACAACACGAAGACATCGATATCACTACGCAAATTCTCATTACCAAGTGCCACTGATCCATAAATCATGCCCGCCAAAAGTGAGGGGTGCTGGTCGGCGCCGAACAGCGCAGCCAGCAGTTCGCTTGCAGCTTCGCTGTGCGCACCAGGTTTTGGAAGGTGCCCACGTGACACCGCTTCGGTAGAATAGATTACTCCCATGTGGGCTAGTATATAACGAAAATTGCCCGGCACAAATCATAAGAGTAATGATACTTAGTCAGTGTACTCTAAGCTGATCGGCGTACGAATGTTCTTTGCCAAATCGCCAATCGGAATAGGATAGTCACCCAAAAACGGCGAAAGATTGAATGCTTCAGCATTTTGGCCTGTCGCTGACACCATAGTAGACACCGATAAAAACCCAAGGTAGTCAGCGCCAAATGCCAGCCGCATTTGCTCGACAGTCAGATTTGCAGCCATAAGCTCACGCTGGTCAGGCGTATCGGTACCATAGAAGTCCGGGTAGCGGATGGGGGGCGAAGCAATAAGAATAGTCACCGAGCGCGCACCGAGTGAGCGGGCCAGCTGGACAAGCCGAGGCAGCGTGTTGCCGCGCACAATCGAATCATCAACTAGCACAATGTCGCGGCCACTAATACGTTCACCGTTCATCGTGTGTTTGATTTGCAGGCTACTACGACGGGACTCCTGACTGGGTTGCATAAATGTCCGGCCGACATAGCGATTTTTGATAATCGCCATTTCATGCGTGATGTGTGTTTGTTCAGATAAGCCCTCGGCGGCAAACACCGACGTATCTGGTACCGGTACGATCAATGGGTGCGATAGTGTACTGAGATGATCCCCGTGAAGTGTTGCCAGCTGGTGACCGAAACGTCGACGAACTTCGCTGACGCGCTCACCAAGCATCACGCTATCCGGCCGGGCAAAATATACCAGTTCGAACATATCAAAATGCGGTGTTGGTTCGCGAAGTTGCGCCGAGAAGATAATCAAGCCATTGCGCGCAACCACTAGTTCGCCCGGCTGCACAGAGCGCAGGTGTTCGGCGCCAATCGTATCGAGTGCACAGGTTTCACTTGCCGCCACAACACCGCCGTCAAAGGTACCAAGCTCGAGCGGGCGCACGCCGTGTGCATCACGAAACGTGTACATCATGTCATCGTGAATACCGGTACAAGCATACGCACCATCGACATGACTAATGATATCCCGCACCGACTCCTCAATATTACCACCACTATCGGCGATACCAAGAAACGTCGCCTTGCCGAGTTTACCCGAGTCGTTATATTGGTTTACCCTATATCCACGCCTACGTAACATATCGTCGAGGTATGACGTGTCTGGTAGGTTACCGTTATGCGACTGAGCATCGCCGGTGTCGGAGTTGACAATGGGTGAGGGATGATCGTTCTTGTCGCCATTTGTCGAATAGCGATTATGGCCAGTTGCGACTGAACCCGTGAGCCCCAGCAGGTCGTCTTTTCGAAACACATCACGTACCATACCGAGCCGTCGTACCGCGTGCACACCACCCGTGCTGGCATTGGTTGCGATACCCGATGCCTCTACCCCACGATGCTGCAAAGCAAACAATGCCTGATAGGCAATTTTTGCAGCCTCGTCGCCGTAGTTAGCGACAGAGACGCCGACTACAGCGCATCTTTCCCGTAGCCTATCGTGACTGATGTGAGACATAGCTAATTGTTATAATACCAGTTCAATTGCTACAATAGTAGCCATGAGAAACCCAGCATCTGAGCATCTCCCCGATGCCATACGCGAGGAACTACTGCAATCCGGAATAGTTTCAGGAGATTTTATACTCGCGTCAGGAATACGCGCAGCAAAGAAATTTGATTTCGATCTAATTCCAACGAACAGTGACCTATTTGAAATTGTAGTATCTGGCCTCGCACGATGCATCCGCAATCAATTTAGCAGCTT
Organism: Candidatus Saccharibacteria bacterium; assembly: GCA_016700015.1. Taxonomy (NCBI): domain Bacteria; phylum Candidatus Saccharimonadota; species Candidatus Saccharimonadota bacterium. The sequence continues at coordinate 415,369 of CP064995.1, forward strand.
TGATGCAATAGTAACCATTGCAAATGGCGCGACAAGACTTGGAGACCCAATTGCTCACCAACTTAACGTGAGCCATACCCCGACCACCTATCATGTTGATGAGCTGGGCCAAAAACAGTTTGTCGTCCCTCAGCTAAGCACAGAGCGTCACTGTATCATTGTTGACGATGTATTCACGAAGGGCACAAACGCTACCAAAGTAGCCAGTCGACTTGCTGCTCGTGGCTGTGCTATTGGCGGCGTGGGTGTCATACTTGATCGCTCAAATGTTGCATCGCCAGCGATATGTCATGACTCGCCTGTAGTGAGCCTCATCAAGCAACAGCTATTATAAGTAAACCGTTGCCCAGGCCTACCCAAGTTCTACTACAACCACAGAATTAACCAATAAGTACTATTTGAAATAAAAATGGAGCCACGACTGGGATTTGAACCCAGGACCCCGTCCTTACCATGGACGTGCTCTACCAACTGAGCTATCGCGGCGTATGATAAATTGTAAGGCTTGCTTGCAGATAGTCAGTTGGTAGAGCGCTGCATAAGTATATCTACTCGACAGTCGTCTCGGACAGCAACTAAGCTATCGCGGCATAACCCTTAGAAGTATAGCAAACTGTCGCAATATATTAAAGTGCGGCCGTATTCCGTCAGGAATGACCGCACACCGACAAGGCCTAGTGATCAGTGAATACACGACCGACCCAGTAGTTAGCAACTCGGCGAGAGTTGTCAATTTCGTCGACGACTCGTCGTCGCAAATCACCATCCGGCACAATCCACATAGCCGTTTCCTCGGCAAGGATAGCGAAAGTGGTGATCACGCCACTTAGCACCCGGTATGGGCGCGTATCCCGTACCTGTACTTCTGTCATGGCCTGCTCCCTTCGAGTAGAGTAGATTATACCACATGAAGTTTAGCAATACAGCCCACGTATACACTGCCGACTGGTCACCTCGTGTATACTGTAGTGTATGGCAACATTTAGTTTTGATATAGAAAGCACGTACGATAAGGCTGAGATGAATAACGTCGAGCAGTTAGTGACGAAAGAAATTGCTAACCGCTATGATTTCAAGGGGACACCCGCCGCGATCGAATGGCTAGCAGATAAAAAGGGCTTTAAGGTCATAGGCAGTAACGAGTGGCAACTCGAAGCTGTCATTGATATGATAGGCAAGCAGCTTGCCAAGCGTGGCATGACTAGTAAAGTGCTTGATGTCAGCGGCAAAGTTACCGAAGCAAACTTGCGCGCCTGGAAAGATGTACCGTTTCGCGACGGACTGAGCCAAGACTATGCCAAAAAAATCACAAAATTACTCAAAGAATCTCATCCAAAAGTAAAAACGCAAATCCAGGGCGACACCCTACGCTGCACCTGTAGTAGCAAAGACGAGCTACAGCTAGTTATGCAAACATTACGGTCGAAAGATTTCGACTTTCCTCTTGTTTTTACAAATTATCGATAACATGATATTATAGGGCAACTAGCCAATACCCTGCCCACAACCCCCTACTAGCGGCGCTCCAGTACATGGATGGAGCGCCTTTCAACTTCTCGCTTGAAAATTATGCGACAATCTGCTAAAATTGACTATTGAATTATATTATCAACTCTTCAGAGGAACAGTATGGCAAAGAAAACGAATACTAAGCGTAAGATTATTGCACTCGTCAGCGAGCTCACCGGTCATCGCACCTATGTGACCCGCAAGAACACGCAGAATACTCCGGACAAACTGGAGCTGAATAAGTACGATCCAAAAGCTCGCAAACACGCCAAGTACGTCGAAACCAAAAAGTCACTTGGCCGCAACGAAGTCAAGCCACGCAAGGGCTAATACTACTCGTCAGACGAGTCAATACTCTCTGCGAGCCAAATTGCATTGGATACTATGCGCTCAAGTAGCGGTGCGCGAGGATGTTCGTTCTCTATGTAGCCATAAAGTGTATTGTTTTCGATCTCAACACTCATACCACCAAAGTGCACCGCAATCACCTCTGCGATTTGCGGCGTAATGATACTCTCTACGTCTACAAGACTACCCGGCATGCAATACACATTGTAGTTACTAATAAACTGATGCGGGTAAGAGGCCGTGGCACCTACCTCAACATGTCGTAACTGCTCGTAAGAAGCAGCGAAAGCATCCTCGCGCGATAGGTGACCGATATATAGGTGTGGAACATCTTTTTTACTATGAAGATCAACCGCACAGATGAGCCAATGACAGCGCTGTTGGTGGTGCGACTTAGTAGTTATCACATCATTACGTGAAACGAGGACGACATCATAGCCGTGAACACTACCTACGCAGTAGTTATCGTCGCGGTGAGTAGCCGATACGGTATGACCACGCACAAGGCGATGCTCGTCATCGCGCTGATCAACAGAACCGAAATAGACAAGGCCAAGTGTGTCAGCAAATCGCCGGACAGCGCGGGACGTTATTTGGGATCGAACAATATGACGCGGTGTCATGTGCCTGAAAGCACGTTTTATTCTTAGGATACGACGATTGCGGACGGTCACGGTTATTTCTCCGTGACCGTATCGAGCAAGGTCGACACATACTCTGCCTGACTCCAGTTGAGCGGTGCAACTGAAAGTTCATCGCGAGTGATAGGATCGATTTGCTCAGATAAGACACCGGTTGCCCACATATGATCGCGTACCCATTTTACTATGTTCTCCAGACGATCGAGATGCCCAACCTCAAGGTAATACTGCGCTAGCCAAAGCGTCGTTACGAACCACCAGTTACCAAGCGAGCTGTCATTGCTCCGCCGATAACTATCGTGTTCATAGCGCGGAATCCCAGGGTTGCTTTCGCTCACCGAAAACCACTGTTCTGCTGTCGCGATAGATGCCATCACCTCGTCGCTATCGACGGCAAAGAGACCAAACATAAACGCACCAAATATACTTGACATATCGATCGTTTCGTCGACGGTCACTTCACCATCTGCTGTGACAGTTAGGCCTTTGTAGAAGCATTTTTTGTCATTGTTGTACAGAAGCCGGTGCGCAGCCTGACGAATATCGTCAGCTGCCGCCCGCCACTTTACAGCATTGTCGCTGTCGTGACGAATTTCCGCGAGATCGGCAGCCGCCAGCAAAGCAGCATACGTGACCGCGGTGGTATAGGTACTTGTTATATACATTTCTTCCCATAAGTCATACGTCGGCTTCGGTAAGCCCGTGCGATGATCTGTATAGCTTGCCAAAAAATTGGCCATTGGTACGACCATAGGCTCATAAAACTCTTTTAGTGTTACTTCGTCATTTTGCGTATGGTAAAACTGGCTAAACACAAACAAAACCAGTGCTGTTTCGTCTTGCTGGATTGGTGGTGACACTTCACCGTGATCGTGAAGATAGGGGTGCCAACTACTGCCGAGTGCCCCGTCGGCACGGTATTTATGCATCAGATACCCGCCAGCTGTCAGCGCACGCCGACAAAACTCGAAGAATCGATACGGCTCGTCTTTGTAGCCCATGCGGATGAGCGGCCAGAGTACGAACGCACCATCGCGTGGCCAGCAGTACGCATAAGCGTCGCGCCAATAATTTAGCATCGACGTGTCAGTGCTCGCGATGACCGCACCGCGTTTGTCGATGTGCGATTTCATGATCATCACGCTTTTAATAAACGTATCGCGATGAGCGGAATCTATTTTATCTGCAATGATTTTTGCTGGTTTGAGCCAATCATGCCACCACTTCACAGTCACGTCGAGCCGTTTGTGAATACCCTGGCTAGTAAGCTGCTTATGAATATAAAGTGCCTCACGAGTAGAGGTGCCGCAGGCAATCCAGTAGTGTAACCTTGTCGAGCTATGAGGATTGAGCTGAAATTTAAAACGCAGGGTCGAGTCAACTCGTCCATGCTCGACCGCAGACATGCTTAGTTCGCCATCCTCGGCATCTTTATAAGTGCCCTCACGCCCCTCAATGTCGAACAAACCGATAGAATACTGATCAAACGCCCTACCGTTATCGTCTTGACCGGCAATAATAAAAGCTCGTCTGCCCCTGTAGTGTAAGATAGCATTTGCGTCAGGCAGATACTGGGCAGAATCGGTATTGCTGCGACCGTCACCAATCACAAATGCCTGGTGCATAAAGAGCCGGACATCTCGCGCAGCGGGAGAAAGATTAATCACATGAACATTGCGCATAAACGCGCTAAACTCAGCATCAACCGTGTCATCAAATTCAAGCATGATGCCAAAATCACGGTTTTTGGCAATAATGTGACCAACTAATGCTTCGTGCGGATAACTAAAATCGAATTCCCAGCGCGTGTCATCATCGAGCCACGAAACCGCTCCATCAACCCAGACACCTATGTGGTGTCGGAGCGACTGGCCAGCAGCATGATTTTCGAGTCCAACATAGGGATAGTAAAAATCATGAACGAGACCGTACTTATTGATACCAACATGAAGCTCACCGTTGCTGAGTACTATCGGCCTAGCCACCAAAGCCTCCCGGGCGATGGTGCTCCATCACGCGGTAGCGTACATCTCGAAGCGCATTCATGAAATACAAAAAGGCTTCGTATGGCGAGTCGTAGGGACTAAAGTACGCATGCACGTCACCATCGCTAAACCACTTAGTACACATGTAGTAAGCGTGGTCGCTCGTCGTCAGTCGTCGCCAATCCGCGATGAGATCAGTATCATTACTACGAAGAATATCACCCTCGAGCGCGTAGAGGTGGTGCATGGCTTCATGCTGCATACTATTGCCAAGCCAGGCAGTTAAATCACGCTCGGTATCGGCCCAAGTCACCGTATTCGGCACACTGACATCATCTGCAGGCTCAAAGACATCACACGCTTCGCTCACTGTGTAAAAAGTATTAGCATCGTTGGCTAGCCATTGACGTACGAACTCTTTAAAGAAGTCAAATATACCGGTATCGGCCCACTGGTGCTCGCCAAATGTCTCATAGTCCATAAAGAGATTAATAATTTCACCCTCATCACCAAGTGCACTATTCGTCCACTCGTTAAACGTATCGGCTTTAAGCGGAAATTGCTCCCAGTCTTGATTACTAAAGCGAAAGGCTAGGTCATCGCTCAGACGATAGTTCTTCATAAGTAACCGGATGTTTTTTGTGCCGGCTGGTCGATACACATAGTTTGGGCTACGCCAACCGAGTACCGGATCCCAACCCTCTGCCAAGATACCTTTGTAGCCATAGTTGTCGGCCCACTTAGCTAATTCATCGTTATATGCTAGCTCGGTGTTACGGAACACACCGGTCTCGACACCAAAGAGTTCGCGAACTTTCTGGCGATGTATGTCAACCTGACGCTCAAATTCGCTATGGGTATAGAAAAAGGCGAGTGAGTGATAGTAGGTTTCCGAAACAATTTCGACGCGTCCACTTGCTACTAGCCCCTTAAAGCTTTCAAGTACGTCAGGTGCCCATTGTTCAGCTTGCTCGATAAACGTACCTGTGATGCTAAGTGAGACCTTAAACTGTGGGTGCGTATCGAGCAGCTCTTTGAGTAGCTTATTCATCGGTCGATACGATTTTTCGGCTACCTTTTCAAAAATAACTTTGTTGTCTCGGTGCGTCTCGCTAGTACCCATGAAATACTCATGGTTTACAGCCGTGTCAAACACAGTATAGTCACGCACGCGCCAGGGCTGATGTACGTGCAGATAGAGGACAACGCCACGACCTATCATGCTGTTGCACCCACCTTCATGCGGCGATAGAGAGCCATGCATTTACGGGCAACATCGTTCCACGACAATTTGGCATATTCGTTTTTGACATCTGTTTTCAATGACTGCTTAAGGGCGGGCGAGGTGGCGATACCAACCAGCTGATCAGCAAGCTTGTCGATATCCCAAAAATCATAGCGAAAAATACTATTCAGAACCTCACCAACACCAGACTGTTTGCTGATAATCAGAGCGGTATCGTGGTGTGCAGCCTCGAGTGCCGTCAAGCCAAACGGCTCGCTAACACTGCTCATGACAAATATATCAGCAACATTGTAGGCGTCACGCCACTGCTTACCACGTACAAATCCCGTAAAGAATACTCTGTCAGCAACTCCAAGGTCAGCAGAAAGCTGTATGAGTTCATCGCGCTGCTCGCCATCGCCAGCCAACACCAAGGCAAGTTTGTCATATTTCTCGCAAGCCCTCGCAAACCCACGCACAAGGTTAACAAGCCCTTTTTGGACAGTGAAGCGAGTAACAGTCGATATAACCGTGTGACCCTCGGCACGAAGTGCCTCTAGGTAGCGATAGGTGCGCCCATCGTAGTCATAATTACCCATTGTTGTTACATCGATAGCATTGTGAATAACTTCAATTTTATCAGCTGGGATACCATACTTATGAACAATGATGCTCTTTGTAATGTTGCTGACGGCGATTACTCGGTCGGCCATCATGAGACCTTGATATTCAATTTCATGTACAATCGGATTGCCGCCGCCAAATGTACCAGCACGATCAAACTCGGTAGCGTGAACATGAACGACCAGTGGGGCGTCGGTAAGTTGTTTAGCGCGCATACCTGCTTCTATTGTCAACCAGTCATGAGCATGAATGGCATCAGGGTTGCCGTTCTTTTTTACGAAACGCTCGACAAATGCAACATAGCGCTTTTGGACACCGCGCATCGACTGAAGATCGTTTGCATGAACTTTACCGAGATCGGGCTGATCAACATATTTGGTGTCGTAGGCGCCCATTATACCAAACTTATGAATAGGATTGAGGCTCGTCGCCGAATGAATAGTCATGTATTCGGTATCAGGGTGGTGTGCAGAATAGGGAAGAACAAAGTCGATTTTGGCACCATGTTGCGCCAGTGCTTTGCTCATATGGTAGCATGCGACTCCAAGACCCCCACTGTTGTGCGGAGGAAGTTCCCACCCTAGCATTAATATGTTCATTTTACTTCACACGAACGATAGTCCGCCCTGTCCCCTCGTGGTGTTATAGGTCATTTCCTGTCTATTATAGCGATTGGCTTATGCTTTTTGCAACAGATTATGTGAAAAATATCACAAGCGGTATAAGGTTTTCCACAGTTTTATGATTTTCAGCCGTGGCGGTAATGTACCACATCTGGTATAATTAGCGTTTGTACAGGGGTGTAGCTCAATTGGTAGAGTAGCGGTCTCCAAAACCGTTGGTCGTAGGTTCGAGTCCTATCACCCCTGCCACGAAATAAGCCAGGCATTTGCTTGGCTTATTTCGTGGTCGAGATATTAGTCGAAGCTACGACCAACGAAGTTGGTTGGAGGTGAGAAATGCCAGTGGCATTTCGCAAGGACGTCAGCCGGAACAAGCTGTGCTTGTTACCGCGCTGCGTCGGGGTCGCGGAACGTGACCGAGTCCTATCACCCCTGCCATAGAAATAACCGGCTTTGATGCCGGTTATTTCTTGTATTAAAGCCTACTAGCGTATTGCACGGCGACTTGAAGCATAGTAAGTCGCTGCACCAATAATACTACTGAGGCCGACGCCCCCACCTAGCACGTCGGCAAGGCCGGTATGAGGAAGCTCGACAGGCTCGTCTGCCTTGGGGTTCGGTGTAGACGCTTCACACTTGCTCATATCTGTCGTGTGTTTGGTTTCATCGTAGTGATTCTTTGGCAGTGTTTTCTTTTCTTTGGTCGCAATGACACACACGTAGATATCCCCACACTTGGTGATATCGGTTGTCATATGACTTTCGTCATAGTCGCTGCGGTCAATAGTGATGATTTTGTTCGTGCTAGTGTCACAAACCGTGATGTTTTCTTTCGTGGTTGTAGTGGCGTCGTCACAATCATCTGGGCTGCCGGGTACAGTTGGCGTATCGACACACACGGTATTTTTGTGGGTGCCACTAGCATACTTCGCATACTTTGCGGTAAGAATGAACGACATACTTTCGCCAACTTTTAGTTCAGTAATGGTGTAGGTCCAGTTATTGTCCTTTACCATACCTTCACTGGAACTTAGTAGCGTCACTTCTTTTGGCGCTTTGTCGGTGACAACAGAATTCTTTAGCGCGACATTACCGGTGTTGGTAACTTTAATCTCGTACGTGAAAGTTTCGCCTACTTTTACCACTGCTGTTTTGCTGCCATTGACAGTCTTTTCGATACTAATTTTGGGCTTGTCTTCGGTACAAAGCGGACTGTCTTTTGGTAAGTTTTCTTTGCCTGGTACAGCACAGGGTTCGACGGTGACAGTGACAAACTTGGCACACGCATCGCTCGAAACATTGCCGAGACTCGTCAGTGCGATCGCCTGAAGTTTGTAGGTACCTGGCGTCGACAGAGTCATCGTAACCGTACTTGTCGATTGGCCAGTGGCACCCGGAACACCAGCGATGGTGTTGCCCGCCGGACCGTAGGCATAGTAGTGAATCGCGCTGATCGTGGCACCACCACTTGCAGAAGCGCTGCCGGTAAGGCGGAAGGTCGTACGGTTAATTGTGTCAACCGTCAGACTATTACACGTTGCGACTGGGACTTCAACCGGTGTCGCTACTAGCGCGTTACCACAAGAGTACATAACAGCAGCAACAAATTTACCATTGGCATCGAACCATATATGAACGGCAATCGCATCAACACCTGCGGCGTAGTTGGTACCGGTGTAGCGCTCGTAGTAGGTATGACCATTGATATTGACCGCCCAACTACCACTACTGTATTGACGACCAACACTAATCGCTTTGCGTGCAACGACCTTGCCGCCATAATATACATCACCCGCCTTGGTGACGTATCCTTGCTTTTGTGTGCGACCATTGATCATACCTGCGCTAATGCCGTAGTGGTTATATAGAGCGGGCAGGTCACCAGTCTTGTTGGCTGCATATTTTGCAGCTAACTCATCTGAGGTAATAGCACCACAGTAAATAATCGAGTTATTATCACAGTCGCGGGCAGAAGGGTTGAGGGCATTTATTGAGTCGCCCGCAATCAGCGCATAGCCCGTAAATGACACAACTGCCGCTACTACACCTACTAGCAATGATTTTAGTTTGTTCATGGGGCACCTCCTCGCGCAAAAAACAGGTTATTCTCTTTTGTTTATACCAATGTATTTACAATTTGTCAATAAGCTATAATAATATATAACTCTTATGCTTACATGGTTAGCCTTATAGGAATGATGTAATTTACGCCTTTACGACCAAAAACAACTAAGAAATTGCTATACTTAGGGTATGCAATCGTTACGACTGGCGCGTCCGCACGCGATTATGATGGTAGGTATCCCAGGCTGCGGTAAAAGCTTCTTTGCTAGCAAATTTGCCAACATGTTCCACGCGCCCTATGTAGATAGCCTCGCACTCGAGGCATTGGCGAAAGATAGCGAGGCAGCGGGCAAGCTTATTTCGCTTGTCATGGGAGAGTTATCAAAAACGGGACAAACATTTATATTTGAAGGAAACAGCGATAGTCGAGTACGCCGAACAGAATTTGCCAAATGGGCCAGGTCAAAGGGTTTTCAGCCACTTCTTGTATGGGTACAGACCGACAAAGTGACTTCTCTGAACCGCACACTAAAAAATGGTATGCTTGACCGTGATGAATTTGCCGACTATGTACGTGATTTTAGCCCGCCACACCCCGACGAAAAGCCACTTGTTATCAGCGGCAAACACACCTTCAACAGCCAGCTCAAGGTAGTGTTGGCGCAGCTTAGCCGTGAGAATCGCCCAGAGGCTACTCAACCAGTAGTACTAGCCGCTGCTGTGCCTCCAAGATCCACGACACGTCCAAGTATCGTGAGATAATGTATGGCAAGTTTTGTCGACGCAGAATTTGGTGAAATCACTATTCGACGCGTGGCCCATGCTCGATATGTGCGCATAAAGGTACGTACTGATGGTCGGTTTGAAGCAACCGCACCACTACTAACTCCGACGCTTTTCATCAAAAAGATGGTAACTGATTCCCGCGCCAAGCTGCGCAACCTCGCAGCGCATACTAGTATTATGCACCCCTACGTCGATGGCCAGCAGATAGGAAAGGAGCATGCTATCGCCGTTATCCCCACAACTATGGTTACCAGTGCGCAGGTAAGTACTCTAAGGAACCGGATCATCGTCAAACTACCCCCAAACTCCACGCTTGCTGACAAATCGATCCAGCAGTCCCTTCGAGTCGCCGTGGCCAAAATCTTACGCAAAGAAGCACGCGAGTATTTACCAAGTAGACTGTCGGCGCTTGCGAGTACTCACGGCTTTCGCTACGCAAGACTTCGCTTTAGTCATAGTGGCGGTCGCTGGGGTAGCTGCACTAGTCAGGGCACCATTAGCCTCAACATCGCGCTCATGAAGCTACCCGACACACTGATTGACTATGTTCTCATCCACGAACTTTGTCACACCAGACACATGAACCATAGCCCCGCCTTCTGGCAAGCTGTTGAAACAATCGACCCGCTCTACAAAACCCATCGTAAGCTCCTCAAAAAACACACACCGATTATATAGTCTTGTGGCAATAGCCATATGCGGTATAATATAGCTATTATGAAAAAACGGGCGGGGCTCAATGTCAATCAGCGGACTGCGGCGATCGTTCGTCTAGCGGGACTTGTCTTGCCGGTTATGTTGCTGCTGTATGGGCTTCTTATCCAGACAGGGGTGATTGTTTCGCCACACTACGCCGGCGACTGGGTATTTCTTGCTATCGCCATATCCTGGCTAGGCTTGAGTATATTTCAGTTTCTAGTGCTACCTAAATCTAGGCGTATGTCTGCCATCAGATTAATCCTCTTCCACATTCTTGCCGCACTCTATTTATTGTTTGTATCGGGATTCAATATGCCGTTTACCGTCGGGTGGATTGTACTGCTACTAGCCTCATTTGCCTACTTTTCGTCTGATGGTCTGTATCTTAGTGTATTTGGGCTATTTGCGACCGCTCTCGCCGACATACTGCTCCATATTGACAACCCAGACTATATTATCCAAAACATACTCTACTTTGTCGGCACACTCGCAGTAGGTCATATCGCGGGCTCGATTAGTAAGGCGCAAGAAATCGACCGCGAAGAACTAACCCGCAGCCAGGCGGAGGAGCTGCTACAGCGTGATCGTATGATCACTATTGTCAATAACCTCGCCGACGCGATACTCAGCACCGATAAAAATGGCGTGATACAGGTCTACAACGCAGCATGCCTAAACCTCATTGATACCAACACCAGCCTCGAGGGACAGAAGATCGACGCTATTTTGCCGCTTATCGACAAAGACAATGCGCCGTTCAAGTTTACCCGTGAGCTGAAAGCCGCTTCGACAGTGCAAAATAGAGATGACTTGAGTCTCAAGATCGCGGGCGAGCTTATACACCTCAGTGTCATCTACTCACCAATTCGTGGCGTCGATAGTCATGGTTCTGACGGTTCTGACGGCTACATTGTTATTCTACGCGACATCACCAAGCAAAAATCACTTGAAGAAGAGCGCGACGAGTTCATTAGCGTCGTCAGTCATGAGCTGCGCACACCAATTACCATTGCCGAGGGCACACTGAGCAACCTGCAGATTATGATGGATCGGAGCGATATCCCCACGACTACGCTCCAAGACAATGTGAAAGTTGCACATGACCAAGTACTGTTTCTTGCCAAAATGGTGAACGACCTGAGTACACTAAGCCGTGCCGAGCGTGGTGTCGCCGATGCCCCAGAGGCTATCGATGTGAGCGCACTCATCCACGACCTCTACAACGAGTATGCGCCGCAAGCCGAGGCCAAGGGATTACACTTCAACCTAGACCTTTCGCCACAGCTTGGCGAAGTAGTAGCGAGCCGCCTATATTTAAAAGAGCTGCTACAAAACTTTGTCACCAACGCAATTAAATATACCAAAGAGGGTGAGGTGGTTGTCAGAGTGAAAAAGCACGATGACACGCTTGACTTCAGAGTATCTGATACCGGAATCGGCATGAGCAAGAGTGACCAAGCACATGTGTTCGAAAAGTTTTGGCGTAGCGAAGATTACCGCACCCGGGAGACGGGTGGTACGGGTCTCGGCTTGTATGTTGCAAGAAAGCTTGCAAAGAAACTCGGTGTTACTATTGAAATGACCTCTCGACTCAACCACGGGTCGACGTTTGGGTTTAGTATGTCACGTCGCTAGGACGATGACCGTTTACTTTATCTCAATGGCCTCAAGGTACTGGGCTACAAGGGTCTGAGTGATACGCATATACCGTTCGATACCTGTGGCATCTTCTGTGTAGAGTGGTCGATAATGTACTCGATCACGATGATACACGTCACGGCGCCGGTCTGCTGGATCTGGTATATACGTGCCGCTCTCATCGTATAATGAACGAGTCCCATTGATCTCTCGATAGGTAACACCGCCATTTGGCAACCTCTCTCTTTCATCCTCAGACCATTCCGCAGAATAAATGTCTGGCTCCGAAGCAAAAAACTGCGGCTCATGGGGGTCGCCATGAGCAAGCGTTTCGTAAAGGTATCCGTCAGTAGGGAGCAATACGTGCAGCATACTGTCGTGTGGCCTACCGTACGCATCAAGCTGCTTCGGCTGGGTAAATCGACAGCCGAGAAACATCCCAAAATCAGAGCCAGCTTGTGATGCAGAAAAACGATATGGTACTTCTTCGCCATCCCTATTGATCACTATGCTCTCCCGAGTTACATCACACCCCGCCTGCTCATAAAGAACGCGTACGGCCTCTTCAAGCCCAAGCATTGCCAGCGCGAGACGGCGATTTGGCGTATCTCTTGTCTCTATCGCTGTCTGCCACACATTGCATTTCTCGAGCATTACTCGCTCCTCGTCTGTCAACGGATGCTGGAGGAGTTCATCAGTCTCAAGGCTCAAAAATGCGCGTAACCGAGCAATCGCCCTTTCGCGCTGCTCAAAATCAATTCCATTTGCTAGTGTCTCGTGGGTATTCTTTGTCATACGGCTAGTGTACCCGACAAAACTCAGGACATGCAACCATGAGAACTATCTGTTTATTATTGACAAAGCTCTCGAGGTGACATATACTACTCTTGACAGTCTGCAACAAGCAGACTTATTAAATTGGGAGAAGTGCCCGTGGCAAAAGCTAACAACACAAAAGACACTACCAAGATCACTCGCATCTCTGCAAATGACTCCGGTTCGAAGTCAAAAAAAACCGTCAAAGCGCCAAAATCCAAGCCAGACTCTAAGCACAAGAGCGAGCAGGCAACAGGCAGAAGGCCTGTTTTGACACAGCTGCCCGTGAAAAATCCGCTCAGCCCAATTACTCGCTATGTTAAAGGAGCGTGGTACGAGCTTCGTCAAGTCCGCTGGCCGGACAGGCGTAGTACCTGGGGTATGACCGGCGCGCTGATCGCCTTTACCGTATTCTTCTTGGTCGTTATCATACTGCTTGACGCAGGGTTCCAACAATTATTTAAGCTAATCATAGGGAAGTAACCATACATGGCACAGAAAAATCGTTACGACAGTACCCGTCAGTGGTACGCAATCCACACTTACAGCGGCTACGAAGAAAAAGTTGCCGATAGTATAAAAACTCGCATTCAGGCAGTTGATATGGCCGACAAGATCTTTGACGCCATGGTGCCAAAGGAAAAGCAAATACAGATCAAAAACGGCAAGCGCAAGGTTGTCGAAGCAAAGATTTTCCAAGGCTATGTTCTGGTAGAAATGAAGCTTACGGACGAAACATGGTATATTGTACGAAACACCCCAGGCGTCACCGGTTTTGTGGGTAGTGGCACCGAGCCAACACCTGTGAGCGATGGTGAGATCGCCAAAATCAAGAAACGTATGGGCGTCGAAGACCCCAAGCATCAGATTGATTTCCAGCCAGGAGAAGTTGTCAATATCACCGACGGTCCATTCAAGGGCTTTGATGGCGCGGTGAGCGAAATTGATACCGCCAAGGGCAAGCTAAAGGTGATGGTCAGCATGTTTGGCCGTGATACCCCTGTTGAGCTCGACGCGTTGCAGGTCAAAAAAGTATAGTCCAGTGTTTTTCACAAGCCGCCACCTACTGTGTGGCGGCTTTTTGTATTATTGACTTTCTCTCGCCAGGTGCTATAGTATATTTTGTTCTATCCCGCACTAGCGAAAGGGAACACCATGGCACCTGCCACGAACCCAAACAGCATCCGAGTTGAGATGCTGAGGGCTGGTATCGCCGAGGCGCAACGCCTGCGCGATAAAGCGCTCAGCGACAACCGAACCTGGCTGTTCTTCAATCGGCGCGCGCAAGAGATGCAAGCCGAGCTGGATGTGCTTGAAACGCCCAAGACGGCGCAGCCATCCTTGGAGGAGCTGCTCACTGCGCTATATGGCTCTACCGTTCCTCTTGCCGAACCCACCGACTGGGACGAGACATTCGAGCGGCTGTATGGCAGCGCCAGCGCCGCTTTTGAGCGCTTTCTCGACACGGCTGGTAAGCGCATGATGGAATTGACAGAGCAGCTTAACAGCCTTGGTGAAGTTGCCGCCGACAAGGCGACCGATGCCGCCGGGGCCGCACAGGAAGTGTTCGGTGACGACATCGACGACCTGGCAAAGGCTCTCGAACAACTGCAGGCCACGGCCACCAGCCAGGCCGAGCGAGCGCTCGATGGTGCCTTGGCCCGCTTGGCAGGTATCGCCAGTGGTCTGGCCGAGACGCGCGAGGCCTATCGTCAGCGCCGGGCTGAGCGCCAAGCTGGCAACCCCACGTCCTGAGCCAACATGGCGGCATTGTGTAGTAACCCTACGCAATGCCGCCTTTTTTCATTATCTAAAAAACACCCCCATGTATCACATGGAGGTGTCACAGGAACGAGTCCCAACACTACTTAAGCAACATGCTCACTGCCAACCTCAAGCGCATTCATGCGCCGATAGGTGTCGCTGGCGACAAGCAACTCGTCGTGACTTCCACTAGCGCTAATTGCGCCTTGCTCCATCACCACGATCTGATCGGCATTCCGCACTGTGCTAAGGCGGTGGGCAATGATAAACACCGTACACACTCGCCTAGCAATCAATTGGTCAAGCGTCTCTTGCACCTCGGCTTGGCTCATCGCATCGAGTGCGCTGGTAGCTTCGTCAAGAATGAGAATCGCTGGCTTCATGATCAGTGCCCGGGCAATCGCTAGGCGCTGCCGCTGGCCGCCACTCAGTGTCAAACCGTCTTCGCCAATGCGCGTGTCGTAACCACCGGGTAGCGCCTCAATAAACGCGTGAGCGCCGGCCGCTTTCGCAGCCGTCACTACTTCATCAAGTGAGGCATCCGGACGCGCGATGCGAATGTTGTCGGCAACCGACCGGTTAAACAGCTCGATTCGTTGGTTCACGGTGGCGATCATTTCGTTGCGATACCGGCCGTAGTCGATATTGCGTAGATCAATGCCATCGATCGTAACGCTGCCATCAAGCGGATCATGCTCGCGACCGAGCAATCTCATGAGTGTACTTTTGCCACTACCACTTTCACCGACAAGCGCGAGTGACGTAAACGCCGGTACATTCAGCGACAGGCTACAGATGGTTGGAGTATCTGCCTGGTAGGCAAACGTCACCCGCTTAAACGACACCGCACCTTTCATGACGCGTGGCCATTGGGGCGCAAGGGTGTTTTGCACTGTTGGCGCCGTATTCATGAACTGTAATAGTTCACGTAGTGCCTCTTGACCACGACTTAGCACGCGCTGAAAATCGCTAAGGCGCCAAAAGTTACTATACGAGCGTTCCATCCAGGTAGCGGCCAGCACTAGCGAACCGAGCTCAGGCGTGCCACCACTTTGCAGCGTAACCACGCCCATAAGGGCATACAGGGCACCGCGGCTTAGTAGCAATACATCGTCTTGGACCGACAAACGCTTACTCCACGCACGGTGGCGGGGGTATTCGTCGTGCCAAAACGACCGCAGCAGTTCTTCGTTGTAGTCGGCGAAGTGCTCCTCCATACCGAGCGACCGAATGGTTTGCCAGTTCTTGGTGAGCTCGCTGCCGTTATCTTCTACCTGTCGCATACGAGTTTGAAATTCCTCGCGGTGCGGTCGCATGTGACGCTCGCTGCGGTAGAGTACCAGTCCGTAGACAAGCATTGTCGCCACACCAAGCACACCGAACTGCCAACCGATAAAGAACATGAAGATGGTCGTAAAACTGATGCGCAGCAACACCGGTATAGTGTTAAACAGCGCTTCATCAAACAGCTCCTGGAACCGCGTGACGTTTTTGCCAACCATCGACTCTTTTTCGCCTGTGCTATGACGTGTGTGCCAATCGGCACTTTGGCGGAGGAGTAGCCGGTTGCCATACCCCCACCAAACACGCCAACACCCCCAGAACACATCGTTGCGATGCAGTCCCATGCGATTAGCAAATAGCTGTCCCAGTTTGTAAAGTACGACGATGCTCACCGCGTAGGCGAACACACGGCCCAACCAGGCATCCTGACGACTGGTCAATTCGTTCATGATATACATCACGGGCAGAGCTTGGAGGACTTGAAACACTTCAGTCAGAAGCATCCAGGCAAACGTGCGCATGATAGCACGACGAACAACCGGTAACTCAGGGGCAATGGTAGGATCGGCTGCCATGGCGCGCAGTATTTGGCGCAAATGTGTAAGCAGCATAAACAAGCCTCCTTGTGTGAGTAGGGTTAGAGTAATGTTGGAGTGATCACCTGCGGGATTGCCGCAAACGACCACCTATGAGTTAAAGCTACTATCAATCTTGAAAATATCTTGATATCGCCTGATATGACAGTAGGCGGGAGATGTTTGCAAGATAGAACGTACCTTACAAACAGGTATTACACTGCGCCCACTGTACCGAACATAATTGTCGCCATTACGAATTGTCCTTTCCATTAGAATTGATTGAAAATGCGCCATATCCCGCGTGGTGCGAGCCCCCAGCTTTATGGGGCGCCTGGCATAACTTGCATTACATCCTGTAGTTACAGGGGTAATAACAACCGAATTTTGTATACGATTCTCCCGTGCCTATGATTTTGTTAGTGGCATTCGCTAGAGAACGTCGATGTTTTCCCCTATAAAACTACACGTGTTTGTGTGCAAGATATAACGCTCTTTCCATACTAGCACACTTTTTTACTTTTGTCAATAGGTAGAGTATAATCGAACCACATGCATCACTTCGACGCCCATGATCGCGCCACTATGGTGGCAGCCCGCAGCCAAATCCGTGACGCAATGAAGCCTATTGCGGCTGATATCGCCCACGGAGTGCCATCATTCGAGGGATTTGTTCTTTTCCAGCAAGATGTTTACCACACCGATAGCGCTGGCGCGCTGACACAAGTCAATAACCCCTATATACCTGCAGAGCGACTCAAGTTCCAGCAAGAACATATCGCCAATCGTCGCGTCGACCTACAGGTCTCAACACTCGGTCAAACATTCACAAATGGAGCGTATAGGCTGGAAGAAAGTGCTATGAACCCCAACCACCTCGTGGCAGGCATCCATATTCCAGAGCAGATAGGCAGTCGTGCTGCAAGTGTATTTCAACTCGCATTTACCAAATCACTCAGCTCTCCAGCCCCTGATCAACTTGCTGCAATAGAGCAGTACTGGCGGCACATTGAGCCTCAGATCCTGCCATATCTGACCAAACTACATCACTATGCCTCTCGTTACCCAAACTGTTCTGTTAGCGACGCGCTCTTGCTTGACACCCCTACCACCCCAAATGCCTTTGTTGTTGCCTGGGATACCTCTGGTTCACGTCAAATTGCACATACACGCTACCCACAACTGCGTGATCACCTCACCCGGTCTGGCGCAATCTACCACCAGTTCGTCAAAGACTATGGTGGCCGCTTACTGCGCCCAACTGGCGACGGTCAGGCGTTTGCCTTTGAAATTCCGTCGCCACAATACGATAGGCTCTCAGACGCCTCTATCGCTAAATTCGCTTATCGCACTGTAGTACCAGCAATCAAACACATCCTATCTGCGACAAATAGTAGTCCGGCTGTACGTTTTGCGATTGGACTAGGCCGCATCGAGCACACCACCTTCGACACCAGTAGTCCAGTACTATGGGAACTTGCCGATACCCTCGACAGCCTACCGCGTAATGAGCTAGTAGTCGGTTTCACCCCGCGCGTACTACAGTGCCTCGGCGTCACCGCGCAGGAACTCGACCGGCTTACATCTGAACATATTCAAGCGCGTATTATTTTGCCGTAGCACAATAGCTTAGCACAGTCATTGATTATTTATATATTATATGATATAATTATAATGATGCACGCGGTTTTCGCGTGTAGTTCCCCAACAATCCGAAAGCGAGGTATGGAATGCGAGTTCGCATTCTGGCACTCCTGGCCACCCTGATGGTCGTCCTGTTCGTCCTGCCGTCGGCGGCACACGCCGCCGATTACTGGTCCGGCCCAGCGTCGGCCATCAAAGCCGGTAAGCATGTCGTGGCCGACCCGAACCTCAAGCTCATCAGTGACGCCGATAAGGCTGCGCGTGAGCAGCAGGTAGTGGCGTCGGGACGCGCCATCTTCGCCGTCGTCATCGACGAGGCGCAGGTGAGCACCGACAAGTCCACCTGGCTCAGCGCCTTCCACAGCGCCGTCGGCAAAGACGGTCTGTACATAGTGCTCAGCAACAGGGGCGCGCTAGACGCTCGCGGCTTCAGCACGCCGAATGCGGTTACTAACGCTGCTCACCAGCTGGCCGTCAACACCGGTCAGAAGGTGCAGGCCAAAACCATCTCCGACGTCAACGGCGCCCTGAACGACATGATCGCTCAGGCCACTGCGCTGGACTGGACCGTGATCAAGACCACGACTACGACATCCGGCGCGTCGACCACATCGTCTTCCGGCAGCTCCCCATGGGGCTGGATCCTCGGCATTGCCGGGGTGCTCGGACTTGGTGGTGTGGTGGCATGGTTCATCGCCCGCGCCAAGCGCAAGCAGCGCGAGACAGAGGCAGCAGCTGAGAATGCTCGCTGTGAGGCGGAGCGCAGGTCTGCAGCGCCCACCTGGCCAGTACCGTCAAGCGCCCCACAGGATGCGCCCGGGCCGTGGTCTTCCACGCCGTCCGCCAGCAGCCAGCCCACGCGCTTGGTCACGGTGGACAGCTTCCAAGACCGCGTAAACCATGGCGACGACGTGAAGTTCCGACCGCGCTCCGGCTCGGGCGGCGAGACCATCGTCTACAACGCGTCGCCGACACACCGGTGCAACCACTACTACGGTGGCGGTCAGTGGGGCCCAGCCGGGTACTACAGTGACCCGTTCTGGACGTACATGGCCTGGAACCAGTTCGTGTGGCTGTATGGGGTCAACCCGTACTACCCGCACTACTGGGACAACGGCGGACACGATTACGACCGCAGCTATGCCGATGGGTCGCGCCATGCCGATTCGTCCCGGACCTCGTCCGGCTCAAACGTCACCACCGGTGGCGAAACTGAGCCGGTTGAGACCGAGAACGACTGGAGCTCCAGCTCTAGTGGGACTTCCACTGGGCAGGAAACTACGCCAGTCGAAACCGGCTCAAGTTGGGGCAGTAGTACCCCGTCGGCGCCCGACCCGACACCGAGCTACTCCGCGCCAGACCCATCCCCCAGCTACTCGGCACCAGTGGAAACAGGGTCAAGTTGGGGAAGCTCCGACTCCGGCAGCAGCTCGAGCTGGTAGCCTACCTACTATGCGGAGAGCGCCGCGCCTACCCACAGCGGTAGCGCGCGGAGCTCCCCGCTTTTCATTTTGCTTGATTTTTGCATCATTCTACGCTATAATCGCATTGTTACGCACTAAATATGCTTCACCTTATATTTAGTAATCAAAAGGGAACTATTCACTATGGCAAAACAAGTTATTGGTAACTTGAAACTACGCATACCCGCAGGCCGCGCCACCGCTGGTCCTCCAGTTGGTTCAACTCTTGGTCAGTGGGGGCTCAACATGATGGATTTCATCAATCCATTCAATGAAGCAACCAAGGGCGACATGGGCAAAGACGTAATTGTACACATAAAAGTGTATGAAGACCGTACCTTCACCTGGAAAAGCCTCGGTCAGCCAGTCGATGACATGATCCGTGCTGCCATTGGCATACAGAAGGGCAGTGGCAAGCCGCATGCCGAAAAAGTTGGCAAAATCACTCGCGCGCAGCTCGAGGAAATTGCCAAGGCAAAGATGGACCAGCTCAACGCTATCGATATGGATGGCGCCGTGAAAGTTATCGCCGGCACTGCACGCAGTATGGGCGTCGAGGTAATCAACTAGTGAGCGTCGTCGCAGGCTGGCAGGACATGTCGCCGGGTACACACCACCCTCAAGCACGCGTTACAATGCTCGAGAACTATTTAGCCGAACATAGCGACAGCCTTGATCCGCTCGAAATCAAACGCCTTCAGGATCACCTCGCGCGCGCTACCGAAGCGCTCAGTACGCTTGATAGCGAGCGTGAAAGATACCTTGAGGGACTCCCACATACTGACTAGAATAAGCAGCCTCACCACCATAAACACCCCGTATGCGTATGGGGTGTTTATTTGATCGTGCCTTATACTGGCTATGTTTGACACGCATAGTTGGTATGTAGTACAATTCACAGACTCGTCGCATACTCTTGCGGCACGTACCAAAGGGAGACATATGTCCCAGCCCAGTGTGAAAAAGCTCCGCCTGGCCCTAGACGGGCTCGAGGCAACGATGGCCGATCCGCTCTCGACGAGCGAACAGGTCAACGCGGCAGAAGCCGCAGTCACCCAACTGTTCGGCGACCTCGAGGTGTTGCTGGACGAGGCTCGCACACGTTTTACTGAGCTAATGGCTCAGGGTGCAGGCGATGAGCCCAGCAGCCGACTGGAGCGTCTACGCGCCTACCTGCATCAGTTGTTTGCAGTCGACGAACCTCTCGTCGTCTCGTCAAACGACGTCGGATAGGTCGCATACCCCCGCACACACCCACATCGGGTGAGCGCGGGGGATTTCCATTTTGGTACGAAACAAAATAAAGAGGGTAGCTACATCATGAAATAGGGGTATAATACTGTTCAGGTATCGGGGTGTGGCGCAGTCAGGCAAGCGCGCACCGTTCGGGACGGTGAGGTCGTGTGTTCAAATCACATCACCCCGACCAAGTTATCGATTTTGAATACTTGATTGCTGTGCCATTTTGTGATATAGTACTACAAACGCGCGATCGCGCGTGTACCTACAATCGAAAGGGGCACCAATGCCCAGCAACGCTCAGAGCTTCAGCAAATCCCTGAAACAATCAGGGCAGCGCATCAGTACCCGACGTCTCGTCACGAGCATGTTCTCGATGACCATAGGGTTGGGTGTGCGCACCACCAGTGCTCTGCGTGGAAGCGACGTGAACTACGTGAACAACAGCCGCCCGCTGACGCCCAGACGCCGCCTCGCCAATGGTGCGGCGCTGGCTTTCACCGCCAGCGCCATGGCAGCAAATGCCTACTGGCTCTTGCAGCGACGTGACCCGGGGGTTGCGGCCAAAGCTGGTCCGGAGTACGCCGACACTTCCACTCTCGTGGGGAATGTTGTCGGCTCCATGCTGACGCTTGGCCTTGGTGCTCGAGCGCTGACCAAGGGCACGTCCCTAGTCCGCAAATACCCGACCTCACGGGTCGGTACGGCCATCACGACCATCGGTATGGTCAGTGCAGTAGACCTTGGTGTCGAAAGCGGCCGCGAGCTCTACCGGCGCCGCGAGACAATCATGCCGGGTATCAAGACTCTGTGGAGCAACTTGGTTCCCGCCCAACCACAACTGTCGAACAAGGACATCGACAGGCTGCTCATGGAGTACTACAGCCGCAACGCGGCTCAAAACCCTGGCCCCCAGGATGCCAAGTTCTAGGGCCCCACTCCCCCCGTTCCGGACTTCGGAACGGGGGATTCAATTTCAGGTATACTAAACACATGTCGCATCGCGCACACAAGCACCAACAGTTTTCGTTTACACGGCGCCACTGGCCAGTATTGTTCGTGCTACCGCTTTTCGCCGCCGTATGTCTGCTTTTCTTGGCTTACAGCCATAATCAGCAGGTGAAGGCTGTCGCAAAACTCGAATCTGATCAAAGAGTTGCTTTTGCAAAAATTGATGCACAGGTGAAAGCAACACTTCAAAAACGAATTGATGATGCACATAGGGCAGAAGCCGAGGCAATCGCCCGCGCTAAAGCAGATGCAGCTACTCGTGCTGCGCAAACGACACCCAAAGTACCGCTGTCATCAACAGCCAGCGCTACAAACTGCGCGATTAAAAATCCCGATTCGCTTCAGGTAGTGATCAACAAAAAGCATTGCTTTTCACCGCTTGAATGGTCGCCCCCTGACCTCATTGATGCCGGTGGAGCCCTGCTACGCGCCGAAGCCAGCCAACAATTCCAAGCGATGTCAGCGGCAGCTGCGGCGGCGGGACAAGGATTTGGTGTCAGCAGTAGTTATCGATCATACACCACCCAAATCACCACTTACAATTACTGGGTGAGCATTAGCGGCAGCGTGCAGGCCGATACGTATAGCGCACGCCCAGGCTATAGTGAGCATCAGTCGGGCCTCGCTATCGACGTCAAGGCTGGCAGCTGCGCTCTCAGCTGTTTCAATGGCAGCTCGCAGTACTATTGGCTCGCTGAGTATGCAGCTGACTATGGCTTTATCCAGCGCTATCCAGAGGGGCTCACAAGTATCACCGGCTACGAACCCGAGCCCTGGCACTGGCGCTACGTCGGCACGGCTGTCGCAAAAGATATGAAAACAAAGGGTATTCAGACACTTGAGCAGTACTACGGCATCACTGGCGGCGACTACGCAGGCTAGTTGATGCGCTCCACAACAACAGGCTCAACACCATGCGCATCGAGCACATCTATCAGTGGCGATGAGCAAACATACAGCACCACGCGGCGCCCCAGCCTGTCAATCTGCTGGACACGCAATCTTCCGGGGCAACCCATAGTCAACTTTTCGCATACTGACTGACTCGTCGCTATCTCGACATCCAATTCATCGAGCTGCTCAGCCACAAGTTTCAAGTAGTCACCATGTCGTTCCGTCGCCACGATGCGAGCATCTGCCTCACTGATGCCACTAGCGTCAGATAGTCGTTCAACTATAAGATCTAGTGTTGCAGGGTTGAGTGCCAGGTCAGTCTCGGTCTTTTTTGCCGCCTCTAGGCCATCAGCGTGCTCAATAAGACGACGTACTGGGCCGCAGTCACATGCTTCGGGTACTGGATATTCACCAACAAACTTCATTGTACTGCCATAGTACTGCCCTGGGCCCACCAATGTCTAGCATAACCAATAAATAATACTACGATTATCGTCTTGACCATGATTAGCTGGCCTAGCGTACAATGAATATAGGTTATGGTTGTACTTGCACCCTGTGCATTTCCACAACCAAGCCATATATGCACACGTAGTTCGGTCAATCTGATTGCACTACCGTTATCACGACTTCAGACATACGCTGTTCTCGCTAGTAAAGTGGGGCAGGTCAGCGGTCTTGTCGTTCATACTCCACCACTTACAAACACGTAATATCATAGGAGAGTATGCTATGAACAATCACATTTACAGTCCTGTTTCCGTCACCGGCGTAGGGTTTGGCCGCGATATGCAGCCAATTCCAAAGCGTATGGAATGGGCCGGGCGCACGTACAACTTTGTTGACCGTGGCATCCGCGCTACCATCCGTCGTGGTGAGAATATCTGGAGTACCGTCACGATCAGTGATGGCAGCCAGAGCTTCTGCTTGCGGCAGAGCGGCACCAGCTGGACACTACTTAGCGTCAGCTAGCGCCGTACAGGACGAAGAATCACCCCCGAGTAGTCGGAGGTGTTTTTCGTATGGCTATGGTAAAATATTAAAAATTATAGTATAATTATTCTACTCGCTCAACGACAACGAAGGGAACTTCATGGAACAGCGAAGCAAACTGATCGGCGGCGCAGCCATCGGCGGAGCAGTACTCCTTGGCACGGCGCTCCTGATGCGAGCCCACTCGCGCAGGCGGCTGCACCAGCGCTACGACGCCGGGGTGATGAGCCAGCTCGGTGGTGACCCTGATGATTATCAGGGCCTTGCCGACGAGCTCACTGGCCGCACAGCAAGTGAACCACCCAACCAGGCTGCGGCCTGGAGGCGCGCACGCAAACAGTTGCGGCGCATGCCCAAGTGGATGCGCAAAGTCGGCCCCGACCGGCCATAGCGCATCCGCTCGCGCCCAGTTCTGCACTACTGCAGAACTGGGCGTTTTAAATTGTGTATGTGGTCGGTTGATGTTGTTTTTCTACAGATCTATGGTATAATATTGATAAAGCTTCATACTCGTGAAGTGTTCCTTGAAACGAAAAGAGGTTGACATGGCGACTCCGGTGGCTCAAATCGATACCGTGCGTGAATGGCCAGCCGACATGGCTGGGCAGCGCGTCGGATGGATTGCCGTCTGGAAGAGGGACGGGCTTGTGTTTGTTCGTTTTGCGTCAGCAAAGGTTTGCACACAGGGAGCACGCTGGATAAGCGTCACATACCCTGGCAACGAGCCGTTCGATCAGTGGGATGGCCTTACGGACGCGGTGCACTATCAGACCGCTTGGAAGCTTGGCAAGCCATTCGAGATCCATCTTCCCCAGAATTTCGTGGACGTAAGTCTAAATGGCCAGCTGATCAATTACTTCGGCGACACACCTGACGACAAGATTGCTTGGGTGAATAGCCCGGCCGAACTACTGGCCACGCTGCGCGAGAAGCTGGCACTTTGCGGTGCGTCTGAGTTGTTTGACCGCATCTACTACAACTACAACACCTTGTTGGCACACCCGCGCTTCTGGCGTGGTCGCGGCCTCGACAGTCATGATCATGCACTCAGCATGCTATTGGCTGATCCGCTGAGTCACGGCGCGACACTCGAACAAATCGAGCTCATCTCCGGTATTCTTGACTGGATCGAAGAGATGACGAATTGCGCAGAGCAGGTTGATAAGGCTATCGGACTGGGTTGGGTCAAAGATGGCAACTACAGGACGAAGCGCAACAAGCAGGTGCTCCTGGAGCTCGCTGATCGAGCCAGAGGTACGCAGATCCCGCTGCTTGTCATTAATGATCGGCCGGACGAATATAGGCCGCAGCTACTCGAGCACATGCTCGAGAACGCCCGAAACGCGCTCGACGCCATGCGTGCGATCTACGAGCACGAGGAGTAGACTTCATAGCTGCTCTAGCCCCTCTTCGGAGGGGCACTTTCATGCCTAGACAAATGTGCGGAAACAATCTATAATACAGCTATTACAAATCAATGACGGGAGGCGACAAACTCGCCGCTACTACCGCAGAAAGGGTTTAACCACCTATGGCTAAAAAAGCCGAACTATTAGAAGAAGCTGCAAAGCTAAAGATTGAAGTGCCAGCAAAAGCAACGATTGCCGATATCGAAAAACTTATTGAAGGCGCTAAGCCTGAAAAGCGTGAAAAAGTCGAGAAAGAGATTGTAGCCGAGCGTGAGGCCGTGGTCGCAAAGGCGGGTAAGCGCAGCGAAAAAGCTCTCAAAGAGTCTGAAGAAAAAGCCGACAAAGAAGCCCGCAAAGAAGTTGGCGATACCACTCCTCAAAATGCTGATGCCGCCGAGCACCACAAAAAGGGTCCGGCACCCAAAATCCGTCCGCTTGTCGAGCGCCGCGGTAAGAAATTCCAGGCAGTAGCCAAACTAGTTGACCGTAGCAAAGTCTATTCACTGACTGAAGCGATGGAGCTAGCCGAAAAGACTAATCCGAGCAAATTCGATGCAAGTGTCGAGGTGCATGTACGCTTAGGTGTTGACCCGCGCCAGGCCGACCAGAACGTCCGCGCGACGGTGGGCTTACCGCACGGGACCGGCAAGACCATCCGCGTTGCCGTGTTCGCTCCAGAAGCCGACGCTGCTGCTGCCAAAAAAGCCGGTGCCGACATCGCCGGTGACGAAGAATTCGCTAAGCAGCTTGAGAAAGAAGAGCTGAACTTTGACGTACTAATCGCAACCCCTGCCTACATGCCAAAACTCGGCAAATATGCCCGTTTGCTTGGTCCACGCGGCCTGATGCCAAACCCCAAGAGCGGTACCGTGGCAACCGATGTTGCAAAAGCCGTCACCGAAGCCAAAGCCGGCAAGGTAGAATACCGTGTCGATAAGCAAGCAACAATCCACCTAAGCATCGGCAAAGTGTCGTTTGGTGCCAAAAAGCTCGAAGAAAACGCCGCGGCGTTCTTTGCCAGCCTGCAAGCCCAAAAACCAAGCAGCCTCAAGGGCATCTACGTGAAATCGACCACCATCGCCACCACCATGGGCCCTGGTATAAAGATCGAAAATCAGGCAAGCTAAATTAGTAGAAATTCTCTGCGCAAACTCACATTAAACTGAAGTATAGGAGTGAAAAGTAAACGGCGTCTTACGACGCCGTTTTGTTTACTGAGAGATTATGTTCAGGCCTAGTGAGCAACGCTTGACATGCCGGTGCCAGCATAGTAGTCATAGGCCTTAAATACGAAGTTACTATTCAAGCAACCAGCTGCCGAATAAGTAGAGTAGTCCGAACTATACGTACATAAGATTGCCCAAGTCTGCCTTCCAACAATACCATCCTTTGTGAGCAAAACGGTCTGCCATGTGTCCTTTATGGTAACTGAGCTGTGAGCTTGAATGTTGGTAATAGCACTCTGTGTCTTTGACCCAAACTTACCATCAACAACCAGAGGAGTACGCGTCCCGAGGATATTGCTATTATTCGCATAAACTTGGTTTGAAAGAGCCTGAATATACTTAACACATGTCTGCACCGTTAGGTTATAGCTATAAACATTGTCAGCACACGCTGCGCTTGCAGTCTGCGCATTGGCAACGCTTGTCACCCCAACCGCGCCAATTAGCGCGAACATAGCACCGAACACTCTTATAGATTTTTTCATCACACCTCCTTTACTCCTCCATTCCGTTTTGAATCAGGACACCCGATGCTAGACAATACACACCATGAAGAAAGCATCAAAGGTAACGGATGCCGAGCGAAGCGAGATAGACATCCTCCATACCAAAGGCTATTCTGCACGGGCCATCGCCCGTGCATTGGGGCGCAGTCCCAATACCATTGCGACCGAGCTGCAACGCAATAGCCTCAAGGATGGGAGATACGTCGCTACCCACGCCAAACACAAAGCCTATGTACGGCGTAAGTATGCTCGCTACCAAGGCAAGAAGATTCAAGACAATGACGAGCTTCGCTCGTTCATCGTCCTGAAACTCTCTGAGCACTGGAATCCAGACGAGATAGCCGGCTATCTCAGAGCCAACTCAGCGCTTGGTATCTATGCCAGCAAGACGGCCATCTATGAATGGTTGCGCAGTGCCTGGGGACAACAGTACTGCCCGTTGCTGTACTCGAAGCGTTACCGCAAGAAACCACGCAGACAACTCAGGGCGGGTCACGTCATGATTCCCGACCGCACTTCCGTCACAGAGCGACCGCTGGTCGCTCTAGACCGAGCCGAGACCGGTCACTGTGAATACGACAGCGTCGTGAGCAGCAAGCACCCAGGGAGCGCCTCTGCACTCGCTGTCCTTACCGAACGGTCTTCACGACTGGTACGAGCGAAGCTCGTACCTAACCTGAAGCCAGAGCCGTACGCACACACCATCTCGCGACTCGCGAGTGGGCTGGGGGTTCGCAGTATGACGACCGATAACGGCATCGAGAACAGGCGCCACGCACTCGTCACTAATAAGACGGGCGCGCCCGTCTTCTTTACTGACCCCTATTCCTCTTGGCAAAAAGGCAGTGTCGAGAATGCCAACAAGATGCTGCGTCGCTACTTCCCGAAGGGCACCGACTTTGCTACAGTGACACAAACGGATGTTGACAATGCGCTAGCACGCATTAACAACAAGCCGAGGAAGATCCTCGGCTACAAAAGTTCATTACAAGTTGCAAAAGAGAAAGGATTAATTCTAGAGGGAGTGTCCTGATTGGGGGGTGAATTTAGGACTACTAGTATAACCTTGTTATACAGCACGCTGGGTGGAGCTGTCAATGAATGTAGAAAGCCAGGCTAACCGATTGATTTTCGTACCAGCCATATGTCGACTAACTCGCGCGCAAAGTGAGCGATATCTTTCCGTAGCCGTATCAATTCCTCGCGCTCATCGTCATCAAGGAAAACACGCGAGGAGTGCGGTGCATTCCATTCCTTTTCAACACCTTTATGCGATACACTTGTCAAATACAGGTGACTATCTGATCGCCCCGTGTAGGTGGTACGATTCCCGATATATACCCGCTCACACGGGATTTCTTTATTGCCAATACGCTTATCAAGAAATAGGGCACTAGTTGCTTGAAAGCCGACTCTGCCCAATGCCGCAATTGCGTTGCTGATTGAGTAACCGGTAGCGACGTATTCTGTGATAATCAGAGCTTTATCCTCGTGCGATAGAGCAGTAAAGTCGGGTACTCGCAATTCATCTATCCTTCCACTAACGAATAGGCGGCGCGCTGGCGGGAGATCGTGCATGACTCTCACGATATTGATTGCTTGTCCTATAATCAAAGCGGGGATTCGCCCACTTGTATCTTCACCAACGATTGCAGTATATGTATCGGCATCGTCAAGCACAGCGAGCGCCGATGAGATAATAATCTCGCGCAGCTCAAGTGAACGGAGTATTGAGTTGTACTCGTAAGGGTCGGTTATTAGCCATGGATAGATATCCTGGCAAGCAGGACCAACAATCATCGGCTTATCTTGGTTACGATAAGTCTCATCAAATACACCGCGTTGCAACAAACGATTGCGCTCATAGCTATCAGTAATAATTACATGATGATCTTCCGGTACTGCCGGTGGCTGACAGGCCAATAACTCATCTTCCCATGGTAACTTAGAGGACGAATCGCTACCTAGGGCGTAATTCTCACGACTATTTCCAGTCATTATAATTTCATTATACCATATAATATAATCTATGTCAATATATTTATGGTAAATTATATTCACTGCTGTCTATTTGCTATCATAAGCGTATGAGGAAACCACGGTTAAGCACCGGCCCAATCGTTCGCACCAGGGAAATGGAGCGCAAATATAAGAATCATCGCAAGCTACTGGAAAAAAGTAATTGCGATTTTTGCGATTTCACACCTGTTTCCAAACAGGTACGGCGTGAGTTCGCACACTTCTGGCTCGTCGATAATATTTTTCCCTACGCACTATGGGATGGCTGTAGGGTACTCGAACATTTATTGCTTGTGCCGAAACGTCATGTTATCTCACTAAGCGAACTAACCGCTATCGAAAGCGCCGAGTATGTGCAAATTATCAGCAACCTAGAAGATAGTGGCTACGCAGTCTATGCTCGACCCGCAGTATCGTCGGCAAAATCCGTGCCGCATCAGCACACGCACTTCATACACATTGACAACATTAAGATTAAGACCCTTTACTATAACTATTCTCCCCACATGTTGTACTTTACATAACTTTACTAGTCATACGTGTTGATTTGCCTCATACTAATTGGCATACGAAAGCAAGGAGGACCACGTATGACGAAGCATTCCTATGAGACACAGTATCTTGATTTACTACGCAACATTCGCGACAATGGCGATGACACAACCGACCGTACCGGCGTGGGCACGCGCGGTATTATGGGGGCACAAATGCGCTATGATCTGCGCGATGGATTTCCATTACTACAAACGAAGCGAGTGCCACTTGGCGTAGTGGCAACAGAACTGTGCTGGATGCTGCAGGGACGAAGAGATTTGCGCTACCTCGTGGAGCGCAACTGTAACATTTGGAACGAATGGCCCTATGTCAACTATATGCGCGCTACCAGTCAAGCCCTGCCACCCCAAGACTCAGATGAGTGGAAGGGCAGCATGGCCGACTACATTGAGCGCGTCAAAACAGATGACGAGTTTTCTGAAGAATTCGGCGATCTTGGTCCGGTCTATGGCTACCAGTGGCGCCACTGGCCAGATGGATCGTTCAATGGTATCGATCAGCTCGGCAGTGTGCAGGAGCAAATAAAACGAGGTTCTGATTCGCGTCGGCTCATCGTATCGGCTTGGAACCCTGCCGATATTGAAGAAATGGCAGTAGCCGGGCTGCCCCCGTGCCATATGATGTACCAGTTTAAGCGCTGGCCCGATGGCTCACTCGACATGGGGCTCTACCAGCGCAGCGCCGACATGTTCCTGGGTGTGCCGTTCAATATGGCGCAGTACGCGCTACTGCTCACCATGATGGCCGAAGTAACCGGCACCACACCGCGCTATTTTACGCATAGCTTTGGTGACGCGCATATTTATACCAATCACTTTGATCAAGTTGAAGAACAGTTGTCGCGTGAGCCGCTACTCGCAACTCGTTTATTAAGTGGGGCACCGCGCATTGAACTTAGCCCCTACGCCGACGCAAAAGATGTCGCTGATTTCGAGCCTTCAGACGTGACGGTGGATAAGTATTTTCCAATGAAGGCGATAAAGGCTCCTGTAGCGATATAGTCGCTGGAGCAATCCGCTGATAGGTGACAAAATCCATAGGGTAGGCATTCAGCCCACGGCGAACAGGAAAGTACTCACGCTCGGTTTCGGCCCATTCGTCTGCTGGCAGCGCGGGGAAATGGGCATCACAATCTGGGAAATCCGCCGCGATCTCTGTCGCGTACAAGGTGTCGGTAAAGGGAAGCGCCGCGATATACATCATTTGTCCGCCAATCACGATTGCCCGACGCTGCTGGTGCTCGGCGAGTTCGTAGGCCTGGCTGGGTGTTTCTACTACCGTCACACTCGGGCTATGCGAGAGGCGACGAGAACTAACAACAATATTTGTGCGCACATTGCTCGTGAGCGGAGCATCGAGTGATTCAAACGTTTTGCGCCCCATGATCAACGCCTTGCCAGACGTGAGGTTACGAAATCGCCGCATATCGGCAGACATTGTGCCATACGGCCACGGCAGGTGGTTGTGGCTACCAATTTCTCTACTACACCCATAGGCAACAATCATTTCGTGTGTCATAGCGTATGCTATCATACTACCATCTTGAAAAATATGACAGATTACTGATGTAAAATTGTACGCCACGCTTGCGGTATAGCAAAACCATGAGTAGAATTAAACTAAGTGGGCGGCCTGGTAGCAGGGCCGCTTTTTGGAGGGAATATGCCACAGGTGAGGATAGAACAGGGCAGAGTAGTGCCGCAGGGAGGGGTATTTAGCGACCTTGAAATTCAAGCCGGGCTTGAAGTCGGGCATATTATTTGCGAGCCAGCACCCAGTGCTATTAATGGATCAAGTATCGATGTTAGCCTGGGCTATTACTTCTACCATGCCAAGGGAAACGAGGGTGGCGACAACTTGTTTAACCCGTTTGACGAAGCGGATGTGCGACGCTACTATGGCGACTACTACGAAGCGAAGCCGTGGGCAGCTGTACGACGAAAAATCGGCAATAGCAGTGTAGCTTCAATCGAGCACCTAGCCAACATTCCCGATGATCACCCAGTTATTGTGCTTCGGCCCAACGAACGAATCCTCGCTCATACGCACGAATTTATTGGCATATTGCCGCCAGGCACCACAAGCATGCAAGCCCGTAGCACTACAGGACGCATAGGAGTCAGCGCCTGCTACTGTGCTGGCTGGGGGGACCCTGGCTATGTGAACCGCTGGACGATGGAAGTCCATAACCTTAACGAAAACGAGCATGTGGTACTACCTGTAGGCTACAAACTCGCGCAAATCGTGTTTAGTAGCACCGGCCCTGTCGGTACTGAATATGCTCTAGCTAGTGGCAATTATCAAGACATCCCGAGTATCGATCTCGCTGCCATTAAAGCCGCGTGGCATCCCTCACAAATGCTGCCAAAAGCATATAAGTCAGGATTTATATTACCAACGCCAGCGAAAGGACTGTCTAATGGCTTCAAGTAATAAAGAATTCGGTAAATATTTTGTCATTGAAGGCAACGACGGCACTGGCAAATCAACCCAAGCTGAGCTGCTCGGCCAGTACCTGCAGAACCAACTCGGCATCGAAACCTTCGTGACGCATGAACCGGGCGGCGTGCCGATTGCCGATGCACTGCGCGAAATAATCAAAAATGGCGAACTGGAGCGCGATGCCGATACCAACATCCTCATGTTTACCGCCGCACGGCACGAGATTTGGAAACGTGCTCGCCAATCTCTTCAACTCGGGCACTATGTTATCAGTGCGCGAAATTATTATTCGACTATCGCCTACCAAGCAATTGCTGAACGAACAGGTAGTTTCTTGCAAGCTATGGAAAAAGCCGACGAAATCGTGGCTCTCACACGTCAATATACCGATGATCTCTATATGACACCAGATGGACTCGTCGTCCTCCAGATGCCGACGTTCACAAGGCGCCTGAATATTGGCAGCCGCGGCAGAGTAGACACGCCCGACACGTTTGAGTCACGTGGTGACGAATTTCAACACCGAGTCGACGATGGGTATGATTATGTTGCCGAGAAATTCAACGCTGTCCGAATCGACACAGTAGGTAGAGACAATCGTCAAAAAACAATCGAAGAAGTGCATATCGAGATACGCAAAGCATTTGGCTTTGACGCGAAATAGATTTAGTGTTTTTCTAGGCCAGCGATAAGAGATGCGTAGACCGTATCGCGAGCATCTTTATCGGGGATTTTAAGCAGTACTTTGGCATTTTCTTGCCCTATGAGCGCTACGTCGTAGTCGGCGAGAGCGGCGGCGACCGCCTTTGCGCCAACAATTGGGTGGAAATCGGCCGAACGCTCGTGGTAATTCAACCGATCTTTGTAATCATAGCTGCGCAAATAATAGCTAACGCTCAGCGGCTGCGCATTGATGAAGAGCTCTTCGCCACTAGGGAGCGTAACAAGCTGAAGGTTCGACTGCACGTCAACGAGTTCAACATCATCTGCGAGCAATACCACCGTAGCCTTACGTATAAGTTCGAACCTATTACCAGGAGTATTAACCTCAGCTGCGACACGTTTTTGTACTAAAACACCCGTGTCATCTAAGAACTGCCAGCTGCCAAAATCGCCGCCTTCGGGGTTTCGCCAGCCTATGACAGCCCGACCAGCCTTCTGGAGATCCATTAGCTGCTGCTGCACCTGTGTGTCGAGCTCGGCAAGTTGCGCCTGGCTGAATGGCAGTGTTAATTTATGAGTTTCAACACTTGTCATTTCAGGGTACTCAGCTATCAGCGCTACAAGTTCAGCAAACGATGCCACACCAGCGCGTGCATCTTGGATAGTCTCTAGCATAGCAGCTGATGGCCTACGGGCGTGAACTGCTGCATATAGCCGTTCGTAACCAACACTATTATGGCTGCACCGAATGGTAATTTGTTTTTCGATTTCATCAACAATTTTCGTAAAGTAAGGTTCTGGCACACCCGCTGCCTGACACATGCTAAGTACCCGCGCCCTAAGGCTAATCTTTGCTGCTTCAGTATAAAGCGCACCCCCAGCTAGCTTGACAGCGTATGGGTCGAGTGGCGTCGGCAAATAATTAACAGCATCGTCGTTAGTATCTGGCATATCCCACGCTAGCGTGACCGGCTGATTAAGTACGTCGATATCGCTACTAGGCGCCTGGGCTGCTTCGGTGTATTCACAGCCCAACATTTTTATTACTCTTTTCATTCGGTGACATATTATAGCACAGTTCGCAAGTTTATTCTTGAACTGATAAATGATATTGAAAATAATGAGGCTAGCTGCTATACTCCATTGTAGACATTACCAAAGACAGTAGCGGGCCAGTGTGCCGATAAGAATGCTACCGAGGGAATTACACTTTTTCCATGGTCTTTGGTGAGCGCCAAAGATTTTTTGTTGCTCACCATATGTCGAAACTTAACAATGTGGTCGAATACCAAATCAAAGTAAAGGAACTCTATCTATGGCTATTAGCAAAGATAAGAAACAAGCTTTGGTCGGTGAACTAAGCGAGCTATTCGCAAACGCAAAAGGCACGGCTGTTGCAAAGTACCAGGGTATCAGCGTCGCTGATCTGCAGGCACTGCGCAAAAGCGCCCGCGAGGCTGGTGTGACAATTAAAGTTGTCAAGAACCGCCTAGTGCGCGTTGCAATGGGCGACAATGCTACCTACAAAGGCGCATCTACCGATGCACTTGTGGGTCAGCTGCTCTACGCATTTAGCGATAGCGATGAAGTCATGCCAGCAAAGGTGCTGAACGACTTTGCCAAAACCCATCCCGAGCTCAGTCTTGTGGCGGGCTTCAGTGGCGAAGGCGTCACGCAGTCTGCTGCCGATGTCACCGCGCTTGCTGGCTTGCCAAGCAAGAACCAGCTTATCGCCGAAGTGGTGGCGCAATTGCTTTCACCAGTTCACGATGTCACCAATGCACTCTCTGGCAACCTCCATGCGTTGCTCGACGGTGTCGAAGCCAAAGCTGCAGCGTAAGCTGCAAACATCATTCACCCCCTAAAGCCGGTACCCGTACCGTTGCCTACGGCGGGCTGGACAATTCATCAATCGATAACTATCCCATGAAAGGACACTTGACATGGCAGACGTAAAGAAACTTGCAGAAGAGCTTACAAAGCTTACTGTACTTGAAGTAAACGAACTAAAGAACGTCCTCAAAGACGAATACGGCATTGAGCCAGCTGCTGCTGCAGTTGCTGTTGCTGCCGGCCCAGCTGCTGACGCTGGCGCTGCAGCTGCAGACGAAAAAACTGAATTCACCGTCAACCTGAAAGACGGTGGGGCACAAAAAGTTGCCGTCATCAAAGCAGTTAAAGAAATCACCGGCCTTGGCCTTGGTGAGGCAAAAGCACTAGTCGACAACGTACCAAGTGTTATTCTTGAAAAAGCCAGCAAAGACGACGCCGAAAACGCCAAGAAGCTTCTTGAAGAAGCTGGCGCAGCTGTCGAGCTCGCGTAGTAAGTTATACCACCCCCTAAAGCCGATGCTACGCATCGTTGTACTTTACGGGGCGACCACATTTGTTGATGCAATAGCCACTCTGTAGTGATACGGGGTGGTTTTGTATTGTGGGGTAGTCTCAGGTAGGTCAAAATGCTTGACTTTTTATGATTGTCGTGCTATAATGGTATATAGTAAGCCATAATCCATCTAGTAAGGAGCACCGTGGCTCGTACCAGCACAGCCCGTCGTCCGCAGTCGCCGAAGAGCATCGCTGTCGTCCGCCATCGTGCGGCCGCCAACCGCGCCGCGTTCATGGCGAAGATCGTGGTGTTCGACGAGCACGGCAACCTTGTCGAAGACAGCTCACACCCGAAGGCGGGTGTGAAGTACGACAAGTGGCGCAAGCAGGGCCGGGCAGAGAAGCGCGCCCGGCGCCAGGACCAGATGGCCGTCTTCACCCTCGCTGAGGGCGTGGCGGACACGGTCGACTGGCGCCCGCCGCGGGCGTATCGCAACTCGCTCACTTCCCGTGAGCGGTTCCGCATCGCCAAGTGGGAGCGCGAAGCGCGCCGCCGCGAGGCAGAGTGGTGTCGGCAGGACGCCGAGATGCTCGCCGCCATGGACAAGGCGATGGCCTTTGTCGAAGACAAGGAGCCCATCGCCCCAGTCGCCCCCGAGCGCAACTTCGGCCTGGCAATGCGCCAGCGAGCCGAGCACGAACGGCATGCATGGACACCCCGGCCCGACAGGCCGCGAGTCGTGCTGCCGCCGCACCTGCGGGTGCCGGAGGACGAAGAGCGCCGCGTCACCGGCTACCGCGGTGGGCGAACTCGCCACCAGCAGGCTCGGCTCACCTCGGGCGCCTTCTAGGCGCCACTACGGCCCGACCGTTCCTTTCCCTACAGGGATTGGAGCGGCCGGGTCGTTTCATTTGTGGCATAGCAAACTTACACAGAACATGGTCTAGCCACATATAAAAATTACAACGACTTTTATTTTACCTCATATTACCGTGTGGAAAATTTCGGGGTTGACACCACGCCTCGCACGCGGTATATAATGAGGGTATTACTACACAAAACAGACAAGGATTGCGAGAACTAATATGTCTGAATTACCAGAAAAACAAGTCAAGCGGCTCAAGTCGCTCATTCAGGAAGCAGAAACCAACCTAGCGGCCGCTAAAGAGCTGCTGATTAGTATTATCGGCGATGATGGAACCGTGGTCACGCCTACCAGTAGCCGCGAAGAAGTCAGTGGTAAAGTGATCGAAGGCGTGTTTGACGGCCAGGTCATGATCGGCCCAGACGGCAAAAGCTACCCCGTGCCCGCCAACTACGCAAGCAAGAGTAAGCTGGTTGAAGGTGACATACTGAAGCTCACCATCGCCGACGATGGCGGCTTTATTTACAAGCAAATCGGTCCGATCCCACGCAAGCAAGTGATTGGTACACTCGTTCAACACGACGGTGCCTACTATGTCGAAGCGAGCGGCCGCGAGTACCACATTCTGCTTGCCAGCGTGACCTATTTCCGTATCAATATTGGCGACCAAGTCACCATCATCATTCCCGAAGACAACCCAGACGCTACCTGGGCAGCTGTCGAAGCAGCACTCTAGCCGCACGTCGCATCACACATTTGGCACACCTGCTGTATTTGCATGTGTGTCTTTTTGTGGTATAAATAGTATTTAAGGGTTGTTCTTTCGAGTAGAGGAGTCGTCATGGCATTGCTCATTCTTATCCTCATAGCTGGTGGATACCTTCTGGCTGCGGGCACATTCGCCAGTGCCGGGCTTGAGCGCTGGGCGACCATAGCGTTCTACACCGGCGTCGCCATGGTCTTTGCCGGTGCGTACCTGCTGATTGCCAACTGGATGGTGCTCTGATGGTCATTCAGCGCTTGCGGCGTGCTGTACGCTGGCTGATCGGTGCGCTAAACGACACACTGATGGCCGTGCTGTTCATCGGTGTTACCGTTCCGCTCGCGCTGATTGGCACGGCAAGCGCATTCGGCACAGCTATCGGTCTTGGACTCACCGTGCTTGGCGATGAGCGCGGGCCGCGTGTGGCATTTGGCTCACTGGCTGTTCTTGCTTGCTGCCTGGTGATTCTGGCCGGCCAGGACTACCTATACAAGAACAAGTCAAAACTGTCAGAAGAATCCCTATTCTGACCACTAACTGCGCAGACTAAGCCTGCGCAGTATTTCATTGTAAAACCACCCACAACATAGTCATCGGAATTCTCTTTACTGCCCACCCCCTTTAATACATGAGGTAAATGGCTAAGTTTATTAGCCCTGTCGGCGATTAGGCAGCCGCACTTTGATTCCCAGCGATCAACGACTAAAGACACGGAACGTCCTCTTTTTTATTATGGGCTATGGCCGTCTAGGCAGAGGCTACTATTGATGGCGCGGGTGATTGTCCACGGTAAGGAATCTATGGGGATTAATTCAGGTAACCTACATTGACAATAACTAAATATTCTGCTTTAATGATAATGATCGTCCTTGCTTGACCCAATCTATCACTGTGAGGAGAAGTATATGCTCGTAGTAAACTTGGTCAACCATCCGTTGTCTTGGCTCATCCTGATTGCGCTTATTGTCGTCATAGGGGGCGCCGAGACAATCGAGGCCGCTAGCCTTGAACCGAGGAATCGGTTATCACCATCACGCTGATCGCATATAGCTTCATTGTCAGTGCTTTCTGGGGATTCATCTTCTCCACTCACTGGCAATGGCTGGAAGCCATGGCATCCTGGACGTTCTTCTAGTGCCACCGAAAAAAGGCTCGCCGAGATAGCTTCATAGGAGCATCTCAGGCTAAGCTATTTCGGTGGCCTTTTTCGTATTGTAAAATCTACGCCGAAGCGAAGCATGCGGTTAGGCTATACTGACAAGTAGAATGGCAGAATTTATCAATACTATTGGAGCCATGGGTAGTGGTAAAACACTCGAAGCCATGCGCATGCGCTACAACTTGGCGCGGAGACATTTTGGCGTTATTGCTTGCAAATCGCCAGTCGATACCAAAGCCGAAAAACGCATCGAAACACGGTTTAAAGGCAAAATCCAAGAAGATGTCGACTTTTTGCTCGAACCTGGCAACAATGCCGTAGAGCGTATGCACGCCTACGCCCAGCTGTTACATCCGCAAGCAACCCGCCTAGCGCTACTGTGCGACGAGGCGCAGTTCATTACACCCGAGCAGGCAGAACAGTTTCGCGACCTTGTTGACGAATATGGCGTGTCAGTGTACACCTATGGCATTGAGACGGATTTCCAGCGCCGCTTCTTCCCGGGCTCACTGCGCCTTAGGGAACTCGCCGACGAAAATGTATGGCTAACGAGCATTTGCGATGGCTACCTGCCTGGGGAGTGTGGCAGTGCGGCGCGGTTTAATACCCGCCTCATAAATGGCAATTTTACTTTCGTAGGTGAACAAACTGCTATCGACGAAGAGGGAACCTTACAAACTGAGCGACCCGTCACGACGTACCGAGCCCTGTGTGGCGCCTGCTATCATTTGGCCGAGCTAGAATCGAATAGCAAATAAGTACACACGAGGCGGGTCTCAAGTGCGCGGATACAGCCCACCCTCGGGAGGAAGGTCTTGGATAATAGCTTCGCCATTTGCAACTTTCGACTGTAAGGCTTTTAAATTCGCTTCTGCGATCAGCGCGCGCTGTTCGGCTTCGGCTGTTGCGCGGCGCCTATTGGCTACATCTACAGCTGACATACCGACAAATTCGCAGCTTGCGCAGACCGTTAGACCCGCTATTTTACGTATATTCTGGAGTGCTTCAGCTCTGGTATCATATCCCCATGCACGTCTCTCTTTGTCTGATCGTACATCTACGCCAAGTTCGGTGAGTTTTGGACAGGTTAAGATAGGCTTTACCCCCGTAGATTTAAGGACAGTATCGCCGGACTTGAATGCTTTTGTAGAAATATTAAGCGTTTCGTCACCGCGCATTACTTCCATCCACTCAACATACTGCACTCGTTTTAGTGAACAGTTATCGAAATTACTCGTTCCGCTTCGTTTTCTCCACATAATTATCATATTATACATAATAGTTACATAATTAGCTAAATCATGTATTTGCATACTCATTTGTAAGCCAATTCAACAACAGTATTTCCTGGCTCAAAACGATATAATAGAAGCAATGGGGCAGGCGTTATATCGAAAGTACCGCAGTAAATCGCTCGACGAAATCGTCGGGCAGTCGCACATTACCGACATTTTACGCCGGGCTATTGCTGCCGACCGTGTAGCGCACGCATATTTGTTTACCGGGCCAAAAGGCGTGGGTAAAACCAGTATCGCTCGTATTCTGGCGCATGAAATAAACCAACTGCCTTACACCGACGAATCGACCCACCTCGACATTATAGAAATCGATGCCGCCAGCAATAATGGCGTCGATGATATTCGTGACCTACGCGAAAAAGTACAAATCGCCCCCACCAGCGCGCGTAAGAAAATCTATATTATCGACGAAGTACACATGCTCAGTAAGCAAGCTTTCAATGCACTCCTCAAAACGCTTGAGGAGCCGCCAGAGCATGTTGTATTTATTCTCGCCACCACAGATGCCGATAAACTGCCTCCCACCATTATTAGCCGCGTGCAGCGGTTTAATTTCCGTGCCGCTACCGAGAGCGATGCCGCAAAGAATTTACGCAGGATCGCTGATGCCGAACAGATTGCCATTGATGACGAAGCAATTGCACTCATTGCTCATCATGGAAACGGCAGTTTTCGTGATAGTGTGAGCATACTCGATCAACTACAGAGTCTCAGTGACGACACAATTAGCCGCGAACTTGTTGAAGGCGTACTGGGACTTGCCGATGCCGACACGGTAGAACGACTGCTCGAGGCATCTCAGACCGGTGATCTCGCAGCCGTCGTGCGCCTTGTTGATGATAGTGAAGCGCGTGGTACTCCCGCGGGCGTGCTCACCGAACAACTGATTCGCACTATTCGCACCCGTGTCGTTACCCATCCACAGCTACTACCACTCCTCGATAAATTACTCGATGTATCGCGCAGTGCTTGGCCGCATATGAAGTTACTGGTTGCACTGGCTGGCTCGGTCCGGGCTACCAAAACGAGCACAACGGCCGCTGCGCCACCAAAGCCGCAGATCCAACCAGCCGAAAAGCCACAAGAAGTAGCGCCAGAGCCCACCCCTCCGTTGGTCAAAAAAAATGTGACTGCCGCTGCCGTCGAGCCTGTAGCATCAACAACCACAACTACAATTACTTCAGATGAAATGGACTTTCCTCTGACTGATTTTCTAGCGGCGATGCGCAAACAATCAATCGG
This sequence comes from Candidatus Saccharibacteria bacterium, assembly GCA_016700015.1. Classification (NCBI taxonomy): domain Bacteria; phylum Candidatus Saccharimonadota; species Candidatus Saccharimonadota bacterium. The sequence goes on from CP064995.1 coordinate 455,670, forward strand.
CGCTGCAACCTTACTCGCTCGCTGCGGGTATAGCTACTCGAAAAATCACCTCACGATCTATGCTGGCAAACCCTTCACGAAAAAACAAATCGAAAAATCGCTTGTTCAGATTGCCGCTTCCTTACAGGAGGTCGGCATAGAAGACGCCGATATTGCTATTCTTGCCAAAACCAAACCCGCTCGTGATAGTAAAACGGCTGCCGTACTTGCTATTATGGGCGGAGGAGAAGAAGTAGTACTATAATGGCCGAGAAGAAGCAAACCCCTGCAGGTAAGATCCCGCCCCAGTCACTCGATGCTGAAATGAGTTTGCTCGGAGCTGTGTTGATTGATGAAGAAGTCCTTGCCGATATTAGCGAAGTTGTCACCGCCAAGGATTTTTATGATAAGCGGCATATGACTGTTTACGCTGCAATGATGCGTCTCTATGAGCACCACAAACCCGTCGACCTACTGACTCTTTCAGAAGAACTAAAGAAGAAAGATGAGCTCGGGGAGGTAGGTGGCAGCGCTTATTTGACCGAACTAACCAACTACGTCCCTACCGCGGCAAATGCCCGTGCCTATGCCGAACTCGTACAGCAAAAAGCCGTACGGCGTCGCTTGATTCGCGCCAGTGCACAGATTGGTGAAATGGGCTTCGACGAGGAAACAACCACTCAAGAGCTGCTTGAAAAGGCTGAAGCGGAACTTTTTAGCGTCAGCGACCAATCGCTCAAGCAAGACCTCGTGAGTATCGAAAGTATTCTGACTGAAAGTTTTGATCGTATCGAGGAATTACACCGCAATAAAGGCGCTTTGCGCGGCATTCGCACTGGGTACCGCGATCTCGACAACATGACGGCCGGCTTGCAGCGCAGCGACCTCATTATTATCGCCGCCCGCCCTGCGATGGGTAAGACGACGCTCGTCACCAACCTGGCGTATAATGTCGCTACGATCGCAAAGCTGCCAGTGTTATTCTTTAGCCTCGAGATGAGTAAGGAACAGCTCATCGACCGTATGTTAGCCGATGCCAGCGGTGTCGATAGTTGGAATATCCGCACTGGCAACCTAAGTGACGAAGATTTTAGCAAGATTAGTGAAGCCATGGGTGAAATGGCTGAAGCGCCGATTTTTATCGATGATACACCAGGACTCAGTGTGCTCGAAATGCGCACCAAGGCTCGCCGTGCGGCGCATGATCAACCGCTCGGACTCATTGTGGTTGACTACTTGCAGCTGATGCAGTCTACCGGTGACTACAAAGGCAACCGTGTGCAAGAGGTGAGCGAAATCAGCCGCGGTCTCAAGCTGATCGCCCGCGAACTGAATGTGCCGCTGATTGCACTCAGCCAGCTAAGCCGCTTGGTAGAAAGCCGTAACCCACCCATCCCGCAGCTATCAGACCTGCGAGAGTCGGGAAGCATTGAGCAAGATGCCGATCTTGTCAGCTTTATCTACCGCCCAGGCTACTACGAGCCAGATAACCCTGACATGCAAAACATTACCGATCTTATTATTGCGAAACACCGCAACGGACCCGTCGGCAAGGTTCAGCTGTACTTCCACCCAGAGCGCCTACGCTTCATGTCGCTCGACAAACGCCGTGAATAGATAGCCGTTATGCTATAATACCTATTAGTTATGCTGAAGCATGTCACTGACTATATGTTATACCGATGGCGGTATCTTATCGGCTATGCCGTGATGGTGGCGGCTATTGGCGCCGTGTTTTACTTGGTCGGCCTGCATGTGCCTGGCGCCCTACGCCAAGCCGAGCTCGACTCGGCGATAAAGAGCGGTAGCTTGTCTATGGAAACACTCGAACCAAGTATGGTCATTGACTTGCCATATCATATTCTCCAGCGAGTAATATTTATTCTTTTCGGCGTATCAATCGTGACTATCAAGCTACCATCCATTATCATTGCTACCTTGACAACAATCGGAATTTTCTTGTTAGTGCGCACCTGGTTTCGTCGCAACGTGGCCATCATCGCAACCATCACCGCGGCAACATCGACTCAGTTCCTATTCTTACTTCAAGATGGAACACCTCATATTATGTATAGTTTCGTCACAATATGGTTATTATTTGCCTCCACCTACGTCACACGCAACAAGGCATTCAGCACGCTATGGAAGGTTATGACCGGGGTACTCATGGCGACAGCTCTTTATACGCCACTTGGGATCTATCTGGTTATCGCAATCCTCACGACGGCGTTCTTTCATCCACACATACGCTATACTATTCTGCGTTTTTCGCGTCCAAGGCTATGGATTGGGATTTTTCTGGCACTCGTTTCACTGACGCCCCTTATCTACGCAGCAATCATCGATCGAAATGTCTTGTTCACACTAATCGGTCTGCCGGTAGGTGAAATCCACTTGATGAGGAATCTTACCGAAGTTGTCCTCGACTTGTTTGGTTATACCGCACAATCTACAACCTATTTTCTCCGCCCTGCTTATTCACTTGGGCTTTTTCTACTTATACTAGTTGGCGTATATAAACTTATTACGTATAAATATACAGCTCGAAGCTATATCGCCCTGATACTAGGTCTCGTCATGGCGCCGCTCGTTCTGCTAAATCCAGAGCGCTTGTATGACCTCTTCCCGCTCGCTTGCCTCATGATCGCGCTCGGTGTGGCGACGCTCATCACTGATTGGTATAAGCTTTTTCCGCGTAATCCCTATGCCCGTATTGCGGGACTAGTGCCGCTTGGCGTATTGATTGTTGGTATCGTCTACTCAGGAGTTATCCGTTTTACGGGTAACTACCTGTATAATGGCGCAATTTTGTCGCACTACAGCACCGATGTACGTCATTTACGTCATGCTCTAGCCGCAAACCAAGCTTCGCCGACGACGACAAAGCTCGTTGTCGCCAAAGAGGAGGTGGCGTTTTATGCCCTTATGGCTCATTACGACAAGCGTTTTACTGTGACGCAAATTGGTAATCCTGTTTCTGCGCCAGTCACTATACTCAGTCACAATGCCTACCGCCTCGCTAAGCCAACTACCGAACCGACGCAAATTGTTAGCAACCGCATGACAGAGAATAGTGATCGGTTCTACATCTATAAAACTGCCTCGAAATAAGGTATAATACGTCCCAACATATTACGGAGGAAAACCCATGGCACTGGATCAAATGAAAATGCTAAATGATTTGCGTAAGGCACAAAAAGCACTGGCAAATGAAATTGTCGAAGTTGAAGCTGGCGACGGTGCAGTTGTCGTGCAAATTACTGGTGAGTTGAAAGTAAAAAGCATCAAAATCGACCCAGCGTATGTCGACCTAGATGATATTCACGAACTCGAGCACTGGCTCGAAATCGCCATTCGCGACGGCATGGCAAAAGCCCAAGAAATCGCTGCAGAAAAAATGAAGCCGCTAATGGGCGGCCTGGGCAAACTTGGCCTATAGGGCCAGTGGCACCTGACTTCATGAGTCAATTACTACCGAAAGCATTATTGTCGGTGATCGACGAACTGGGACGCTTACCTGGTGTCGGCGCACGAACTGCCGAGCGCTATGCGTATTTTCTATTGCGCAGTGAGCCGCGTACATCTGAACGACTGGCGCAAACGATCGCCGGGCTTCACGCTGGAGTGAGAACGTGCCCGGTAACATTTGCGCTCATCGACCCAGACCAAGAGGTGTCGCCGCTCTACACAAATGCCGACCGCAATAAGCAGCTGGTGGCAGTAGTAGAAGAACCGCTCGACATTGTTGCACTTGAGAGAACCGGTCAATACAAAGGAACCTACCATGTTCTCGGGGGGGCGATTAGCCCAATTGACGGTGTTGGCCCCGAACAACTGCATGTCGCCGAGTTAGTTGCTCGACTAAAAGCCGATAATGTAGAAGAGGTGATTATTGCCACAAATGCCAGCGTCGAGGGTGAGTCGACCGCACTCTATATTCAGCGTCAAATAAAAGAAGCTAACATCGATACCAAACTCTCGCGCCTAGCCCGTGGGATCCCGGTAGGTGTTGACCTTGAATACGCCGACCAGATTACGCTTGGTCACGCGCTTGAAGGAAGACGGACATTATAAGAAAAACCCCGCACGTCCTAGCTGGTAGGATATGCGGGGTATGGGAAGGCTAGTCAACTCGCGGCGAAGCGGTGCGAGTCTTATAGGCACCCATCCAGCCTCGAATGTTCTCTTCGGCGAGCTGGAGTAGCAGGTCTCGAATGAAAAACTCATAGTCGCTCGCCGGGTACTCGCGCTCGTGCCCCTTGTCGGTCGCACGGGCTTGCTCGAGTGCCCACCTGAAAGCCGGGGTGTGTCGTTTCTCATGATTCGTCTCGAGCTCGCCGTATGCCCACGCGATAGTGAACCGTGGCGGACGCGAGCTCCATGTCGACACCAATGGTCGACCTGAGCGACCACGCTGTCGCTGTCTTCCAGGACGTGCCATGTTAGCCCTCCTTCGACTCGTTCTGCTCTATTCACCTCCATTCCGTTTTGAATCAGGACACCCGATGCTAGACAATACACACCATGAAGAAAGCATCAAAGGTAACGGATGCCGAGCGAAGCGAGATAGACATCCTCCATACCAAAGGCTATTCTGCACGGGCCATCGCCCGTGCATTGGGGCGCAGTCCCAATACCATTGCGACCGAGCTGCAACGCAATAGCCTCAAGGATGGGAGATACGTCGCTACCCACGCCAAACACAAAGCCTATGTACGGCGTAAGTATGCTCGCTACCAAGGCAAGAAGATTCAAGACAATGACGAGCTTCGCTCGTTCATCGTCCTGAAACTCTCTGAGCACTGGAATCCAGACGAGATAGCCGGCTATCTCAGAGCCAACTCAGCGCTTGGTATCTATGCCAGCAAGACGGCCATCTATGAATGGTTGCGCAGTGCCTGGGGACAACAGTACTGCCCGTTGCTGTACTCGAAGCGTTACCGCAAGAAACCACGCAGACAACTCAGGGCGGGTCACGTCATGATTCCCGACCGCACTTCCGTCACAGAGCGACCGCTGGTCGCTCTAGACCGAGCCGAGACCGGTCACTGTGAATACGACAGCGTCGTGAGCAGCAAGCACCCAGGGAGCGCCTCTGCACTCGCTGTCCTTACCGAACGGTCTTCACGACTGGTACGAGCGAAGCTCGTACCTAACCTGAAGCCAGAGCCGTACGCACACACCATCTCGCGACTCGCGAGTGGGCTGGGGGTTCGCAGTATGACGACCGATAACGGCATCGAGAACAGGCGCCACGCACTCGTCACTAATAAGACGGGCGCGCCCGTCTTCTTTACTGACCCCTATTCCTCTTGGCAAAAAGGCAGTGTCGAGAATGCCAACAAGATGCTGCGTCGCTACTTCCCGAAGGGCACCGACTTTGCTACAGTGACACAAACGGATGTTGACAATGCGCTAGCACGCATTAACAACAAGCCGAGGAAGATCCTCGGCTACAAAAGTTCATTACAAGTTGCAAAAGAGAAAGGATTAATTCTAGAGGGAGTGTCCTGATTGGGGGGTGAATTTAGGTCAAACCTAATCCTTATATTATACTCCTATTATGCTATTTAGTCAAGTTGAACAGATGTGGTATACTAATGCTAATGTACGAAAAAGTGCTTTCAACCTTTGCTCAAGCCTCGCATATTATTGTCATTCAGGGCGAAAACCCCGACGGTGATAGCCTAGGTAGTTCTCTAGCACTTGAAGAACTGCTCGCCGAGCAAGGTAAAACCATCACATTGTACTGCGCAACCGATATGCCTAAATACCTACGTTATATACAGGGATGGGATAGAGTTGTCAGCAACTTTGCCTTCGACGCAGATTGTGCAGTTATTGTCGATACTGCGGCTGAGGCCCTGATCGAAAAAGCACTCGCGACACCTGGCGTACGGCACTTCCTTGAATCGCATCCGGTTATCGTACTCGACCATCATGGCGAGAGTGATGAAGACAACAGCATGAATGACCTTTCCTTCAAACATGAGTTTGTCATGTCACCAAGTGCCGCCTCAACTGGTGAGATGATAGCCGAGCTTGCGAGCATAGCCGGCTGGGCTGTAACACCGATGGCTGCCGAGCAGCTCTATATCTCTATCGCTTCCGATACCCTCGGCATGACAACACAATCGGCCACGGCGGCAACATTTCAGGCCGTGGCGGCCCTCGTTGCTGCGGGCGCAGCTCCCTCTGAGATCGAGTTACGCCGCCGTGAGTATATGAAAAAACCTGCCGATATATTGGCGTATAAGGCGCAGTTGATTGAGCGGATTGAGTACCATTTAGATGGCAAATTGGCGACAGTGCACATCCCCTGGGAAGATATAGCTGAATATAGTGATCGCTATAATCCGAGCGTACTGGTGCTTGATGAGATGCGTCTTGTTGATGGTGTCGAAGTTGCCTGCGCTATTAAAACCTACCCAGACGGCAAGCTGACAGGGAAGTTGCGGTGCAATACACCAGTTGCGAGCCAAATTGCTGGTTACTTTGGTGGTGGTGGCCATAGCTATGCAGCCGGCTACAAAATCCATGAAGACTACGACAAAAGCATGCGAGAACTACTTGATGCAACCGATAAAGCACTAAAGGAATACCATGGCTCTCAAGCTTCATAACACGCTCACCGGTCATACTGATGACTTCGTGCCATTATCCGAGAATAAAGTAACGCTCTATACCTGCGGCCCTACCGTCTATGACCTTCCGCATGTCGGCAACTGGACATCATTCGTTTACTGGGATATTCTCGTTCGTACACTACTAGCCGAGGGCTACACGGTCGAGCGCGTCATGAACATTACCGATGTTGGCCACCTTGTGAGTGATGCGGATGACGGCGAAGACAAGCTTGAAAAGGGCGCACGTCGGGAAGGCAAAACCGCCTGGGAAATTGCAGAATTTTATGCCGAAGATTTCATGAATGGTATGGAGCAGCTGGGCATGGTCATGCCCGAACACCTCGTCAAAGCGACCGATTTCATCCCGCAACAACTCGACCTCGTACGCGTACTGAAAGAAAAAGGCTATACATACCAGACTACCGACGGCATCTACTTTGATACTAGCAAGTTTCCAACCTATGCCGACTTCGCTCGACTCGACCTTGAGGCCCAAAAAGCGGGCGCTCGCGTGGAAGTGAACAATGAAAAACGCCAACCCTGGGACTTTGCGCTATGGAAATTTACACCAGCGGGTGAAAAACGAGATATGCAGTGGCAAACACCCGATGACTTGTTGGAGTTGCCGCCATATGTGCCAACATCCGGCCATGAGCCGCATACTATCCAGGCAAATGGGATCGAGCGGGTGGTGCGAGAATCCGAGCATCAAGAAGAAATTGCTCAGAAGCAATTTTTCGCAGATGCTGAATCACAGCGACAGGACCCGCGAACCAGCGCAGCTACGTGGCAAGCCACAGGCGAAGCCGATGACGCAAGCGGGGAACATAGCAATAAAGTAATGGGCTTCCCGGGCTGGCACCTTGAGTGCTCGGCGATGGCGATGAACATTTTGGGGTCAACCATCGACATTCATACCGGTGGCATCGACCATATACCAGTCCACCACACCAACGAAATTGCCCAGAGCGAAGCGGCCAGTGGGCAAAAATTCGCCAACTACTGGCTCCATAACAACCATCTCAAGATCGATGGTGGTAAGGTAAGCAAAAGCCTTGGCAATGGCTACACGCTTCATGATCTAGCCGACCGCGGCTTTGATGCCATGGATCTGCGCATGTTCATACTGCAAAGCCAATTTACCAACGAAGGTAACTTCACGTTCGATAACCTAGCGGCTGCAAAAAACCGGCTGAGCAATTGGCGTAGCTACGCGGCGCTGCGACACCAAACCCACGACAGACTCGATGACGACACAACGAAACGCAGTGACGACGGTACGGTTTCGCTGGTCGCTGGGGGCGATGCCCTGCGCGAAGCACTTGCGAATAACCTCAATACGCCAGAGGCACTGAAGATTATTGATGCCTCATTTGCTCGCCTCGACACTATCCCACTGGAGCGGATACACCAGCATGGGCTGATTAGTTTTATCGAGGCTATCGACGAACTACTCGGTCTTCAGCTCGCCGCTCATTCACCTGATATCGATGACAAAACTAAACGGCTTATATTGGAGCGCCGACATGCCCGAGATAACCATGATTGGCAAACGTCAGATCGACTACGTGATGAGTTACTAAAGGAAGGTATCGCTATACGCGACACGCCATACGACACTATTTGGCTCTACTCCTAGGCCTCTTCGCCCGAAAGTTTTTTAACAAGTTTAGCCAAAGGTTTTTCGTTTTCTTTGCGCTCTTCGTGGTTATTTGCTAGATACTCTTCCACCAATACTTTTAGGCAGCCGGCGATGGGAATACTGATGATTCCACCGGCAATACCAAACACGTATAGCCCTATTGTAACCGCTACTAGTACTGCAAGAGGGGAGAGTTCAATGCGACGAGCCTGAATAGTGGGTGAGATGAAATTGTTCTCGACTTGCTGATAAATCATGAAATACACTGCGAAAATAATTCCTGCCGGCACACTATTGAGAAGTAGTAGCAGCGAAACTATCGCACCGGCGATTGTTGCGCCGAACATCGGGATAAGCGCGAGCGTGAACGTGATAGCAATAGTCGGTAATGCAAGGTTAGCCGGCACTTCTGGAAAGAATAAGCTGAGAATAAATACTGTCGCCCCAGCACACAGCGCATCGATACCAGTGACCGTCAGTTGCCCGGTGACATAGCCCGATACAACACTATGCATGCGACTTACAAGGTGCTTGTGATACTTCACTTTTCGTTCGTTCCGGTACAGTCCCCATAACTTCTGTAGCCAAGTTGGCCCCTCAACTAGCATAAGGAAAGTAAGCACGAGTACAAGCAGAGTAGCCGCGAATAATGACATCGCAGAACCAAGCCCAGATATGAAGTTTCTTCCAAACCCAGCCGCCCAACGCGTGGAGTCGGCCTGGATTGACTTGACGGCTTGATCAACTTGCGGCTGTATATGATATTTATCGATGAGCGCACCGAGACCATCCCACTGTTCCGACATTGTCTTAACGAGACTAGGAGCCGAATCGATAAATTTGGCAGTTTGCTGCACGATAGGCGGCACAACAAGAAAAACAACTGCAGCTAGAAGTGCTACAACAACTGTAAAGGCGATCGCTGTGCTAAGGGTTCGACTACGGTCTGGCAATCGACGCGCCAGCCGACTAACAGGGCCATCAAGCGCAAGAGCAAGAAAAAGTGCGACACCGAGAATTGTTAGAGCTGTTCTTGCGCTATACAGCGCTAAAATCACGAAGGCAAATCCAATGACTACAAGCCAAAAACGTACGAACGTCTTTGTATCAATCTCAATGCGTACTTTCATGTCGTGTATTATAATCCAAAATCACTTGATGCGATAGATACTCTACGTTTATTGTGATCCAAGCACAGCGATAATCGCCATCAATACTAATATAGTGCCAGCAAGCGCCGACACGGCGACCGTCATACGATTGGGATAGTAGTCAACCTTTACCGAAGAGGGAGACTTTTTTTTAGTAACGACATTTTTGCGAGACTTTTGCTTTGCGGACGGTAGCTTTTTTTGATTAACCATAAGCATAGTATACGAGTGGCAGCCCAAAGACGCAAGCGATGCTATAATACTACTAATGGTTTACTACACGCAGACAGTCGACGAGACACTTCATGGTCTTGATAGTAATATTGCAGGCTTGTCCGCAATTGAAGCGGAAGAGCGACTGGCACACTACGGCCCCAATAGCATTCGTGTGCGAAGTGAGCCATGGTGGGTGAAGGCCATCGAGCCGTTTCGTTCGGTCTTTATGGCAGTGCTTGTTGTTGCCATTGTCATCAGCCTACTTCACCACGCTATTGTCGACGCAATCATCATTGGGCTTATCATCACGGTGAGTGCTGGGATTTATTATGTCCAACGCTTTTCAACCGAGCGAGTGCTACGCTCACTACAAAAACATCGTGCTATTTATGTCAGTGTGCGCCGCAAATCCGAAACACGCCTGCTTGAAGCCTCAGCATTAGTACCGGGCGATATTATATATCTGGAAGAGGGAGACAAAGTCCCGGCCGATGCACGACTCATGGAGGTTGCGTCGCTGCGTGTCGATGAGTCGCAACTTACAGGGGAGTCACTTCCGATTAGCAAAGAAACCGTCGCTCTTCACGGCGAAAAAGAGGTGTACGAGCAATCGAATATGATATTCCAGGGCTCATTCGTTGTCGGCGGGTCGGCGACAGCCATCGTGACGACCACAGGAAATGACACCGAATTCGGAAAAATCGCCGATCTTTCAAGCGAGGTAGGTGTCGATAGCCCGGTGCGCAAGAAGATAGATGGGCTTATCACAAAACTAATTGGCATCGTTGCTGCTGTTGCTATTGTTGCATTCGCTCTTTCACTTTACAGGGGCATTGAAGTCACCGAAGCACTGCGCTTTGTGATAGCACTGAGTGTGAGCGCTGTGCCGGAAGGTCTGCCGATTGCTATCACGGTAATTCTCGTTCTTGGTATGCGTCGAATGGCCGCTAGACGAGCGCTCGTACGCACCATGGGCGCTATCGAATCGATCGGTACCATCACGACTATCGCCACCGACAAAACCGGCACTCTCACAAAAAATAAACTAACTGTACGGGAGTTGTGGCATCCAAGCGGAAGTCATGACAGAGTCGCTAGAACTCTAGCAGCTGCAACAATACCTCCGCGTCATAGCACAACCGTTCACGATCCACTCGACATAGCCTTTCAAGAGTACATTGCAGCTCATCACGAAAACGCTAGCCCTACACCCAATCACGTCTACGAGTTTGAGCACGAACTATCGATGAGCGGTACACTCCATCATCATGGCTCAGCCTACATGCTTTCGGTAAAAGGCGCACCTGAACGAATTCTCGAAAAGAGTGATTTGACCGAAAACGAGCGAGAGAAGGCCATCATACAGCTCCATCATATGACAGGCATGGGCTACCGTGTGCTTGCCCTTGCGCACACCCAACTAAGTCATAATCTCTCATCGCTACATAGCCTCCCTAATAAGCACCGCCTGACATTCGATGGTTTTGTAGCTGTAGCTGATGTGCTACGTCCAGAAGCGCGCACGGCCATCGCTACCGCCCAGCGAGCCGGTATTACTATCCGTATGATTACGGGCGACCATTTTGAAACAGCCTTTCATATTGCTAAACAACTCGGACTAATTTCAGGGAGAGATCAAGTATTCGACAGCCGCCGCATGTCACATATGTCTGACGACGAGCTTTCATTAGAGCTCGATAATGTGCGCGTATTCTCGCGAGTGGCGCCAGAGCACAAACACCGTATACTAGCAATTCTAAAGCGCGATAACATCACCGCTATGACTGGTGATGGTGTTAATGACGTACCGGCACTGACAAACGCGCACGTGGGAATCGCAATGGGTTCTGGCGCACAAATCGCAAAAGACGCAGGGGATATTATCTTGCTCGATAACAACTTTCGCTCAATCATCACTGCCGTACGTGAAGGAAGAATAGTCTATGCTAATATCAAGCGAATGGTCGTGTACTTGTTGGCGACAAGCCTTGGTGAAGTTGTTGTTTCTATCGGTTCGCTCTTGATCGGTTTACCGCTTCCCCTAGCACCAGTCCAAATTCTCTGGATAAACCTCGTCACCGACACCTGCATGGTAATTCCTCTTGGACTAGAGCCTGGTGAGCGTCATACTATGACGTCGCCACCTCGTCCAGCCGCCGCTCCGCTCCTCACTCGGTTTATGATCGGGAGAATTCTGGTAGCTGCTGGTATTATGGCGATACTAACACTTTATCTTTATAGTACCTACGCCGCCAACCAGGGGCATGACTACGCCCGAACAATTGCCTTTAGTGCACTCGTCACAATGCAGTGGGCAAACGCTTTTGTGGCCCGTAGCGACCGCGAACCACTATGGCAGCGCCTCGCAAAGCCAAATCCAGCATTCTACGTTGGTCTGATCGCTGCCGTATCGATGCAAACAATCGCAGTGTTTGGTCCACTCAGCAGCCTACTGCACGTTACCACTATCGCTCTTGGCGACCTCGCTTACGTGTCACTGGTCTCTTTTATCATCCCAATCATCGTACTCGAAATGTATAAATGGCTCGGAAGGCAATACGCTCATAAAGCCGCTTCCAGCACCATCAACTACGATCGATGAGTACGCTGGTAGTCATGGAGCAATACAATATCAGACATGTCCTTACGCCGACCTAGGTGTTTTTTTATTTCAACCAATGCCTCGACCGACATACATCGCACCCCATCAATCATCTGGGCATCGCTCGACAATTTTTTGAATGACTTTCCCATCCATGTATGCATTAAATTATAGCCATCACGAGACAAAATCCGTTTGCCATTATCTTGTGTGTATTGCTGCCAACGCTTTTCATCTCGAAACTTCGCATATGTGTCATCGCTCACTACAAGATCTATGTCAGATGTATTGCGGAGGTGAAGCGCATCAAGCACTGCTCCTCCAATGACAACATAGCTATCTGGGGGAAGATTGAGTGCCTTTACTCGCTCTATCACCGAGTGACGATGATGAGTGTGCCCAGTAATAGCAGCGTTTAGAGTTGAGAAGAGATTCTCCTCCCCAACAAGATCGGTCATGCCATAGTCATCAAACTGCTCATAAAGATTGGGCGAAACGTGGGCGAAGCCTAGTTTAATACCATCAGCGCCAAATTGACGATAAAGTTGTTTGATTTGTTCAACTGCGGTGTAGTCAATGCTGTCGATCGCCCCCGCGTCAACTACGACATAGTGTACAGGCTCCTTGGCTTCATCAACAGCGCGGCGAAGCTGCGAACAAAAATACATTACATTTTCAAAGAATAACGAGTTTTCGAAACTATACACTAATAGTCCGCGCGGGTGATTATCTTCATGATCATGGTTAGTAATTCTCTGCTGAGCCCAGCTAGAAAGTCTACCGTCACGCAGCAAAATCTCGTCACGCGGGCGGTACTGGCGGCTTAAACGTTCCATCAGCGATACAATCACAGCTATCAATATACCCTGTAATACTCCGAATAATGCCGTCACCACAAGGGCGATCATAGCCACAAAGAATTCAATTCTATGCATTGTCCAAATATAGCGCAGCTCCTGAAGTCGAATAAGCCGCAGCCCAATCATACACACCACTGCCGATAATGCAGCTTGCGGAACATAGCCAAATAAGTCACCGCCAAATAGTAGCACTGCACCGACAAGTACACCCATCAGTATGTTAACAAGCTGCGTGTGCCCTCCAGCCAGGTCGCTCGCAATACTTCTAGGTGGGCTGCCATTAATAGCAAAGCCGTGACTCATCGCCGAAGCAAGATTGGCTGAGCCGAGCGCAAACAAGTCTTGATTGAGTCGCAACCTGTCATCATGTTCGGCCGCCAAACTACGGATCACTGCCGAACTCTGCGCCAGTACTACTAGGGCAATCGACAGTGCAGCGGGAAGTAGCGAAACAACTGTCCCGATATTCAGCTCGGGTATTCCAAGAGCGGGCAGGCCGCGGGGAAGTGCGCCGACAAGCTTCACGCCATAATCGGCAATATGAAATCCCCATGCAAACACGCCGGCTAACAACAACCCGCCTAGTTCTCCCGGAATCTTGGTTGCGCGCGTCAGTACAATAATGCCAACCACGAGTATCGATACGGTTACTGTCATGCCGTTCATCGAGCCTAGATTACTAAAAACCGCACTAACATGTGCCCATAGATCACCCTTAGCACTAATTCCGAGCATTTCTGGCAGTTTGGTGACGATAAGCTGAACACCGACTCCTGCCAAAAATCCGACCATCACAGGGCGAGATATAAGATCGGCGAGAAACCCTAGCTTGAAGGCGGCCATCATGAAAAGCAGCACTGCAGTCAAAATACTGATGAGCGTCACAGCACCCGCATACTCTGCCGTTCCCGATTGCGCCACTAGCACGGCACCTCCGGCAATCAAGGCAGCTGTCGCCGAATCAGCACCAACCACCAGGCGGCGCGTGCTGGCGAGCAGCCCAAATACAATCGGCGCAAAAAGCGCACTATAAAGACCGGTGACTGCCGGTAAACCTACGATTACCGCGAACCCAAGTGATTCAGGAATAGCAATTGCCGTTACCAGCAGCGCCGCGATGATGTCTGATTTAAGATATTTCTTTTTGTAACTAAAAATACTAGGGGTTAGGCTAAGCCGCATATGCCTATAGTAGTGCGCCAGAGAAGGGCTGTCAATCTACCACACCGTACGAGCGCACGTAGTCAATAACTTTTTGAGCAGTAATCGGTCGACCAAATGCGGCTACCAGTCCACGAATGTCCTCCCCGGCTCGCTCGCCAAGCGTCACAATACTCGGTTCCTTCACCCCAGTGCTAAGGTCACGCTGCGGCATACCAGCACTTGCAAACAGACCGTTACACAAACAGGCGGCTTCACCGATTTTTTTCCGTGCAAATGGCCCGCGAAAACGATTTGACATTTTGCCTATATCATCGGCAGGGCAACGCCAGTCAAGTTCATCATCTGGCGTCGCATAGGGGGTACGCAACACGCTAATATCGCAGACTCGCTCACGACCTTTGTATACTTCTGGATCAGATAGTGTCCCTTCGACTTCAGCAACTTCAAACGGATAGCCCGTCGGCGAAACACCTTTATCACTGCGCACTTGCAGCCGACCAAGCAGGGCACTCATGACAACTTTACCGCGCTCAAGTGACGAGAGCCCGGACTCTTGACTCGCCGCAAATAAACTACCAATCTGCACACCAGCGCCGTCAAGCTGTGCGACATTCCCATACTCACTGGCGGCACCGCCAGCCATAATGACCGGCACACCCAGCTGCAAAAAGTCTTCGTAGGGGTCTTCCGGTATACTGTCAGGCATGTTGTGGCCACCGGCAATACGACGTTCATACACAATTGCTGCCGCGCCGTTGTCAACATAATGCTGTGCACCGGCAACCGTGCCGGCAATTGCCCAGAATTCTGGCTTTGACGCCGGTGAACCACCATAAGGAGCAGGATCAAAACCTATGGTTGCTTGCTGCCAGCGACTGCCCTCGGGGGCATAATCAACCGCAATGGGGTAATCAACCCGATTACCCGCATACAGCGTGTCAATGACGGCGGGGATATCGGCTTTGACGCCCGCACCACGCGCCGTATAGTCAGCCCCACCGAGCATCGCACCATAGAGTGCTGCAGGCATCGGCAGGGGAATTTTGCCGAGGCCATTCATACCAATAAACCCATTACCCTGGGCTAGTCGCCGGGCTGTCACCACCTGTTCAAATGCATCGAGCACTGTGAGCATTTCGACAAGCGGCACACCAGCGGCAAGGTCGATGCGATTTTCAAGCACATATTTTGGCACTGGCCGATAGTGCTTGCCAAGTTTCCCTCGTACTCTTTCTAACCTGCCAGCTTCGCGGTAAAACTTGTCAAACGCATAACTGACCATTGCCTGATTGGGGAATGACGCCAGCGAAGTGCGCACGTGACCACCAAGGTCGCCGTCTTGCAGCACGCGGGCAATCCGGGTTGCACCGCCCGTTTCTGACAGAGTAGCAAACTCGCCCGCCTTAGCGACAGCACCCGCCAGGTATTTACTGGAAATATCAACCCCCATACCACCGAGGACGATAATCGGTCGTCTTAAACCTTCCGCACGCTCGCGTCGATTACGTTCCTGTGTGATGATTGATTCGCCTGTTGCTGCCATAGTGTCTCCGCCGATTTAGTAGTAATGTCCATTGTAGCGTTTTATACCAAGAAGACAAATTAGCTGCGGCGGGTGCGAAGATAGTTTAAACAATCGATCATAATGAAACTTATAATCATAAGTAACAGCCACGCGCCAAGTTTATCGAAGCTGACAATATGCCAAATCTGTGACTGGCTAGGATAGAGCCATGTGTGAGTATAGGTGCCAATATTTTCTGCGATCCATATAAAAAATGCGATAAGCAGGAAACCGATAAGTATCGGCATGCTATGTTCACGAAGATTCAGCGTGTAGTAAACGCGGGTGCGCCAAAACAATACACCGATTGCCGCAAAGAGGAGTATTCTCACGTCGGGCAAATAGTGATGACTAAAGAAGTTGCCATAAATCACTATTCCCAGCAAGATCGTCCAAACCCGGGGCGGGTAGTGAGTAAAGCGCAGTGATAGTACGCGCCACGCCCGCGCTATATAGCTACCAACAGCCGCATACATAAATCCACTAAATAACGGCACGGTACCAAGTCGTATCGTGTTTTCTTCAGGGTAAGACCATGATCCGATACCACTACTTGTCTTGAACAGCTCCATCGCAAGTCCCACAAGATGAAAAATTAGTATTGTCACCACTTCACGCGGCTGTTCAAGCCGGAATAGCAACATGCTAGCCTGAATGAGGAGGGCGATGACGAACAGCCAATCATAGCGAGCAAGGTAGGGGAGCTCGACATAATTCGTGACGATAATAGCACTAAGAAGCAGCCCGCCAAACAGTGCCGCCCACGCCTGGCGAATGATAAAGGTCAGCAAAACCCCGCCAGGAAGCTGGCGAACATAAGCGATGAATTGTTGCTTACGGCTAATCGTCGTCATCAACGTCAAAGTCAAAGAGCGCGAACCCGTACGCAACCGCCGTCGCAACAAGCAGGTAGAACCCAACCCTTTCGGTAATAAGTCCCGTCATCACCAACACCGCTGCCACGAGCGCAAGCGCCAGTCCTGACCATATCATCACTGTGCGCAGTACGTTACCGGTTTTCTGGACTGCTTGCTCGTGTACTCGTCTTTTTGGCATATACCTCTCCTTACGCTATATAGTGCTAGCATATGTCATCTGCTTGCCTGTTGCAAGCAGCGCACGCAACACTCCAATCGACTATGTGATATGATATACTATCGTATGTCACCACCTAATGGGGTGTCGTCTAGAGGTAGGACAACGGGTTTTGGTCCCGTCAGCGGGGGTTCGAGTCCCTCCACCCCAGCCATGAAAATTCTCGGAGATGCAATGCTCCGAGAATTTTCTTTAATCGGAACAAAGCCGAAAAAGTGATAGGGCTTAGGCAGGCGAGAGGCAACCACCTAAGACTGTCTACACTGCGTATTACTCTACACATACACCAACAAGTCGAGCATGCTATACTAGCCCTATGACAAAACGCTTACGTGGTTTTACCCTTGCTGAGCTGGCTATCGTTATTGTTGTGATTGGAATTTTAGCAGCAATCGTCGTCGTGAATTATAGCGGTGCCCAAGATCGAGCTAAAAATGCTCAGACACTGAACGCAGTCGACCAATGGCTAAAAGCGCTCGAAATGTATCGAGCACGCAATGGCGCATTCCCTAATATATCGAGTTGCCTTGGTGCTAATTATGGATACAATATTGACGGCACAGGAGCATCGGGCATTGGTCAGTGTCGTCAGGACAACGTCACGACAGGCGTTGTTGATAACGCAGCGTTTGATAGCTTGCTATCGAAGTATTTATCTGGAAACCCAACACCCGCGATGATAACTACCATTGTGACTAACCCGACGTACTGGTATCGGGGTGCTTATTATTATGTGACCGGTGGTAATTCACGAATCGACTTTACGCTTACCGCAGCAGCCGGGAGTTGCCCAGCAAAAATTGGCGGTGATATAGCACTGTCAAATGGAGGCTATACCGGAACAAATGGTAACCTACTCTGTGCCTATATCATTGGTCCGACCACAGGCTACTAGTGTTTGGTAAATAATCCGCCTAGCAGGTCGTCGACAACATTGCCATCGCCGTTTTTGTCGAGCATCGCCGTCGCGATCGACATTAGCGGATTGCCATTTTTCGCTGTTTGGTTTTTCAAAAGATCCGATACGCCACCGGCATCGAGCCCTGCCGTCGTTTTCTTCTTAGCAAGAGCTGCCATAATAAGCGGTGCGGCAAACGAAAGGATGTTAGCGACTGTCGCCGCGTCGATACCGGTTTTTTGCGCCACCGTTTCAGCCGCGACCGACGTTTTGTCACCAAATACATGACCTAAAATATTGCCGCCATCTGGATTGCTGCTACCGCCACCAAAAAGACTCTCGATACTTTCAAGCAGGGAGCCGCTATGATCTTTTGTAAGAGCAGTATCGAGCGATGCTGCCCCATCTGGCGTCGAGCTATTGTGAGCCATTTGGCCAATAATGACCGGTAGACCTATGCTGATAACTTTTTCAACTGTGATTGATCCGTACCGGTCGACGTGCCGATCTTACCGGCGACATCACCTTTGACTATACTGGTCACGAGTGATTGTAGGTCCATAGCATCTCCTTAGTGGCGAATTACTTTTTGTAGGCGTTTTGCTTGAGCAATATACTGCTGCAGTTCATCGATCGATGGCGCCGTTCGTGGTGACTGCGCTCGAAGCGCTTCATGTAGCGCTTCTGGACGACGATAGGCAAGTTTTGGAATGGTCGTAACACCCGCGTGATAAAGTAAGTGAGCATGAGCCGGGGCAATGTCGCAAATCCGGCATAAGTCCGCTTGGTGTACGTACTGCTCAATTTCAGCCAGCCCGAGACAGGTTTCGTCTGCCAGCTTAAGCCGGCCCAGCGGAGTTGCACCGACTTCGAGTAATTGCTTCGCAGTGTGAATACCTACGGCATGAAACGCAGTTACTCGTTTTGGCGTCATGCCTTTCATTTCAGTAATCTGTGTCATACGCGAGGTACACCTCCTTTATGCGCTGTCTGTCCTATATTATACGCCTGGTCCTCAAACATAGATACAGTTTAGCCACGAAAGTGATTATTTCACTGCTTATGGTTATGGTGTATACTACGGATTGTATGAACAATAACGAAAAACACTCTATGGGTCAGTACTTACGCGCGGTCAATTATTTGACAGCAGCGCAAATTTTTTTAGCAGATAACCACCTCATGACGCGTCCGATTACGTTTGATGACGTTAAAAGTCGCTTGCTGGGGCACTGGGGGAGTGGGCCGGGTATCAATTTTGCCTATGCACACCTCAGTCGTTTTGCTAAAAAATATGACCACGATATGATGTTTGTACTCGGCCCGGGACACGGTTTTCCGGCGCTGCAGGCCAATTTGTTTCTTGAAGGCACTTTAACCTTAGCTGACCCTACACTCCAGGTGAATCTCGACGGTATTCGTAGGCTATGCAGAGGTTTTAGCTGGCCGTACGGCTACCCCAGCCACTCTAACCCCGAAACTCCTGGTGTCATACTGGAGGGTGGCGAACTCGGCTACTCACTGAGTACAAGTTATGGCGCCATCCTCGACAACCCTGGGCTCATAGTCGCTTGCCTTGTTGGTGATGGAGAAGCTGAAACCGGACCCACGGCAGGTGCCTGGCACCTAAATAAGCTTGTCAATCCACGCAAAGACGGCGTAGTACTGCCGATCTTGCATCTCAATGGCTACAAAATCAGTCAACCGACAATTTTCGGACGCATGAGTAACTACGAACTCATGACACTTTTTAGCGGCTACGGGTACGAGCCTCGCATTGTTGACACAACAAACTGTACAGAGGGAGAAGCACATGACCGCATGGCTGAGACACTCGACTGGGCACAGCAAATTATCGAAGAGATAAAAGCGACGACTGACACCGTTAGTCCTCGCATGCCGATGATTATCATGCGCACCCTAAAGGGCTGGACAGGTGTCAAGAACCTACCCAATGGCGACAAGATCGAAGGCAACTGCCTCGCACACCAAGTTGTCCTCAACGAGGCCAAGACCGACCCCGAGGAGCTAAAACTTCTCAACGAGTGGCTGGGTGGCTACAAATTCGACGAACTCTTTAGCGAAGAAAAGGGCTTTGGTGATTTTGTCAGCGATATTCTGCCTGATACGCTTGAAAAGCGCATGGGGATGAGCCGTCATGCTCACGGTGGACCTGCCGTATACAAACCGCTTAGCTTGCCACCAGTAGAGCAGTTTGCCGAGGACGCTACCGTACCCGGAACGATGGGTAGCAGCAGCATGCGCCGCAGTGGATTGTATCTCGAAGAAGTTTTTCGTCGCAACGCCGACAGTAAAAACTTCCGCTTTATGAGCCCTGATGAAACCTACTCTAATAAACTTGATGATATCTTCAAAGCTACCAGCCGAAGTTGGCAATGGCCAATCACGAGCTGGGACAAAGACCTCTCTCAGGATGGGCGAGTGATGGAAATGTTGTCAGAGCACAATATGCAGGGCCTTATGCAGGGCTATGTACTCACAGGCCGCCATGCTATGTTTGCTAGCTATGAAGCCTTTTTACAGGTGGTGAGCAGTATGGTCGACCAGTACGCCAAATTCCTCACACAAAGCCGTGGCGTCGAGTGGCGTGGTACCATTCCAAGTATAAACTACATTCTAACAAGTAGCGGGTGGCGCCAAGACCACAACGGATTCAGTCACCAGAACCCCGGGTTTATCGACGACTTACTACGTCGTCAGAGTAACTTTTCAGATGTCTACTTCCCAGCAGACGGCAACTGTACGCTTGTAGTACTCGAAAAGATGCTCACCAGTGTGCGCCAAATCAATGCAGTTGTTGCTGGTAAGACTGTTGAGCCACGCTGGCTCACTGTCGACAAGGCCCGACAGCAAATTGATCAAGGTCTCATGATCTGGGACTTCGCGAGTGATGACAACCCCGACCTAATTATGGCAGCAGCAGGTGATTACCCTACCAAAGAAACAATGGCAGCAATCGATATCATCAAATCCGAAAGGCCAGATGTACGCATTCGCTGTGTGAATGTTAGTAGCCTTACAACCATGGGCTTCGGCACACTCAACAATACTGCCGATCAAAAGTTTTTCGACCACATATTTACCGAAAACAAGCCAGTCATTTTCAACTTTCACGGCTACCCGCAAACTGTTAAAAGCGTGCTATTTAACTACGCTGTCGACAGTACTCGATTTGATGTGCGCGGCTATAAAGAAATCGGGAGCACCACCACCCCCTTTGATATGCATGTCCGCAACGAGACCAGCCGTTATGACCTCGTGATTGCCGCCTTTAGACAGCTCGGTCACGATGGCGTAATCCCCTTCGAAGAGGCCGAGCATTTAGCAGCTCAGTATAAAGCAAAAATTGATAAAAATACTGAATACATCAAAGCCAATGGTATTGACCTACCTGAATTGGATGCTTGGGTGTGGCCGCCTGCACGTAACCTTGAGCGTGCTCAGGAGGAAGAGTGGCACGGTCAGACGAACTAGCATGGCGCTGATTTTGGTAGCAAATCCAGGTAGTTCATCACGCAAATATGCTCTCTACGATGATGGGCCGGACTTACGTGGTACCATGCACTTTGAGATTGAAGATGATCGACTCATCTGTACGCTAATAGAAGCAGGTGAAGGTGAGCGCCGACTCGATCTCGACTTTGACAAGCTGAGTGATGCAGCGACGCATGTTGAGCAACTCTTTGCACGTGAAGGCCTGCTCAAGGACGATGAACGTATAACACACATAGGCTTGCGCATCGTGGCACCAAGCAGCTACTTCATGCGTGACCATATCGTTACAGACGAAGTCGTCAATAAGCTTGAGCAGCTCTACGAGCTGGCACCGCTGCACATCGCCGCTTCACTAGGCGAGCTCAAATTTCTGCGTCAATCACTGCCTCAGGCGACAATCGTCGGCGTGTCCGACAGTGCATTTCACGCCACCAAACCACCCTATGCCTGGAACTATGGTATCGATATCCATGATAGCGACCGGCTCGATATCAAACGATTCGGCTATCACGGTATATCGGTAGCAAGCGCCGTTGATGCGCTATGGAACAAAGGCAAGCTGCCGCCAAAAGTGGTTGTCTGCCACCTTGGTAGTGGTTCCAGCATCACCGGCGTATTCCACGGCAGGAGCATCGACACCACCATGGGCTACACGCCCCTCGAAGGCTTGCTGATGGCAACACGTAGCGGCAGTATCGACGCTGGCGCACTGCGCGCCCTGAAAAAGGGCCTAGAAATGAATGACGATCAGCTCGAAGATTACTTGCATACCAAATCCGGCCTGTTGGGCATTGCGGGGAGCGGCGATATTCGCAGCCTAATTGACAGAGAAGCCGACGGTGACCACATGGCGCACCTCGCATTGACCACTCTTGTTCACACCATTCACAAAGCTATCGGCAGTATGGTGGTCGCTATGAACGGCTGCGACTTGCTGGTATTTACTGGTACCGTAGGGGAACGCTCAACCGTGCTGCGCAAACGCATCGTCGCGCACCTTGAATTCATGGATTTTGCACTTGATGGTGAGCTCAACGAAGCCTGCACGTCACCAGATACGATGACCACCATCAGCCAAGCAGCCAAATCACGCCCCATCTTGGTCATTCCCGCCAACGAATCGCTGGAAATTGCCAGGCGCGTTGCCAAAACTACTGCATAACCGGCACATTTTTTGATAGCAACCATGTTGCTTTTTTATGCATTTCGTGCTGTAATTGTACTGATGATACCGAACATCGGTATCCGTACCTGAGAGGAGGCGGCCATGACCGCCCTGACCACGAAATCGCTCGCCGCGTTGCTTGCAGAGCGAGCCGAGCTCGTCGCACGCTGCGAAGGGCTGATCAAAGCGATTAGCATACGTCCAGGCTCCTTCACCTACATGAAAGATTCCACTGACGCTAGCAAGGCGTTGGTCCTGGACGCACTCGAACAGACCATCGCTCGCATCGACCGCGAGATCGCCAGTCTCGGTGACATCCAGGACACACCATCACCGCAAGATGCGCGAGAGTGGACCCAACCAGAGACAGCGTCTGCAGCAACACACCAGCTGTCCTGCGGCTGCGCCAATGAGTTGTGCACTCGCCTTAACGCATAGCACACACCGCCCAACCCCACCAGCGGGGAAGGGCGGCTTTTCATATGCACGACACATATTGCGCTACGTCCCCCTCGGAGTGTGCTACAATACGTGCTAGATTAGCGTAAACGGAACACACCATGACAAACCCCTACACCTGGCTTCATGACCTTGTCGGCGATCATCAACAACACGCCCGAGCTGCGCAGCACGAAAAGAACCTTCAGCACGCCCAAAAGCACTATGGCAAATTCGGCCGTTTCATCCGCGTGCTCGGCCCGGGTGTCGTCACTGGCGCTGCCGACGACGATCCGAGCGGAATCGCTACCTATAGCCAGGCTGGGGCTGTCTTTGGTTACGGGCTGCTGTGGCTGTTCCCAATCATGTATCCGCTGCTACTCGCGGTGCAGGAAAGCTGTGCGCGCATTGGGGCGGTGACTGGTGACGGCCTGGCAGCTATTTTAAAACGCCATTATAGCAGAAAGGTACTTTTAATTGCCGTTCTGCTTGTTGTGGTTGCGAACACAGTCAATATCGGTGCCGATCTAGCTGCAATGGCCGCGACAACCCAGCTGTTACTGCCGAGCATACCACTTGGTTTTTTTGCTATCTTCTTTGCTATCGTCTGCGTAATCATGCAGGTGACCGTCCCCTACAAACAATATGCCAAAATTCTTAAATGGCTGGCGATTGCACTGTTCGCTTACCCAGTAACCGCGTTTCTGGTCGGACAGCCATGGGGCGAAGTATTAACCCGAACTGTGTGGCCGCAAGTAACAATCGACAAAGAGACTATCTATATCATGGTTGGTATCCTTGGCACGACCATTAGCCCCTATTTGTTTTTTTGGAATACAAGCGAGGTTGTGGAGGGCGAGGTTGAAACGCATCGAATTGCCACCTCATCCGGCAAGGGCGTTCCTCGCATTAGCAAGGCATTTATTCGCAGCATTCGCATCGACAACGTAGTCGGCATGTCACTCGCGTCAATCTCGGCTTGGTTCATTGTCATCGCTTGCGCCTCAGTGCTCCATGCCAATGGTATTACCAAAATCGACACTGCCGCTGACGCTGCGGCGGCACTTGAGCCACTCGTCCAAGGCTTTCCTAACGCAGGGCTAGTCGCAAAACTACTGTTTTCTGTTGGTATCATCGGCATCGGCCTTCTTGCAGTACCAGTACTAGCAGGGTCTTCGTCATATGCAATTAGCGAAGCACTCGGCCTGCGTGAAGGGTACTACCGTAAATTTAGCAAAGCACATGGTTTTTACGGCATTATTGCACTCGCCACAGTTGCAGGTCTCATTATTAACTTCATCGGCATCGATCCTATTCAGGCGCTCATATTTACTGCAGTATTCAATGCAGTTGCTAGTGTGCCGCTGCTATATATGATCTGGCGTGTCGGCAATAACCGCGATGTAATGGGCGAGTACAAGAACGGTAAGTGGAGTAACATCGGTGTGGTTACCGCGTTTTTGTTGATGGCAGCAGCAAGCTTTGTATTATTCTATTCTACTCTGCCACGCTAAATATGATTGTGTCATGGTTATGATAATTTTGACAGACGAGCAAACGCCATCGTAACCTACAAGTACACCATTTCAACATGTGACAAATTCACTAGACAAGTACAAGTGTTTCCGTTTGCATGGGTCTGTAACTGCTAGGTAAGTGTTTTCGCTGCACACAGCTTCTAGCACACCACACATAAGTGTACATGGTACCATGCGATAGCATAGTACTATTGTGATACAATACTTGAGATGAAAAACGTGCGACATGCCACCCTATCGCTCGATAAAGTAGTCGGTGGCGGACAAACCATCGGCACGCTTGCAGATGGCCGTAAAGCACTGGTGTGGGGCGGACTACCCGGTGAAGAGGTCGAGATACAGATCACGAAGAAAAAGTCCCGTTTCGTAGAGGGGGTTGTCGCACAAGTGCTCGCAGCATCGGACGAGCGCATCGAGCCGCTTGATCCCACCAGCTACCTCAGCACAAGCCCGTGGCAGATTATGGATTTTGCAGCGGAACAACACTACAAGGCCGCGCTCATCGAAGAAGCATTTGAACTTCACGACATCGTACTGCCCAACCCAATCGAAGTCTATACAGATGGTCAAACAGTGCATTATCGCAACAAAGTTGAATTTAGTTGGTTTGGTGATACGGGTGAGCAAGGTGATATTCTGAATCTCGCTTTTTTCCATAGAGGCAGTAAGGGAAAGATCGTAGTGGATGACTGCTCACTGCTGCCGCCCCCAGTAATGCAACTTGCGCGCATAATTCGCGACAGCTTGCAGGCTCGTGGTGCAAGCGCAAGGCAGCTTAAAACACTCCTTATTCGCTGCGATCAGCAAGGAAATTGCGCCTGGCAGCTTTATGTCAAAGATCCAGACTTTGATTTTATCGATGCAACAACTGCGAACGCACTACCTGCGCTGGGCGGTGAAATTATATATAGCGACCCCAAAAGTCCTGCGAGTCGCATTACTCGGCGACTAGCGTCATTTGGGGCACCAGTTCTTAATGACAGTATTTTTGGTAATCATTTTCAATACTCTCCAGAAAGCTTTTTCCAGGTCAATCTCCCTGTCTACAAAGAGGCGCTAAAGGACATGATGGACTGGATAACTGATGGGCGACTTGTCGACCTTTATAGCGGGGTCGGAAGTATTGGTCTAAGTATCACCAAAGGTAGCGTTGACCTAGTGGAGATCGACGAACATGCCGTAAAAGAAATGAGGGTCAATATAGCGTCTCAACAACGCTCAGCAACAGCCCGCGCGATACTAGCTCCAAGCGAAAAAGCGCTTGCGTACATCACCTCTGACGCAGTCATCGTCGTTGACCCGCCTCGAGCTGGATTACACCGCGACGTTATTGACCGCCTGCTTGAAGTACGACCAGATTGCATTATTTATTTAAGCTGCAACCCAGTAACACAAGCTCGTGATATTGCTTTGCTATCTTGTGTTTACGGTATCCGCTACCACAGAGGCTACAATTTTTTTCCTCGAACTCCACATATCGAACATCTTATCATTTTATACAAAAAACACTAGCATTATTGTATATATGTTTGTATAATGACCCTATGAAGTACGGTGCTCGTAGGGGTTTTACGCTAGTTGAAGTGTCGGTAGTAATTGCGCTACTCTCTGTCCTGGCATCAGTAACAGTCGTATCGTTCTCGCAAGCACAGCGCCAAGCGCGTGACAAAAGCCGTGAAGCAAACGCACAAATTATCGCTGGAGCATTAGAGAAATATTATGTCGCCAATGGCGAATATCCCGGCTGCAACAGAATTTCCCTCGATGCCGCTACTGTTACGTCGCAATACCTAATTGGCGTCGACAAGTCTGTATTGCGCATGCCACAAGACACCGCACCCGACGACAACTCCATTACTTGCGGTGAGGCGACACTAGCGACCAATGACATCTACGCTTATGTTGGAGAAACAAGTTCGACATGTAGCACCGGAACTTCCTGCCTAGAGTTCACTCTAAAGTGGCGACAAGAGGCCGATAACCAAACACGTTCAATCAGCAGCGAACACAAAGCTGTCATAGCCTCCTCGGGGGCAATAACCGTGTCTGCTTCGCCGACTGGCACTACGACCGGTGCCGCCTCATGGACAAGCATCCCCAATGCGCTGTCCTATACATTGCAAATCAGTACAAATGCTACCTTCACTGCGCCTACTTCATCGACCTACACAACAACAAATGGTACTTTCACTGGACTAAGCCAGGGAACAACCTATTGGGTACGCGCCAGAGCCAATTCGGCCAGTTCAACGGGAGATTGGTCAAATACCGCAACCCTGACTACCAATGCTATCGTCGCACCTACTATCAGCGTTTCTGCTCAATCTGCGACTCAAGTCGGCATATCGTGGGGAACGGTGGCGGGAGCATCTGGTTATAATTTGCAATACTCTGCCAACAATACAACCTGGTCGACTCTCGTAAACAGCACAGCAACAAATTCCTACACACATACGGGACTTAACCAGGGCGTACGCCTCTATTACAGAGTGCAGGCGATTGTTGCTAGTGTCCCTGGCAACTGGGCAGTGGCAAACGTTGTCACGCCTATTAATGCCCCGGCAGCCTTCACAACAACTCTTTCTAAACCATCGTGGAACTGGTGGACAATAGGGGCTGACCAGGCAATATGTCCTGCCGGCACCACCAGGTCGTGGGATTGGTACTACTATTCAAACATTCGCGGATCTCAGTTTTGGGCGAGCGGTACCGCATACAATTTTGTCGGCTTTAACGCAATGTGGGACGAATCAGTCAGCGTGAACGCATTTGCTCGCTGCTATACAGCAGAAACAACTAGTGGCTTTACGCAGGGTAGCCCTAATCAAGCATTCTCTATGCCATCAACATACACCTATATTGAAACTGGTAGTCCTTACCAGCCGCTATGGCGAAGTACTCACTGGGTTGCCTGGTGCCCTTCGTATACTACTAGCTGGAACTTTCATGTCTGGACTTCGCCTGCAGTTGGCATCGACTTCTGGACAACAGTGAATGATGGTTGGTATGACAAAGAGAATATTGCATGGGGGGATGGTAATAGCTGGCTGCAGTCACACTGCTATGGACCATGGGGGGATCTTGTGATTGAACGAAGTGCCAGCTATGGCAACGGTTGCATGCCACCGAATCCTGTAGCGATATGTTATTCACGATCACCGTACTAATAATTGGAGGCTCAGTCTGATGAAGAAAAAAATTCTTGTTACCGTAGCGTCAGTGCTTTTGGTCATATTGCTTGCGGCATTCACTTATTATTTACTCAGTACTTTCGTAAAACGACCTTCCAATAAAACAATCTCCACTCCAGAGCTAACGGAAGTGAAGAGCTTTGACGAGATCGCCAAACAGTACGGCCGACTTTCTACTAAGCTACCTGCCTACAGTCCTTTGGCCGGCAGCTATTCGACACTATCGTCATATTCCTATACACCCCAAGGGGCAACTTATAGCGTAACGGTAAATCTCCCATTTGTCGGTGGGTTTGAGCATAAAAATAAACAGTCCGAGGACCTCACCGATGTAACAAAAATAACGACTGAACTATTGGTCTCGAAGGGGTTCAAGGAAACTAATTATCCGGGTCGGTCGGCGAAGCTCTTTGACAGTAAAAATGTTATATGTCTTGTTGGCTCGGCTGCTAAAACCAAGGAAAACGCTGCCTATTCTGCCCTCTACTGTTCGCAAAAAAATGAACGTGGCGTGCTAGAAACTGAGTCCAAAGAAGTAAAGAAACTTATTGAACTTATCAAGGACTCTCCGTCTCCACTTGATAACTCACCAACGATTAGCAGATATACTGTCACAGAAAACGAGAAAAAATTTACCACGCTTATGTTTGTGTACAGTGGCAAACTGCCGTCACGTGCGTATTTTGCATCTGTCAACGATAAAACGTATTATTTAGGCTCAGCACTCCACAGCTCGTACGATAATGATACTCCCAGCGAATTACCTGTTGGGGTTCTAAAGGCCGCAAACGATACAGCACTCTATGGTGATTTCATAAAACGTCAGTTTAGACTCTGATACCTATGTCTTCTAGGTGGAAAAAGCATAACTTACGCTGCTACGATAATAATTATGCTCACGCCTGGGGTGGTTTTACTCTATTAGAGATTGCTTTCATAACTGCAGTTTTAGCGGTCCTGTTCACCATGGCAGTGGCTACTTTTAACCGGGTTCAGTCGGGGTCTCGCGATAATAAGCGCGATCTTGATATGCATATTCTATATAGTGAACTCGAAAAGTACTATGAATCTCACGGGGAATACCCTGCTGGCTGCCCGGATACTGACTCTTCCGTTCTTGCCGGACAATGCTGGTTACTATCGACTAATGCGATGGCAGCGCCGTCGCTTGACTCGAGTACGTCATTATCAAGTCTGCAGACTATTCTACCTGGAATTGGCGACGACTGGGGCGACCCACGTTTTCCAGTCAATAGCGATGGGTCTCCAGTAGCAAGTCCCGGCGATATAAAACCTTTCATGTTACGCGACACATCAAACGACGATGGAAGGTACTTTTACCTGGGCTCAAGTAGTACCGGCGATGTCAGCACAAGCCGACCATCCTATTTCAGCCTACATTGTACTTTTCTCTTACCGGCTTCGAGTATAATCCCTAGTAATTATATGGCAGGTTATTTCAGCGAGGTAGATACAAAATGGCACCTGTTTCATGGTCTGCACGGTGAAAAGTGGCAAATCGAAAACTGCACCGAAGGCGTGGAGTATATTATTGATACAACAATCTGACTAGCTAGTCTTGATCCGACGATAGGTAAATTTGGCGGCCGCACGCCAGCCACCACGCGCATCACTATCGGCCTTGCGGATAGTACCATCAATTATTTCACTTACAAGAAAAAGGGCAGGAGAATAGGGCGCAAGCGTGCGATAAAACATAATATCTGATTCATGCACGTCTTTACGACCCGGAAACACAGTGCGAAATTTTTCGCGGCCAATATCGTCGAAATAAGTAGGCCTGCCTTTTGGCGGAAGGTACATTTCAGGCCTCAGATTCATGCGCGCAGCGATTTTTTTGACGTCACCAAGCAACAGACGCGCCGGACCGTAAATATAGCAGTAAAGTTGCTTCTTGGTCGATAAAAACACTGTCGCTTTGGCAGAATGCCCGACATCGACCCCACGTACAATGACTTTTTCGATGTCCAGCTGCACACCAAATTGGCTTTTCGCCAGCCGCTCGAGTGCGAAATCATCAAATATATCGCCGTTATCCATAGCAAAAAGTATATCATACCATAGAATAGCTGTCGAAAGTAACGGGGGTGGATTTCAAAATCGTAAATATGACTATTGACAATTTGTTTGATTTGATATATAATGATATTTATACTGTTCGTCGGTCGGGCGCCCGACACATGGCCTGGGCCACCGACGAACAGCGCACCTTGAGGAGAGTCGCGGTACCCGCGCGTAAGGGTATCGCAACCATTGCGAAAGGCACGACGCCTGCCGCGACTCTCCTCCCTCACACCCCGACGGAAGTAATTCTGTCGGTAAACCCTGCGGCAGTGGTGCTCCGCAGGTGGTCACGCAGGTGACCGATAGCGCACCTACACGCAGTATCCGCAGCTGCGTGGCGCCCAATGTGCAATCGATGGCGTTTCGTGCGGCCCTCGGCGCCCGGTATATCCAAGTAGCCACTCGCTACGTTCCGGGCCCCGAGGGGCTCACTTTTCCCGCCCGAAAGCGGGTTATTTTATTTTCTCTGTATAATAGAGAGGTGGCTGAATTCGAAAAAAGATATAAGCAGCTGAACAAAGCGCAGCGCGAAGCGGTGGATAGTATTGAAGGTCCGCTCTTAGTTATTGCTGGCCCCGGCACAGGTAAGACTGAGTTACTAAGTATGCGCGCCGCCAACATATTACAAAAGACCGACACGCTGCCCCAAAATATACTTTGTCTCACATTTACCGATAGTGGTGCTGCTGCTATGCGCCAGCGACTGGCTAGTATTATTGGCCCCGATGCCTATAAAGTCGCTATCCATACTTTCCATAGTTTTGGGAGTGAAGTTATCAACCAGAATAGCGAATACTTTTACCATGGTGCCGCATTTAAGCCGGCCGATGAGCTGACGAGTCATGAGATACTGACTGGGATTTTTGACGAGCTCGACTATACCAACCCGCTCACCAGTAAAATGAATGGGGAATACACCTATCTTAGCGACGCCAAAACGGTTATTAGCGAGCTAAAGCGTAATGGTTTGACGAGCGATGAACTACTGACCATCATCGCCTCCAACGACATCGTTCTCGACAGTGTTGAAAAAGAACTGAGTAGGATATTTTCTGAGCGGCCAAGCACCACCATGCTCCCACTCTTAGTGCCGCTTGCAAAAAAGGTCGCAGAACTCGCGCCACAACCTATCCCATCGGCCTATACGCCACTCTCAAATACCTTGTCGCTCAGTATGGCGCATGCGTTCGACCACGCCGTCGCAGCAAATAGTACGAAACCCCTTACCGCGTGGCGCGATGAATGGCTGGAAAAAAATGACCAGGGTAGCTTCGTGTTCAAAGATCGCAAACGCCACGCCAAGCTGCGAGCCCTAAGCCACATTTACTATGCTTATCTGACGCGCATGGAGCAAGCCGGACTATACGATTTCGATGACATGGTACTGGGCGTTATTCACGGACTCGAAACGCAGGCAGACCTTGCATACAACTTGCAAGAAAAGTACCACTATATTATGGTGGATGAGTTTCAAGACACCAACCTTGCGCAGCTCCGTGTGCTGTTCGCGCTCACCAACAGTCCACTCTATGAGGGCAAGCCGAATATCATGGCAGTCGGTGATGATGACCAAGCAATTTATAGTTTTCAGGGCGCCGAAGTCAACAATATTCATCGTTTCCGTAGTCAATATCCGGGTATGCGCCTGGTAGTGCTAACCGACAATTACCGGTCGGCAAAACCAATCTTACTCCACGCACGTGAGGTGATAATACAAGGCGAAGATCGACTCGAATCAACCATGAGCGATCTCGGCCTGGTAAAAGAGCTCGTCGCCCTCACCACGCCCAAAGCGCCCAAAGTTCAGCTGATGCCATTTGCTTCCCAAGTTGAAGAGTACAGCTGGATTGCTAGGGATATCGCCAATCACATTGAGAGTGGTCAACCGGCCTCAACTATCGCCATACTAGCGCGCCGCCACAGCGAGCTCGTAGCTATGCTGCCGTATTTATATGCTAATAATATCACTGTCAACTATGAACGCCGCGATGACGTCCTTTCGATGGACGTCGTGATAGCGCTCGAACTTATCGCTTCGATTGCAGTGCACCTGTTCGACCGGGATATCGAAGCAGCCGATAGCCTATTGCCCGAACTGTTGGCTCATCCGGCATTTTTATGTGACCCTGAAGCGGTCTGGCGCATAAGTTTAGTAAGCCATCGCAATCATTTGTCGTGGCTCGAAAGCATGGCAACAACACCTGAGTTTGCGCCCTTACAACAATGGCTTGTTTCGCTTGCGCTCGCCGTACCACACACCCCGCTTGAGCAATTTCTCGACATGCTTCTTGGCATGCCGGCCGACTCAACAAAAGACGATGTCGTTTCGTATCGGTCGCCCCTTTATGAGCACTACTTCAGTGCCGAACAACTTGCTATTAATCCCGAAGCTTACCTTGTAGCGCTTGACGCACTTCGTACTATTCGCGCCCACTTACGCGACTTTAAACCAAATAGCCCGCTTCACGTCCGTGACTTTTTGGAGTACACGACGATGTATCGACAGATAGGAACAGGCATAACAAGCCTGCGTAGGCAGGCCGACGAGATTGCCGGCTCAGTGCATTTGATGACCGTTCACAAAGCCAAGGGGCTGGAGTTCGATTCGGTATATATCGCCGGAGCCCATGACGGCGCCTGGGGCGAGCGGGTTCGTAGTCGTAGCCGACTGATTGGCTATCCCGAAAATCTTCAATTAGCTCCTGCCGGAAACACCTACAGCGAACGTCTACGACTATTCTATGTCGCGATGACCCGCGCCAAGCAACAGCTATCGATAAGCCACCCGACCGTCGCCGAAAATGGCAGTACACTGCTGCCGGCTAGTTTTTTGACCGGTACTTCGCTGACAGCTATTGAGCAGCTGTCAATTCCGTCGTCGACCGAGCAAAACGCGCAAGCCCTGGTAGCATGGCACGATTACTATACACGCGCGACGACCGACTCCATGCAGCTACTACTTGCGCCGCTACTAGAAACCTACAAGCTGTCGGCAACGCACTTGAATAACTTCATCGATCTATCCCGCGGCGGCCCTGGAACCTTCTTGCTCAACAATCTTTTGCGGTTCCCGCAGGCCAAAAGCGCCAATGCAGCGTACGGCACTGCAATCCACACCACTCTTCAGCGAGCACATGCTCATTTGTCGGCAACCGGCAGGCGAAAACCAATCGAAGATGTCCTGGGCGATTTCGTAAAAGAAATGACAAATCAGCATCTCGACAGCAGCGACACAGAGCTGTTCATACAAAAAGGCCAAGACAGTCTGAGTGCTTTTTTGTCGCAGTATTATAACAGCTTCACCCCGTCGCAGCGCACAGAACTCGGCTTTGGCAATCAGTCAGTTGTGTGCGACGGCGTGCGCCTGACAGGTTCACTCGACCTAGTCGAGATTATCGATCAAAACATTACGGTCACTGACTACAAAACCGGCAAACCCAGCACTAGCTGGAAGGGGAGCACTGACTACGAAAAAATAAAGCTACATAAATATAAGCAACAACTCATGTTTTACCAACTTCTCGTCGGGCATTCGCGCGACTATAGCAAGTATTCCTACCTAAAAGGCATCTTGCAATTCGTCGAACCAGACCGAAGTGGGACTATCTATACCCTTGACGTGGTGGCAACCGAAGCAGAGTTGCATGTATTTCGTCAGTTACTGAAGGCAGTTTGGCACTGTATACAAAACCTCACCCTTCCCGACATTAGTCAGTTTGAGCCGACCTACAAAGGCATACTACAGTTTGAGAAATATCTTATTGACAATTATTCCAATAACTGATATTATACTTATATTCTGACCAGCCGATAAAGGGGTGAGGGCTTTGTTCAAGTCGGATAAAGACAAGGAGCGCGAAGCGCGTGAGCGCGCAGGCGCCAAGACCTGCCCCAAATGTGGTGGCAGAGGTGGCTTCGGCCCAGGTGGCTGTGGCGCGATAAGCCACGGACACTGCACAGTGTGCAATTGCACCGGCAGGGTCAATAAGTAGACCTCGCTCGCTGCCGACGCGGCGGGCATTCGCCCTCAGTTCGGTGTTGGCCCACCATGCTGAGGGCAGAGAGGTGCTCCTTCAAGGAGCTGGCACACTGGGCAGGGGATGAGACCTACTGCCGTGGAACTTTGGTGCCGCTTTAGTGAGGTCGAGCTCTCTCCGGCCGACAGACGCGCATTCCTCCAGCGCGCCTGTCGGCCTCTTTTTATTGGTTGTGCTTGCATTACACCACCCCTCATGCTAGGATACGACAGCGGTCTTGTTCGGTGTGTCTACCAGACAGACAGGCAGGACCGACCAGGAGAGGTAGTTTAACGACTAAGAACGGCGCACCGCGCAAACCCGGGTTTGAATCCCGGCCTCTCCCCCCCGAGCCGTTAGTGTAGCAGGGCATACTCTGGAGAACCCCAGAGAAGCGGAGTGTTCGAATCCTCCCGGCTCGACCGCGGTCGCACCACTTGACCACCAAATCGGTGGTGCGACCCGCAAAACCAGCCTCATTAGCTCAGTGGCAGAGCGCTCACGTTCTAAGTGAGAGGTCACAGGTTCGAACCCTGTATGAGGCTCCGCTTCTGGCTGTCAGTTTCGACTGATAGCCAGGAGCCGCTTTTAATATTCGCTATACTAATTATATGCAGACCTTTTGGCACAGACTCCCTACACCCTTTTTCATCCTTGCGCCCATGGAGGCGGTGACCGATGTTGTGTTTCGTCATGTCGTCGCCC
Organism: Candidatus Saccharibacteria bacterium; assembly: GCA_016700015.1. Taxonomy (NCBI): domain Bacteria; phylum Candidatus Saccharimonadota; species Candidatus Saccharimonadota bacterium. Next base: position 490,121 of record CP064995.1, read on the forward strand.
AAGCTGGCCGGCCCGACGTCTTTTTCACGGAATTTACCAATGCCACTGGCTGGCACAGGGCGGGTGACAAAGCTATTGGCGGGCGACTTATCAAAACAAGCGACGAACACCCAATTGTCGCGCAGCTATGGGGGAGCGACCCGGGGGCGATGGCTGCACTTGGCATCCATTGTGCGCACCTCGGCTATGATGGTATCGACATTAACATGGGCTGCCCCGATCAATCTGCCGTTAAGGCCGGTGGCGGAGCTGGCATGATTCGCACGCCAGAAAAGGCCTACGAAATGATTGCAGCAGCCAAACAGTCAGGGCTGCCCGTCAGTGTCAAAACACGGCTTGGCTATAGCAGCGTCGATGAGTGGCGTGATTGGCTCGGTGGCCTACTCTGCCAAGACATAGCCGTGCTTACTGTACATCTACGCACCAAAAAAGAAATGAGCAAAGTGCCCGCGCATTTTGAACTTATCCCCGAAATTATTGCTTTGCGCGACAGGCTTGCTCCTCAAACGCTCATCGTGATCAACGGCGACGTCCGCGACCGCAAGCATGGCCTGGAATTTGCAACACAGCATGGCGTCGACGGCGTCATGATTGGTCGCGGTGTGTTCGCAAATCCTTTTTGTTTCCAAATGCTACATGGCGATGCAAGCGGCCATGAGCGCAGTGAGCTTATTAGTCTACTACTATTTCATCTTGACGAATATGACCGCTATCACGAGCAAACGGGCCGGCCATTCGAAACCCTCAAGCGCTTTTTCAAAATCTATATCCGCGATTTTGACGGTGCGAGTGATCTGCGCGACCAACTAATGCATTGTAAAACTACGCAAGACGTTCGTGCTTTACTAGAAAAGATCGATGTAATACTATCACATACGTAGCCCGGTGACCTATCAAAAGATAGAGTTCGCCAGGAGTATCCACACCCCGATCTTCCTGCCATCGCGCGCAGGGAAGGTCGGGGTACTTCTTTTGTATATATTCATGCTATCATAACAGAGTGAAGCAGCCACTTGTTAGTATTATTGTGCCAGTGTTCAATGCAGCCCCACATCTGGAGCAGTGTGTTGAAAGTATCCTCATGCAAACATACCCTCACCTTGAGCTCCTGCTTATTGACGATGGCTCAACCGATGGCTCGAGCAACCTATGCGACCAGTTGGCGACCCATGACGCACGTATTCAGGTGCTGCACGGTGCCAACAAGGGCCAAACTTATGCACGCACTGCTGGCCTGAAGCTTTCCAAGGGCGCCTATGTTCATTTTGTCGATGCCGACGACTGGCTATCGCCAAATATGACCAAGATCATGGTTGGGTATGCCGAAAAACATCAAGCGGATATCGTTACTTGCGGCGCAGCGTTCCACTATGCCAAGCATCATGTACCAGTCGGACAGCGTGTCCCGCTTGGTGTCTATAACAAAGCACGCTTAAAAAAAGAGCTCTACCCAAAAATGCTCTATAGTGGACAATTTTTCTATTTTGGAATCTACGCGGCGATGTGGAATAAACTTTTTCGCCGCGAAATTATAGAACCAAATATTTTAGCCGTTGACGAAACAATCAAAATCGGTGAAGATGGCGTGGCGACGTATGGAGCGTTTCTTGATGCGAAAAAGGTAGTTGTGATTGAAGATCACCTTTATCAATACCGCGACAACAACGACTCGCTGACGCGCAGATATTGTAAGGAGCAATTTGATAATGCGCTACTGCTCATTCGAGAGCTGCGATTACTAAGCGACCGCAAGGGAGTGTATGATCTAAACCCGCAGATTGACTACTACTTTATGTACAACGTACGGAGCATCTTGCTCGAGGAGTTCTACTATCGTCATAGGAAGCCACTCGGTAGGCGCCTTCAGTATTTACGAAAGATAGTTGCACACCCCGATGTTGCTACAATCGCCAGGCATATCAATCTTGACCACGGATTTAACGCTGTACAAACCCGCTTTTTCAAATTGCTACGTAGTGGCGACTTTACTCCACTTATTGCAGCCACTATGCGCGAGGCTTACTATATGCGTAGTCGCAAGCTGCTTCGTAAAGCACTTGGTCGGTATTGATCCAAAAATCGTTTGATATGATGCTACATTCGGCGTTTACGTCGATGTAGGTCGGCAACCTTGAGCCGGACAGCATGACGATCGACTAACTGGTGGGCCTTCTCGAGTTCAACTTGGTCTGTGGCTTCATCGCGAAGCTTTAAGGCGCGGTCAAGTGCAGCTTTGCTCTCAGCCTCAACAATGTCATCACCATGCTCAGCCTCATCAACTAGTACCCGTACATGGTTGTTGCCAACTTCAATCACACCGCCACTAATCGCAAAGTACTCAAGTTGCTCATTGCTGTGGTGTTTGTCGCGACGGACACATATGACACCGGTCTTGGCCACACTTACGAGCGGCTCGTGGTCGGGAAAAACAGCAATCTCACCATCAACAGTTGGCAAGATAACTTCGTATACCTTTTCGTTGATCTTGCTTCCTGAAAGAGTAATGAGTTCGAAATCCATGTGTTGCTAGTCCTTCTTCTCGCTTAAGGGGCCTGGAGCCATGTAGAACCAGTTTTCTGGCTTGCTATCGTATTTGCCATTCAAAATGTCTTTGACATCTTTTACGGTATCAGCAACCTTTATGTAGGCACCTTCGTTACCTGTAAACTGAGTGGCCACGAAAAATGGCTGAGCAAGGAAACGCTGCAAACGACGAGCACGGGCCACGGTTTGCTTCTGGTCATCACTAAGCTCTTCCATACCAAGGATGGCGATGATATCTTGCAATTCCTTATATTGCTGCAGTACTCGCTGGGCTTCGCGCGCAACCTGGTAGTGCTCCTCGCCGACGATTTCCGGATCGAGAATGGTACTGTTGCTATCAAGTGGATCAACCGCCGGATAAATACCAATTTCTGTCAGGGCACGGTTAAGCACAATCGTCGAGTCAAGGTGGGCAAATGTGGTTGCTGGGGCTGGGTCGGTCAGGTCGTCGGCCGGCACGTAAACGGCCTGGACGCTCGTGATCGAACCCTTTTTTGTGCTCGTAATGCGCTCTTGGAGTGCACCCATTTCCTGCTGCAAGTTCGGCTGATAGCCCACCGCACTTGGCAGGCGTCCAAGCAGAGCAGAAACCTCAGCACCGGCCTGTGTGAAGCGAAAGATGTTGTCGATAAATAGCAACACATCCTTACCGTCATCGCGAAACGCTTCTGCCATAGCAAGACCAGAGAGCGCCACGCGCAGACGTGCCCCTGGTGGTTCGTTCATCTGGCCAAACACGAGGCTCGTTTTGTCCAGCACGCCCGCTTCTTTCATTTCGTAGTAAAGGTCATTGCCTTCACGTGTGCGCTCACCAACACCAGCAAACACCGAGTTACCAGAGTGGAATTTAGCAATATTGTTAATCAACTCCTGAATCAGCACGGTCTTACCAACACCAGCACCACCAAAGAGACCTACCTTGCCACCCTTAGCGATCGGCGCAATCAGGTCAATAACCTTGATGCCGGTTTCAAGGATCTCGGTTTTATTGGTTTGCTCACTCAGCGCTGGTGGCTCGCGGTGGATACTCGCAGTTTTACCTTTTGGCGCCGGCTTGCCGTCAATCGGCTCACCAACAACATTGAACATGCGTCCTTGGGTTTCCGGACCAACTGGCACATTGATTGGCGCACCGGTCGCTTCAACTGCCTGCCCACGCTTTAGACCATCGGTACTTGAAAGCGCCACAGCGCGAACTGTTTGTTCATCGAGATGCTGCGCGACTTCAAGCGTTAGTATGCGGCCTTCGTGCTCGATGCGTAAAGCATCGTAAATCGCAGGGAGGCCACCGCTCGCAAACTCAATGTCCACCACTACACCCACAATTTGTATAATTTTTCCGGTCTGTACTTTAGTCATCACTTACTCCTTGTTCTTTGTCGTTGATTGGGCCGCCTTCATTCTCCATATCGTTTTGCGCTGTCTTGTCAGTTCTCTCAAGTGCGGCTTTTTGCTGAGCGAGTGCCCCCACTGCAGCGGCTACTCGTGCAAGCGTTTCTTGCCGCAGCTCGTAAGCCACACTCTCAAGAAGATAGGGCGGAATAATGCCAGGCGTTAGGGTGACCCTACAGCTACGCCTCTCTTCCTCATACAACTCAAATGTTGTTTTGCCTTTGTCTACGTGATACATTATTTCATCGCCTCCACACCCGCACTAATTTCACTCAGCTCCTGGGTAATTGCGCCCTGACGGGCTTTGTTCATCGCTAGCGTCAGATCGTCTACTAGGTCGGTTGCATTGTCGGTTGCATTTTTCATCGCTAACATACGCATACTATGCTCACTGGCGCGCGCATCAAGGAGCGCCTGGAAAAGTCGCGAACCCACTAGCCGATAAGCCACATCATCGAGCACGCGCTCGACCGACGGCTCGTACTCGGCATCGCGCACAAATTCGCTCACTTCCGTTTCGACAAATCCAGCAGGGAAGAGCCTTATCACATCAGCGGTTTGCGTAATGCTGCTGACGAATTTGGTATAAATAACATCAACCGCATCAACTTTTCTCGTCTCGAATGCATCTTTTGCTGTGTTGAGAATTGCATGAAATTGTGAACCCTCAGGGTGATCTGGTAAATCTTCGTAGGTCCCAACCACTTCCGTGTGCTTAATTCTCGTGACAAAGCTTGCTGCTTTGCGACCTACAGCGACTGTGTAGTTCTTCACACCGTCTTTGTCATCAGAGCGCAAATTCTGTACATAGGCTTTGAGAACATTGGCATTGTATGCGCCAGCCAAGCCCTTATCACTCGCAATCACGATGATCATGCGAGACTTCACTGGTCGAGCAGTAAACCATCTATGGCCATTGGTTGCCCCCTGGCTCGACAAATAACTCAGCAGCTCGTTGGCCGCATGGGCATAGGGCGCGCTGCCCTTAGTTGCATCTTGCGCACGACGCATTTTACTCGCTGCGACCATTTGCATAGCCTTGGTAATCTGCTTAGTGGACTTCACCGAGCGGATACGCGATTTTAGCTGCTGCGTCGAGGCCATTAGCCTTCAAATCCCTTCGCCACTAGTTTCGCGGTCTTGGTAATCAGTTTGCCAGCCGCACTGTCGTTTCCGAGCTTGTCGGTACCTTTTGTCAGTTCTTGCATAGCTTTTTTGTCATCGGCCCACAGGCGGGTCAGCAAGGCTTTTTGAGCATCCTTGATCTTGCTTGACGGCACTTCGTCAAATAAACCTTCGCTCACCGCAAACACACTAGCCGCTTGTTCCCACACGCTCATCGGCTGGTACTGTGGTTGTTTCAAAAGCTCGGTGAGGCGCTGACCGCGCTCAATTTGCGCCTTGGTGGCTTCGTCGAGGTCGCTCCCAAACTGCGCAAAACTGGCAAGCTCGCGGAACTGGCTCAGACCTAGCTTCAAATGACCCGATACGCTTTTTACAGTTTTGGTCTGGGCATCACCACCCACACGACTCACGCTAAGCCCCGCGCTAATAGCTGGCCGAATACCCTGGTAAAATAGATCAGTTTCCATGAAAATCTGCCCATCGGTAATGGAAATCACATTCGTAGGAATATAGGCTGAAATGTCACCGGCTTGAGTCTCGATAATCGGCAGGGCAGTCAGTGAACCGCCACCCAGGTCGTCACTCAGCTTGCTGCTGCGCTCAAGGAGGCGCGAGTGTAGATAGAACACATCACCCGGAAACGCTTCACGGCCCGGTGGACGGCGAAGAAGAAGTGACATTTGGCGATAGGCGACAGCGTGCTTCGTGAGGTCATCATAAATCATCAGCGCATGTTCGCCCTTATCGCGGAAGTATTCACCCATAGCAGTACCGGCATACGGTGCCAGGTATAGTAGTGAGGCTGGGTCGCTAGGACTGGTCGCCACTACAATAGTTTGCTCCATCACACCTTCTTCTTTAAGACGCTCTACTAGCCTAGCAACTTTGCTGAGTTTCTGGCCAACAGCAACATACACGTTCACCACACCGGTTTTCTGGCGTGCCTGGTTGATCATAGTATCAATGGTAATAGCAGTCTTGCCAGTCTGACGATCGCCAATAATCAGCTCACGCTGACCGCGACCAATAGGGAACATGGAATCAATAGCCATAATACCGGTCATGAGCGGTTCGTGCACGTGCTTGCGCCCGAGTACACCCACCGCTTCGCGCTCTACACGACCACGCGCTTTAGTGGTAAGTGGCCTGCCGCCGTCGAGCACTTCACCAAGCGGATTAACCACGCGGCCCAGTAGATCTTCGCCAACCGGCACGCTGAGCACTTCACCCTTAAGTTTTACGCTGTCACCGGCGGCCACACCTTGGTCGCTACCTAAAAGTACAGCACCGATTTCATCTTCCATGAGGTTCAGCGCAAATGCTTCGACGACACCGGTTTTAGTCTCGATTTGAAGCACTTCACTGTAGCCAGCGTTTGTGAGCCCGTGCACCCATGCCACACCGTCACCCACACGGGTCACAATACCTACTTGTTCCATATTGCCATCAAGGTCTAGCTTCGCAATCGCATCACGTAGGCCCTTGGATAGTTCTGTTACTGCTATATCAGCCATCCGTTTGTCCTTCCTATATCTTAGCCCGGCTAAGCGCCAGGAGTTTATGCTTTATAGTTGCGTCGAGTTTCAACCCAGGCGTTTCGACAAGTACGCCGCCAATAACTGAAGGGTCAACTTTCTCGCGGATATATAATGTATTGGCTGCAATCAATGCCTCAACCCGCTGACGCAGCTCGCTGTCGAGCGGGCGAGCAGTTGTAACCGACGCAATGACCGTACCGCGGCGAGCGAGCGTGTCTTCAATTGCTCGCACCACTAGGGTACACTCACGAATCCGGCCAGACTCGACCAGGTAGCCAGCGACATGTAGCAGGGCCTGGTCGAGTGAACGACCTGCTAGCATTTCATCAGCCACGTAGGCGGCCAGTTTACTGCGAGAAAGCTTGTCAGCCATTTACTTTGTCGCCTCGAGTGCTTTAGCGATGACTTTTTCGTCAATCGCCGGTGTTATCGCACCAGTCACTACTTTTTGCGTCGCCAGCGCCACGAGCTCGATCGTCTCATTGTGAAGCGCCTTCTTGGCAGCAATGACATCTTTCGCGAGCGACTCACGTGCCATCGTGACAATGTGCTCGGCCTGCTGCTTGCCCTTTGTCTCGGCATCAGCGACCATACTTGAGGCTTCGTCTTTCGCTGTCGCAACGATCTCACGTGCTTCCACGCGTGCTTCTGTCAGCAATTTGTCGATCTTTGCTTGAGTTTTGGCCGCGTTTTTCTCGGCCTCAACAGCTGCCCGAGTGCTCTCTTCAATCATTGCTTGGCGTTTATCAATCGTGCGAATGAAAACTGGGTACACCCATTTCCCAAGCGCAAATGTCAAAAGCCCAAACGCAACAATTTGAAAAATCAGTAGTGTCCCATCAATGCCAAGTGCAGTAACGACGCTCTCTTCTGGAGCCTCCGTTGTACTTGCAAATGTTGTCAGGATATTCATGCGCGTACTATGCCTTTGCGATAAATGCCACAATGATACCAATGATTGCGAGTGAGTCAGCAAACACGATCGCAGTGATCATGAGTGTGCGGATATCACTCAATTTTTCTGGGTTACGACCAAATGCGCTAAGCGCACCAGAACCAATCAACCCAATGCCGATTGCCGCGCCAAATGCAGGCAATGCGTAGGTTAGCCCAAATGCAAGTTCTTTTAGCTCCATAGTGTTCTCCTTTTATCCTTATTGCTTATCTTTTACACCTATTATCATCAGTCCATTGCTCCAACAGGTATTGGGGCAGAGGAGTGATCGGGTGATGTATGACCGCCGTGGCTCATAGTAGCGAGCGCAGCGAAAATAAGGGTTAACATGTAGAATACATACGCCTGGATAAAGCCTATAAACAGCTCGAACGCCATAAACAATGGCAAACTGAGACTTGCAAAATAGCCGCTCAGTGCACCGACAATCATCAGCAGCACCTCACCTGCGAATGCGTTGCCGAACAGTCGAAAACTGAGCGCAAGTAGACGAGATGCTTCGCCAACAATTTCAAGTAGCCCCTCGAATGAACCAATCGGATCTTTGAGTGGGTTGATGAGGTAGCGACCAATATTTTTGAAAAAACCGTGATGTTTGATTGCATACACTTGTACGGCTGTCATGGTGACAAACGCCAGCGCGGTTGTAAAATTAAGGTCAGTCGGCAAGCCGCGCAGCAATTCATGTCCATTGAGCTTTACCGAGCCGACACCAGGAATGATACTAACCCAGTAGGTACAGAGTACCGTGAAAAAGATAGTGAGCGCTAGCGGCGCAATGCTTGCGGCAATTTTTTTGTCGGGAATAATGGTATAGATATTGCCATACATACCTTCAAACACCCATTGTACAAAGCCGGTGAAACGATTAGATTTTCCTGCCTTCACCTGGAGTGCCGCTGCGATGAGAATAGCTAGCATGAGAACCACGCCAAGCCCACCGAGTATCATGGTATTGGTGATAGGAAGAGGACCGACATGAAAAAGTGTCGAAGCGGGCAAGTGAATAGGGGGAATTTCCATATCGTGCTATACGTCCTTTGCTAGCTGTTGCTTTATTAGCAGCCCGGCGATGAGCGCACCAATCGTAGCCCCGATGAGCAAGCCATACGGCTTGGTGTGCCAAGTGTCGTCTGCCAAGTTACCGAGTAGTATTAGGCTGATGGTGGGCACGAACATGCGCCACGTTGTATCAGCGATGGTCAATATCAAAACGCTCGCAGGTAGAACGGGCTTGTTCCCCTCGTTTGTATTGTTACTCATGTACTAGTATAGTATAGCAGAAGAAAGAGAGCTCGACTAGATGCCTAGGCGCAACAAACCAAAATATGTTTTATATCGTCGCGACCAGCCAGCCGCAGAAAAAAATAAAGTACGCTACGCCACCAAACAAGCTGCTGAGCGGGGCGCCGCAGAAACAATAAAATACCAGCCCGACCTACAATTCAGCGTTTACCAATCACCCATTGATGGCGGTTGGTACTTAACTAGCCAGCGCGAAACGAATAATAAGTAACTCCTCTAGAAGTTCTCGGCGGTGTTTCGGTTAAGGCTCGAAAGAGTTGGCACCAGCACACGACTCGTAGTGCCATTGCCGAGCTGTCCCCACTGGTTGTTGCCCCAGGCATATATACGACCACTTGCTGTTATGACAACTGTTGTCCCATACGAGCTCATCACAGAAACCGCTGGTGTATTAGTGTCAAACACCCCACTTCTTCTTACGCCCGCATTATTACCTTCGTTTTGTGTGTTCGTGCCCAGCTGACCATAGTCATTGTTCCCAGCCATATATAGCCCACCATCGCTGCCAATGGCGTATAGATTGACCGTACCGACACTACCAATGCCAAAACCTGTGGCCGTCACACCGTTCGGCATGCCAAACTTCGCACATGTCGGTACATATTTGGCAGGCGTACCAGTACCAAATGCTCCAAAGCCATTGTACCCAGCACTAAACAACTCGCCGCTGTCAGTTAAAAAGCTGAGCGATAGCCAGTCTCCAGCGGCATCCATGGGCCGCTTACCACTAAAACAGGTGTCATCCATTCTGGAAATCCAAGGGGAGTCCATCATGATATTTTGGTTACCGCTAGAATAATTGTTTGGATATAACTTAATTGTCGTTCCATTGGCCCCTTCATTCTCCAATGACTTACCGGCAGCTACTCCACCCTGTAGGGTCATGATATTGTAATAGCGCACCGCACCTCCAAACACTCCCCAGTATTGTTGAGCATTTGTACTACAGGCATTCAACTGAATATTATAGCCGTCGGCATTGGTATTCTCGAGACAACGGCTTGACGCCACATTTTGAATTCGACTATCAGTAAGTACGCGCCATTGCTGCGAAGTACCTTGGCTGCATGCATTCAGTATTACAGTTGTGCCGTCGCCAGCATTGTTGTCGATACATTTGCCACTTTGAGGATGGTATATCTCCATCGAAGTATTACCCGTTTGACCCCACACACTCCATCCCGACGAGTAAATTTGGTTGTCGTCAGCCATCACCCATACGGTAAGTCCATCTGTTACAACTTTTGTGGCACGGCGTGAATTGCTGTTTCCAAAATCACCATATTGAAGTGGTGTTGATGAAGATGTATGGCCGTTTGCGACACCACGTGCCAATTGACCTTCGCGATTTTCGCCCCATACATATACCCGTCCGCCCTGCATACGCAGCGCAACAAGTGACCCGTCAACAACAATATTGTCACTAGGCAGGGTATTTGGATTGGATGTATCAGGTGTGGGCAGCGCCACGCGCTGGGGAGTCGACTGGTTACTACACCCTGAGATCGTATAATTGTAGCCTAGGAGCCCATTGGCACAGGCACCCGCCGCATATACATTGCCATCTGTCGTAATAACAAACGTAGCCGAGGAGTGGCTGACTACCTTACGTGCAGTCTTACCCCCTGGCAAAATAAACAGTGTCGGGGTAGAGACGGGCGATGTAAACGTTCCGTTTCCAAGCTGCCCGTAGTTATTAATACCCGCCCCGTACGCATTGCCGTCCGCGGTTATCCCAAATAAAGTACCGCCCATACCAGATGAATGAGCAGAGATAGAGGCAAAAGGACTTGTCGTTGGCGCATTGAAGCGCACCGGGTTCAAGGCCGTACTTGTACTGCCATTGCCCAGCTGCCCATAGTTATTTATTCCACTCGACCAGATTTGTCCGTCCTTACCGAGCGCTGAGATATAGACACCATCGCCACTACCACCCATCACAACATTGTCTGTATCAATCGTCGACTTTGAAGTTTGATTGAGTTCGGCAGTGTATGTCTTCCATACTGCATTGGTACTAGTACGAAGTAGTTCTACCTTACCGGTTGCCTGAAGCTTCACGCCGTTATCGGTTGCCGAAACTGGCGAATCAACCGTGTAGGTACTCCGAAAAGTGCTGGTTTGTATTACATAGCACTTCGCTTGCCCCGCACAGCCAACACCCCCCGCACAGGTCGTGTCGGGGTGAAGCTCCGTTCCCGTCCACAGAGCGCTAAGGCCACTAGCATTCAGACAATCCTGCGCATGCGCTAAACCTGACTCAGCTGCGTCTTTGGCAAGCTGCTGGTAGTATTGGTTGTCGAGTGCCACACTGGTGCTGGTCACGCTCGAGATCGTCGCCACAAGTACCATAAACAAAATCACCGTCGCTATGACAATGGTGGGGAGTGCAAACCCCCGTGCAGCCATCCGGTGCTGTATCATGCATGTAGTGTAGCAAAAAACAGAAGCGATTTGCAATCCCAGCCTCTCTTACGCTATACTAGTAGCAAAGAGAAGAGAGGAAACTATGGCAGATACAGCAGCAAAAGTTATTATTTATAGCACCCCGTGGTGCGCGTTTTGCAAAACTGAGAAGCAATACCTTGAACACCTGGGCGTGGCATTTACAAGTAAAGACATCGAGGAAGATGCTGGCGCATACGATGAGCTAATGGCCAAAGTTGACCATCAAAGCACCGGTGTTCCCGTCACAGATATCGATGGCGTCATTATCCGCGGCTTTGATCGGAAACGGATCGACGAAGTATTAAAAGAAAAAGGCCTGGTCGCACCCCAGGCCTAGCGGCACTAGCTGTGGGCACGCTAGCAGTAGTGTGCCAAAAGGAGTAGTGGGGCAATAAATACCCTCTTTGCCCATGAGCAAAGAGGGTTGCCTGATGTACGTGACTACTTGTTGGTGGGGCAGTTGGGATTCCAGCAGCGCTCACCAGGCTTCAGCGTCATTCCGCAACGCGGACACGTCGAACCGGCCATTTCATCACCTCCTTAGGTATGACTATTATACCACCTTTGCTGCTGAATTTTATCCTCCGATATTGACAACTGTCCCGCTAATTTTACTACGGAAGTAATTGTCGTGACTCACATACAGAATTGCGCCGCTGTAGCGTTCCAGCGCCAGTTCCAGCTCCTCTATACTCGGAAGGTCAAGGTGGTTAGTCGGCTCGTCGAGGATGAGCAGCTGTGGATCGTTCGCGAGCATGCTTATTAGCTGAAAGCGGGCCTTCTGCCCACCGCTCAGCCGCTCAAGCGCGATGCCACCATCATTTTCAGTGAATAGGTAATCGCCCATGAGCTGGCGAATTTTCGTCTCGCCAATAGCCAACCCTCGGTCGAGATACATGCGTTCAATTGCATCGTGCAGTGGCAGCAACAAGTAAGTAGGAGCGATCTCCTGCTCATATATCCCGACGCGCACGTGCGGATCAAGCGTCAATAAGCCATCAAACATCATGATATCGGCGCCAAGTAACGCTTTAATGAGTGTCGTTTTACCGGCGCCGTTGCGACCGCGAAGCTCCACGGCTTCACCCTCACGTAGATCAATATTCACACCACTAAACAGTGGTGTGTCGCCATAGCCAAGGGCCACATCGCGTGCTTCTACCAGCTTGCGCTGGCTGCGCATATCGCCGTCTTTTAGCGACAAGCGAATGTTGCGAGCTTTGTATTTGTCGTACCGACCGGCTACTTTGTAGTCCAGTTGCTCTACACTGTCGCGGTCAATCCAAAACGTCGGCTTTTCTACCTTTTCAAGCTCGTTCAGCTCCACTTCCGCCTGCTGCTCACGGCGCTTAAACTGCTTTATAGTATCGGGGTCGCGCGCCTTTTCTTTGAGGCGGCGGAATTGTACCACTTTGTCGCGCAGATTGCGCTTACGTCGCTCCACTAGCTCGTACTCGGTCATGGCAGTGCCGGTACTATGAGCATTTTGTTTTAGGTAGGCATCGTAGTTACCTTTGTAGCTGACAGCTATACCGTCTTTTAGCTCAACAATTCGATCAACACACTTCAGCACGTCTCGGTCGTGCGTGATGATCAGCATCGCCTCGCTGGCGCGGCCCACCCAGTCAATAAACTGCTGTTTGGCCACGTAGTCCATGTGGTTGGTCGGCTCGTCGAGCAGGGCAAGATCGGCGTCGCTGTGCATCACTTTCACTACTTCAATCAGGCGCTTCTGGCCACCGCTGAGTGTCGATAGTGGGCGGGACTCAACCCCAGAGAGCTGAAAGTTTTTGAGTTCTTCGGCCACCAGTTCTTCAAGCTGATAAAAACCACGTCGACCGTAGCGATCAAGCGCCTCAGTGTACTGATGGATTTTTGCTAAATCATCGCCCATTGTCGCGGGCAGGGTAGTAATAGCGTGGCGCAGCTCGGCATACTCTGGTACTCCTTGCAAAATATATTCCATCACGCTCATCTGGCCCGCGTGGTGCTCCTGGGCTGTCGCCACGACAGTAACACCGCGCCGAAACACCACCTCGCCGGTGTAGTCGGTATCAATACCAGCCACAATGCAAAACAGTGTCGACTTGCCCACGCCGTTGCGGCCCACTACACCGACTTTTTCCTTGGCATCAATCGAAAGTCTAACCCCTGTCATCAACTGCTTGGGGCCAAATGATTTTTCGGTGACCAGTATGTCGGCGATCATCATACCAGTATAGCACGACCTCTGTTTGTGTTGACAGATATAAATAGACGTGCTATAAAATAGTTGACCTATCCATACGAGATTGGAGCACATCATGGCTGTCGACCTGAAAACCCGCGAAGCCCGCCTGGCACGGCTCAATGACATCCTGGGCCTCAGGGAAAAGACTGAGGCGCTGGCCGCCGAAGCCGACCATCACTACACCAATGGTGGCAACCGAACGGCGAGCGCACGCTTCAAAGTCAAGCTCCCGAGCCCCCAGGATCGCGCATTCGTCGCGAGCTTCAGTTCGAACGAGTTGGCCGCTGCGATCAAAGCAGTTGCCAAAGCAAACCTGGATGACTCCAGGCCTCGTCGAGGATTTATGTCCCACCACACTTTCTGTTACAGTGGAGACATCAAACTTCCTGGTATCCTCCAAAGTGTCTGGTTCACTCTGGCGGTGACTCCCGGAGACTAATACCACCCCCGCGGGGCTGCTCCGGATCTGTTCCGTGGTAGCAGCCCCGCAGAAGGGGTGGTTTTACATTGGAATTGTTTATTTAATAAAATAGTTGTATAATATGTATGTTCATGCAGTTCGGATTCGACACCTTGGAGAGACCATGTGTGATGCCAACGGCTCAGACGTCACCGAGAAGCAGAATGCCGTGCATGGTGGGCATGGCGTCGAGACGCTCAGCAATCACCGCGCACGCCGCTTGCGACAGTGGCGTAGCTACGCCATCAGAACGGTGCTGATTGTCGGTTTCGTGGCGGCGCTGTGGTATGCCGCCACCCAACCACACCTGCACTAGGCCACATTCCGGCCACTCACCCCGACAAAAGGGAGATGGGTGGCCATTTTTCATGGTTGTACATCATTCGTATTGACAAAATGTAAATTATCGTGTATAAATAATATGTCGGCCACCCATCTAGTCCAAGGAGGACACCATGGCCAGCAGCGACACGACCACTGACGTGCAGGACGCCACCACCGAGACGACGGCCCCCGAGGCCTTCACCGTCCAGGTGAGCGGGCACGGCATCCAGTTCAGCTGGACGCCCCAGGGCGAGCACGCGCAGGAACACCTGCGCGAACTGGGCGAGAGCGGCCGCAGCGAGTTCGAGCAGCTGCTCGCCGGGATGCTCGGCGGGCTGGAAGAGGACCTGATGCTCGCACTCTGCGAGCAGGCCAACCCCCTCATCTCGCTGCTGAGGGAGCTGTTGGGGCCGCACGCCTAACCCACACCCGCCAGGCGACTACGGAAGCTGCACCCCGCGTGCACACCGTAGCCGCCTGGCGGCAACACATTCTATCAGCACCACACACCCCAAGCAGGGGTTGTTTTTTATCTCAAAAATCTCAAGGGTCGTACCCTTGAGATTTTTTAAGATTCGGGTGGAGTGCGTGTGTGCTGTGTGTTTTATTGCTACAATACTTTTATGGGCAAAAAGCAGAAAACGTCATCGTCATCAGCGCCGATCGTCAACCGTCGGGCGCGGTTTGACTATGAACTAGGCGATGAAATTGTGGCCGGGCTGGTGCTGAGCGGCCCCGAAACCCGGGCCGCACGTGATGGGCATATTCAGCTCAAAGGCTCGTTTGTGTCAATCCGCAGCGACGAATTATGGCTCAACAATGCCAGCTTTAGCCTGAAGCTCAACGAACGCGGCAAGCCAGGTGCTCGAACAGTGGATACCGAGCCGCGCAAGCTGCTTGCCAGCCGCAAACAGATCACCCAACTACAGGCCCGCAAAAAGGACGGTATGTCGATCGTACCTACCAAGCTGCTCAACAAAGGCCGCTTTATCAAGCTCGTCATTGCTCTCGGCAAGGGTAAGAAAAACTACTACAAGCGCGAAACCCTAAAGCGCCGCGACCAGGAGCGCGATGCCAGAAGCGCGATAAAGCACCGTTGATATCCCTGTATTTAAGCGATCTTTTGCTACTTTTATCGCAAAAAAGTAGTGTTTTTCCTTCTTTTTGAATAAAAAGAACTATTTTATATTTGTAATTGCCTGATAATCAAATATATGTTAATATATGTTCAGCTACATCCGTAGTGCACCCGATCAAAGGAGCTATCATGAAGGTTATCAGCGGCATCCTGGCGGCCATCGGGCTGCTGGCAGCGGTGTTCGCCGTCCCGCTCGGCGTCATCATTGGCGCCACCCACGGGGGGCTGACCAGTGGAGGTATCGTCACCGGACTTGTCTGGTGGGCGGCGCTCGAGATGGGCGGATTGCTCATCTTCTTCGTCTTCGGTGGCCTGACGGCTGTCAAATCACTGGAGTAAGGAGAGACGAGTGGCTACCTACGCCGATCTGCGCGCACTTCGCGAACAAACGTTTGCGCACTGTGTAGAGGTCACGGAAGCAATCAATCAGGCTTTCAGCACCGGTTCTTCCTACTGGTCTGATGGGCTTAGTCATGCTGGAACCACGCTCAATAGCCTTGTCCAAGCAGTGCGGCTGCTCGATGACGAGCTGGCAAGTATGAAACCCCAGGACGCACCAGCGCCGAAGGATGAGTTATACAACGGGGTTATCCTCCTCGAGGGCTAGCCCATCCGCACCGCCCCGAGCCTTGGCAACCTGCCAAGGCTCGGGGCACTTTTCGTTTGCTATACTAGCTATATGCGTCATGAACTGACTATCGGCACCCAGCACTTTGTGTATTGGATTCATCATCCAGCGGCTACCAAAACCATCGTCATGATCCATGGTTTTACTGGCAATCACAAGGGGTTTCAGTATATCGTTCCACTCCTCCCAGATTTTCGCTGCATCGTGCTCGACCTACCCGGCTTTGGCGAGAGTAGCCTACCGGATCGTGAGAACTGGACTATTGATGCTATTGCACGGCTCGCCAACGATTTTGTACACTCACTTGACCTCAAAGAGCCACCCTATATATTTGGACATAGCATGGGTGGACTAGTGGTGAGTAGCATGCTCCACCAGGCGCCTGATTTGTATGATCAGCGCGGTGTGTTGCTGAGCCCCGTACCTACAGCTATCCGTCGTAACGATAGCCGACGCGCCGGCGCTATTTTGGGCGCATTGCAATACGGACTCGGCTACCGCTTACCAAAAGCAGGTGAGCGAGTGGTTAAAAGCAAAACGATCGCACGCATCGCCACTAAACTGATCATGACCACCACTGATCGTGAGCTACGGCGGGCAATTCATGGCCATCACTTCGATAACTTAGACTACATTAGTAGTATTGAGTTTTATAGCAAATTACACCATGACATCAATCGCCGTGGGTCAATCGACTTTGCCAGCAGTTTACGAAAGCGTGAGCTACTGCTTGTCCTTGGAGCCGACGACAATGTTGCGCCCCTAAAAGAGCAAGAGAAATTCATTGCAGCTATTAAGCCCCTTGTAGTTGAGATTATTCCCGGTGTCGGTCACCTAGCACACTACGAACAGCCCGCGCGCGTAGCACACGCTATCGCGCAATTCCTCACCTAGCTACTGTTCATCGTATTCGTCGGGGTCGGCTTCACGCCAGTTGCGCAGGTAGTCGGCCAAGTAGCTCTCACGCAAACGGTCGCGCCAACCTGTGGGGCGGGCGGCAACTTCTTTGCGTTTGGATTTGATAGTGCGCGTGTAGAGTGCTTCAAATTGCTTGAGCGTATGGCGCAGATCGTGTGTGCGAGCAATACGGAGCGACTCTTTGCTAAACTTTGCTCGCAACTTACGATCACGCAAAATTGCAATAATACCATCGGCCATCTGATCATCGTCATCAAGATCAAACAAATAGCCGTTCTTGCCATCATGACATAGCTCGGCTAGCGCACCCGCGTCGACAGCTACAACCGGCTGACCACATGCCATTGCTTCCAGCGTGGCGATACTTTGCAGCTCGGCAGGCGAGGGAATGGCATACAGCGTACCCACATGCTCAAGTGCCAGCTTGTCTTCATCTGACACGCGTCCAGTGAACGTCACATGGTCGGCAATGCCATACTCATCGGCTAAATCAATCAACACATCAAGATCAACACCAGACCCCACAATAAGCAGATGTGCGTCAACCGCCTCTAGTACGGTCTTAAACGCGGTCACAAGCACCGACAGGTGTTTTTCGGCATCGACCCGCCCGATATAGGTCACAATCGGACGATCAGTAGGCAGATCGTATTTGCCATAGATACGCGCATCGGGTGTAGCGGGCCCATACTCGTCGAGATTAACGCCGTTGCTAATGATCTCAATCGGTCGCGATACTTTTTCGGCACGCCCACCAAACGATTCCAGGCCGCTCGCCGTTGGGCTTGTGATCACGTCGGCGCGCGAGTGAAAACGCAACCCATACTCTGAGAGCATGTAGTTGATGGGTCGCGACAGTACGGCAGCCTTTTTGAGATTGTCCATCAAGTTCTCGGCCATCGCATGACTAGTGGTCACGACCGGAATATCTGCCCGTCGGCCAAAAAACATCGCCGCTTGACCAATCCAGAGCAGCATCTGAATATGAATGATATCAGGCTCAAACTCCTGGATAATCTTGCGCACCTCTAGCTGCGGCGTTGGACTGATGCGGAAATTCTGATAGAAGGGAAATATCGTTGAGCGAACACGGTAAATTGTGTAGTTGCCATCCACTTCAACCGACTTCTTACCATCCTGGCTGGGAGCAATCACGACTACCTCGTGGCCACGTGATGCCATGCCTTGCGCCAAATTACGACTAAATGTTGCCACCCCGTTAATCACCGGCCAATGCAAATCACTCGCAATAAGAATTTTCATGTGACTCATTATAGCACCTGTTCTTTGCTATACTAGCCGTATGAAGCTGATCTACGATGCCCGCTGGCTACCCCTTGACGGCAAGTTCGACGGTGTTGGTCGCTACAGTCAAGAGCTTGGTGCGGCACTGGCCACGCAGCCAGACGTTGATGTTACCTGGCTCGTACACGACGAGCGACAGCTTGAGCTACTGCCCGAGCGACCACATGTCATAGGTAATAAACCCGATGATATATGGGGTGAGCTACGCCACTTGTCGTCCACACTAGAAACAGCTAACCCTGACATTGTTTATTCGCCGTTCTTTTTGGCAGCGCTCGCGCGCGGGAAGTACCGACTCATTGTCACAATCCATGACACCATCTACTACCACTACCGCACACCGCCCCATTGGCTGCCGTGGTATGTCCGCGCAGCCTGGTGGCTGTTTCATGCCAGCAAAACGCCGATGCGCTGGCTCTTAAACCGCGCTGACGCCGTAGCGACAGTAAGCGACACTGCAAAGCAGGAAATTCTTGACTGGAAGCTCACCAAGCGGCCAGTCGTAGCAGTTAAAAATGCCGTATCTGACAAGTTTCAGGCCGATACATCGCGCCACACCTCACGCGCAGCGTCGAACATTGTCGTACACCATGGTGCGGTTACGCAGTATAAAAATGTCGAACTTATCATCGACGCGCTACCGCTGGTGCCTGACGTAGCGTTTCACATGCTCGGCCGAGTACCAGCCGCTCGTATGCGCAACCTCACTGCGCGTATACAAAGCAGGGGAGTCACCGAACGCGTTACAATTCACAATGGTGTCAGTGACGAAGAATTACTCGCCATGCTCGGCACCTGCCGCTGTCTCATAAGCCCTAGCCGTATCGAAGGCTTTGGCCTGCCGGTTATCGAGGCCCAGCTGCGTGGCGCACCTGTCATTTGTGCCGACACTCCCATTTACCATGAGGTAGGTGGTGATAGCGTGCTTTATGTCGGTACTGATGATATCGAAGCTTGCGCTAATGCTATACGGCAGCTCGCCGACCCACACCTTAGTGAACGACTAGTCGAGGCAGGAACACGGAACGCTCATACCTTTTCATGGGACAAAAGCGCCGCTCAAGCGTTGGCGATCTGCCAGTCACTTCGGCAGATATAAAGTACCGGAAGTGGCGAGTACCACTTCCGGGTGGGCCAATCATCGAGGTGATTGGTATTGTTCTGCTTGAGTGCGTGTCTCTGGGCGCGAGGTTGCGCGGCTCCATTTGAGAGCGAGCGCCGGAACAGCACACGCACCGAGGGCAATCAGCGTGAGAGTAAGCACGTCGGCTAGGGCAGCGAGCTGCACCAACACCGTGACAAGCGTCAGGGTAAACCACCACCCAAACACAACGTCAGTGATTTCCGCCGCCCGCGGCCACCCGAGTCGTATAAATGACTGAACGAGCACGATAAACACCAGGCTCACTCCCATGAATATCCCCGCGATCAACAGCCAGTGCGGAACGGCGGCAACGAGAGCCACCATACCACCAATGCTCAGCGCGCTATCAGGGATGTTGTCGAGCAAGTGCGGGTCGATGCGCCGCCAGGGTAGACGCCGTACATCCTCAGAGCTATACGGCCATCGTCGTGCAGCGATGCCGTCAAGCATGTCGGTCACGATCGCCACACAGTACATAATGAGTGCCGCTAGCCATAGGTGCTGCAGTATCGCGACCACTACGGTGCCCGCAAGCAGCAGGCGGCAGAGCGTCAGCAGATCGGCAAAGTACTTCATGGCAATAGCTCCTTGTCTCTTGTCTACGTCACGAAAATTATCTGTATTATATCACTTCATAATTGTTATCGCAAATCAATCGTTATCCATGTTTGTGTTTTATGAATAAAGATAGTATAATATTGCATGATAGGGTGCCGCTGGCGCTCTCGTACCAGAGGAGTGTCCTCATGAACCGTACTCACAGCCCCTTCGCATGGCTGATCGGCCTACTAGCCGCCAGCTTCATCGTGTCAGGTGTGGCGACCGTCATCGCCTCCCCCAGTGGCATCAGCGTGCTCATCATACTTTGCACTGGTTTTGCATGCGTGCTAGTGTGGGCGGTAAGTCTCGATTACTACCGCAAACCTCGCCTACACACATCAATCATGACAGACTTGTGGGTGATTCGCAGAAACCCAACACTTCACAAGAACTTCACGCTGAGCGATCTGGCCGAGAGCGGCAATGACGTCGCCTACATGACCCTCAAGTCCGGTGCGTCGTATCGACTCGGGCCGGTGAGCACCCTGACTGACTTCACGGCACGCGTGGGTGACCTCGTGACCATCAAGCGCACGGGTGGCATTGTGACTGGTAACTGGAGGGCCGAGGTCATCTCGGTCGTGCCGGCCGAGCTGCTGCCGCTGGCAAAAGGAACGCCCGCGCCCAGCCAAGCTCCACCCAAGGCCGCATCGTGATCTGGGTTATTGTCGGCCTGCTGGCAATCGTCGTTGGCGTCGTCCTCACCACGCACGGCTTCACCATGCACATGCTCGGCTCGGGCGGCGGAGATACGTTCTCCGACCTCGGCATGGGCAAGTGGGTCATGGTACTCGGGGTTGTCATTGCGGCAACCGGAGCATGGCTCACCCTTGCTCACGTCGGCTAACCGACACTGGCGTCTGCGCGTTCACGCGTGCAGGCGCCGTTTTCATTTTGCTATAGTAGAGGTATGTCGACACTATTTGACCACATCGCCATATGGCTGCTCGATCTCGTCAGCAGTACCAGGCGTGTCGCAGGGCTTTACCTCGCCAATTTCATATTTTGTACGCTCGTGTATATGTTTGCCGAACATGTGAGTTTGTTCGACGCTATGTGGTGGTGCATTGTCACGTGGTTTACAGTAGGATACGGAGATAATATCCCGCACACAATAGAAGGTAAGTTATTTACGATGTATGCCATTATTACGTCGCATGCACTCATTGTGCTGATTACTGCTAACTTTGTGATAATGCTGGGCCGCTACCGCAATAAACGTCATGCCCACCGTTATGACTTTTGCAAAAAACACCGTGAAGCTCTGTCCGAATCAGTCACGTGTGAGGAATGTAACTCTCCGCTATCATTTTTCTAGCGCTAGAGTGTAATCAGTGTGCCAACTTGTTCGCCGGCCGCTGCTCGCGCTATATTGCCTTCGGTGAGCAGCGCACAAATAATCACTGGTTTTTTGTCTTCCATCGCAAGCCCAATAGCAGCCTTGTCCATAACAGCGATGTTGGGGTTGCTCAGTGCTTCTTGGTAGCTAATTTTGTCGAATTTTCGCGCAGATGAGTCTTTGGCAGGGTCGGCGTTGTACACACCATCGACTTTGGTCGTTTTTATAACGACATCGCACTTCATTTCGAGTGCTAAGCTCAGCGCCGCGGTATCAGTAGTGAGGAATGGTCGGCCAATACCACCACCGACTATCACCACACGACCCTTGCCAAGATGGTGCTCAGCGCGGCGATACGTGTAGCGATCAATAAATTGTTCGACTGGTACACTACTCAGCGCCACGGTCGGCACATGCATAGCGTTAAAGATATCACTTACCACCACGGCGTTCATAATCGTCGCGAGCATACCGGTGTTATGCGCTGTCACTTCGCCAATGCCGTGGCCCGCCAGCTGTGCCCCGCGAGCGTAGTTACCACCACCGACCATTACCACTACCTGCGTGCCATTTGTTAGCAGGGGACGGATTTGCTCGGCAATCCATTTTACCCGCTCGGCATCCACGCCACCCTGTAGATTACCCTGTAATTGTTCACCTGAAAGTTTGAGGAGAATACGCTTATACATAGTCCCAGTATAGCACTTGTAATAAGCATTTATCGTAATGACATTGCCTTTGCATAGTTTTTATTGTATAATGGTATTAGTTCTTCGACAACCAAGTGAACGGGAGTTGTGTCTTATGTCCAAGTTCCTTCGAGTTTTATCTGCCCTCCTGGCTACAGCCAGTCTGGCTGCATGTAGCGACTCGCAGTCACGGTCGCCGCGAGTTGACATCGCGACTGGACAAACCAGCACTACCATCACACGTGTCGTGCTGATCGACGGCACCCCTTGTGCCGTCATCGACACCGCCTACTCGGCTGCCGTCGGCTGCGACTGGAACAGCCGCGAAGCCACCACGGGTACAACACCCGAAGGTAGCGGTACGACAAAGGTAACGCTGGTGGTCCTTTCAAACGGTGTGCGCTGTGCCGTCATGGACACCACCGCCAAGGCGCTGGACTGTGGCTGGGGCGCCAAGCACGGCGCTCCGTCGTACGAGCCGAAAGGCGAGCGAGGTATTCGCGTCGACACCTTCCAGTTGGGAGGCGTGACCTGTGCTGTTATGGACGGAGTGGGCGACAAGGCCGGTACCAAAGCGCTCTCGTGCGGTAGCCCCGCCGAGACCCCTACGGTCAAAACCACTCCCTGACAGCATGTCAAGAACCACATTGGCGAGGGGACAATCCCTCGCCAATGTGGCAAACATATTTTTATGCCCGTTTACGGGTGTTTTTTATATTCCAATTAGTTGCATTATTTTTAAATAAATGATATAATTTTACATTAAGCCACGTGACTTGTCACGCTACGAACCTACCATAAAGGAGTGCAGCCATGCTTGACTACTTGCCTTGGTTCATCGATATGTCGAACCTCGAATACTGGGCCGTCGGCATCGTGGTGGCCGTATCGATTGTCACATCGATTGTTTGCCTCTTCTGGCTCGGCTATCTGGTCTTCGAGGCCGGCTACTACGACGACAGCCTGCTGTGGCTAAAGCGGTTGCTCGCACTCATCGCGACGATCATCGCCATCTTCATGGTGCTTTCGGGTATCAAGTCGTACGGGCTGGCATCAGATCAATACGACTATCAAGGCGCGTACCTTGACTCATCAGTGAGTACGGTGAGCAGCCTGGCGATTGTTGTCCGTCAGCCTGGTGAAGGCGCAACGGTGCTGAAAGACGGGCGTGGACCGATTGAGGTTACGGTCGCCATCAAGGGCAACAAGGGCTCGATCTCAAGTAAGGTGTATCTGTGCCGCGCAACAGAATGCTCGGGCCTCACCGTCGGTCAGCCCATCGGCTGGCTGGTGTACCGCCCCTATGGAGATGCGACCTGGCACCTATTGCCGCCCGGCGCTTCGCGCTAGGCGACTCACCCCCTCTTCGGAGGGGGCTATTTTATCTCAATTTGAAGAGGGGTGGGTGACACACAATGTGCGTCACCCACCCCTCAAGGGTGGAGCGGGTAGCGATTAGCCGAGGACCTCGGCTGCCCACTGCTCGAGCAGGAAATCCTCGAACGGGCTATCGTGCAACGCCGCCTCGACGACAACCGACAGCCAGCCGACGGCCTCGTAGGCCTGGCGCGGCTTGTCGATGTCGATCCCGTCCTCAGTGGCGTAGGCCGCCTGGTTCAGCGCGTCACGCGCCATGGCCTCGGCCAGCCTGGCCGACAAGTCAATGGCCGTGCCGTCCGGCACGTGGCGCTGCAAGAACGCCTGCAGACTAGCGGCGGCCTCGGCGATGCTCATCATCTTGGTCAGGTTCACGTGCGTGCTCCTTCTGTGTTCGCTCCTGCGGAGGTGCAGGAAGTCCTGATATACTATTATACTCCGCTTTTGTTATTTTGTCAATTTACTATAAATACTATTGACACGTTTGTAAAAATTTGCCATAATAGTTTTTAAGATCACAAGCTGCTGATCGGGAGGGCTCCCTAGGGAGTCTTTTCGAGTGCACGCCGTGCGATCATTGACAACCCACCGAAGAAGCAACGACTCGACCCCACGGAAAGGGGGAGCTATGAAGCAGCGCATCCTCGCGGTGTTGCTTGCGGTGTTCGGCCTGTTCCTCACCACCACCCCGGCCCGTGCGGCCGATGTGGTGGACGAGGCCATCAGTGCCCTGCAGTCCACGTCTGTGTACGTGGGCAAGGGCACGGAGCGCACCGACCAGAACAGCACCGCAAACATCAACCGCGTTCTTAAGGCGGGAGATCACATCGTGATCGTCCTGCTCCCGAAGGGCGCGACCAAGCTGACCAATGACGAAGTGGCCGCCAAGCTGCTCAACTCCCTCAAGGAGCCAAGCATCCTGGGCCTGTACGTCAATGGTGTCTTCACAGGCCACTCAAACCGCATCCCCCAGGATGAGGCGAACAAGTTGGTCGCAAGTGCAAACGCAATTGCAACCGACCCAACCGAGAGTGCAACAATATTCGTAAGACTGGTACACCAATACCAGGCCGCCCATCCCGAGCCGACCCCCACGGTCGGTACGACAGCCGGCGGTTCTAGTACCGGCATAAACCTGCTGATGATCCTCGGTCTGCTGTGTGCTGTTGGCGGTACCTTACTGGCGATCTATGCCAGTGGCCGCCAACAGCGCTTCTCCACCACAGACGCCGACGCGCCCATCGAAATCCGCCAGTTCACCGAACTGGCGGACAAGCTGGCTGCAGACGTCGCACAGGTGACCAACCCGCGCGACCGCGAGAACATGAGCGTCATGCTGCGCACCCTGCGCGATGTCGTCGCCAAGACACGTCGCAAGCGGCCCCAGGTCGCCAAGGTGACCGCCAGCAACCTGGCGGAGCAGCTCAACATTATGCGCACCATTGTGGGTGGGTACCTGGACAACCAGCAGTACCCAAACCTGCGTGGCGCGCGCGAGCGTCAGTCCGGCTACAGCACAGCCTTCGGCAACTTCCGCACCTTCGCGGAGGACCGGATGGCCAACTTGTTGGCCGAAGACTACGACTCGCTTACGTTCGAGATCAACCGGTGGCGTCCCATGGACGATGCTGGTGTCCCGAGCTCGCTCGACCTCCCGACGAACAACCGTTCGTCGGGCATCCACCCGCAAGACCGATAGAAAGAGGAATCCAATGAACCTGAAGCGCATCGCTGCTACCGCAGCTGTTGTCGTGGGTCTCGGCATGGCCGCGGCCTGCAGCAGCCCGCCCGCCATCACCCCCACCTCCGCCTCGTGCGGATTCGTGGTCGGAAGCGGTACGAACGGCGCGGACCAGGCGGTCCAGGGTGTCGTGTACCCGGGGCAGAAGCTCAGCATCGACACGCGTATCCAGGTGGTGAAGTATGTCCCGTGTAACCAACGGAACTACCTTGTCACCGACGGGACGCGCAAGAACGCCAACGACCAGGTGATCGGTGACACGTTCACCGGCATCGAGGCGTTCACCAAGGACGGCACCAAGGTTCTGGTGTATGTGGGCATGTACTGGACACCAAACCAGGACCGTGACGTCATGCTCAAGTCGTTCTTCCCTCTCTGTGACAAGTACCAGTGCTTCTCTTCAGCGAGCCAGGATGGGCGTGGAGACGTCAACTCGTCGAGCAAGGGCTGGAACGCCATGTTGGGCGAAAACGTGCCCTTCGCCATCGGGTCCGTGCTGCGCACGAGCTTGAAAGAGATGGACGACAGTGTATGGAAGACTGGTGCGAACTGGTCGACCATCAACGCTTCTCTGGCAGATGGATTCCAGCCGGCGTTCCGTAAGATGATCGGCGCTTCAAGCGACGTCATGTGTGGGAACGGTGAGACTAGCTACTGGACGGGCACGCCCGGCCAAGGCTCCTACACCTGTGGTAAGGTTCGGTTCGAGGTGACCAACGTCATCAACGCCGACCCGAACCAGCAGAAGCTGGCGAATGAGGAGAACGCCCAGAAGCTGGCTGAGGCCGCGAACGCTGCGCGCAAGCGCGCCGCCCTGGCGGCGTACGGCACACAAGCAGACTACTGGCTTGGGGTCCAGGACTCGATCCAGAAGTGTCACGATGCCGGCGTCAACTGCACGGTCGTCGTTGGCAACGGTGTGAGCGTCAACCCCGCGGCCAAGTAGTTCGCTACACGGTCGCAACCAGGGTCGTCCTCCGTTCGGATTCATCCGAGCGGGGGCGACCCCTCTTTTTATTTCACGGTATTTGACATTTATATAATTTATTGCTATAATAATATATAGGGAAACTTCTAGCAAAGGAGTAGGGAATGACCGTCGTCAAAATCGTCGTCAAGAGGTGCTGGCTAGACTGGGCGTGGGTAATCGCCACGTTCATCGGCTGGGAACTCAGTGTGCGCTACGCTGAACAGCTGCTTGGTGGCAGCAGTGTGGCCGGCTTCATCGCAGATGCCATACTGTACACCACCTGCGTGGTGCGTGGCGTGATCGCACTCGATCGCACCATGTTTGCGATCGTCTACGAACCACGCCAGCTGACCGTCACGGTGACGGGCAGTAAGCTTGCCACCAAGGGCAGTAGGGTGAGCTACGAGTACCACTTTGATGGTGGCGTCGTACGAGCACCAGCGATTTCGACCGATCGTGCCTACCCGGGTGACACCGTGTCATTCTGGTACCGGCCGATCGACTTGATCGAGGGCCTCAAGGTCACCATTTACGCCCGCGCCTGGGGACATGCAGTCACCAGTGGTTAATACCAGGCTCTTTCGCCGCTCCAATCCCGCACATGTGGGCGAGGAGCGGCGCTTCATTTTGCGCTATACTAGCTATATGAAACTTTATTCGTGGAATGTTAATGGTATTAGGGCCGTGCTGAGCAAAGGCTTGCTGCAGCAATTCATCGCCGAACATGACCCCGACATACTATGCCTACAAGAAACCAAAGCCGAGCGCGGGCAGTTTGAGATTGATTTTCCCCAGTACCACGAGCATTTTTTCAGCGCCGTCAAGAAAGGCTACTCTGGCACAGCAATTTTCTCCAAGGCAAAACCGCTCAGATATATCGATGGCTTCCCAGATGAAATTATCAAAAAATTTGGTGTGACCGGCGATAGCTACGGCGACCCAAATGCCGAAGGGCGCGTGATAGCCGCTGAGTTTGCCGACTACTGGGTGGTAACCTGCTATACACCAAACTCAAAAGGCGACTTGTCGCGGCTTAGCCTGCGCTATGACAAGTGGGACAGGGCAGTCCTGGCGTATTTGCAGCAGCTCGAAAACGGATCATTTCTCGCAAAACTTCAAGAAAGTGCTGGCTTAGATGAAGTGCAAGGCGCAGCCGAGAAACGGACTGAGCCGTATTTGACATACGGCTCAGGAGTATCGCAGACGGCAACGCAGCAATTCGCTAAGCCAGTACTGTATTGTGGTGATATGAACGTGGCGCACCAAGAAATCGACCTAGCAAACCCAAAACCAAATGTCGGCAAGCACGGGTTTACCAACGAGGAGCGCGAACGCTTTCAAGATTACTTGGACGCCGGTTTCGTCGATACCTTTCGTGCCGCCCATCCCGACAAAACCGAAGCCTACACCTGGTGGACACACTGGGCCAATGCCCGGGCACGCAATGTTGGCTGGCGGATTGATTATTGGCTGGCCAGCAAAACTATTGCGCCAAAGGTCAAAAACCCACAAATTCACGCCACCGTCATGGGTAGCGACCACTGCCCGGTGAGTATAGAGCTATGATATGATAAATTCATGACGAATACGAAGCTCGACACCTACGCCGCCGAAATGGCCGCGATGCAACACAAGATCGACCGACTTGAACGCATGATTGACTACCTGGCAAAAAAGGCTGGCGTTAGCCGCGCCGTACTAGAATCCCTCTAAGCCCCACGGCGTACATCATCACTCAATTAGACATGCTTTGTTAAGTGTGATATAATATGTTGTAATGACTACGCAAAAATTCGCAGCTTTTGATATTGACGGAACGCTCTTTCGGAGCGGTCTTTACCGTGAAGTCAGTTACGAACTGACCAAAATGGGCAAAGTCCCCAAGGAAATATCTGAAGCACTTACAGTCAAACACCGCGAATATCGTGACCGCCTGCACGGCAATGCATTTGAAGAGTTCGAGCGCGTACTCGTTAGTGAATTTGATGCCCTCACAACACACATAAAAGTAGCTGACTACGACGAAGCTGTGGCGAGGGTGCTGAGCAAAAAAGCTGAAAACGTGTACGTTTACACCCGCGACCTCATACGCAAGCTCAAAGACGAAGGCTATTTTCTTATCGCGATTAGCGGCTCCCAGATCGAGCTTGTCGAGCCATTTGCCATTAAATACGGCTTTGACGCATGGGTGGGGCAGCAGTGGGAACGCGGTGATGAATTTTTTACCGGCGCCATTGTCAAAACTCACACCGGCAAGGATACAATCCTCAAGCGGATGATGAAAGAGCATAATCTGACGCTAACAGACAGCATCGCTGTCGGCGATAGCAATGGCGATGTCGGCATGCTCGGAATGGTTGATCGCCCTATTGCATTTAACCCAACATTCGAACTCTATGACACGGCAATTGAACGGGGGTGGGATATCGTAATCGAGCGCAAAAACATCATCTATACTCTTGCTAAACAACATGGCAAATACGTGTTGGCCAGCGCTCAACCACATTAACATCTGTCAAGAGTTCATAAAAGTACTCACTCATTACATATGACATCAGCCAACTATTGACTTTATTTATAATTTGTACTATAATACTATTTAGGACATGGAGCAACCGTTCCGTGCGCACCAAGTGGAAGAGAGTATGGTAATGCGTCGTCGTATCGCAATGATCCCTGTCGTTTTCGTCGCTACCCTTGGCAGCCTGGCCGCCTGCGCCACCGGGAGTGGTACGCCCAGCTCGCCTGTCACCGCCAACCCGGATTACGTCAGCTGGCGCACATTCGATGTCAACGGCACGCCACTTTTGTGCGCGTACTACGACCGCGGCATCAGCTGCGACTGGGTCGACTATCACCTCAGGAACGGTGATCTGGCGCGGCCCAGCTCGACCGCCAAGCCGTAATCCTTCACCCCGACCCCGCGCCTCCCACACCCGGGAGGCGCGGGGTCGCTTCATTTGGTGTTACAATAAACGCTAGAGCGCGCTCCCGCTAGAGTAATGAGCGCATAACCTAGGAGATTACAGTGACAAATCGTCGCACCAAAAGCACGCTGCTCTATTTGCGGCGCAACAATGAAATTTTACTAGCGATGAAAAAGCGCAGCCACGGCAAGGGGAAGTGGAACGGCGTCGGCGGCAAGCCTGAACCAGGCGAAGCCCTGCGTGACACTGCGATTCGCGAATGCTACGAAGAAATTGGTGTACGGGCGACTGCGCTCATAAAAGTCGCCGACCTGGCGTTCTACCAAGAACCGTTTGTCGATATGTATTCAAACATGGACGTCGAAGTGTACGAGTGCACCAAGTGGCAGGGCGAACCAACAGAAAGCGACGAAATGGCACCATGCTGGTTTACGACCAGTGATATACCTTACGACGACATGTGGCCTGACGATCAGTACTGGCTACCAGAAGTTTTGGCAGGTAACTACGTTGCGGCAGAATTCGTATTCGACAACCAGTACAAAATGATCAAACACCACCTTTCGGCATCGCCGCGCACCGAACCTCATTAATACGCAACTTGCTGACTCGGACTGGCCTGCCATGTAGTGGGTCGACGATTCCGTACTGTGCGCAGCACCCGGTGGCGGCTATACAGTGCTCGAAATGACACCGTATGCAGCCCAAGTGTCACCTTTGAACCAGCGTCGATCTTTTCTGCGTCGCCATCAGTATGTAGATAGGTTTCTTGGAGCGGTATTAGCTGTTTTACCTGACCCGGCTGCACAACTGTATGCTCTGGTGGCGGTAACCAGGGCTGCGACATGAGGCGCACGATATACGGAACAACTTCAAGCGGTGAGCGACTGTGTAGCTCTGTATAGAATGCCTTGTGGTCGGCAAGCTCGACAGGAGGGTGTAAATACTGAGCTACCACGCCGCTATTAGCAATCGTGGCATCAAGAAGCGAATACACCTCACCGTGGCATTCCACTGGAAAAGTTTGTACATTTTTTAGCGTCCAGGGTAGTGTACTAAGACCATATATGTCGCGCACCCACGAAACATCATAACCAGGCCGACCACGAAAACTAGGCGATGCTATGTAGTGAGCGGTCGTCGCCATCGCTCCTATACCACTGTAAAGCGCACTCAATCGCTCAATCCTCCGCCCCTCGTATTCATAGGTTGTGCGTAGCGGCACGATGTCGACCATCGGCGCTTCTTTAATAATTTTCGACGGCTGCGCTAACATATGACCACCGTGCAGCTGATTCGCCAGGTCATTACGATAGCCGCCCGGCAGGGGTAATAAGGTAGCATGATGAGCTGCTACCGTAGGGTCGGCCAGTGCTTCTACCGCAGTACGAGCCGTGCCGTCGCCGCCCGCCGTCACTACTACATCGCCGTAGCGCAGCGCGGCTTTTAACATTTGCGTCGTATCAGAAGGAGACGGGTAAGTTGCAAGTTCAATTACCCGGCTTCCAAAGTTCTCACGAATATCATCAATTTGCACCCCGACTGTTTCGCTGCGCGTGCTCACGGGGTTGGCAAGCACCACCACTCGTTCAAAAGAATTCTTACTTGTCACGTTAACCTAGTATACACCTGTATACTAGAGCTATGGATATGAGCTATTGGAAGCAGCAAGCACCAGATAAGCCGCTGTTTCCCGACATAGAGTGGAGCAAGCCCGAACAGCGCTCCCAGCGCGGCAAGCTTGGCATTATTGGCGGCAACAAGCTTGGTTTTGCAGGGGTGGCCGAAAGTTACGCAACTGCGCTGGCCACCGGAGCAGGTGAAGTCCGCGTACTCTTGCCTGATGTGCTACGCAAGGCTATTCCGGCTAGCATGACCGACGTCGTGTTTGCTGCCAGCAACCCAAGCGGCAGCCTGGCGCGTGAAGCACTCGTCGACATGCAAGCCCTGGCGCAGTGGAGTGGCGTACTACTACTGTGTGGCGACGCTGGGCACAACAGTGAAACCGCAATTGTATACGAAGACCTGCTGCGTACCTATAGCGGCCCGCTTGTGCTCACGCGCGATGCAATCGACCTGGTGAAAAACAGTAGCGAAGCCCTGGTCAACAGGCCAAACACGCTACTAGTAGTGTCGTTTGCACAGCTGCAAAAGCTGTTTCAGAGCGTCTACTATCCCAAAATCCTCACTTTTAGCATGCAGCTACTGCAGCTGGTCGAGGCTGTCCATAAATTTACGATTACGTACCCTATTACCATCGCCGTTTTGCACCGCGACACACTGGTCGTTGCCCACGCAGGGCAAGTGACGAGCACCAAATGGGACAGCCCTATGGCCATCTGGCGCGGCACTACCGCCGCCCGCGCTGCTACTTATTGGCTCTGGACGCCCAGGCAACTACTAGAAGCGGTAAGCACCAGTCTCATTGCGTTAATATGCCATAAAATATAATTGTTTTTTATACTATCTCGTTTACTTGTATGTCTTTTATGGTAGACTAGTGGATGGATTGTACCTTCAATTAATAGGAGTGACTGCCGTGGAGATTTATTGGCTTATTGGCCCTTGGCCGATCATCGGCTATGTGGTCGCGGTGCTAACATCGTTGTTCTTCACTATAGATGCCAGCAACCGCAAAGCTTTTTTCCAGATCTTCGGGATCACGTTCATTGTGTGCGCCGTCATTGGTAATATCGCAACAGCGCTATTTTCGTTCAACGGGCCTCAACCACGTACGGGCAGCGCCGCGGCTGCTGCTCAGAGCTTCGGTCTTGACAGTGGGCGCTCCTACCCACTAGTTATCGGTGGAATAACCGGTGGGTCATCTGGGACGGTCAGGGCGAATGCCGGGCTATTCTCGGCTCGGGCAAGCGCAGACTTGCAGCCAGCAACGGCTGTGACACTGAGCTTTACCAGCGGCAATGGCGTCGACAGTTGGATGCTTACTATCCCAACCGACAAAATCACTTTTCACCAGGACGCATCCGCACCGGCATCGATGACGGTCATACTGACAAACGCGATGTATGGCCCGCAAGCCCGGTGGGACGACCCGATGAGTGACTGCCATTGGGGCATCTCTAACTTGGCGATTGGGTGCGTAAAGTGGCCACTCAATCCGGAGCCACAGCTCAAGCCCGAGATCAAAAAGCTTGGTCTGCCGCCAGTCATTGCTGGTAATATCTACCACGTCGACATTACGCTGCCGCCCGACCTGTACAACCAGGTTGCTGGTATCCGTAGCTAGTGTTCGCACAGCCCCCGAGACCCGGGCTTTACAATAGGGTCTCTTCTTATTTGTTCGACAGATTGATATAATGGGATGCGACATCACGAATAGTGTGCTGATGGGCTGGTGGCGGAATTGGTAGACGCGCTAGACTCAAAATCTGGTGAGAATTATCTCGTGCGGGTTCAAGTCCCGCCCGGCCCACCAGCAAACTATTCGTACAGCACACCACCTGTTACCGCATAGGCTTTATCAGACGACTGCTGTATACTAGACAGCAGATACAATACTATGCGCCCAGATGATAACCGACCAACAACGCCAATAGTGGTACCGCCGCGTCAGTCGACCAACGGTACTGTTGATGAGCGCGGAGCGAATGAAGCCGCGGCCAATATCGTGCGCGGACAGATCGACGCGCTGTACGGCGGTGATATCACCCACAATAAGCAGCCTGGCGAAAATCTCCAGCTCGAAAACCAAGATATCGGCGTCACCAGCACCTACCAGCGTACTCACGATGAGGGGCAGCACGAAATTCAGGTGAGCGCTTGGCAAAAGTACCATTCTGCGTGGCAAAGCTACTATCAGCAGTATTATGAGCGATACTACGTTGGGCAAGTGCACGAGGCTAAGCAGTCACTTGAAGCAGGAGCCAAACAGCGCAGCGAATCAATCAGTACCGACGAAGCCATGGATGACCTGCGTTCAAAACTGCGCCAAAAGCTATCGTCACGGGCCGCTACGGTACGCAAAAGTCGACATTTTATCCCCACACTTGCGGCAATTGTTGTCATGTTAGTGTTTTTATTCTTGCAGTACAACCGCGTGCTCTTTGCCAGTGTCGAGGCTTATGTCACACCCGGTAACATGGATCCATCAACACTCATTGTTGATCCGAGCACTAGAGTTGCCGTAGGGGTAGATCCGCGACTCATTGTGCCGAAGATTAATGTCAATGTGCCGATTGTTTGGGACGCAATCGCAAGTGATCAGAACTCACTCAATAACGCCATGAACAAAGGTGTCGCTTGGTTCAATATGCAGGGCGCAAGCGCCAGACCGGGCCAGGTTGGCAACTTCGTCGTATCGGGCCACAGCAGTAACGATTGGCTCGATAATGGCGATTACAAATTTATTTTTGCCCGTCTCGAACAGATCGGAGAAGGTGACGTAATTTACGTAAACTACAACAGTACTCGCTACACCTACACCGTCACCCACACCAAAGTTGTGAAGCCAACCGATGTTGCAGCCCTTGTCGAACCGACAACAAAGCCGCTCATCACACTTATTACCTGTGTGCCGCTCGGCACAGCCAACAACCGCCTACTGGTCTTTGGTGAACAAGTCAGCCCTGACCCTTCCACTGCCGCTACCTCTACGCCGCCCTCTACCGCTACCAGTACCGCCACTAAAATGCCGTCCAATTCGCCAACATTCCTACAGCGCATCTTCGGCATTGGCAACTAGTTCGTCATCGTACTGCGAACAATGTCTATACCCGCCGGTGTTGAAATAGTGGAGTAAAGATATTTATAATTTTCAGACAACCCGACAGCAGCATCACTTGCACCACTCACTATCATTTGGCCATTTGTACCGTCAAAATCATAGTATGTGGCCGTACCACCAGCGACGGCCGCCCAGTGATAGCCATCGATCCAGCCAACAGCCCGCGAGGGGGCAGTAGCGAGTGTGAGGCGTGAAGACTGCATGAGTTCGAGGTCGTAGCCGGCTATATGCTCACCAGACTGCACCATAACAAAGCGATTATCACCCGGAGAATAGCGTAGTGTCGTAGCACCTGGGGCAACTGTGAATGTAGCAACGACTTTCTGATTAAGTGCGCCCGATGAATCAGTATCGGGCAGGTCTCCCTTCGAAATTGTCACGGTAGTGCCGCTAAGTGTCGTAATATAACGTTCACCAAAATAGGTGCTAGCAAGCACCTTATAGACATCACCGCCTGATGTCGATCCCAAACTCCGCGCCTTGGTGGCGCCATCTGATACATAGCCTATCGTACGTACCCCCGTCGTGTCCGGAAGCGTCGTATATGTGACACCGGTTTGGTTCGTCTGAGAAAATTCAGCGATATTGCCAACAATAGGAGCGGATAGTGTGCTGCTGGCAAGCCCTAGGCGCCGTAGTTCACGAGCGGCTGTCACCACATACACCGTACCCGGGTCACCAAACCGGTAGTCAACGGCAGCGATATCTGCCCCTGCACTTTGATTAATGTTATACATCGCATTCCCTCCACGAATATCGATCGACAGATATTCGGACTTATCCAGATAGGTATGCTGTACGATTGCGGACCGCGCCTCTTTGTCGAGGCCAACCAGGCTAAATGTTTGGGTAGTCGCATCTTCAGTTGCGGTATAAAGGCTAGTTGGTATCTGCACCTTTGTCAGTGAAGGTACATCGCTGTTGAGGGAAATAACGTAGAGTAAGGGGTTCGAAGGCTCTGCAACCACCACCATCGATTTGCGATCATAGGAAACCATACTGCTTGAAATTGTCGGTAGAGTTGCTACTGTGGTGACTGTGGGTTTCGTAGGTTTTAGCAGTGCATAGTTGAGCCACAACACCCCTCCAGCCTGTACAAAAACGTCTTTTTGCCACGAGGTATAGCCTTCTTTGGCGATAGTAATGGTATGCTGTCCACTCATCGCCGTTATCTTGCTCGCTGTTTTGTTAGCAAGTCGAATTCCGTCAATTGTCACCACCGCACCGCTAGGTCGAGAATCAAATTGCACTAGTCCACCTTGTTCTACCTTACCGTCATAGCGGTTAAACCGATAACCAAGCATCACGAGTGCCAAAATACCGACCACTGTAATGACACTGAGTGCCATAAGCGTGTAGACAAAGATAAGTTGCGCCCGCTTTTGGCGTTTGCTTTTACGTCGATTCATACGTACAGCTATTATAGCCCAGGTGACTCAACAAATGAACCCTTGCCAAACAAGCATGACGCCCCTATACTAATAGGTAAGCACGAGCGGGGTAGCTCGGGAAGAAATAATAGGAAAGTTATGAGCCAACAGACAGTTACGGTCAATGGGACGGTGTATGACAAGAAAACCGGCCTACCAGTCCGCATGGAGCGAGAAGCGCACAGTGTAAAGACGCAGCAAGCCTCGTCAGTGCATGTGTCGCTGCAAAAATCTCGCACGCTCAATCGCAAATATGTTGTCAGCAGCAAGCCGGTGATTTCACATGGTTCTCCGTCACCAGCAGTTATTCATCACAAGCCCGCTCCCACGCCACTTGTTAGTCGGAGCGAGTCGATTTCGCGCTTTGCCAGGCAATACAATAGTCAGCACCGTACGGTCAAACAAAACACTGTTTCTGATTTTGCTCCCCGCCAGCACCCAGTAGTACGTCGCGCTGAAAATCGCATAGTAAAGCCAGACATCGCTCAAGCGCTCAAGCCCTCGCAGATTATCAAACAAGAAGCCATCGCCGCAGCGATGGCCAAAACACCAGTCAAGCGCGGCGACAAACAACACAAAGCTACTGGTGAAAATCGTTTTGCAAAAGCCTTCAGTATTGCATCGGCATCACTTGCTCTACTACTCCTTGGCGGGTACTTTACGTACCTCAATATGCCTCAGCTCTCCACCCGCGTGGCTGCCGCGCAGGCCGGTATTAATGCCAGCTACCCGGCCTATAAGCCATCGGGCTACAGCCTATCCGGCCCCGTAGCCTACGGTCAAGGTAACGTAACAATGAAATTTGCTGCCAATTCTAGCCCTATTGCCTATACGCTCACTCAGGCAAGATCTGAGTGGGACTCCTCGGCTGTACTAGACAATTACGTCACCCCAGCGGCAGGGACGCGCTACACTACAACCAGCGCCAATGGCTTAACTATTTATACGTACGGTACTAGTGCGGCCTGGGTAAATGGTGGGATTTTATATACCATCAGCGGCAACGCCCCCTTGAGCCCTGAGCAGGTGCAGCATATTGCAACCAGTCTATAGGGGTAAGAAGCATATGAAACACAGCAAGCAACAAGTCAGCGCCGTCCATTACGCGATATTTATCACACTCATGACCGTGCTATTTTTCTCGACAGCGTTTTTTATATTTGCAATGAGCACTTATCCTCCATCCGCTCCTGGCCCACAAACATTCTGGGGTAACCCTATCGTTGTTGCTATTTGTACTTTACTCGCTTTTCCTTTTATTATGATGATGCTTTTGCCTTTATATGAATCAATTTTTTATCACAGATACACCGGGCAAAGTAGGGGGCAAGACTGGTTATACTCCGCGCTATTCATAAGTTTTATTGTTGATATTGTGTTCGTTTTCTCATACAACACTAGTAGCAGCTTGTTGCAGTCGATGATCGGGCTAGTGATCTTGCAGGCCATCACGCCGCTCGCAATAGCCTTCAGTCGCATGGACTAGTGGGACCGGGGGAACACAATCGGGGTAACTGGGCGTCACTAGCAACGGTATCCAGGATCGGCCGGCCAGCGCCGGGCCATCTGACGCCTGAGCGCACACTCTACTCCCACCCCATACCAGGGGTGGGCTATTCAATAGTATTGACTTTTATTATAATATGTGCTATAATGAAATTCAGGAATAATTCCCACTACTGAAAAGAAAAGGGGATAGCACATGAAGGGTGGCCTTTACGACGGGCTGCGGATGGACGATGATGTCCTCCCGTCCTACGACTGGGATGACATTTTGGGTTGCGCCCACCCCACTTCGTGGGACGAGCTCGAGCGATTCGAGCGGGAGGACCGAGAATGGGAAGAGAGTGATGCGTGGGATGAGCTCAACGAGCGCTCCCGCAACCTGGA
Organism: Candidatus Saccharibacteria bacterium; assembly: GCA_016700015.1. Taxonomy (NCBI): domain Bacteria; phylum Candidatus Saccharimonadota; species Candidatus Saccharimonadota bacterium. Next base: position 527,282 of record CP064995.1, read on the forward strand.
CCCGTACAGCACCTACTTCGAGGTGATGGCCAGGTTGGACCCCGTCGGCGACGACGAAGACCCAGTGCGGGAGTACGAGCTGTACTGCCAGCTGTCCGAGCAGGCCAGCCCTGCGGTCAACCCGCAGGTCGTCGCTGCCTGGCAGCGCCACCTGCGCCGCGGCCGCGCTCGCACTTCGCCCTACGCGCACGCCGCGTGGGTTGCCACCATGAGTGTCTAGTGTGGCACTACCACACCCCGTCTTGCACCACCGCCAAGTGTGGTCGCGAGACGGGGTGTTCTCTGTTATAATACCTATCATGATAGTTCGTACTCGTTTTGCCCCCAGCCCTACCGGTTTTCTCCATGTCGGTGGGATTCGTACCGCCTTGTTTGCATTCCTGGTGGCCAGACAAGCCGGAGGCACGTTCGTTCTTCGCTTTGAAGATACCGACAAAAAACGCGAGGTACCGGGCAGCGCCGAACACTTAATCTCTAGCCTCAAAGCCATCGGCATCGAATACGACGAAGGACCAGACATTGGCGGGCCGTTCGCACCATACGTGCAGAGTCAGCGACTCGACCATTATAAGCAGTGGGCGCAAAAGCTTATTGATGCCGGGCGGGCGTATGCCGACCCGTACACTCCAGAGCAAATCCAACGGTTTCGCGAGGAAGCACAAGCGAACAAACGGGCATTTTTGTATCGTAACTATCGCCCCGAAAACCCACCTATTTGGGACGGAACTCGTCCGCTCCGTTTTAAATCGGAACCAAAAAGCTACCAGTACCACGACGAGGTAATGGGGGATATATCGACCAGTCCCGAAGTTGTCGACGATATTATTCTCATAAAGTCAGATGGCTATCCTACCTATAATTTCGCTCATATCATCGACGATGCAGAGATGGAAATTACCCACGTCATCCGCGGCCAGGAATTTATTTCCAGCATGCCTAACTACCTTGCGCTTTACGAAGCGCTTGGGCTGAGCCGCCCGCTATTTGCACATATGCCGCACATTATGAATGAGCAGGGGAACAAAAAGCTCGGCAAACGTGACGGCGCAAAAGACGTGCTCGACTATATCCGCGACGGCTATTTGCCCGAAACGATGATGAGTTTTATTGCCACTATGGGCTGGAACGATGGTACGGAGCAAGAAGTTTTTACAAAGCAGGAGCTTGTCGACAAATTTAGCCTCGAACGCGTCCAGCGCAGTGGTGCTCGTTTTGATGAAAAACGGCTGTTGTGGATGAACGGGCATTTTATCCGCGAACTTTCCCTCGACGAGCTGTATGACCGAATTGAATTTTTCTGGAGCGAGAGTGCCAAAAAGGCCCCCGAAAGCTACAAAAAACAAGTACTTGCACTTGCTCACGAACGGCTCAAAACGTTGAAAGATTTGCCAGCACTGACGAGCTACTTTTTCGAAGAGCCCACCCGCGACGACACGCTCATTACTGGCAATAAACAGCTCAAAAATCTCTCACAAACTGATATTAATCATCTGTTAGAAACAGTCAAATCCGAATTTGAGAAGATTGACGACTGGAACGGCGAAACAATTCAGCAGACGCTCAATCACTTGCTCGAACTTACCGGTCAAAAACCCGGCGTGCTGTTCAGCCTCATTCGCATTGTTACCACGTGGGCGCCCTTTAGCCCACAGTTAAACGACACCCTAGCACTGCTTGGCAAACAAACAACGCTTGCCCGCCTGAGTAAATAGCCCTACAAATTGAAGTGGTCACATCCCTCTGATATACTAATCATAAGCATGAAACCACGGCCTCCTCATCAGCTGTTTCCGCGCCTCCACGAGTGGATCCACACGCACCGCACGCGCACCTACGCCTTTGTAGGGCTGGGCCTTGTAGTATCGGCGGCTCTGGTCGCTGCCACGGTCTACTACCAATCACCGGTCGCAACAGTCGACACGACACCTATTAAAGTAGCGAATAAGCCCAAGCCTGCGCCTGTGTACTATTCGCCGCTAACCGGCCTAAAAGTCGATAGCGAAGCAGCTACCAAACAACTAGTCACTGCCATTATGATCGAAAACAGCCCTGACGCTCGGCCGCAAAGCGGGCTCAAAGACGCCGGCATTGTGTATGAGGCTATCGCCGAAGGCGGCATCACTCGCTTTTTGACACTCCACCAAGAAGATAAACCACAGCTGATTGGCCCGGTGCGCAGCCTGCGCATGTATTACCTCGACTGGGCGGCTCCGTATAATGCCAGTATTGCCCATATTGGCGGTAGCGCAGCCGCACTTGGCGAGGTACGTAATGGTAATTACCGAGATATAGACCAGTTTTTTAACGCCGCTTACTACTGGCGAGCCAGCGATCGCTATGCCCCACACAACGTCTACACCAGCTTCGAAAAGCTCGATGCTCTCAACGCCAAGAAGGGTTACACTAGTTCGTCATTCACCGGTTTTAGTCGTACCGATGGCAAAGCCAGCACCGTACCAAATGCGACATCGATCGACATGAACTTTAGCAGCACATGGTACAACACGCACTACGACTACGACCCGGCGACCAACACCTACCTGCGCAGTATTGGCGGTGCACCAAGTGAAGATAGGGAAAAGGGTAGACTAACACCAAGTGTCGTCGTGGCACTGAAAGTTGACATGCACACCATACTCGAAGATGGCTACCGGCAATCGATTCAAACGACCGGCACCGGCACGGCTTATGTATTTCAAAATGGCACAGTCACCGAATGCACCTGGCGCAAGAACGACCGCATGTCACCGCTCGAGCTACTCGATGCGTCCGGAAAAACAATCTTACTTAACAGGGGCCAAACCTGGGTTGGTGCCATCCCAAATAGTGGTGGGAGCGTATCATGGACGTAGTGCCAACCCCACCACCACTACCAACACCAGCCCAAGCCCCGACAAAGCCTATACTGCTACGCGACTATTGGCCGCGGTTTAACCGAACAGCTATGCTCATAACGGTTGTCATGCAGCTAGCAGTGGCAGTAGTGGTCGGCATGTCGCTCCTCACCGCCGGCCTCCACACCAACGATGCAGGGTTTTGGATTATTATCCTAGCGACTTTTCTGACGGCAACTGGCCTCAATATTCTCCTCGTCCACGAGCTGCTGCGCCCACATCATGACCTCGTGAATGCAATTACCAGCGCTGCCGGTGAAGAACCTAACGGACCGCTCGCAACACCAAACTCGGTCAGCTACCAACGCAACGGCTTCAAGCCAGTTCTCCAGTTTGTTTACGAACTAGTTGCCGACAAAAATAAGCCATCCGCTACCTCAACACAAAATACCGACGATCTGCAACGACTATCGGCTGCGCTCGAACATACCAAGGCAGGACTTGTCATCCTCGATGCCGATGGACACGTGCAATATGCTAACAAGCGTGCACCTATCGCTAAGGATGTAAACAACGTTCCTCAACTCGAATTATTATTCGAAAAAGAAGGTGAGTTTGCCGCATGGCTGGCGAAGTGTCGCGAAACTGCCGTACACGACGAAAAAACCTGGCTTAGAGTACCAAATAGAATTGTTGGCGACGAAGATCGACGGATTTTTGATGTCGCCGCCAGCTACGAAAAGGGCAGTGCGGCTGAAGTAGTACTGGTGCTGTTCGACAATACCGGCACCTACAAACCCGAAGACGACGAGCTGGACTTTATATCATTTGCCGCACACGAACTGCGTGGACCAATTACTGTCATTCGCGGCTACCTAGACGTGCTTGATATCGAGCTTGAGCAGGTGTTAGCCCCCGACCAGAAGGAGCTAATGAAGCGATTGATTGTCAGTGCCAATCGCCTGAGCGGCTACATAAACAATATTCTCAACACTAGCAAATACGATCGTCGACACTTGCAAATTCACCTCGCCGAAGAACGACTCGGCGATATTTACGATACGATTCGCGACGATATGGCACTCCGCGCCAGCTCACAAAACCGCCTACTCAGTGTCACCATTCCGTCCGATTTGCCGACAATCGCCGCTGATCGTTCGAGCCTGAGCGAAGTTATCAGCAACCTCATCGACAACGCGCTAAAGTATAGCAATGAAGGCGGTGCCGTCGCGGTATCGGCACGACTCAAAGACCCAGCAACGGTAGAAGTGAGCATACAAGACAACGGCATCGGCATGCCGAGCAACGTGGTCGGAAACTTGTTTCATAAGTTTTATCGAAGCCATCGTTCTAGGGAAACAGTCGCTGGCACCGGCATAGGACTCTACATTTGCAAAGCAATTGTCGAAAGTCACGGAGGCACGATAGGGGTGAGCAGTATCGAGGGCCAAGGATCAACCTTTAGCTTCACCGTTCCCACCTATGCATCTGTCGCCGACAAATTACAGGCGAATGACCATACCAACGCCGGACTCATTAAAAGCAGTGACGGCTGGATTAAAAACCATTCGCGGTTTAGCAGCTAGCGGAATGGTACAATAAAGCTATGGCTCTTTCTACTGTACTTGTCATCGAGGACGACCGCTTTATTGGCGAAATGTACGTCCGCAGCTTGCAACATGCAGGCTATACCGTGGACTGGGTGGTTGACGGCAATGACGGCTTGGTCGCCGCTACCGGCAAGCACTACGACGTGATTCTGCTCGATATTATGCTCCCAGAAAAGCGCGGCACCGACATATTACGCTCGCTTCGGGGTGGTGGCGTCGACAAAATCCCGGGCACGCGGGTCATCGTGCTGACCAACTTCGATCAAGACACCGAAAGCCGCATGGCGATGCAGCATGATGTCGATGCTTACCTTATAAAAGCAGAGATTACACCTCGGCGGTTACTCGAAGTGATAAGCAAGCTCGACTCTGTTGCCACCAACACGCCGCCATCATCATAGTAACTAGACTTTGGCCCCTGTTTTTGGTAGCATAGTACAGTACTGTTGGTACACGTACTCGTGGTCGTATCTGCTCACAGCTATGACCACTCGACTCGGAATGACAAATGAGCTACACGCATTCGTCCTTCACTCATCTTCATGGTCGTATCGTCTAACGTGAGAACTGCCAGTGGCAGTTTGCAAGGGAGCCCACTCTTGAAAGCTGTGCTTTCAAAGATGTGGCGACGGGGCCGCGGAACGTGGCTAGGACATCGGGTGAGAGCTGCCGGCAAGGTGGCCGATTCCCACGGCGAATCGAACATTGTCAGATATAATGTTTAGTACGGTCGTATCGTCTAACGGTTAGGACATCAGGTTCTCATCCTGACAATCCGGGTTCGATTCCCGGTACGATCACCAAAGCAAAAACCTCTGGCCTAGGCTAGGGGTTTTTGCTTTGATAGCCCTTGCTAGAGAGCCAGGCCCGCAGGGTTCGATAAACCGACGAGGCGAGAGAAAAATCAGCTTGCTTACTTTTCCGAGCGAGGATGGACTATATCTTTTGATATTCCCGGTAAGTAAAGGTCGGACTTTTTTCATCTGTTAAAGATCAGATCTTTATTGTTCCTAGATCTTATTGCTCAGATTACCCTTACCCAGTATTTCAGTATGCATTTCGTTCCATTTCGATTCAATAAAGTTTGCCAAAGTAAAACCCCTGCATTTTCATGCAGGGGGTGTGCTACGAGTCACTTTCGACTTCGTTTTCATCTTCATCTGGCGGAGCGCCTGTGCCAAGATCTTCACTGGGCGCCAGTGGCTCGACAGGGGCAACGGGCTCACTGGCCACTACAACCGCAGCAGGGAAGGACCCCAGATTCTCGAGCCGCTTCTCAATCCGTTCGAGCACAGCCAGCATTGCCACGTTTGCTTCAAACGCCAGGAGACCCAGCGTTTTTTGCTGCTGCTCAAGTGACGTTCGATACTGCTTGATTTTGAGCAGATGCTCAACATTCATGACGTTGGGCAGCCGCTTTGACCCAACATACAGTGTCACAGTATTAAACAGGTAGTCAAGGGGACTGCGTGTGGGGGTATCGAGATTGACGTTTTCGATACTTTCCACGTCGTCCGGACTTCCCAGCACTAGGAGCAAGATGTTAGCTTTCTCCTGAATACACAGGTTGCCGTCGTGCGGGTCGCAGGTGATGTAGTTGTTGGCCCACTGCCAGTACTCACGGTACGACCATAGGACCGCAGGAAGAAAACCTCCGAGGTAGTACCAGTGAAAACCTTGCCACAGCACCAAGACGACGAACACCATGGTGGTAGCAAGGATTACGGTCGACACCGACGAAAAGATCAGCTGCTTGACGCTCCGGCGCTCGCAATAGGCGTTTGGAGGAGTGGACTTGTCGTGATCCCACTCCTCCAGTAGCTCAGTACTGGCCTTCATGTTAGTGGATTACCTTGCCAACAGCATCAAGGATGTCCTGAAGCGAGCGGATGCCAGCGTCGACAAGATCGCGCAGCACACCGCTTGGCAGCCACTGGTAGTACGAACCTACCTCTACAAACAGTGCGATGGTGGCAAGTACCACCAGGAAGATCCCGATCGCGAAGCCAGCCGTCTTTTTGCCGCTATTCTTCATCATCAGGAACGACGCAAGAAGGAAGACGACGGTGACAATAATGAGCTGCACGTTGCTCGATACCCAACCAGCGGGCAACGAACCGAGCATAAGCGTCGCCCCGGCGATACCAAGGAAAATCCCGAGCAGTTGCAGCACGAGGGGGCGCCCGCTTTTGTCGAGCAGAGCACGCCCGCCAAGTAGCGCCACAAGACCGACCGCTAGGCTCAAAATACCCTGAGATACATTTGCAAGGTCCATGGCAGTTCCTTACGTAGTAGGGGAGATACCAGTACTACTATATTACCATTTAATTGTTATTTAGTCTAAATTATTTTAAACATAACCAATGAAAAAGCCGAGGAGTTGGTTAACTCCTCGGCGGCCGATCCGATGTTCAATGGCTACGGAACGAGTCCGAACTGCCGCATGAACGCTACTGGATCAACAAACGCACCATTCACTCGCACGTTGAAGTGCAGGTGAGGGCCTGTACTTGAGCCAGTGCTGCCCGAAAGGGCAATAACTTGGCCTGCAGACACTTGCTCGCCCGCACTGACCTTGACGACCGAGAGGTGAGCGTAGCCAGTGACAATGCCGCCATGGTCAATCGTGACGAAGTTGCCATACCCACCTGCGGGTCCTGCGAACAACACCTTGCCGCCGTGTGCCGCCTTCACTGGCGTTGCCATGCTTGCGGCGAAGTCCACGCCATCATGCAGTTTATACACACCTGTAATGGGGTGTACGCGCATGCCATAGGAGCTGGTGACACGAATCGAGTCGAGAGGCCAGCGCCAACCATTACTCAGACTGGCACTGGGAGCCCCGACCGAAACAGGCCGTGTAGCCGCCATAAACGCAGACGTGGTGCTGCTCCATGAAACTGGCTGGACACTAATCGGCACGAGTGCACCACTCGCATCAATCATCTGCCCATTCCCAAGGTAGATCGCAACATGAGTTGCCTTCAAATCTATCGGCAAGAGCTGCATTTGCGAGGACCAGTAGAGAAGGTCGCCGCGCTGCAACACCTCAAGCCATTCGCCGGAAGTACCGGTACCTGGCTTGGCAATCGCCGCCCCGTACTGATACTGGGCACTGGCGCCAAGCGGCAGCGATATGCCCGCCATCTGATATGCCCACTGAGTAAATCCAGAGTTATCGAAGGGAGTTGTCGTTGCCCATTGGTTAGTCTTGCCTTGCTGACTGAGCGCAGCCTGAACCGCAATTTCGACCGCGGCGTTGATGCCTCCGACTAGGAATTGTGAGCAGTCGGTACTTGGAGCTTGCACACCTGGTGCGACTGCTGTGGGATCAGAAACAAATCCGGCCAGGATTTGCAAGACAGGAACTTCCCACAAGTAAAACGTTTTCTCGTAGCTTGCTCGATTGGGTCGCTGAACCGCGATTGCTACTTCGATGAGCGGCATTGTGTCACGGTTGGCGACTTTTTCGAGCGCTTCGTAGAACTTATTTGTGGCATACACCGGGTCCAAGATCTGATCAGGCGTACCCCAGCCTTGGCTGGGCCGCTGCTGAAAGATCCCAAGACTATCGCGGTCACCCCATTTAAGGTTACGAATGTTCGATTCTTGTTTTGCCACCATCAGCGCAATCTGAATGTCGCGCACACTACGGTGCCTTGATACGCCCACATCACGGATGATGGCGATGTTCTGTAGCTGCTCGGGCGAATTAAATCCCGGCACCGAAGGCACGGGGCCTCCGACTGCCGGCAGATAGTACGTTCCCTGTCCCTGCGTCGAGCAGTACTGCTGGGTATTCGAGAAAAACCCTGCAACACCAACAATGACCAGAACGAGCATCAAAATCGGCGTCAACAGGATAACTAGAAGTTTCTTATAGCCCTTCATTGGCCACTCGACTTCTCGAAGCCAATAAACTTCCAGCCGTCACTGGTTTTTTCCCAGTACGACAAGCGTGTTACAGGGAAGGTATTGACGATATCGCGGCCACGCTTGGTGCTCACAACAATCGTCGATTGCACCCAGACCGTTTTCTCGTCGAAATCGTGCACGAGCACAGAACTACTAAGCCCACGCTCTACTATCACAGTCACTGGCTCTGCTTGCCCAGCGTTCGACTCGTCATGTGTCGATGAGACGCCAAGCGAAGCGTATCCAGCAGGCGTACAGAGCTTTGTGAGTACCGCCGAGCGCTCAGCGCTCGGCGGAGAGTCGAGTACTTGCTCAAGTGCAAACACTTGGTCAACAATCATCTGCTTCTCGCGTAGAGCCAGCGTGTCCTCCTGGGTCGCCACGGCGGACGACACAGGAGGGGCTGGTGGCGGGGTACTTGATTCATTCGAGCTTGGCCGCAGGAAGAAGGTCAGAACGACCACCACTAGCAACACACCTGCAAGAATCTGTCGCCAGTACCGTTTCATCAGCGTTCTCCCTTCCTGTCCATGAGACTCTTGATTCTCGGGTCATCCATAACCGGCCGACGGCGAAGCATACGCTCGGTCGCACCGCTTGATTGCACAAGCTTACGCATCATGGGCGGAATGTGCCACTGTAGATACAGTGGGTCACGTTCACGCGCCTTAATAATCGAGCAACCCTGGCCAAGACGTTGCGAAAGCCGAATTAAACTGTCGTCCAGCTCAAGCCCGCGCAACATATTCCAAGTTTCTTCGTTATTCGGCTGTTGGAAAATCACAAAGATATCCGTGCCGTTATAGATCTGCTCAGCATATCCCCGGAGGGTTGTACCAGGATCTCCGTACATCATGTTCGGGAGATACTGTGTTGAAGCTAATCCGATTTTGTGCGATGCCCGCGCCTTCGCGTTCTGGAACGCGTGAGCACGTGCCTGCAAAGGGTGTTGTCCTTCTTCTTGCACTTCTTCCATCACGTGAACGTGAGGAATCGCTGCAAGATCATAGTTGTTGAGCGCAGCGGTCATGGTATTGAAACGCTGCGTCTCAAAAAACGCAACTTCTGTCGGACTAAGTCCACTCATATCAAACAACGCTGCCGGCTCCGCGAGGTAATCACGAATCGACTGGCGCCCTGCGAACATGCGGCCAAACATACCGTCGAAAATCAGAGTCAAATAGGTTGCCACCCTAAAGGCAGCCGCCTGAATCACCTGAACATCGTAGTTTGGTTCGGCCTCAAGAACCACGTCGAGCGGCTTATACAGTTCGCTCGTATCGGGATTGTCACGCTCAGTCCTATAGTGAGCAAGAAGGTGATCATCGACACGACGGTAAAATGCTTCGATATCTTCCAGGGAGATACTCCGTAGTACCCGTTCCATAAGTCGCGTGCTCAGCTGCATCGGCCTATCGCGTTTGATCACGAAGACAGCGATACGCATAGCCAGCACCTCGTCTGGGGTCAGTTGTTCATTCTTCACGAACTCTGCCCCCGTCATTGCAGTCTGCAAGATATCCCATTCGGTTCTTAAAGCAACCGGATCGAGCATCTCCAACGACAGGTCCCTGAGAGCAATGACGTCGCAGGCCATACTCTCGACAATACCCGCCCATTCCGCAGTAGCCTCTTCGGGCTTGCGATTGTCAATATGCATGCGCATGTCTTCAAGCTCACCAGCAGTGTCAATCGCTTGCTGAATCATTGTTGACATCGAGAACAGCTTCATCGCCGTCGTTTTACCGCTTTTCTTCAGACCCGTAAAAACAATCTCGAGCGACTTTGTGAGGCCTGTTTTTTGGGCGAGATACGCATCGAAAGGAATGCGCCGATGCGTCCGAAGACACGTACCAAGCGGCATACCCGAAGGTTGCCACAGTGAAGGCACGATAAACGGTTGGTATGGCATAGTTGCATCCGCACCAAACGAGAATGACCGACCACGAGCCATAGTAATCACCATCCTTTGGGAAAGAGAGTTTTTGAATTGTTAAGTATCGTGAGGTGGTTATTCTTACCTCAGTATAAAAGCCGTCTTACGACCGCTCCTAAACTAAAGTAAGAGCTTCTTGGGAACGGGCGAGAGCCCATTCCCAAGAAGTATTGTTTCACAGCAGGTTAATGCCCGTCGCGCTCCACAGTGCGCGCCATTGCTGGACGGCACCCTTGACCGGCTTAGGACCCATACCTTTCCGCTCCATCATCTCTTCTACAATCACCATGGCGTCACGGTGTGCTTCCAGACTGGGCGACACCGTCACCCAAATCAGGTTGTAGTTTTGGAGATAGTAGTTGAGTTCTCCAAGCATACGGTCACGCGCCTCAAGACTTTCGTCACGAGCGATGGCTTCGTTCGTACGGTACCGTCCACTCAGATACAGATCGGCTGCAGAGCGCCCAAGAGCGATGAAGCGTCCAAGAAACCGAGATTCGTTTCGCAAGTTAACAGCCTGTCCGACTTTGGCGAATGTCCCATTGATAGGATGTCCGTCGTCGTCAAGTAGGCTGAAGCCGTCGAGGAAGTACGAGGGGTCAATGAGCTCTGGCTGCGCGGTTACACGCGTGATGCCGATGTAGTTTCCATCGATCACCAGGTAGTCCGGGTAGCCTTCGATACGCCTCGTCATAAGATGACGACGGCTCGTGACTGTACCGGCCAGACCGGCTTGCTCGTCATCGTAATACGCCGGCATACCTACACTATCCCAGGTAGACCTGAAGAAACGTAAGGCTTCGCCGCCTGTTGCAATGTGAGCATCATTAACGCCCCAACTTTGCAGGTCACGCTCGATACGACGGGCGGCGCGCATAATTGGGGAACGGCGAAGCGTACGCACATCTACATTATCGCCACTGCTCGTTAGTTTTTTGTTGCCCGTGGTCGTCAGTACGAGGGCCATAGTAACTTCACGCGGAAGTGTTTCATCCATATCCTGCAGCTCACCGACCAGGCGGTGCAGTGTCATGTGACGTCGCTGTCTAGGAGTCAGGTCCGCTTCGGCAATAACCGGTCTTCCATCTGCGTCCTTTACCATGCCTTCCGGCACGAAGACGTAGGGATTGACGGCCATACCAACATATTGACGCGTCAACCAAGGATTGGACGGACTCGTGCGGTAGACCCACGAAATTCCCAGTCCAGCACCCAGGTGCTCAAGACGCTTGGCAAATTCCTTGCTGCGCCGATATTGCTCTACAAGGCTCTTGGTTGTGGTACTTGCGCCGCTACCCAAAATGGGTACGGCATAAGCATCACTTGCTCCCTTGATGCGAAACAACCCTATACTCGCTCTCGACTCATCGATGATTTCGTCGACGATGAAGGGAATGGGTGGTGGTGTACCGCTCGCTTCATCCCACATCACATTCTTCTTCCGAAGTCTGAGATGAAGGTTAGCGATTCCGTCGTTTGGAATACGGTACACCCTGGTAGTGTTCGTACGGTACAGTAGTCCTACCAGCATCAAGCTGAGCAGCCCACCGTAGGGCAAGTACCCGATTGTCATAGTAATCATGGCAATCGAGCACACCATGATTACCGTTAGCCAAATATCGGGCTCATCCATTTCGAAGTATCGCTGGCTCAACTGAGTAGGAGCCAGGATCTGCGGTGGCTTAGCACGCGTCCTCATAGTCAGCCCTCCTCAGTTGGGTTGTGAAGTCAAACTTCGTTGCGCTTTAGATACCCCTGAAGAGTTACCTCTTGCGGATCTCGTTCATGAGGGGCCCGCTGCGGCGGCTCGGCGTCTTCAGTAGCCACGTGGACAGCAGCCGCAACTTCAGGCTGACCAGCCACCACGGCACCGAATTCGACCGCCTTACCAGCGTTAGTGACCACTGGAGACGAGTCTGATTCTGGAGGCTTTTCAACTACGACCGTTTCCACGGTCACATCTTGGGACGTGTTGTCGCTTGGTGCTATCGGCTTAAGTGAGGCCTCTAGTGTGTCATGTGTGTGACTCTCCACCTCGGGGCGGTTTGTCACGTCGGAATCGGTGTGACCCTCAACCTTCGATCGGCTCTTTCCGCCTGCTGCGCGGCTCACGTACTCCTTGCTAAGAGCATATAGACCGTAAACCGCTGCAAACGTCAGAAGGCTCATAACAATCGCGAGAACAATCTTAAGGACGACATTGTCGACGCCGACTGAGATAATTTGTCCCATTCTTCGAAAGAAAGCGACGACAGTGTCACCTGCCAAGTAGGTAATCACCCACAAGGCAACTGCACCGCGCCAAATCTTTCTGCCGATTTCACCAAAACTAAGCGTTCCGGCGGCACCCATGATGCCGGCCGCCATCATGATTCTTCCGACGGCAAACGCGATGACTAGGCCGACAATGGCAAGAAGAATGAACAAGTAGACAAGATGGAACCCGAGCGCCACTGGCCCCGGGTCCAACTTTGGGAAGGGCATACCGCTCGCATCGGACGGGATCGAGCTGGGGCCAATCTTGTTAACCGCCTCTGTCAGTCCAACCTTCATGCTGAGCACATAGGTATTGATCTTCCACATCGGTACTGCGAAAGCTCCGGTGAGAAGTACGGCAATACCAATTTGCGGAAGCTTGTCAAGGACACGCCCCCACAGGAAAATCGCGAGACATACGGCGCAGAAAAACACATTGAACGCGACATAGTTAGAAAGGGGCCAAACTTGCTCAAACATTGTCTGAGCCCAGTCGGCGTGTCCCAGCAATTTTGCCGGCTCGGTAAGGGCGGTGCTGATGAAGTTGTTTAGCTTCGTACACCACTCCCACACACTTTCGGACCATCCTTCAGTAGGATCGAGAGGGTTTGCCGGGGTGAATGCCGTAAGCAATAGCACGACCGGAAGCACTCCAGCTATGCCTAGCTTGCGCCTTGACCATGCCATTTCAGTACTCCTTATCTATCAAAAAGTGGAGAGGGGCCGACGGCAAAACGCCGCCGACCCCGAACTTACTAACAGCCCGCGCCAGGCAATAGGTTGGTGTTTGCCGCAAGCGCCGTCGCCACGACAATCATCAACAGCGAAATCCCAATCCCCTTCAAGAGAACAGGGATCTTCTTCGAGAAAGCCAAGGGGATACCGATGGCAAACGCGATGACGATGAGGATCTTGCCGACCGTCACCGACGTACCGAAGATCTCACCCGCGAGCAACTTGAAGGTTGGCTTCAGGCTATCCGCGACGCCGCACTGCGGCGTGATCACATCGGCCGGCAGTCCTGCCAGCTGTGTCTGCACATGGGCCGCAGCCCAAATCGTTGGAGAGAACATGGTTGTCCTTTCGGGTCAGTACTCGTCGACGACGAGTGGGGCGGGTTCTTTGAAATCGTCCGGGACAGTAATGCCCTGGGCGCGTGCTGACTCTTCGAAAATCGCCACAGCGATAGCCAAGAAGTCACGGGCAGTACCCTGGTCAATCTCATTCAGATCGACCGGTGCCACGTCTTCACGAGCGATATACGGATCAAACCGAACAGTCAGTCCAGTACCAGCCCACTTGGGGACAGCTGGCGCATTAGCGTCTTGGACCTGTGCTCGAGTGAGTTCTTCGAAATCAACCGGTGGGTCACTGGGTCGAACTCCTGTCACCACAACAATCGAACGACGAACCTTTTCGCGCGTCGAGATCTTCTCCCCTGGTAGTGCCGAAGCATCAGCAAGCCGAGAAGTGCCGTCATGGTGGTCTGTATTGTAGCCGGCCATGGTCTTGGTGAGCGTTTGTAGCGAGATAGGTGTCGGGGCCATGCCCACAAACACCAGTACGTCGCTAAAACGCGTCGCTGCCACCGGCACGCTGCCAAACTCGACATTGTCATTACCGTGATCCAGGACGATCATGCCGGTGCTTTGGTAGAGCCCGCGCACGAGCGCAGTGAACTGATCGGTATTGTAGTTACCGGCATCCACCACAACGCTATTGGCGTCTTCGCTGACAATCCCCAGCCCGTGAGGGGTAATGGGAATATACGGCGAAAGCGCACGATAGGTGTTGAGCGATCCGATATCCTTGTTCAACTTACCAACCGGCAACATCGTCCGGACATCAATCCCTGCCATGATGGCCAGAGTACTGGTAGCCGTGTTGAGCGTCGCCGGCATGATGACGCCATTGATACGCGTCTTCTCGGTCACCGATGATGCGACATAAAGTCCCACCGTCGACTTGCCACCCGACTTGATGTTACAAAACGACACCACGGGACGAATCCCAAAGTTCGTCAGCAACCGCAAGCGATTGGTAAACCGCTCAGTCTGCGCAGCCTCTTGCGCCACGCGTGCTTCCTCATAACGGGCAGCCCAGAACTTCTGGAACGTGGCAAGTTCAGCAGCATTCAGCTGACGCACCAGCGGCTTCTTGACACGCAACAGCTTGCGCAGGCGCACATCCCAGCCGAGGCACGGACCAAGTCCGCCTTCGGTCGCCGGAATGGCAGGGTTATCGGCCCGCTTCAGCCGCGCCTCTTGCTCCTTGGGGGAGTGGTTGGCGCGCACATCGGCGGTCGATTCCTGCTGCTGCGGCAAGCCATAGCTGGCTTCAGCGCGCTCACGGCTAAGGAGCGAACGCGTCACCACAACAGCGGCAACAAGTCCGAACACGACAACCGAAAACGGCCAGAGCAAGCGCGTGAACCACGAAACTGCCGCAAGGAGTGCAAGCACTACCACAGCGACAAAAGTCGGGTTGAGTTGGATACGACGTTTGGTCAACCGCATCCTCCGGGTTTCGGGGATGGTTGGTGACGAAGGGGTGGTTTGCTGAGTGGCGCGTGCATGTGCTTTCGCGTCTTGCACGACACCGACTACGCGACCCTGATCATCAGACTTTGCCACGAGTTTTCCTCCTTACATAAGAGTTCGTAACCATTGCTGTGATGTTAAGGTACACGAGTACCAGGAGAACCCTGGTGCTTGTCGTGTAGACACGAGCAAGCCCGAACATGCGTCCGGGTCACCACTCTGCTTTCCCACACCATCTACTCGCAGAACCGAAATCCAGACACAAAACTTGGTGTTCGCTGGTTGTTCTTGACGGGTGCACTGTGTGTATTTTTACATACATTACCACAGAAATATATTGTCAACAAGTCTATTAATCATGTGTTATTTATGGTATTAGTATGTATTTTATTGGGGTGATTTAGCGATACTTAATGAAAATACATTCCTTGCTTTTTTATAATTTTAATTTAAAGTACGTTTACGCTGATAATTTGGGTTGCTGCGTGTTGTTTACGGCCACCCAATCGTGTATGCTTATGGTATAACTAGCTAACAACAAAAAGGATATTCTCGTCCATGAGAGACAAAATCATCATTATCGCACTTGCCACCGTACTGCTGGCATCGGTTGCCTATGCAGCCTTCTCGCGTACCCTACAGATCAACGGTACATCATCCATTAGCGGTGACTGGGACGTACATATCGACAGTATCACGCCAACCATGGGCGCCGGTACTGCCAATGCTACCGCACCGATTGTTGGAGCCGATGGACTATCGGCAACCTTCGACACAACCTTTGCATACCCAAGTGCAACCGCATCGTACGATGTTGCTATCACTAACCATGGGAGCATAAACGCCGAGGTGAGCGCCATCCCGAGTGTCGCCGCCATCAACGCTGTCGAACCGATCGATATCGAATATCAAATCGCTGGCCCAGCCATTGGCGACCAACTTCATGCCGGTGAAACTGTTCACGCAACAGTAACGGTACAATGGAAATCAACCAGTACTTCCAACCCATCAGTTCTATCAAAATCCACCACCTTTAGCTACGGCTTTATCCAAAGCGCCACCCAGCCATAAGCACTAAAATTTTTACAAACAAAAACACTACGACGCGAAATCGTAGTGTTTTTACCGGGTAAAATGCTATAGTTATAGGTATGGCTAAACCTCCTGTGTGGCTTCGCATATTTCTCCCCGTGTTCTTAATTATTGTCTGGTTTGCCGCCGCTGGCGTTGGTGGGCCGTACTTTGGCCGCATAGAAGAAGTATCGAGTAACGACCTTTCGACGTTTTTGCCAAAAAGCGCCGAATCAACTGCGGTCAATAATGAGCTATCGAAATTCCAAGACAACAAAACAATCCCGGCTACCATCGTATTCGAATCGCCTCAGGCCTTGACAAGTGACGAGATGGCAATGCTAACGCAGCTCGGCGCGCAATTACAAAAAACTGATGGCGTCAACGGAACGATCAGCCCACCTATCATCGCTAAGGACGGCAAGGCCGCACTGATCGTTGTACCGCTCGACAGGGAAGCGAAACTGAAAACTGTGTTTGGTGAGCTGAAAAAAACCATCAGCAATACCGATACAAAGCTTAGCTACCATATTGGCGGCCCGGCGTCTTTCTCGCGCGACCTTCAGGTCGCATTTGGTGGTATTGACGGTACGCTACTAGTAGTGGCACTAGCGGTAGTGTTTATCATCTTGCTTATTGTCTATCGCTCCCCACTTCTACCAATGATTGTCCTTATGACCTCAATGGTAGCACTTTCAGCAGCCATTTATGTTGTGTGGCACACTGCGGACGCCGGCATCATTACTCTCAACGGACAGGTGCAGGGGATTTTGTTCATCCTCGTTATCGGTGCAACGACAGATTATTCTCTCCTGTATCTTTCGCGTCTGCGTGAAGAACTATTTAACCAACGTACGGTCCACCAAGCTACAGTAGCCTCACTCAAAGGTACCTTTGAGCCAATCCTGGCGGCCGGAGCTACCGTCATCGTCGGGCTCATGTGCCTGCTGCTTTCTGACCTCGGCTCAAACAAAGCTCTCGGGCCAGTAGGCGGGATTGGTATCGCTATTGCAATGCTCGCCGCTCTGACATTTCTGCCAGCAGCGCTGTTACTCATCGGCCGCAAGGCTTTCTGGCCGCGCATACCAAGCTATGATCCAGCACATATGACATCATATGCGGCGCGCCATCGTTTGTGGGCACGGGTAGGTGCAGTCGTCGCAAAACAACCAAGGCGAATCTGGACACTCACTACTGCCTGTCTACTGCTGGCATGTATAGGCTTTTTCCAACTGCGCGCCAGCGGTGTGCCGCAGAGTAGCTTAGTACTTGGCTTTTCTGAAGCACGCGAAGCCCAAAAACTTATCGACGCCCATTTTCCCGGTGGATCAGGTGTTCCCGCTGTTGTCATTACACCGTCGGGTAAGCTCGCCGATGTCGTCGCCCTCCTCGACAAAGATACTGGCATCGCATCAGTTAGCGTGGTTGCAACCGGATCACCAAGCAATACAATGCCGGTCGGCAAAGCAAGGGCCGAGCTAATGCGGACTATTGGCGATGGCGTGCGCGCCAAGCTAGCGAGTGATCCGCTGTATGTTTCACTTGACGAGCAGGGGCAGGGGAACCTCTACCGTGGGCTCCTGCTACGGGCCGACCCGTTCGCTATTGCATCACCAAAAGTCGTCGACGGTAATATCGTTCTCCAAGCGACGCTCGCCAATGAACCAGACTCAGACGCAGCCAAAGCCACGATCACACGCCTTCGCAGTGCTGTAAAGTCAGTCGATAACACGGTCCGCGTAGGTGGGGTAACCGCACTGCAGCTCGACACTAACACAACATCACAACGCGATAGCGCCATCATCATCCCGACAATTCTATTGGCAATCACTGTCATTTTAGTTCTATTACTCCGATCACTCGTCGCACCACTCGTTCTACTGGCCACGACAGTGTTGTCGTTTGGCTCGACGCTTGGCATCGCTGCACTCCTATTCAATCATGTTCTCAAATTCCCTGGTGCCGACCCATCGGTGGTGTTGTTTGGCTTCGTGTTCTTAGTAGCACTCGGTATCGACTACAACATATTCCTCATGACGCGTGTACGCGAGGAAACCCTCCGTAGCGGCGTGCGGAAGGGCACGCAAAAAGCGCTTGTCGTCACCGGTGGTGTTATTACTAGCGCTGGTGTGGTACTGGCAGCGACGTTTGCGGCGCTCGGTGTGATTCCCATCCTGTTCTTGGCGCAACTAGCATTTGTCGTCGCGTTCGGCGTGCTGCTTGATACTATCATCATCCGCTCACTACTCGTGCCAGCGCTCACGCTTGAAATCGGCAAACCAATGTGGTGGCCTGGTCTTAAGAAAAATAAAAGCCCCCGCTAGGCGGGGGTAAGCGCATTATGCGCGATTCTGAGAACGATGAGTAATCTTCATTGCCCAAAGGCCGTCGATTACGACCTCCCATCCCAGATGTCGCAACCGCTTAACAAAGAGATCCCGGGCAGGGAAGTACAGTGCCTCACTTTGGAGGCCCGAGCCGTCGAGCGTGAGCGTCGTTCCGGGCCCCTTGTACTGCGTTTTGAGGGCCAGCATGAAAGCTTGCACCAGCTTATCGAGGGTAATATTCACTGCTGGCTTCAGTTGCCGCCACGCCTCATCGGGCGAAGGCAACAGCTCGCACGGATCCACATCCGACACGGCGCCGGCCTGATAGGGTGGCTGGTTAAGGGGTGCATCTTGCGGTGTCACAGCCGTTCGATCTCCACTACTACCTACACCTGCGTCTTCTTCGTCACGTCGAGGCTTGCTATTGACCAACATCCTTCACCGCCGTACTATCCCTGAGAATGAGCAAGGATTGACTCTGGTTCCGTTTACACGGTCACTCCCATAATACAAAATAGATAAGCACCTGACAATACGTCAACTTTATTGCATTACTATTTATTGGTGTGCTATCGTTAGTTTGTACCCCAACACCGCACATTTCATAGAGGAGGCGAGGATGTCCCGCACCAAAACTCCCGCCGACCTCGGCTGGGAATCGGATACTTGGCGACAGGTAGGCAATTGCACCGTATGGTTGGCGGTTGCTGCCGCACTCGCCGGATGGATAGGCGTGGGAATTTTTGTCGCTCTCATCACCCACGAGGTAGGGCATCTTGTTGCGGCGCGCTGGAGTGGAGCGAAAACCTTCGGCATTGCCTGTCACCCGACTGGCATGGTGACAAGAATTTATGCTGACTACACGCCCGCCCTCGGCGCACGGCTGGCTATTGCTGGACCCTTGACTGGAGTAGTCTTGGCGCTTATTGCGCTCGCCACTACTGCCATCACCCATCAGTCAGGGCTGCTGGCCTATGCGTACATTAGCGCCTGTATCAATATTCTTGTGCTGATGCCGTATGGAGAAACCGATGGCGTACGAGTAGTCGCAGGGGTGACGCATAGCCCCAAGGCAAAACTGCGGAGTAGCGTTGCCGCCGCTCTCCTCTACACTAGCGTTATTGCCGCTAGTGTCATTGCCGCCCCGCTGATTGGGATTGGCTTTGGCATTATAGTCATAACCATGCTTGTTCGATACGGGCTCCAAAGTAGTGAGTTTGAGCACACGAGGCACATATCGGCTCGCAGCCGACTCTTCTACGGCGGCCTCTATCTTTTGACGGCAATCGTCGCAGCAGTTGTCATTCGCACTAGCCTTGAGCTAGGGAGTGCAGCTGCGGTAACAGCTATCCTAGGTAGCCACTGGCTCGGGCTCGTCGAGCTTGTAACCAACTAACCCACGCGACGGATCGATTCGGTCGACAGCGTGGGTTTTTCATGCTCCACGGAGGTACGTTACTTGTACTTGGCCTCCTTTGCCGCTATACTAGGCCATAAGCACTATTACAAAAAATAGGGGGCGAATCATAAAACCACGCCAGTTCAGCAATGTGCTGCATCAACGCATCTGTGATGCGGTGTTTGTGGTTGCGCTCGCTATTGGCGGTTTTCAGTTATGGCAGCGCTTCGCTTCGCCCGGGAATATGGATCCGTTGCTCCGTATTCCTGATCTCATCGGTTATGCTGCACTCGGTACTGCAGTAGTTGCTGCAGGCCTGCGGTTTGTATCGGCTCGCTCAACACGCCTAATCACAAGTATGGTCGCCTACATCGCGCTTTTTATCACCGCAGGTATGCTCGTACTTGGTACGGGTGGTGCTAGCTCAAAGTATCTCTCGGTGTGGGTGGTTGTCGCTCTGTTTGCGCCGCTATTCGGCACTGTTATCACGGTAGCTTGCCTAGCTGCTGCCGTGGCTTTCATTGTGCTACAATACACCACCGGAGTGATCGCTATAGGAGGGTTGGTCGCCCTATCGCTTGCCGCTATTATACCCCTCATTGTTGGGCTGCTGGCCTGGGGCTTCGATGACAAACCCGACACAGGCCAGACCGAAGAAGACAAATCATACAGCGAACTTGCTAATGAGCTTAGTCAGGTCGCAGGGAAATCTGAAGTAGTGATTAACGCCATTGCCGATGGCGTATTAGCACTTGATAGCAAGGGAACAATCCAGCTTATCAACCCAGCAGCGCAACAGCTTATCGGCTGGACAAAACATGACGCACTGAGCCTCAGTTACAAGTCTGTTCTCAAAATTATCAATATCAAAAATGAGATTGTCAGCGAGTCGGAAGATCCAATCATAAAGGCCCTGTCTACCAACAAACAAGTATTCACTGATCAACTAAGTCTCCAGACCAATTCTGGTAAAAACTTTATCGCATCAATCTCGGTATCACCGGTCGGCCAGCTCGGCAAGGGTGTAATTGTGGTATTTCGTGACGTGACAAACGAAAAATCAGATGAGCGCCAGCGAGCCGAATTTATCAGCACCGCCAGTCATGAGATGCGTACTCCGGTGGCCAGTATCGAAGGCTACCTGGGGCTTGCGCTCAATCCAGCAACAGCGCAAATTGATGCCAAAGCCCGTGATTTTATCACCAAAGCCCATGAGTCGGCTCAACATCTTGGTCATCTATTCCAAGACCTACTCGACGTCAGTAAGGCCGATGATGGCCGCATGCAAAACAACCCTACGGTGATTGATGTTATTCCCTTTATGCACGAAGTCGTGACCGCCCTGACACCAAAAGCTGCAGCTAAAAACCTACGCATTACCTACAAGCCAGCGCCCGATGGCGATGTACATGATGAACTTTCCAAGCGGCTCAACCCCGTATATTACGTCAATGTTGACCGCGATCATCTGCGTGAAGTCTGTGACAACCTCGTTGAAAACGCCATCAAATACACGCCTCAGGGAGAAGTGGTGGTCGATGTTGGTGGCGACCAGGCCCATGTTGTCATTACTATCCAGGACACAGGTATTGGTATACCAAAAGAAGACCAAGCGCATTTATTCCAAAAGTTTTACCGCGTCGATAACAGTGACACCCGCGAGATTGGCGGTACCGGCCTCGGTCTCTACCTCTGTCGAAAATTAACCGAAACGATGGGGGGGCGTATATGGATAGAGAGTGAATATAAAAAGGGCAGTACATTCTTCGTCGAGCTACCACGGCTTGACCACGATGAAGCACAGCGGCTAATTGAACAGGCAAGTATACTCGCCGAACAGCAAGCAAACCAAGAAGCCCAAAAAGCGGCCGAAGAATCGATAGCCGTCCAACAAGCCCAAATGGCGCAAATGAATACCACCAACTCATTCACGCCGCCAGTAGCGCCAATAGCCACACCAGTTCCGACTCAAGCGCCCCCAGTGGTGCAGCCATCTCAAGTACCCGTACAAGTAGTAGCAGCACCCGTAGCCCAACCGCCTTCACCCCCCAACACACCCCTTTCGATCATAGAAGCAAACCCTAGCGGCTACACAACACGTCCGCCTGCAAGTGGAGTTTCTATCCCACCTAGGCAACAATAACCACAAGAAGTATGGTATTTTACTCCACCTTTGGATACAATAGAAAGTAATTATGGCAAAAATTCTGCTTGTAGAAGATGACAAAAGCCTCCGAGAAATCTATGGGGTACGGCTATTAGCCGAGGGCTACGATATCGTATCGGCTGGTGACGGAGAAGAAGCGCTAGCAATGGCAATCAAAGACCGTCCTGATTTGATCGTCAGTGACGTGATGATGCCCAAAATCAGTGGCTTCGATATGCTTGACATTCTGCGATCTACCACTGAAACCAAGGGCATAAAAGTAATTATGATGACAGCGCTTTCAAGCGAGGACCAGCGTCAGCGCGGGGTAGCGCTTGGTGCCGATCGTTATCTGGTCAAATCGCAGGTTGGGATTGAAGACGTTGTACGTACCGTTCACGAAGTGCTGGCCGACGCGCCAGTCACCGCTCCCACGCTGCTTTCGACCACGCCAAGCCCGGCAACTCCTGCGCCCGCACCTACCGCCTCGTCGCCAGCACCTGTCAGTCTGCCGCAGCCCCCCGTAGCTCCTCTTCCAGTTAGCCCCGCACCCGTCCAGCCCGTCGCGGCACCCGTTGTACCACCGCAACCTCCCGCGACCACAAGCACACCCACGTTAGTCACGCCACCACCCACTCCAGTAGTAGCACAGCCCACACCAACTCCTACACCCGCACCTGCCAGTAGTACACTGCCACAGCCATCAGCACCATTCTCCACCCCTCGTAACACACTTGCCGATAGAGTCATTGAGCCACTTACACAAAACAGTGGTAATCAGCCACCAGATTTTGGTCATATGATGAACCAAGAACTCGCCCAGGCAAACCCTAATCCTTTTTCCGAAAAACCCGCAGTAGAACCCGGTTCGACTAGTACAAACATTCCACCCGCACCACCATCGGCGATTGCAATGCCCGCATCAGCCCCACCGGTTCCATCTGGTCTCAGTTTTGAAGAAACACCACGCCCAGCCAACAGCGCTACGCCACCACTCCCACCAGCCCCCCAACCGCCTAACCCGGGTGTATAATCATTTCCGTGTCTCCTGCTGAATCTCGCCTCAATAAATACCTAGCCTTACAGCTAGGTATCTCGCGCCGCGAAGCCGACAATCTCATCAACACTGGCACGGTTACTGTTAATGGCAAGGTGGCGGAACTAGGCGGCAGGGTTACGCCTGGTGATACGGTTGTCGTCGCCGAGACAATACTGAAGCCAGATGCCGTCGCCCACAGCTATGTCGCGTTTAACAAGCCACGCGGCTATGTGTGCTCGCGTCGCGCCCAGGGGAGCAATGAGACGATTTATGCCTTGCTTCCTAAGGGTTTTCACACCCTCAAACCTGTTGGTCGACTCGACAAAGACAGCTCTGGACTTTTACTACTCACGAATGATGGTGATTTTGCCTACCAGATGACACATCCAAAATTTCGTAAGACAAAGGTCTATTCGCTTCGCCTCAACAAACCACTCGAACCGCTTCATCAGCAAATGATCGCCGATATTGGCATCAGCCTCGACGATGGGCGAAGTCAGTTGGGACTAACACGCCTTGGTGATGATCGCAAGGAGTGGGAGGTGACAATGAGTGAAGGTCGCAATCGACAAATCCGTCGTACTTTCAGTGCCCTTGGCTACACTGTCACTCGTCTCCACCGTACTCAGTTTGGTCCCTATGCGCTTGGTGATATAAAACGCGGTGCCTGGAAAATAGTGACTATTCACTAGGTGGTATAGTCGTCGTAAAACGAGTGTGAACCTGTGTTGATGCTAGTATTTCGTCATGTTATTACCAAAACATCAACCATTCGCAAGCTCGGTTATAGCCGAAATTATTTTGCCTTTACCCCTTAATTTAGATATTGTATATATTACACTAATATACTATTGACTTTTGATGGTAAGTACTGAATAATTAATACCAGCAAAAAGCAGTGCCGAACATAGCACCCGTGGTGGGGAGCGATTTTTTGCGCTCATTCACAACCCGGCCGAAAACCAACACAGAAAAGAGGTGAGGTGAATGGTTATCACGGGCACAAAATCCCCGTATACAGTCATTGCGCCGCTCGCCCACACCACGTCGCACCGTCTCTACATCTGCAAGGATGGCACGGGAAACTTGAGATTGCTGCAAATCGCAGTCACTAGGGGCGCGAATGGAGGACTTGGGCGCGGTGCCTACATACTGGGGCAGCTCACCGCTGAGTCTCAGCGACTCGATACGCTCTATGCTACCAAGCATGATGGCAAGCACTTGCACTACGACCGGCTCTTCCCTGAGCTAGTCGAGTCATTTGTTTCGCCCACACAAGACAAACGCCGGGTGAATATTCTGGCGTTTACTGATGTGACAGATGTCGCTAGCCTAGTGCCGTTTTCCAACCTGCGCACGCGTGACCAAGTCCGTCTGGACCTGAAAACGAGTGCGTGGGTGATGGGGCGACTCTTGAAACTGCAGACGTTTGTACACGCACAGGGCGTTGGTATCCGGGCTATTCGTTCGGATAACATCTTGCTCGACCCGAGCAAGCACTTCGCGATCGTGCTCGACTGGTCATCCGCGAGGATGTACCAGCAAGCCATTGAACGTGAAGGGGCAATGTCTGATATCGCTTCGGCCGCCAGTGCGGTGATGGCGAGTATCGGTGGTACGTCACATGGCGTCTCGTATGAACTCGACGAAGCCGAGGTACGCTATGTCGCACTCCTACGCCAGCTTGGCGACGGGGCTGTGACTGATGCGATAACCGCCCATAGCCAGTTCTACGAGCTGGTGCGGGATATTTGGCCCAACGAATTCCACCCATTCACCACACTGCCGCTCTAGAGCGGCCCCAACCGAAAGGAAGCGTCATGGGTTACCGACGATTCACCGAAGCCTCATACACCACGTCGTACAGCGATTATACCATTTATGTATATTTATGTCAATACTGCTCATGCTCGTAATAGGGGTAAAACTCTGGTATAATTAAGCAACTATGGCATCACGACTCCCAACAGTTGCAATCATCGGGCGAGCGAATGCGGGCAAAAGCTCGCTGTTTAACCGTATGGTGCGTGCTCAGCAGGCGATTGTGGCTCGCGAGGCCGGCACCACGCGCGACAACGTAATCGGTAAAGTAGAGCACCAGTATCATCAATTCTGGCTCGTCGATACCGCCGGACTAAAAAACGCCCAAGACGAGTTTGAAGCGACAATCCAGGACCAGATCGAAGAAGCAGCCGCCGCCGCAGATGTCATACTGGTCGTAGTCGATAGCACACAGTACCCTGGCGACGAAGACCGCTTAGTAGCCAAAAAGGCTTTGAAGAGTAAAAAGCCAGTTATTCTCATTACTAACAAAGCCGACCTACGCGAAGCGCTGCACGACAGCGAATTTCAGCGACTTGGTATCAAGCCAATTATTCGTACCAGTGCCGAACACGGTAGCGGCGTCAGCGATGTACTCGACGAAATCATCACCCATATTCCTGCTGGCCACGAAGCTATGCCCGACGATACACTACGTATTGCACTGATTGGCCGCCCCAATGTCGGCAAAAGTTACTTGTTTAACACGCTTGCGGGTAAGCAGCAGGCGATTGTGGCCAATGTTGCCGGCACCACCCGCGACCTCAACCGCGTCAGTGTGACCTACCATGGGCAAGCAATTGAACTCATCGATACGGCCGGTATCCGTCGCCAGGGCAAACAAGAAGTTGGTATCGAGAAGTTTAGCGTTCTGCGCACCCTCGCCGCCATCGAAGAATCAGATATTTGCTTGTTGCTGATGGATGTTACCGAACTCAACACGCAGCTCGATCAGCGGCTTGCCGGCATGATTGCCGAAGCAGGCAAGGGGCTGGTGCTGGTGGTCAGCAAGTGGGACGCCGTCGAAGGCAAAGATGCTTACACGCGTGATGCGATCGCGCCTAAAATTGCCACCAGCTTCGACTTTGTACCCTGGGCGCCACTTATCTTCACCAGTAGTGTTACGGGGCAAAATGTCACCAAACTCTACGATCTCGCCCTCGATATTCGTGCCCGCCGCGACCAAGATACCAAAACCAGGGTACTCAATGACATGCTGCAACAGGCAGTGGCAAAACACCCCCCGGCTGGGCTAAAAAACACTCACCCCAAACTCCGTTACATCGTGCAAACCGATAAAGACCCACCATGGTTTGTTATTCACGGGAGCAACCTCAAATTTGTACACTGGAGCTACAAACGCTACCTCGAGCGCTTGCTGCGCGAAACCTACAGCTACGCGGGCGTACCGATAAAATTTAGTTTCCGCGACGAAAAACAGATCAAAAAGAATGACGAGCGGGTGAAGCGCGGCCTCGAACCCGTCACCAAAACCTATAAACAGCGAAAAAACGCCGAAAAAAAATAACCCCGCCATATTTCAGACGGGGAGTTAGCTACTGCTGTCGCAGCTGCTCGATCACCTGATCGAGCGTCAAGCCCTCTGGGCCGAAGTTCGCAGCGTGGCGCTGCGCATCAACGTACAGGGTATAGCGCAGTTCATAACGCATACCCTGGTATAGGACGACAACCAGCAGTAGCATCGCCACAATACTGACAGTGATCATCAGCCAAGAGCCAGCGATAAAGCTAGCCGGCACCACGATGACCATAAATACCACCAGCAGGCCCATACAGGCACCCATCAACTGACGAACGAGCCGCTGCCAGCCCTTTTTGGGAGTGGCCAGCAACCGCTGCCAGCTTTCGACTTGCGCGATCTCACTCTCGTCATTCATCGCTACCTCCGCAGCCCTAGTAGGTTGTCGAACAGGATAGCGATCGAACGGAGCACTGTCTCAACGACACCTGCGATCGTTTTGATCCACCCACCCACCATGGCGGGCTCCTTGATGGTAGCGTATGCCAGGTAGGCAAGCGCCAGTGTCACGACGATACGTATCACCACTTTCTTCATGCTACCTCCAGCCTGTAGGAGAGAAAAGCTAAAGAATATTACTATAATACATTATTAATTATAATATGTCAAATGAAACGTCCGCCGCTCCCCACTAGGGAAACGACGGACTGATATGTGGCTATCTCCACTGGACGATGCCACGCCACCGCTGCGACACAGGGGTTTCTTGTGGTTCATCAGCAACGGCAGTATGTGCTGTCGCAGCTACCAGACCGTGTGCGGCGTGGAGCTGCTGGTTGAGCGTCCCGGGCTGAGACGCAGTGCGGCGGGCATCGCGTCTCAGCCATAGGTACGCAGCGAGGAGTATTGCTGCACCAACTGCCACCGTGACTATGCTTTCAGCATACTCGCTAATCCAGCGAGCGGTGCCAATAGCAGCAGTGACGAGCACTACAGCAAGAAGTACAAGTGAGCCGATAAACATGGCCCACACTAGGAGTGCTGGCGTCAGTAATGGCACCTGCCAAAACTTTTTCTTGCCGTTCTCCCGGTAGGGAATACGGACAATCCACACCAGCGACAAACCACGTGGCCTCCAGCTGCCAAGCCAAGCGACGATGCCCACATCGAGCAACGTACCTAGTGGCGGAAGCACGTAGAGAATCTTTGCACTCACCGCCAGGGCCATCATCCACTGTGCGTACAGCGTTAATCCGGTCATTTGCGGTCTCCGTCTCCTACACTGCGTGTCTAATGACGCTCCATCCTCCCCACACTCATATCGCGCAGGTAATCCATGCGCGCCTCCCATTTGTGGTCGAGGGGTAACGGTTCCACGACGCCGTACTTCTCTTGCCGCTGCGCCGCCTCCAGTGCGTCGCGATAGCAGCGGTCGGCGGCGGTGACAGTGCGGGTCAGACGCGCAGCGAGCACCCCAACCACGATCATGATCGGAAGGTACCACAGAGTGCGCGTGACAGTCAGAAGATACAGAGCAACGGCCGTGGCGGTCCAGGCCAGCGAGATCAAGACGACCATCCATGCGTAGCCAGTCGTACCCTGCCGCAAAGCCTGGGTGGACGTGTTTTCCTGCTGATTCATCGATACTCCTATGTTCGTAGGGGCGTACCCCTATTTTGAAGGGATATTGGTGTATATTATATCATACTTATTCATATACCACAATGGTACATAAGCTTGAATCCCAAGACCCTTCAAACCACAATAAAGGCGCAGTGCGGCGATGCCCTAATCCTACCGGAAGCAAAAAGCGGTATGGTAAGTGAGGGTTTTATGACTCAGGATATAAAAACCCGCCACCTTGCCTTGCGGCTTGGCAGCGGGGAACGAGTGGATTCACTCAGAGGCGGCTTACTTCGCTTCCTGGTGCGCCACGTTGAGCTCGGCGCTCTTGATGCCAACGACCATGCCGTAGATCAACACGGCCAATAGCAGCAGCCAACTGGCCACCGCAACAAGCAGTGGCACAAGACCCCACTCTTCTAGCAAAATGAGGGTAGTCAGAACCACGCCGATGCCGGCAAACAGCACGGCGACAACCGTGATGCCCGTTCTCTTGCAGGGCGACCCATCTTGCGGGTCAGCCGCCGCCAGCCATCGAGCAGCCTTCTGATACCATAACATGCGCAACTCCCATCCCTACGCACCGCCATCTACTAGGCGGTGTCTCTAGTATTTACTATAGTATATTTGCTATATTATGTCAATAATACGCCAACAACCTGCTATACTGGTGTTATGAAATGTATCATTGGGCTGGGCAATCCAGAGTTGCACTATCGGCAGACAAGGCACAACGTTGGATTTGAGTTACTTGACGCATTTGCGACTACACATGGCGCTACCTGGCAGCGCCGCGACAAGTTTCGCGCCGACATTGCCGAGCTAAACATCGCCGAAGAAAGGGTAATCCTCGTCAAGCCGACAACCTACTATAACCGAGTCGGTGAATCAGCACAGGCAATCGTCGATTTCTATAAAATCACGACAAATGATGTAGTGGTCGCGCACGACGACCTTGCTCTGCCACTCGGCACGATCCGCACCCGACAAGGGGGGAGTGACGGAGGCAACAACGGTCTCAAATCGCTCTCCCAACATCTTGGCGCCAATACAAATCGCATCCGCATTGGCGTCTGGACCGATCATCATACTGCCATGGACAAAGCCGATGTCGTGCTGGGCAAATTTACCGCCGATGAACAGCAAGTAATTACAAAAATTAAACCGACAGCCATTAGCCTGCTACAAGATTTTATCGCCGGTCACTTTGAATCGACAACTCACTACAGCAACAACTAAACACCCAGCATCGTAATCGCAACAGCCACAAACACCACACCACCCAGTAGCACCACCGCCTGCCAGGTACCGATGTTGCGTGGCTGTTCGTGAATATCAGGGATGATGTCGCTCGCTGCGATGTAAATGAACATACCACTGGTGATCGCCAGGAGCTGCGCAATCGGCAGACCGCTATCGGTGCCCAGTAAATACGTCAAACTCGCCGCCACTAGTGTACCCACTGCTGTCATGGTGTTGGCAAGCAGCACTTTTTTGTCTTTCCAGCCGCGCGATAGCAGTATGCCAAAGGTACCTAGTTCTTTGGGTATTTCGTGTGCACTGACAGCCAGCGTGGTGACGATACCAGTCACGGGGTTTGCCACAAATGCCGCGCCAATCGCTACGCCGTCGATCACATTGTGAAGTAGGTCACCAATCATCACCATGACGTTCTGCGACTGATTCTGCACACCATGCGAGTGTTCATGATGGTGGTGAAACCAACCGGCTGTCCGCTCCAGCACAAAAAACGCCAAAAATCCCGCGAGTGCCCACAGCAGTAGCGACCGAGGTTCCGCTAGCTCAAAACTTTCTGGCAGCAGATCAAAAAATGCTGCTGCAAGCAGGGCACCAGCACCAAATGGCATCGCCAAAGTAATAGCGGTCGAACGGCGTTTTTGGCTAAGAAAAATTGTCGCGCCGCCAAGCAGCGAAACCGCGCTGCCTATCAAAATAACCGCGATCATGAGAGCGAATATATCCATACACGCATTGTACCATGCCCATCACTACCACTCGGGAGTATCAAGCATACCAAAAACCGAGCCGAAGCTCGGGTTTTGACTATTCTTCCGTAAAGGTGCCAGGTAAGGGTGGGCATCACCTGGCACCATTACGCCCTTCATCCCACCCTGAAGTCGGGTATTAGCGTGACCCACCTCACAAATACAAGAGGTCCGCCGGACAAAGGGGTTAGTATACGCACGAGAGCTGACAAGGCAAGCCTTGGCCTGACAGTGGAGGGTAGAATACTGGCAAGCACCCTTGTGCGCAACCTAACATAAGTTAGAATAGGGGGTATAAGGTGCTTGATTCAGCTTTCGCTGATCAATCGTACTTCATATTATCACACACTTGACTATATGTCAATACTTTTTACCACCAAATTTTATGAAAATCAATGAAATCTCACCTCTAAAGCATAAGTACTTACGGATTACCTCTGTTATTGCTAAACCACCACAAAAGTTGTTTTATATCGGCGCATTGCCAAAAACTCGAATCCCCACCGTT
Organism: Candidatus Saccharibacteria bacterium; assembly: GCA_016700015.1. Taxonomy (NCBI): domain Bacteria; phylum Candidatus Saccharimonadota; species Candidatus Saccharimonadota bacterium. The sequence continues at coordinate 557,793 of CP064995.1, forward strand.
GCGGTTGTCGGCACGCGCAAGCCAACCAGTTATGGCAAAGAGGTGACTGAGCGCCTGGCGTACGATCTCGCCAGCAAAGGTGTCGTTGTTGTCAGCGGGCTGGCGCTTGGCACCGATGCCATCGCCCACCAAGCTGTTCTCGACGCTAAAGGCACAACTATCGCCATATTGCCATGCGGTCTACCAAAAATCGCACCCGCAACCAACCATCAGCTAGCTCACCGTATCGTCGAGCACGGCGGAGCACTGATTAGCGAGTTCACCGAAGGTGCAGAGATTGTCTGGAAATCGAATTTGCTGCAGCGGAACCGCCTGGTAGCTGGCCTCGCTGATGCACTACTCATTACTGAGGCCAGTGCCCGCAGCGGCACGCTCAATACCGCCGGCCACGCGCTCGAGCAGGGAAAGCACGTGTTTGTGGTACCGGGCAATATCACTAGTCCGCAAAGTGCCGGGTGCAACCAGCTCATCAAACAAGGGGCCACCCCTGTTACCTGCGCCGAAGACATTCTCGAAGTGATTGCACCACAGTTACTTACCGCTCAGTCACAACTGGCACTGGGCGGCACACCCGCCGAAACCGCCATCATAGAGCAACTAAAAGCCGGACTGCGCGATGGTGATGAAATCCAGCGTACAACTGGTACTGCGGCAGAGGAATTTGGCGTCGCGCTCACCATGCTCGAACTTGCCGGCACCATCAAAGCCCTCGGTGCCAACCAGTGGACGCTACGCTAAGACTACATTTGACTACTGATATATCATTTACTTTTACACAAATTTGTTATACTATATCGAATACATAGTAGTCCCCCTACTCGCACCTAGGAGTCCCTATGTTTTCAGACGAGCTAAGAGAAGGCGAAACACTCGCCAGTATTCTCGATAGGAAGATTGCCGAAGTCATTGAGGAAGACCGGCAAAGGAAAGCAAAGGAGCAGCGTGATTACGAGGAGGCATTGACGGCCGCTAAGCCCCTGCTCGATGTCCTTGCTGTTCTCGGCCGCTGGTTCAGTGGGCTGAATGACACCACAGGCTTGTCCGAGCTCCAAATCCAGGTCAAGTTGAATGGGCACAACTTCGGCCTAATGCTGTGCTGGAACCCGGCCATCGAAAAGTGGTTGATACGGTTCCCGAAAACCACCTACATCAGTGCCGAGGTCCTGGAGACGTATCACTTGCGCTTCCTGGCTAGCGTCAACTGGGCTATGCTGGCACGGACCATCGCCGAGATGGCAACCGAGTGCGGTGTCGCCCCGCCACGGTTCGCCCCGCAGGACGCTCTCCCGCAAGACGCGGCAAGCGAACAGGGCGAGTAACCCACACACCCCGCACCCTTACCGGTGCGGGGCTATTTATTTGGCGATACTTGCAAACACCCGGTAACTAGCGTAGTATAAGCCACTGTATTTGGCGCTATGCGCATCGTTATATATAGTAGGTCTAAGTTATGAGCAAAAATCTTGTTATCGTCGAAAGCCCCGCGAAGGCAAAAACTATCGAAAAATACCTGGGCAAAGACTTCAAAGTCCTCAGTAGCATCGGGCATATTCGTAGTATCGCCAAAAAGACCAAAGACGGCACGCCGCCCATCGACGTAAAAAATGGCTTCAAAACTACCTACGAAATCGATAGTGAAAAGAAAAAAGTCATCGCCGAACTAAAAAAAGCCGTCAAAGCCGCCGATACCGTATGGCTCGCCACCGACGAAGACCGCGAAGGCGAGGCAATTGCCTGGCATTTGTGTGAGGTACTTGGGCTCAATCCGGCAAAAACCAACCGTATTGTCTTTCATGAAATTACCAAAACCGCCATTGAAGAAGCGGTCAAAAAGCCACGTACTGTCGACATGCACCTGGTACAAGCCCAGCAAGCTCGACAGATCCTCGACCGTATTGTCGGTTTCGAACTGAGCCCTGTCGTGTGGCAAAAGGTCCCGGGCGGCAAAAGTGCCGGCCGCGTGCAAAGCCCAGCTGTTCGGCTACTCGTCGAGCGCGAGCGCGAAATCAGTGCGTTTGAAGGCAGCGCGCAGTTCAAAGTTAACGCCGTGTTTACCCATGGCAAAGACGAGGTGAAAGCCGAACTCAACAAACGTTTTGACACCGAAGACCAGGCGCGCGCATTCTTGGAAAAACTTCAAGACGCAACCTTCACCGTGACAGGCGTCACCACTTCGCCCAGCACGCGCAACCCAGCTGCGCCGTTTACCACTAGCACCCTCCAGCAAGAAGCCAACAGCAAGCTTGGCTATAGCAGTAAAGCCACCATGGCCAGCGCTCAAAAACTCTACCAAGAAGGGCGTATTACCTACATGCGTACCGATAGCGTCAATTTGAGCGGACAGGCGATTGCTGCAGCAGCCGATTTCATCAAGCGACTCTACGGGGTAGACTACAGCACGGTTCGCAAGTTCAAAACCAAAAGTGCTGGCGCCCAGGAAGCACACGAGGCCATCCGCCCCACCGATATCACCCGCGAAAGCGTCAGCGGCAACGACTACGACCAAAAGCTCTACGACCTCATCCGCCGCCGCACCCTCGCTAGCCAAATGTCACCGGCCAAGCTCGAAAAAACCACCGTCAGCATCGCTATTTCTACCAGCAAAGCAGTCTTTGAAGCCAAGGGCGAAGTCGTCGTCTTTGACGGTTTCCTACGCGTTTATGGGGGCAAAGACGACACACTACTACCGCCACTCAGTAAAGGCGACACCTTGTCACGCTACAGCGTCGAGGCCCGCCAAGTGTTTGCCCGTCCACCCGCCCGCTACAGCGAAGGCGCTTTAGTGAAAAAGCTTGAAGAACTCGGCATTGGCCGCCCCAGCACCTACGCGACAATTATCAATACTGTTCAAACGCGCGGCTATGTAGAGCGTGGCGAAAACGAAGGTACACCGCGCGACGTGGTGGTACTTCAGTTACTCGAAAGTGGCGTCGACAGGGAAGTTGTGCAAGAAAAAACTGGTAGCGATAAGGGTAAGCTGGTGCCTACACCCGCCGGCGAACTGATTAGCGACTTCCTCGGCAACCATTTCAACCAAATTGTCGACTACGGCTTTACTGCGAGCGTCGAAGAGCATTTCGACGACATTGCTGCCGACAAGCTCGAGCGCAACCAAATGCTCGAAGAGTTTTATGCGCCATTCCATAGTCTTATTGAACAATCATCAAGTATCGACCGTAGTAGTGTAGGGCAGAGTCGTGAAGTGGGTGTTGACCCTAGAACCGGTCGTGTTGTTACCGCGCGCTTCGGGCGGTTCGGGCCTATGCTCCAGCTTGGCACTAGCGACGACGCCGACAAACCACAGTTCGCCCCTATGCCACGTGGCGTCAAGATCGACACCGTTACTATCGAACAGGCTATCGAAGCCTTCAAATTACCACGCCTCGTTGGCCAGACCGAAGATGGCCAAGATATCAAAGCCAATATTGGCCGCTTTGGCCCCTACATTCAGGTCGGTAAGCTATTTGTCAGCATCAAAGATCACGATCCGCACGACATTACGCTTGCCGATGCCCGTACGCTTTACGCCGCCAAACTAAAGGCCGAGGCCGAAAAAACGATTGCTGATTTTGGCAGCATAAAAGTCCTTAACGGCCGCTTTGGGCCGTATGTAACCGATGGCAAAAAGAATGCCAAAATCCCTAAAGATACCGACCCTAAAACATTGACTGAAACCAGCGCCAAAAAGCTCCTGGCCGAAGCTCCCGCAAAGAGCAAAGCTCGCCGTATGCCACGTACCCGCAAAAAATCGTAGCATTGCAAATACCGCATATTCATGATATAAATTAAGCGACAGCACATGTTGTCGCTCGTTTCTATGAAAGGGAACTCACTATGCTTGGCTCGCTGATCGGTGCCTTCTTGTTTAGCATAATCCTGCTTGGCGTCTTCCAGGTACTGGGGTTACGCACTCTCAGTGATGACCGCGACTTGTCGCGGTTCTCCAAGATTGTGGCAGTGGTCTGCCTGGTCATGTGGGCCCTCAGGGGCTTCGGGCTGAGTACCCTGTTCAGCCAGATCGGCACGTGGGCCGGCTTCACGGCCGCCGCCTGGCTGTTGGTTCACCTCAATCGCCGTGGCGCCTTGCCGAGGCGCTGACACAGGTACGCCTGGTGCTAGCGATACGTATCGTTAGCACCAGGCTTTTTTGTATCTATGGTGTAATATTATCCACATTTTTCTGTGGATATTTTTTATTTTTGCAGGGGTAGTGTTTGACATAGCAGGGGAGTATGGGCAGGCTAACCATACTTTGATAGCAAAAAAAGCCTAAAAAAAGTATTTACCATTAGCGTCTACATTGTGGTATACTAAAGTTAGAAAAAATTGTGTTTGACATTTCAGAAATATTGTTCTATAATCAAACATAGTTTTACAATAAATGTTAAATTTCCAGAGGTGAGGCGGAGAGGACGAAGAGATACCAGCTATGAGCGACAATGCCAGCAAAGACACAGCCCTAGTTCTAAAGACTGCTGTTCAAGACATTTTGGGAGCGATCGACCAGGAGCGCGAGCGTGAAATCATAACTCGTCGTTTTGGGTTATTTGATCGCCGTGAAACACTCGAGCAGATTGGCGAATTGCTTGGCATTACCCGAGAACGCGTACGCCAGCTCGAAAAAGCCATCCTTATACGACTCAAAATTGCGGCTGACGATGGTAGAATTCCTGTTATCCATGAGGTCGAACGCCTTATCATACGCGACCTCAGCGAAAACGGTCGCGTGGGGCGCATCCAGGATGTCGCAGCTCGTCTGACCAATAGCGTGCCGAGTGCCGAAACCAAAGCTCATGTCGCTTTTGTTGCCGAGCTTTCGCCTAAACTTACGGCTATTAGCGAAAATGATAACTATTTCCAAGGTGTCGGTATCGCCGAGAACGGTGACGAGAAAAAGGTTCGCACCCAAGTGGACGAAATTGTTAAAACCATCAAAAAGCACGGTGAACCTGTCGATATTGAAACACTCCACGGCATGCTTACCCATGAAGCCCCAAGTCAAGTGCGCGCTCTTGCTAGCCTTAGTAAGCTTCTCGCCAACCTCAAAGATGTGTGGGGCCTTGTTAAGTGGCCGACTGTCAACCCCAAGAATATTCGCGACAAAATTTATGTTATTCTTGCCGACAGCGGTAAGCCAATGCATTTTAGTGACATCGCGGGACACATCAAGCAAAGTGATTTTAAGCGCAAAGACGTTACCACGCAAGCGATTCACAATGAACTGATTAAAGACAAACGCTTTGTGCTGATTGGCCGTGGCATTTATGCGCTTGACAGCTGGGGCTACAGCAAGGGAACAGTCAGTGACATCATCACCAAAGTTCTCAAAAAAGCCGGCGAACCACTCCACCGCGACGAGATCGTAAAAAGAGTGCTTAAAAGCCGCCAAGTGAAAGAAACGACCATTCTCTTGAACCTACAGAGCAAACCCGAGTTCAAGCGTGTTGCTAAAGCAACCTACACACTAGCAGAGCCGGTAGCAAAATAGACTCAGGCGACGTTTCGTAGCCACTGCGCACACTACAACCGAAATGCGTACTGCGGCAAAGTAGTACGCATTTCTTGCTATATAGTATATAAAATGATATAATGTACCTGATCGCACCTTCCCACACCCACGAAAGTTGGTCACCATGAACCAGGCAAGACTTGAGTCAAGCAACCGCGAATGGACTGCCGCCAAGAAGTCTTCGCAGCGGATTCGCGCCGCGCTGCTGGTATATGCGGCCGCGCTGATGATTACCGCTTTCTTCTTTGCGGGTGCCGGTGCCCTGCCTGTCGCTATCTTTGTTGCAGGCATGGTCCCGTTTGCCGTCGTGATGTCCCAGCCGCGGTGGCTCGATCGCTTCCGCTATATCTGGCACTACCAGAGCGCGCAAGCCGTCATCGATTACGAGATCGAGGATGATGATGAACCCACCAGGGAGATGCAGCCCGACGGCTCAGTCAAACTGGAGTTTAGTAGCAGCCTGATTATCCGCGAAGGTGACGTCGTGTACATCAACGTCATCAATGGTCCAGTCCTCCAGCCAGTCCCGTACACACCTCGGTTGTGGCAAAGTCTCGGTGGACAGGATGGCCAGAGTAACCGCATCACCTACCGCACACGCATCAACCCCGAAACGGGTTATGGCGAAGGTCAACTGGTTGACTACGAGTCTAATGACGGAACCGTCACCGTGTGACCCACAGTCCGCACCCGAAAGAGCCCGCTCCCCTAGAGCGTAGCGCTCATCGGGGGCGGGCTCTTTTTATATTTGGTGCAAAATCCCGCTAACCCTTGCATTTTTTGCAGAGGTATGATATAATGAACATTACTAAGTTATGTCATTTATCCTTGCCTTTATCAATATGCTTCTCCAGTGGTACGTCTGGCTGCCCATCGTACTGATACTGGCGTATCTGACATGGCGCAACTATCAAAAGGTCGACATCGTCCGCGAGATAGAAAGCGTACTCCTCGTACTTGAGATCCCTAAAACCAATGATAAAAGCGAGCTGGCTGCCGAGCAAATGTTCGCTAGTCTCCACGGCATATTGCGCGATCGCAAAGAGCTTAAACTCAACGGTGGCTACCAAGAACACCTCAGCTTCGAAGTCGCCTCGGTTGGCGGCCGGATTCAGTTCTACGTATGGGTACCAAAAACCTTGCAGAGTTTTGTAGAAGGGCAAATCTATTCGCAGTACCCGCAGGTACAGATCCACGCGGCCGATGAAGACTATGTTACTCACGAGAGGCACCACAGCGTAACCTACACCAGCGAAATTGTGCCGACCGACAAAGAATTTTTGCCCATTAAAACCTTCCAAAGCTTCGAAGTCGACCCGCTGGCGGGCATCACTGGCACACTCGCCAAACTTGAAGACACAGACGAAGAAATTTGGATACAAATCCTTGTGCGCCCAGTAGCCGACGACTGGCATAAAGCAACCGACGCTTGGATTAAATCTGTCAAAAACGGTTCCATAAGCCTATTTAGCGGTGGCGGCATCAACGCCAAATGGTTTGCCGGCCTCTTTGAAGCATTGTGGGCTCCACCAGAGCAGGGCACAGCGAGCGCTGCCGTCAAAGAAGTCAGTGAACGCGACAAAACCCGTATCGCCGAAGCCGAAAAGAAAGCGACGAAACTCGGCTATCAGGCGAAAATCCGCATTGCTTACCTAGGCGAAAGTACAACCAATGCCAAGCTGCGCATGCAGGGAATCGTCGGCACCTTTAAACAATTCAATAGTACCAACCTCAATGGGTTCAAGATGGCTAACGACAGCTTCGCCAAAGAAGCGCTCGACAAATATAAATCCCGTCTTTTTGCCGACAAGGGTTATTTGCTCAATATTGAAGAAGTAGCGAGCGTGTACCACTTGCCTCACACCAACGTCGAAACGCCGAATATTGTCTGGGCCAGTACTAAAACCGCCGAACCACCCGCCAAGCTACCGCTCCTCACCGGCAACCCCGCAATCGATGAAAACATCAGTGCGTTTGGTATGACCAATTTCCGCGGCATCAATCACCAATTTGGTATGCTACGCTACGACCGCTCGCGCCATGTTTACATTATCGGCCAGACCGGTGCGGGTAAGTCAGGTTTGCTCGAGCTCTTCGCGCTGAGCGATATATTCCACGGCCAAGGCTATGCCATTATCGACCCGCACGGCGACTTTGCCATCAACAACATGAAGTTCATTCCTGGGGCTCGTATGAAAGATGTCGTGTATTTTAACCCTGCAGATACGCAGTTCCCGCTCGGCTTCAATCCACTTGAAGTCACCAACCCCGAGCAAAAATCCAACATCAGCAGCGAAGTGATCGGCGTGCTTAAGCGCATGTTCGGCGAGAGTTGGGGACCGCGCCTCGAATACATTCTACGCTATACCATCCTCGCGCTGCTTGATCGTCCCGAAACCACTATGCTCGACATTACCCGTATGCTCACTGACAAAAAGTTCCGCAAAGACACGCTCAGCTACTGTCAGGATACCGTGGTATTGCAGTTCTGGAATGTGGAATTTGCCAGCTGGACCGACAAATTCCAAGCCGAAGCGATCGCGCCCGTACTTAACAAAGTTGGTGCTTTCACCGCCAACCCGGTTATCCGCAACATCATCGGACAGCCCAAAAGCACCTTTAATATCCGCGAGATGATGGACGAGGGCAAAATTCTCATCGTAAACCTCTCTAAAGGCCTCATCGGCGAAGACAACGCTGGTATCCTTGGCTCATTCCTTGTGACTAAAATTCAGCTCGCCGCCATGAGCCGCAGCGATATCGCGAGTATCGAGGACCGTCGTCCATTCTATCTGTACGTCGACGAGTTTCAAAACTTTGCTACTGATAGCTTTGCAACCATTTTGTCCGAAGCTCGCAAATACGGCCTCAACCTTACTGTCGCCAACCAGTACATCAGCCAGATGAGCGACACCGTGCGCAACGCCGTGTTCGGCAACGTCGGCACTATGATTAGTTTCCGTGTCTCGGCCGATGATAGCCCCATCCTGAGCAAGCAGTTCGAGCCACAGTTCGAACCAAATGATCTGTTGCAGATGCACAACCGCAACTTTGTCGTCAATATGGTGATAAATGGCGAGAAAGCTCCGGCCTTCAGCGCGCGCACACTCAACCTGCCACCGGCACAAACCGACAATACACATTTGATTATAGAGAATACCCGTGCGCTTTATGGCCAGCCACGTGCCGCGATTGAAGAATCAATTAACAATCGCATCATGCCGCCCGAAAATCTCGTCGTCAAACGACCTGGCCCTGCCTACACACCACCCAAGAGCGAGGAGCAACGAGAAACCGATCGCCGCGAGCGCGAAGTGGCAATGGTCGCTCAGGGCAAAACCTGGCCAATCAGCAATGTTACGCCCGACGAAGTAAATAGCGCCCTACAGGCGGCGAAAGAGCAGGGGAATACTAGCCCCGCAGCAACCGAGGCGGGCAATCGCCCCGTGGCTGCGTTTGGCTCACACGACAACGACCAAGGTAAGCGTAAACGTCCACGCACGCGTAAGCGTAAGCCCAGCGACGATAATGACTATCCACGCCAGGGGAGCAACAAGCCAAACCGACCGCGCATTATCCGCGAGAGTGATGACCGGCAGGGAGCAGACACCCCTGCGCCAGCGCGTCCGAAAGAAGATCCTACAGTTCTTTCGCTACGCTAAATCTAGCCTTTTATCAGGTCTTTCAACAGCGCTATTAGTTTAGGTCGAGCAGAGCCGGTGAAATTGTGGTCGGCAGCGATTTCATAGCGCTGTGCGCCTGCTAAATGGCCGAGTCGTGTCTTACCCAGCACGTCATCCTCGGTTGCCCGCACTAGTACCGTCGGTACGCTCTCAGCAATACGCGCGTACAACCATTCAGGGTGTACGGTCGCGATTTCGTCCATATACGCTTTATCAATCGTCGTCATTGTACCATCCGAACGCACAAGGTGGTACGCACCAGTACCGTCTTTGTAGCTACCCGGCCGAGCAGCTATGCGCTCGAGCAGTCGCTGCATTATCGTTCCTGTCGGTGGGGCGAGTAGTATCACTTTACTCACTGTACTTACATCAACCATACCGGCAATCATACAACCCTGCGAATGGCAAAGCAGCGTGATGTCTTCGCCCTTATGGGTATCAATGGTTCGCTGCAAACGTTTTGCTTGTTCGGTCAGTGACGGCACGTACGTGCCACCCCTGCCGTCGCTGTCAGTATAGTCAAACAATACAAAGGTTGCACCGCTCAGCGCACCCGCAATCTCCGTAAACATACCGCGCGAATCTGCACGGACCCCAAAGCCATGGGAACAAATCACTGTTTTCATATCGTTTCTTGGCAGCCCGGATAAGGCACCGCCCACGTGGTGAGTAGTCTTAGTCCGTTCCGGGCCATCTCTATTGTAACAATAATCACCAAATTAAATCTCCCTCCGCTTTACAGAGGGAGTATTCGAGAGTTTCAGTGCCGCTGATACGACCAGGGCAGTAACACACCGTCACCAGCAGAGCGCGGTACGATATGCACATGCAAATGAAACATTGTCTGCGTGGCGTCTGGCCCGACAGAGGTGATGAGGTTTGCCTGCAAACCATGGTCGCGCACATATGTCGCAGCATCTTGGAATACCTGCGCTGCGATACCCGGATTGTCTGCCGCTGACGCGATATGCAACCGCGGTACGACAAGTTTGTGACCCGGCACGCATGGCGACAGGGGAGTGAATACTACGCCGTGATCAGTAGTTATCTCCACCTGTCCCTGTGGGTCCGAATGTGCGATCCTACAGAACGCGCAGGCCGTCGCGTCGTCCTCAAACTGTCGGAGCAACCGTAGAGCCGCCGTGATAGTATCGGGCAGGGTACGGTGTGCCGACATGCCAGAACGTGCCACATACCACTCAATGTAGCGGTTGCCTGGTGTTCCTATGGGTGCGCCATAGACAAGCTTGCCACTATCCCACCAATTACCAAACTCGACATTGGTCGTGAATGCTGGCATATGTACCAGCTCACGCGGCACCCACGCCATGATAACACTGGCCTTCTGCAAAGCTTCGAGTTCCCACGCTACCTGCTCATCGTAGTTGCCTCGAAATCGACTCACGCCGTCAGCGTCGGGCCGATCCTCGGGTATGATGAGCGTTCCACTAAACCAATTTCGCCTAAACACTTCGGTGGCCGCCGGGCGCCACGACGTGACTATATCGCTACGCGGTGTCGGTCCGGCTAAAAATATCGAGCGCGGCATCACTCGCGGCAACGGCTCACGGGCGTAGATACTGTCCATCTATCAATCTCTTTCTCTCGAGGTACGTGTCCCATTCTCCTGAGACAGGTTCATTGATAATCATAGGAGACCAGGGGATGGTATTGCAAGAATAAGCACCATCAATCGCACATCCTCCGTCCCTGGCCATAGGGAGCTTTGATATGCTTGAAATAGATAATAGAACAAAAATAGAACATTATTTCAATTCGATATGCATCCATGTGACTCAACCACAGAATATGCCGAATACGTAACAGCAACTGGCAAAAGCCAAAAACAGCCTTGCGGTGCCTATGGGCATGCAGGGAATAGTAATGCAGAACAACAGGTAGGCGGGTCCAAATTTTACAAACTGTGCGTAGGGAAACGTACTCGCGGGTGATATCATTATCTATTGATTTAACGTCGCGCAATATATCTTTCACGACATTAAAACAATGGCTCGAAGATGAGTCAGCATACGTCGAAATAGAGTGCTAATTTAACCTGATACCCCTGGTGGGGGAAGTGCTGCTTCTATTCGAATTATCTATGCATCATTTTACTGTTTGTTGTGCTTCATTTGTATACCACACACTAACTCCATGACCTGCGTGTTGTTAGTTTTGTGACATAGCTATCGCTATAGCGTACCGCTATTTATCCACAAGTCCATGTTTTCACGAGCGCTGATATTTGCATTTTTTAAAAATTATTACCCCCCTATTCTTTTAAGGCTTTCCTTCCCTGTTTGCTTTTTTGTAGTTTCTATATTTTAATATATATTTTTATCAATTATTGAAATAGAACAAAAATAGAACATTTCCCAAGTGGTGAGGAGAGTCCCTATCGGTAAAACGCGCGTTGACTGACGCGAACATCAAGGTACTCTGTTGGCTTAATCCCCTTTGCAGCAAGATACTGCACCGCTCGGGTCGTATCTTCCACCTGCTCCCCCACTGGCCGATCAACACTGAGCTTGATTGGGTAGCTGATGCCATCGACATGAACCGCGATTTGTCGAGATGTACCAAGTGGTAAGTCGACCTGGTTGACATGGTACCCACGGAGTTTCATCTGCCCAATCACGCGGCCAATAAAACCAAGAAAGCGGTTACTGGCGAGCACTTTATTGTCTTTAGTCACAATACCCGTTTGATCAACGACTTTGACATTAGGTTCACTATAGTAATTGCGCACAAACGATACGCCAGTATCATCAACATATAGATTATTATCACCTGTTTTCCAGGCCACGGCCGGCTCACGAATAGTAAGTTGGAGTTCGGTGGTTCCAAAACCAACAAAACGCATATCCGCCGACACAGCAGCGATCTCTGGGCAGTCATGTAGTTGCAAATATTGAGTAAGTCGCTTCGTATCAAGTGAAAAACGAAAGCGCTCCAGGGGCCGCCCATTTAAATATGCTTGTATCTTTTGTTGATATAGCTGCTGATCGACACTGATTGCCGTGCTTGCTTTTATTTGCACCGATGCAATCGACTGATACACCAAAAAACCAAGTAGTACCACTACCGTCATTACTCCGAGCAGGACTGAAGATAACTTTCGACGATGACGCCGTAGGTCATGGGCATGAACCCTGTGAGAACGTAGCTGTGAATGGGTTTCGCTGGCACTCGCAACATTTGATGCCAAACTTCCCGTCAAGGTTCGATTACGACGAAAGGTATAGCGCTGTTCCAGTTCACTGTCCGTAGCACGTGTCTGACGAATCGAAGCCTGACTGCTTCGCCTTACAGATAGCTGTTGTTTTTTTCGCAATAGATTCATACCGCTAGTGGTAGTATACCACCCCTTGTGCTTGCATACTAACTCTGGTTTTTGACTGCAGCTAGCACTAGGAGAGCCATATCACGCGCCGCGTGTGGTTTGGCAAATTCGCTAAATACCTGCGCCATCACCCGCTGCCGAGAACTGTCAGCGAGGATATTCATGATTTCATCGTAGAGTAATTCTGGGCGAGCTTCGAGTTCATTTTCATCTATGATACTGACGGCGTTTTTCTCTGCGTATACCGCAGCGTTTTTGAGTTGGTGACCACCGGTTAAGTAGCCATTTGGCACAAGGATCGTCGGCTTGGCCAAGGCCGCAAGTTCAAGGATTGTCGTCGCTCCAGCTCTTGCCACTACTACATCGGCCGCACCAAGCATGTCCGCCATCCCCTTACTGACGAAAGAGTGTAGCTGATATCGCTCATCATTTTGCGGCGTAAGTGCCCGCATTTCATCATACTGCCCTTCCCCACTAATCAGAATCACATTTGTCCGAGCTAGCAATAATTGCAGCTGCTCGGCAACAGCATCGTTAAGGCGTTTAGCGCCAAGTCCACCACCCGTCACCACCACAAGTGGACGTTCGGCCGTAAAGCCCAGCTGTTGCTTTATTCTGCGACGCCGCTCAGCTGAGTAGGGCGTAAACTCTGCCACTACCGGTACGCCGACATAATGAGAAATTTTTGTTGGATATGAATAAAATTTCAGGGGCGCCCCTGTACCGATAGCTGTAGCCCATTTGGCCAACATGCGATTCGTAAGGCCAGGATGCGCATCGGAGTCATGAATCACCAGGGGTATGCCCAGTAGTTTAGCAGCTAGGCCAATCGGCAAGCAGACAAAGCCACCCTTCGTAAACACGACATCAGGCCGCCATAGCAGAAGTTTTATACTACTCTGTACCAACCCCACCCCAACCAGTACCATATCGCGTAGGTTTGGCAATACAATCCCACGCAGGTTGCGCAGTTGTTGCCAGAGTGTCAGTGAATGATATCGTCGTAATTTGCCGCTAATAATTGTGTCAATACGAATTGAATCATCAAAATGCCCCATAACACTGCGCGCCGAACCGGCAAATTTACGGTCGCACCAAAATCTCACCTCCGCGTCAGGGACGCGCTGCTTAAGCTCTCGTAAAACCGCGACGACTGGGGTGACGTGACCCCCCGATCCGCCGCCGGCTGCTAGAATTCTCATATCTAGGCTCCATTATAGTACTGTGTGACGTAAACTGCGAGAGCTGGTAGACGAGCCCGAGTGCACCGGCCACAAACACCATGCTTGTACCGCCAAAACTGAGTAGCGGCAGCGTGATGCCGGTAAGCGGCACGAGGCCGATCATTGATGCGACATTTAGCACCACATGCGCCGCCAGCCATCCAAAAACTCCAGCAACAGCCAGTTTCATAGTCATATCAGTCAACCTATCAGCAATCCGTAAAATGCGCAGTAACAGCGCTCCGAACAAGCCTAAAATCACCGTTACGCCGACAAAACCAAAGATTTCGCCCATAATAGCAAACACTGAATCATTAATCGCTTCAGGTAAATAGCCGGTTGCCTGTATACTATTACCGATCCCTAGCCCCACTAAACCCCCCGTACCGAGAGCAATCATAGCATTTTTAATATGATAGTTACTGTCGTCGGCTGCTGCATGCGAACTGTCGGTTGCTTTGTCGCCCATCAGAAATGTCGTTAGGCGCTCGCGACGATGTGGCACAAATACAATTAGCAGCACTCCGATCATCATGGCGATTGCCAACATTTGTAACAACAACTTCCAGCTCATTCCGCTCATTGTTAACATCGCACCGACAATCGAACTAAACGCAATACCAGTTCCCATGTCTTTTTGGAGTACGACGACGATAAATAATATCAGTCCGGTAATACCAACCACTGGCAGCACTGTCCTTTCGATATTATTGATCGCTCCCTCGCTGCTACGCTTACTAAGGAAGACCGCAAGGTAAATCAGCAGCGCAATCTTCAGCACCTCGGCTGGTTGAAAGCCTCCCAGCGGACCCAAATTAAACCATCGGTATGCTCCAAGAGTGTTGGTGGCAATCGCATCGATATGCAGCAAATTGCCGGCAACAAATAGTAAGGCAACGAGTCCTAGCCCAATCTGCATCAACTTCATGGCGTAGCGTTTTATGACTGCAAACGGTACTTTACTCAGAACAACAAAAGCCGCTATAGCTGCCGTCAGACTAACCGCCTGCTTAACAACAAAGTAGGTATCGGTATAAAAGTCAGTGTTGTGAACCTTATTCAGAACATTGGCGCGCTGTGGCCCGATAGCATACATGAGTATCAGCCCCAAAAGCATCAATAGCCCCATAAAAAGTACGATTTGGTAGTCTGGCCGATGCCGCCGCTGCAAGCCCTCGCTCACCTTAGTAGACACACGGCCTGCTTGACGACGTGCTCGCTCCACTACACATGACCCCCAGCAAGTGCCAGGAGTAGACCAACGAAGCCAGCGACACAGCCAATCACCCAGAATCGCATAGTCACCTTCACTTCTGGCCAGCCGAGCGCTTCTAGGTGATGGTGGATCGGTGCAGAAATGAAAATTTTTCGATGAAAGAACTTTTTGCTTATCATTTGCAACAGGCTTGAGCCAGCCTCGATTACGAAGATAACCCCCACAATCGGTAGAAGGAACAGGGTGTTTGTAAGCATTGCGATCACGCCGAGACTAGTACCGAACGCAAAGCTGCCTACATCACCCATCATGAAGCGCATCGGGTAAATATTGAACCATAGGTAGCTTAACAGTGCACCAACCGCCGTAAAGCAAAACCCAGCAATCATTTGATGTCCTTGCAAAAGTGCGATTACTCCAAACACAGCATACGCGATTGAAAGCAACCCCCCCGCCAGTCCATCTAGCCCATCACTAATATTTACAGCATTGCTAGTAGCTACTACCGCCAGCACAAATAGTGGCACAATCCACGCACCAAGCATAAAGTCACCAGCAAAGGGAATGTGGATCGCATCATATCCTAACTTGACATAGAAAAACCAACCAAGTGCCAAACTAAGTCCGATGATCATTGCGAATTTTATACTTGACCTAAGCCCCGCTACGCCAGTGCCGGCGCCACGGATATTTATCAGATCGTCCAGCAATCCCACAAAGCCCCCACCAAGCAGCGCCGCAAGCGGTAGCCAGGTCTGTGCTCTATCGAGATTAAACACATAGGTCACAACCGCAATTGCCGTAATACCAATCACTCCCGCCATTGTCGGTACGGTACCGCTGAATTTGTTGGCATGAAGTTTGGTGAATACTTCTAACTTTTCGCCAAGCGTACTCGTGACACGCTGCTTCTTCCAAAATTTATAGCGATAAGCGAAGTAGGTGTAGATAGGTGTCAAAACCATTGCGAGCAGAAATGCGCCAACACTGAGCATGAACGTGGCATTCATTTCGGTAGTAAAGTTATGTATGTTCATTGCTCTATTATACCTCTATTCTTTGGGTGTTAGTTGCAAATAATCAAGCAGCCAGTTGGATAGCTCGTTAAATATTGGCATAGCATGGGCATTACCCGAAAGATTCATGTCTTTGCCTGCCACTTCGACCATAATGACATAGCTCGGTTTGGCTCCCTTTTCGCCACCAAATCCAAGGTAGGTGCCGATTGTCTCTGTGCTAACATATTTGCCGTTTTTGAGCGTCTGCGAGGTGCCGGTTTTACCACCAACATAGTAGCCGGGTTTGTCGGTTTTGCTGTAAAAAGCCTGGCGCGCTTTATACACCATCTCGTGCACTGTCGCCGATGAGGCTGCACTGATCACCCCGGGGTATTGTGGTTTTGCCATCGCAGCATGGTAGTTTCCCTCCTGATCAATCGTGCCACCGATGATTGACGGCGCATAGTACGTACCGCCGTTGACGAGCGCACTAAAACCACTGGCAACTTGCAGCATTGTCACATCCATCCCCTGTCCAAACGCCATATTGCTGTAGCGCACCGCATTCCCCTGCTCTTCGTCTGGCGAAACTACCACACCCTTGGCTTCATTGGCAAGCTCGATACCCGTCAACTGACCAAGCCGCAACCGATTATGGAAGTAGTCGTACATTGTTTCACGCGCGCCCCTAGTAATCGATCCACCATCACCAAGCCGTTGGGCAATCGTTACCATACCGGTGTTCAGCGACCAGTTCAGGGCGTGCTGCATGGTAATCATGCCAGTCTGGCCCTTACTAGCATTGCTGACGGTAATATCATCGATCTTTATGTAGTCGGTGTTGTTATAGGTTGATTCAGGTGTAATCACACCCTTGTCTATGCCTGTTGCAACCGTGAATGTTTTAATGTCAGAACCCGGTTCATAAGGGTTACTAACGGTATCGTTATTGAAAGCTGCGGCATTAGTTACCTCATTTAGTTTGCCCGGGTCGTAAGTCGGTAAATTTGCCATTGCGAGTACCTTGCCGTTCGTTGGATTCATGACGATCACACTAAGCTGCGTCGCCCCAGTACGCTGTGCGCCTTCAAGAAGTGCTTTTTCAGCTTCGGCCTGAATATTGCGATCAATAGTCAATACCAAATTGTCACCATCTTTTGCCGGCTTATTAATATTTTTATCACCCACCGTGAGCGGTACCAGGCGTACGTCAGTGACAGTTTTTAACAACCCGTTCTGGCCGCTCAATCGATCGTTATTGGCTTGCTCGATCCCATACTTCCCCAGCCCTTCCGCGTCCACAAACCCAAGCACTTGGCTCGCAAGCTGACCTTCGGGGTAGACACGCTGGCTTACAGCGTCAAAACCAACCCCAGCAAGATTTTTTTTCTTCAATAACTCAGCCTGCGCTCTCGACACTTTTGTTGCGAGTACTTGGTAGCGTGTGCCGCTGCGGTCTATATACTGCGCAAAGTCTTTGCGCGTATTGCCACCCGCTACACTATTTAATGCGTCGACAATCGCCTGTTTGTCATCCACTTGTACCGGGTCAACCCACACAGTATATACCGTCTCGTTCATCACGAGTCTGACTGGCGTCGAACCTTCCATGGCATAAATTTCACCGCGTTTAGCGCGCAGAGTAAACTGCTTAATCTGTTCGCTATCGGCTTGTGCTACATAGTAATTATGTTGAATAACTTGTATATAAAAAAGTCGCACCACAAAAAGTGCCAGTATGATGGCTATGACAATCGCCAGTCCCCTAGCGCGGCTTTTTGGGGTAAAATGAAGTTCCATAACTATTCGCTGACGCGTTGAACATCGGTCGGAGTGGTCATATTTTTCGCAACACTGCTGTTTTTGACTGCTTGTAGTGCCGTCAATCGAGCATTCTCAACTTCAAGGTCTTTTTTCTGCTCCGTCAGTGCCGATATTTTATCAGTAATGTCGCTGGCAGCATAGTCATAGCCTGAAGCCCTCGTTGCCTGGGTTAGATAAATCAGACCCAGTACGGTAATCATTAGTGCCACGAGCACCGTATGAGTCACCGGACCAAGCTTGACAGCCGACACAAACTGAACCGTATTTTGATTACGCGACCAGTTTGTCGTGCGCCGATTGGTAAATTGTGCGGTACGTGTATAAGACATGTGGTGGATTGTTTGTTTTAGTGTTTGTATTGGTGGAGTGTCGGCCCGCGTGGCCCTATTGCCGTATTGGGGCCGACCTCCATGCGCGCATGAACTCAAAAACTATTTGAAGCGAACTTCTACTTTGAATTCCTGTGACGCGTTTTGTACTGGGATGTGTACTGGCATTGCCGTTACCGTCCCCTTTCTTTGGTGTTTATTTTTTCACAGCGGCGCGGAGTTTGGCGCTCCTAGCGCGCGGGTTGTGAACATCATTAGTGTCGCCGGCGATCGGTTTTTTGGTCAGTAGTTGGAGTTCCGATTCGTAGCCAGCAGCATGTTGCTCCGCGAAGTAGCGCTTCACGATGCGGTCCTCCAGGCTGTGAAAGCTAATGACGCCTACCCTTCCGCCCTGTTTTAGGAGCTTCGGGAGCAGCGGCATGATCTCACGAACCTGGCGGAGCTCATCGTTGACGCATATGCGAAAGGCCTGAAAGGTGCGTGTCGCTGGGTGGGTTTTTTGCCACTTGCCGACATGGGCGCGCTGTATTACTTCGGCGAGTTCTCCTGTGGTGTGCAGTGGCCGAGCGGCGATAATTGCGTCGGCATACCGCTGTGCAGTACGCGTTGGCTCTTCGCCATACTCTTTTAGAAAATGGATTAATGTTGTGCGTGTTGCAGTATTAATCAGCGTCCCAGCCGTTTGGCCTTGGCGCTGATCCATTCTCATATCGAGTGGACCACTTCTTGTAAAGGAAAATCCTCGCTCGGGTAAATCGAGCTGTGGTGATGACACCCCCAAGTCAAGTAATATCAAACTAAATTGTCTGCCGTCTTCGACGAGCTGTTTGGCAGCTGCCAGAAAATCGGTAGAAAGTACCTGCACTCCCTTGTCTTTTAGGTCATGAAGCGTGCTGGTAGCATGCTCATCACGGTCGACAAGAACAGAGTCAGTATAGTTAGTGGTTTGGGCCAGGACTTTCCGCGCGTGACCGCCATACCCCGCCGTCAAGTCGAGATAATTCTCGCCTGATTGGGGCTGCAGCACCGCCAGTACGTCATCGCACAAAACCGGAACATG
The DNA here is from genome assembly GCA_016700015.1 of Candidatus Saccharibacteria bacterium. NCBI lineage: Bacteria > Candidatus Saccharimonadota > Candidatus Saccharimonadota bacterium. The sequence goes on from CP064995.1 coordinate 576,978, forward strand.
AAGTGGTGGATGTTCTTTGATACTCATACACCCCTATTGTAACCGTAATTCGACAAGGTGTCGACGTATGATATACAAGTAGCGGTGTTTCGAGATCACCAAACTGGTAGCAAGCCTTGTATGTTTGTTTTCGCATGGTAATGTTTGTTTTTGATAAGTTGTCAGTCGCAGCCGACGGGGTCTGCAAAGCAGAGCATAATCCGATTCTTGCGACTATTGAGAGACTTATGTGTGAGGTGGAGTTTTTTGGGAGGTGTTGTGTTAGAGGAAGGAACATTCGACTAGGTTTAGTGTGGGTCGATAAACCACTGACTCACTACCAGATTGCTGATCTCGAGGATATCGTTTACTGATTGATTTGTTAAGGTCCTGTCCTTTGGATAGATGGGTAAGCAAGCGAGTTCGGGAAGCGTCTAGGCTTCCCTTCTGACACTACATTCGTGCAATAGAGCAGCGCACTACCGTTTCTAGCTGGTATGCGATTTCGAGAATCTGCCCGAAGTATATCATTTGGTTTTTTTGTTGTGGTGTTTGTGTTGGCGGTACTTCCGCGTTTGCCACTGAGCTCATAATACGCGTTTCCGTCAATAATAAGCAATACCATTTTTTGACATTTTTTCTCATTATGCTTTCGTTTATCCACAGTTTTGTGGATAAGTCAAATTAGCAACAGATACAAAAAATACCAGTTGCCTGGTAGGTGGTGTGGTATTTTTTGCTATAGCACTGACGTGTTATTGACTATTTAGCAAACTGGAGTGTCATCCATACTGCAAACAATATGCCGTACACAAGACAAGTTGAAACCAGTGACTTTACAGATGGAGCTGTCGAAGCGCTATGAGGAAATGTTTGTTTTATCACTTTCATGATACTTTCATTATAGCACAAGATTGATATATTGTCAATATAGTGATTAGTCTGCCACCACGCTACGGAACGCTTTTATCGCTCCGAGCGCCTCGATCATCCCATGGACTGCTACAACACCGCCAGGCAAGTGCCCACTCTGAAAATCGTGCTGATTGGCTTCGTCTTCTGGAGTAACCCGTATGCCAAAGAGTGGTCTCATGAGGCTGGCAAAGCTTGCCGTTTTGTCATCAAGCAAGATGATACGTCTTGCCACTGTCTGCAAATCAACTTCAGGTGACATGCTCGCAGGAAGATAAAAGCCATCGCCTTCCTCATACCATTTCATAATCTTAGCCGCTTTGTCCTTTTGGTTGCAGACATACGCCGGCAAATCGTCAAGGCCAGCTGCAGAGATTTTAGCTAACTGCCAAGCCTTTGCATCGGCCCATTTCTGATCATTGCGATCAGGTGATGATGCGCCGTACGTAAACATTGCCAGCAGCATGTCTTCAGCCACCGCATAGTCTATAATCTTACGAGCATGCTTCATCAGCAAATCATGCCCTCGCCCTCGCTCGATAAAATCCCGCTCAACATTTGCCTGCCACGAATACCCAGTGCCTTCGAGTGAGTGGTTAATGAACCCGACGACATTATAGGACTCGCCGCTTCTCTTGGCTCGTTCATACTCATCATAGAGTTGTTTAGCAGTTAGCGGCGTGTTATAGGCTGTTGCCTCGACCGCGATCGAAAACGCACGCATAGTATCAACGGCACATCGATCGACATCAAAGAAAATTGCATCAGGGATACGGAGCAATCGACGGCTTGCGCTAGTCGGGTTGGGTGCCAACTCTCTCATTAAGTATATTTTACAACTATTACTCGAAAAAGTCTATTTATTGACTGGCTGCACCAGCTCAATCAGTGCGCTGGCAACGGTAGTGGGATTGTGACGAATCAATGAGCGTACAACCGGCAAATGCGTGTCCTCCCTGTTATAGCGAGCAATTTGACCCAAAAAGTTACCACCGATCGCTTGGTACGGCTGCGCTAATAGCTGGGCTTCATCAACCTCAACCAAATAGTCATTCTCTGCCTTGTAGCGTTCCAGTATTCGTCTCGATGGTATCTGATTATTGTAGATAACCCCGTCGAGGAAGCTGCCGCCGCCGAAACGTTCGATTTCTTTAGCATGATCACTCACGGTAAACCCATTGGTTTGACCGTCTTTAGTCACAAGATTACAAACGTATACTACCTTCGCGCGAGTCCGCCGCAGAGCATCACCAATACCATCAATGATTAGTAGCGGCCCGAGTGAGGTGTAGAGGTCACCTGGTGCAATTACTACCAGATCCGCTTGGTCGATAGCCTAAATTGCTAGAGGGTTTACCGCCGCAGCCGGCTCAAGACTAAGGCGCGCTTTGCGAGGATCGTTTTTGAAATGATCGGAGTCAATCACCCGCTCACCATGCAGCGTCACGCTACCTTTTGACCAAGTCATCTTTAGGCGCACATTGTCGTAGGTCACCGGTATCACCGTGCCATTAACCCGCAGCACTTCGCTAGCGGTTTCGATTGCTTCCCCAAAACTGCCCGTCGACTTTTCGAGAGCAGTCAAAAATAAGTTGCCAAACGAATGGCCTTCAAATGTGCCCTCGCTAAAACGATAGTTAAAGAGGTCGCGGATTTTTGGCGAATCACTAAGTGCAACCAAGCACTGGCGTACGTCGCCAGGTGGCAACACACCTAGTTCATCACGGAGCACCCCAGTGCTACCACCATCATCTGCCATAGTAACGATTGCAGCAATTTTAGAGGTATGGTTTTTTAGAGCAGAAAGCAGCGTAAAACTTCCCGTGCCTCCACCGATCACAGCAATCTTTAGCTCATCATCGCCAAAAGGTGATTCCATACTAACTCCTTAGCTTTTTTAGTATCTTTGCATACCAAACAGCGCTCGGTCGTACCGTCCGCTTTAGTGTGTGGTAGTCGACTTCCGCCAGACCATAGCGCGGCCAAAAACCACGATCCAATTCAAACTGATCAGTCAGAGCATAGACCATATACCCAATCACCTGCACGCCATCGCGCAGCGCCGCCTGCATCGCAACAACAGTTTGTGTCAACCACCACTTACGGTACTGATCTTGGTGATCGGCCACACCGCTTGCCGTCACCATGATTGGCAAATGGTATGCATCGTGCACTTGCTGGAGAACATGTCGTAACTTGTCGGGATCCATTTGCGCATCAACATCGCTCATGCGCTCATTAGGATTATGAACCCGGTAACCGTAGACACGCTGGCTACCCTTGTAGTTTATCCCTATAAAATCACTCGATTTCACCACACGGCGTAATATGTGAGTGTTTTGTTTGAAATGCAGTATATCCGCGCTCCGCTCACTGAGCCAGGCGTCATCACCAGGGTAAATATAGTCATAATTCTTAGCAATTCCCACCTTAAAACGCCGATTCTCAGCGTGTATTAGCTCCGCCGCCTTTCGATGAGCATATAGCAGATTGCCAAGCACCATATATCCCCGTCGACTACTCATTACCTGTGGTGGCCACTTGCCCCGGATATAGCTCATATCAACATAGGTCTGCGGTTCGTTCATTGTGATGATATAGCGCATACCACCGCCCAGTTCTTGCATGATATACTGCACATATTCCGTAAAATAACGCACGTTCGCTCGCTTTTCAAAGCCACCTTTAGCCGCAAACCACACTGGCAACGTATAGTGAAATAGTGTAATAACCGGTTCGATACCATTTTGTTTCATTGCCACCAACTGTTGTCGGTAATGGCTTATCGCCTCAGGGTCCCATGCTCCCTCTTCTGGCTGTACCCTTGACCATTCAATCCCTATACGCAGCGCATTCAAATTCATCACTCGCGCTAGCGCACAATCCTGCTCAAAAAGATTATACCCGCCCGCAGCGCGTCCAGAGGTATAATTCGCGGGAGCCTTCGCCAACGACTTTATCTTTGGCCATACCGGTAAATCATCGTACTGGTACGAGCTCTGGGCAGCAAGCGCTTTGGCATTTTCAAGCTCCCACACCGTCCATTGATTGTGACAACTCCCCTCATACTGATGAGGGCTTGTCGCCGCTCCCCATAGAAAATGTTTAGTAAATCCGTGCGCTGGTCGATTAGGCATATAGCGCTATTATATCAGTAAGCTGTCGGCTAAGCACCGGGGGCCGCGCTTGATTCAGAAGTGGTACCGCGGAGCTCTTTTTTGCCTTTTACTTCATAGCGAATGCCCGTCATATCACTAGTGATATAATCGTCATTGAGTAAATTGACAAACTTCGCGGTGTCTTTGGCATCCATCAGTATGATAGCCCCCGCTGCATCATCAGTCATAAGCTCAAGTCCCATCGTATCAGCATGGTCAACCACTTGGTCTTGCGTCACATTCCCCACTTCGACTTTTTGCAGCTTGCTTACCAGGCTTGGCGTGTCACGTACCAACGCATCAAACGTCAACCCTTCGGGGAATTTCAGTTTAAAATGTTCCTCAATTTCCTTAATTTTTTCCTCGGCCACCGCAAATTTTTTGGCATCATATCCAAACATGCGTACAAATTTCACTTCGCTAAAGGCAAAAATATCACTCCCCGCCACTAGCACTTGGTTGTCCGGTGTAATACGCAACCCGGCATCGGCACTAAACGGCTGAAATGAGTCACCGTTATACATCCAAGCAGTGGCGCCTTTAAGCACCTGTGATTGCGGTAGGAGCTTTGCAATAAAGAATGGTTCGGCACCAGCTTTTTTAAACCGCGCTATAATGCCTTTTACTTTTTTGAACTCGTGGTCACCTTCGCGAAACACTTCGAGCCCTTCTTCGCCGTACAGTATCTGCTCTATCACTTCTTGGGCATGCTCTACCTTTTCTAGCTCGGTACGCTCCAGCACATTATCCTCGGCAGCCGCCGCTTCAAAATCACGTACTAGCATGCCAGTCGCAGCACCGGTTTGTACTGTACTGATCATGTCGTAGAGAAACAGTACTTTTAGTTGAGCCTTTAGTTCTTTGGCATAATTGGTGGCGTATACAGTGTAGCCTTTTGTAAACAAATATAAGTCGATGTCGAGTTGGTCTTTATCTTTGTCGGCCATATTTGCCCAGTGAAAAATATCGGTTGGGGCTGTTTGGGGTTTTGCTGTAGTTTCTGTCATGCGTACCAGTGTACTACCTGTATACGGGCAAGCGCAAACCTAAAAGAGTCGTACAAATACTTACCAATTGACAGTCATTATTGTTTGTTATACAAAAATGGTTGCAGTTTTCATAGCCTTATGTTATAGTCTACTTGTGTTTTGTCATCATTGTGTCATTGATATTATTGTTTATATATTTAATTTGTGTTGTTGTATGGTTTGCAGCATGATAAATAGTATTGAATAGTAACTATAAACCGCACATTGTACTAGTAGGTTTTTATTGTAGAACTACCATTTTATATCTGTACTATATCTTCGCCATAATGCTTTTGAAGTCGCATCACTACACTATTTTCGTGACGACCAAGTAGTTTGCTCAACTTTTTAACAGAAGCACCGTTGGTAAACTCAAGCTTAAGGGTCGCATCATCACTCACTGTCCATGGACGATAAGCATTGGGGTAGGTCTCGCGCATTTTCGCGATTTTTTCGGCCCAGCCACTGCTTGTCTTCGGTTTCTTTTTTACCAGTGGGTCAGTACTACGTTTGGCAGCGGCTGTTTTTAGGTGTGAGAACCGCTTCGCATCACTAAGCGCGCTACTACGCAACTGTACATCTATTTCAGCCGCCTCAGGACTGACCTGAAGCGCCATCCGGTTTATGCCGACTAAATATAGGTGGTCGATCGATTTCACACGGCTGAGTGCCACATAGCCCATGCCTTCAACAAATGCCTTGCGCAGGTCCATGCGCGCTGCGTCGAGCGTCATACCCTGGCTTTTGTGTACGGTAATCGCCCAGGCTAGTCGGAGTGGTATCTGGCTAATACTCGCCCGCTTTTTGTCACCGTCGCGCAGCTCCCATGTATCTGGTTGCATTGTCACAGTTTTACCGTTTATAAAATCAACAACTGGATAGTCAGTTCCGGGCTCAAAGTCGACTACCGTACCAATACTGCCATTGACGTAGCGACGAGCGGTGTCGTTTTTTACTGCCATTACCAGCGCGCCTTGCTTTAGTGTTAGGGTGCTCGGTGCTAGCACGCTACGCTGCAAATTCTCAACATAGTTTGCGCTTCCTGTTGTGTGACACTCGTATATCACCTCGTCACCTGGCAGCTGGGCTAATCGCAGCTGATTGATACGATCAACATCAACATTCACAGTGTGCAGCTCGGTAAGCTGCGTATCGTCAGCTAGGGGTATTTCTGTGCGCGCCAGCAGCGCTTCGGCGTGGTGCCGCCGTAAATCGCCCGCCCTTAGCGCGGTCAATATACTATGAAGTGTATCACCATCTGTCTGACGGAACTGTTCATCGAGGTAAATAACAACTGGATCAAGCTCGTTCCAAACCTTACTGCCGACGACAAATCCGCCGGTGCGCGACCCTTCGCGGTTGATGGGCGGCAGCTGGAAAAAATCACCACTCATCACAAGCTGTATACCGCCAAACGGCTCGTCTTTGCGTCGCACCAGTCGACAAACATCGTCTACCATATCGAGCCGAAAGTCATGCAGCATACTAATCTCATCGATAATCAGCACGTCAGTTTTTTCTATAATTTCCCGCCGCCCCTTCGATAACTGGTCGAGAAAATGCGCTGGTAATTCGTCGTGCACCCCTATCCCGGCCCAGGCATGGATCGTGCTTCCGCCTAGATGGGTCGCAGCAAGTCCCGTTGTAGCAGTTACACTGACGTGCTTGCCCTCGTATTTACTTAGCCGAATAAACTGATTGAGCAGAAATGTCTTACCGGTACCGGCAGGGCCAGTTAAAAGGGCGCTTTCGCCCGACAGCAACACCTCGAGTGCTAACCCCTGATTCATCTTCCTAGTATAGCGGTGCCTGGGTGCTGTGTCTGTTGTACAATTTATATTCAGTCATAGAAAAACTCCTTTCGTCTATCCACGTACAGCAAGACGAAAGGAGTATGTATACGAATTGTTCATACCTAGTGTATCAAATATGTATTCAGGTTGCAAGGCGCGAGAGGCGCTAGGCAACACCTTGGTAATCAATCCCGCGCGCACTCACAGCGTCCCTGCGAAACTGCTCTATCCTACTAAGTAGTATATCGATATCGGCCGCTGTCAGTAGCTCATGTTCAGTACTTCGAAATGAACGTGGGTCCTTCCATTCATTCTTGTCTTCATCAAATTCTAACTCTTCAGTAACTTCAAGCAATAAATCATCCCTATATCCCCTTGTTAGGGCTTCGGCATGCACCGTCGTGGGACTCATAATTTCGGCTTTCAACACCTGTGCATCTACCACCTCTGTATTCCACTGTAGTCGATACATTCTACGTTCGGTATAATACAGTGTCTTTTCAGGCCGTATTAACCACGATTCAGTCTCTAGTACAACGAGTTTCTTAGCCGTATCGCCTACATAGCGCACAAGTGCCGCATAGTTGCGGTCGTGTTCAATATGTGTGCGTAATCTACGGTCAGGTGCACTCCACTCGGTTAGGCCACCTGGCAGCAAAAAAGCTTTGCCAGGAAAACGCGTCGTCACCTTCGCATCACCGCCCAGGCAGCGTACCGTATCATACAAAAGCTCAACACAATCCTCACCCTGTTCGGCGGCTGGCGCATCCCACCCTACGAGATGTTCACTAAAAAGCCCCATTAATCCTCTAGTCTCATGCCTTCCCGTGCTTTGTTGGCCCATTCGTCGGCAAGTTCATTACCCTCGTGTCCTACATGTCCCCTGACCCACACAAGTTCCGCGTTGCTTTTCCCATATAGCTCGTACGCCTCCCGCACCAGGTCCAGATTTTTAATCTCACCGCCTTTTTTTGTCCAACCGCGCGCCTCCCATCCAGGTGCCCACTTCGTGATGACATTGATCCAGAATTCGCTGTCGGTATAGATACTACAAGCCCCACCAGATGCAATAGACATTGCAGCTATCAGTGCTCGTCCCTCCATACGAATATTGGTCGTATCGCCATCCTCGCTACCAAGCACTACCGGCCTGCCGTCTTCAATCACCGCAAATCCGCCAGGCCCAGGGTTTGGACTCGCGCTGCCATCAGTATGGAAAATTCTCATATCGTCTATCATACCCTCTCGCCCACCAAAAACAAAGCCCGAGCAGTGTACCCCGGGCTTTGCTGATTATTTGTAGTCTAATGTTATTTTTCGCAAGCGATGCCGTCGTTATCACGATCAAGCCGTCGCTCGTAGCTTGGATCATTACGTTTGATATCAAACACGCCAGCGTCAAATGCTTCAGTACAGTTTTCAAAGTGACGACCACTGGTTGCGTTGCTTGTTGATTGTTTAGCAATCTTTTCTTTTGATACCTGGTTTGCTTCAGCTGCCGGGTCAGTGTTAACGACACTTGATTCACCATCGGCTTGAGCTTTCACGCTCGCATAGGGTGATCCGTCGGTAATTGGCGTTTGGTTAGCCACCCAGCCAAATCCACCAAGCCATGCAGCAATCACCGCCACGAGTACAGGCATGAGCGGGCTTTTTTTGAAACCTTCTGGGTCTTTAGCATACCATACAGCAGCAAAAACAATCGGGATGATTGGTAGCGCCACCAGATACAAAAGCACAGCGATGACTGATCGTTTTGTTTTACCCCATGGCTGGTAGCGGTAGCGCACTCCAGGGAATCGTGATAGTATCCAGACAGCCCAACCCGGGCCGGTGATGCGTTCGGGCTGACCGGCCTCAATCGCTTCTTGATTTGCTTGCTTTGCCGTTATCCGGCGTACTTTCGTTTGTGGCATACTCGCTTATCTCCTTTTACTTACTATTATCTTCCTACCTCGACTGAAGCGCGTCAAGGGCCACACTCATGGCCGCAAGTACCCGCCAATCAACACGCGCCCATAGCTCGTCATCAGTCTGTAACACGTAGTGGTCACGAAAAAGAGTGGTTTTTGTATATGAACCGACTTGTTTACCTGTTTGTGCATCGAGAAACACAAAATGATACTTCATAAACATCACGACAAGTTCTACTAGTGTACCCAGTAGTGGTATTTCGCCACCAAACCGCCGTAGAATTGCGAGTACTTGGTTGCTCTCCTTTACAATCACCTGCTCGTTTCCGCTCGCATCGAGTATTTTCCAAGTGCTGCTGACAATCGATTGCATAAACTCTTTTTTGAACATACCAACCAGCTTGCCACTCGCGTCTTCTACAAAGTAGCGACCATGGACATCAAGCACCTTCTCGGCACGAAACGTAAAAGATAGACGGTCGCGTTTTTCGTCCGTATAGAACATCACTTTTTCTTTCATCGCAAGGCGTTTCTGTTGCGCCATTCCTATAAGTGTCCTGGCAGTACCATCTTCGTTCGCCTGCATGACATTATATTTATTGACAAATGCAGTAATCTTTTGCTGTATCACAAGTCGCGGCTTCATCCATGTTCTCCTTATGTCACTATAGTAGCACGGCCTATAGCCAATCTTCTAGGCGTTCGGTATGCAGCCCCGAGGCCTGCATTGCAGTGACAAATGCGTCGATATCTGCCTTGAAGTCGGGCCGAAAATGCATGATTACTATATCGCCCGGCTTAAGACTCGAGCCTTCTTGATACTGTACCGCTCCACCATCCACCTTCGCCCTCCAGCTGACAACAGCACGCATTCCACAGTCTGCCGCTAGTGACTGCATGAGCGGACTTGAGGCGCCGCCAGGGGCACGATAGAGCTGCGGCCTCTTACCATATTCGCGCTCTATGATCGTCGACATGCCACAAATCTCGTTCCATACGTACGAGCCTTGTGCTCGAAATAGTCGCAAATCATGGGACACAGTATGATTTTCAATGATAAACCCTGCCTCAACATACGGCTTATAGTAATCATAGTGACCAGCAATAAACGCATCTGCCAAAAATAGCGATGCGATCAGATGCCTCTGACGCATATAGAGCAAATAGTCCTCGCCCTTTGACGCACCGTCGTCAATTGTCAGAAAAACTACCGGCAGTTTTGTGTCGAGGCGCGAGATAATAGGAGCAACACCGTTTACTATCGGCGGGACTACGACATCGTGTGCACGCAGGGACGCTCTATAGGTCGGTAGCTTTGTAGTCTTAGCTGGAGCACTGTGAGTCACGACGATTGGACTCGTGTCGATCACTCTACCCGACAGCAGCACTCCTATACTAATACCCACGAGCGTACTAACCGCTACAAGTGTACTCGTGTGAAGCAACTGACTCTGTCTTGCCTTCGACTGGAGTGATGATATATGGGACATTTTTTATAGTATAACACCCTATTCACCTGTTTCAGTCTGGTAGGTGCTGGCAATTTCACGCATCCTTCCACTCAGAAGAAGCGCAAACATTATAACGCCAAATGTCGCCGAGTAGGCTGGATACAGCACGCCCGCCGTCGTCGCCTGAGAAACGAGGGCAGCAGCGAATATCAACACACTGCCACTGGCAGAACACGCCCAGCTCATCAATGATTCCTCCTCGGGGTCGCGCCACGCATGCAGAAGTGTTGGTATGTAAGCAATCGTATCTACGACTAACAACACGGTGAGCGAGAGTACCGGACTGAGTCCAAGAAGCAGCAGCCCTATGCCCATCGCCGCACCAATCAATGCCAGAGTATCAAGTCGGGTCAATCGCCTACTTCCCTGTCGCCAGCCTACAACAACAATCGCCGCGCATCCTATTACTGACACCATCGACAATACTGCGCTCGCCACCTGGCCTTCGCGCACCGCAATATAGGTCATCGCCGACAACAGTACTGTCCATATTGCCCACGACACCAAGCGGGGTCGCGCACGGCCCTTAGTGACGTCACGCAAATACGGCAATGAACTAATTGATGAAAGTAGGAGCCCTGCCCCAAGAATAATTGCTACCATGGTAGTATCCTTTCTTTTAGAAGCGCCACGCCAAAAACCGGCCGACACATTGGTTAGTTGTCGGTCAGTTAGTGCTGAACTGACCAGGCAAGTTTTCGTTCAGGGAGCATACCCCTACCGCATGCGGAAAAACTTTAGTGTTATTAGTATAGCATATATCGTATAGCTGTGACAAATCTAGCTATCGCTCTTGCGTCGATTACACTCCCTGCAGCGCATCATACAGTTTTCGGCAGTCGTTTTACCGCCTGCTACCCAGGGTGTTATGTGGTCGCCTTCCATGGCTTCAAATTCATAGTGGCCTTTGCAGTCTGGGCATATCCCATTTTGACGCTCATAGGCAGCACGTTTCATACGTATATCAAATGCCCGCACCGATAAGTACTTTTCCTTACGCGTCAGCACATACATATATATTCCCGGCCGACTTGTTACGTCATCGTCTTGCATGAGTTTTTTTACTTCAGCTTCAAGCGCTTGTGGGTCGAGCTGAGCATCGTGAAACTCATTGTAGAGCGGCCCCCACGGCACGTGTTTCATTTCGCCGCGATACACGGGGAATGTCGCTCGCGCCCATTCAACAACTCGCTGAAAGTACTGCCACAGCTCATCAGCGTTTTGTTCGTGTTGATGCGTAGCCATATAGTCTGCAACTTCGCCGTTATTAATCCACGACAGTGCCGTTTCTAGGTATTCTTGTCGTATGGGCGATCCGGTTAGGAGTGCCCCGCCGTCGCTTGCCAGCAAATATGCCACGCAGTGGGTTTTGCTAAATTTCAGTTTCGCGTCACTTAGCCACGGACCGGTGTACACAGCATTGCGCAGTTCCTGATCGGTTAGTTTTTCGCCAGCAATATTGATTGTTTTGAACCACTCGAGCCGCTCTTTGTCTGTACCTTCACAGAAATAAATCATCAGTTCATAGTCAAGTATTTTCTCTTGCTCATCGTGCGTTAGATTGTGAAATCCCATGTCGTACATTCCATCTCGCACCGAAAAGTCCCCGGCAACATACTGAGCGATACTTATGGTACGCTGCTGACCGTCGAGCACTTCGTAGTTCCCGTCATCATTCACCATCCAGTACATTACGTTGAGCGGGAAACCTTTGCGCACCGTGTCGATCACTGCGTCGCGCTGCTTGCCGGTATACACAAACTCGCGCTGGTACTTGGGCCGAATATTGAGCCTGCCGCCATAGGCAGTGACGCCTTCTTCCTGGCTATCGGTGTAGCCATGTACGACATCGCGAATTTTTATGCGATGGAGTTCAATATTCATACGCTAGCTCCTTCTTTTTTCTTTATGAGAATTCTTGCATAGGGGTCTTTTTTACCGACACTGTGCAGCGACAATTGCCTGGGCTTTGGTAGCCCCTGTTCTGTGACCGCAAAAAAGTGCGGGTTAATATCTATAATCTCATATTGCGCTGGATTATACTTATCCAAAAACGTAATCGGCACTCCCATGACACCGCTATAGTCTCCGGGTACGTCTGCGACGACGTCGACATTAATCGCTTCGTAGTTGTCGTACGCTGGATACTCGTCGGGTGTGTATTTTTTATAGGTTGCAAATACTTCATGTCGCTTGGTGGTATCTAGGTTTGTGAACCAACAAGCCATAATATGTTTTAGCTTAACACCATCAACAATCTTTTCGTACTTCTCGCCCTCTGGCACAGCCAGCCACATATCACTGTTGATATTACGATACCCGAGCCACAGCTTGTTTTCTTTGATTAGTTTGAAAACCTCTTTGTAGGTAATGGCATTTTTGTTACCGATGATTATGAACTTTTTATTGTGTTCGGCGAGCTGTGCTATGTATTCACGAAACAGCGAAAACGGCGGATTTGTTACCACTATGTCGGCTTGTTTTAGCAGGTCTACGCATTCGTCACTGCGGAAATCCCCGTTGCCGCCGAGCGGCGACGCGACATTGGCGTCGTGTTTGAGCAGCCACTCCACATCGCCCATCCCTACCGCTCCGTCACCGTTTACATCGGGCACTTCATTGATTTCAATCTTAAACGGTGCTTTGTTGCTCGGCTCCAAGCCAATAATCTGCGGCAGTGGCAGTTGCATACCGGCAATTGGTGACTTGGTGTAGCTCGTGGTAATAAGCTTCTTCAGCCCTAGGTGGTTGAAGTTGCTGGCAAAGTATTTGAAAAAGTTGCTTTCAAACGGGTCGTCGCAGTTGCAGTATACCACCTTGCCACGAAACTGCTCTTTATAGTGCCGCAGCTCATCCTCAATATCTTTGAGCTGTGTATAGAATTCGTCGTTCTTTTCCCGCTTAGCGCTCCCCAGTATTATGTTTGGCATTAGCTTAAACGCCTCGTTCTTATGACTACGCGGTGATAAAGGCGTGTGTAGGTGCCATCAGTATTTTTCAAATAAAAACTAGGCCCACCCTGCTGATACATCCCCTTTTCTGCAATTTCCGACATCGGTTTTCCAAGTGTAATGCTTGAACCTACAATCTCAAATTGTGCAGGATTATGCTTGTCGAGAAACGTGATTGGTACGCCCATTTTGCCATCATAATCCATGGGGATATCAGCTGCCTTTGATACCTCTATCGCATCGTAATTGAAGTATGCAGGATATTCACTCGCGGAATATTTCTTATACAAATTCATTATGTCTTTATGTTTCGCAACATCAAGTGATGTGAACCAACACGATGTTGAAACCCGGGCAATTTTCCGACCACTTGCGTCAATATGGTGGTACTGTTCCCAATCGCTCGGTACTACAAAGAACATTCCGACGTTGAAGTTTGTGTAACCCGTACGGACTTTATCATCTTTAAACAGTTGAAAAACCTCTTTATACGTAAGTGCATTCGTGTTTCCGATTATCAAAAAATCTTTTTTGTGCTCTACAAGCAAATTCAAAAACTCACGAAACAGCGAAAACGGTGGATTAGTCACCACTATGTCGGCTTGTTTTAGCAGTTCTACGCACTCATCGCTCCTAAAGTCGCCGTTGCCAGCTAGCGGCGAGGCGGTGTTTTTGTTGTGCCGTAGCAGATACTCCACGTCGGTAATTCCCACTGCTCCATCGCCATCAACATCTGGCACTTCGTTGATCTCGATTTTAAACGGTTCTTTGCCAGTGGGTTGCAGCCCAATAATCTGCGGCAGCGGTAGCTGCATACCCGCCACTGGCGACTTGCTATAGCTGGTGGCAATGAGCTTTTTTAGCCCTAGGTGATTAAAGTTGCTCGCAAAGTATTTGAAAAAGTTACTTTCAAACGGGTCGTCGCAGTTACATAGCACTACTTTGCCGCGAAACTGCTCTTTGTAGTGCCGCAGCTCCTTTTCAATATCAACAAGCTGCGTATAAAACTCATCTTTCTTCTGCTGCTTCGCAACCTGCAAGTTTATTTGTGCCATCTATTCAAGTATAGCGCACCTAGACTTGTCGGCTCAACTAATCGACAACTTGTATGCCATTCCAAAACGCTACGTAGTTACTAAAGTCATTTCGAACTTTTTCTATCGATCCGTCTTTTGGCTGTGGGTAGTACCATGAGCCAAATTCATTTCGCTTGCCGTCAACTACCACGTCGTAGTAGCTAGCTTCGCCTTTCCAAAAACACGTGGTATGGTGGTCGCTATCTTGAAAGAACTCGCGTTTCAGACTACTAGGTGGGAAATACCAGTTACCCTCAATCCGAATTAGTTCTTCTTTCGCCGCTTCTGCGACAACTTCATTATTCCAAATTGCTTTCATATCTCCACCTTTCTTAGTTAAGTCGTATTTGCTAACTCTACTCCCAGTATATCGCAGTGGGCAGTCCACCCTCGCCTATCCAATATTTCCTAAATTTTTAACCACGCTACCAGCTGCTTATGCTATTGCATTTTATTTGATTTATGCTTAAAAATGTGCTACGATGAAAAATATTTTGTATTCGCATTAGCGAATACAAAATATTTCACCCGTTGTAAAAAAAGCTACTTTTATAGAGGTGGTCAAAGTACCAGGTATTGACTATTAGACCATAATTCTGTATCATAACAAATAGACATAGCCATGCCATGTCTCCAGAATCTCCGGCGAGTAGTTTCTAGGCTACACTGCAGGAGATTTTTTTTGTTGTCGTTTTTTTAGCAAATACAGACATGAAATCTTTGCGACCAGTACGCTTGTCTTCTTTTACCTGTACGCAAAATTCCAGACCCTCCGCCGATACGCCATAAAATCGATGAAGGAGTGTATGTTTATCGGCTTCGCTAAATATCGTATCAGGAGCCAAGGTGGTGTTACGCATCAAGTCTATCGCCGCATTATAAAATTTTAGCCGCTTACGGCGTTCTTTAGGGTGTTTTTGCATCAAATGATCCCAAAACACCGTGACAAATATCTTATCACCCCGAAAATATTTCGATCTAACATAGGGTTGACGCTTCGTCAGTTTACGAATCGTGTTGTATTCTTTACGCGCACTCGCTACCACTTCGCTGTATGATGATCCTTTTAGTAGTGTTTGTTTCGAGCGGTAGACAGTCATGACATCTAGCCCCCTCGTCCAATCGAACCAAGTAAAAATCCATCTACCGCTTCGTATTTAATGCGCAAATAACTTTCTTTCACCGTTTCGCCATCGGCAATTTGTGAAGTCGATACGTTTTTCAGGTGGATAAAACTCGGTGTGCCGACTTCGTCGCGGCCTTCAAGGTCATTAAAATATTTATCTGCGAATTCTTTAAATGCATTGTCCTTCTCTGCAAATGGCATATTGTTCAACAGGTCGTTTCTAAACCGACCAATGTATTCTTTTCGTCCTATCAGTTCACCCTGAATAAAGGCACCGTTCGAAACAAGCGTTACACTTGCAGATGAGTTTGGGCCTGCGGCTTCAATCATACTAAGCAAAAAGCCCAAGGTGCCATTTTCTGCGCCACTTCCCACAATTATTTCGCTGTGGGGCACAAACCAAGCCTTTCCCTGTTTAATCGCCCCGCGAATTCGCCCATCCTGACACTGCTTTTTAAGCGCTTCGACTTCCTTGCCAGAAATCTCACTAGCCTGCTTTAGAGTTATATAGCCTTTTATCATATGCTTATTATAATTCCCGATACCGGGAAATACAAGAGTTTTGGTTACGCTGCGGCCTTTTCGAGTTAGGACTGATTGTGGCGACTTTTTGCCATTAGATCCGCGACATACTGGTTGAACGCTGCCTCTTCTGCTATACCCCTACTATTCCAATAGGAGAACTCGTCTCTTACACTACGGCTTTTTTGTGAAGATATGTAGAATTTTGCAGCTAGTACCAGTAGCGCAAGTCCGGTTATAAACCCATAGAGGAGTATGGGCATCTTTACCACGGGGTACAGCGCCACCGAAGTGACGGCGAAGAAACACCATAATGCAATATCGTCACGGTGCTCGATTCCAATACCCTCCTGTCGTGGCAGCGAGTTGACCACAGCCTCAGCAACCTTTCTTGATTCAACATTGTATTCTAGGAAGTGTTTTTCGTTTTTTTCTAGTAGCGCTTTTGAAAGCATATTTCTTAGCCGAAGTGCGTCGTACCTTTCTTGAATGCCACTTAGGAGTGACAGGTGCGCCGTATATGTCGTTTGCTTACTCATGTACACAAGCAAGTACGAAGCGGTCAACAAATAGCCGATTGATGCGAATGTGAGGCAGTACTGTGCATCCACCCCTAGGTTCTGATTGGAGAGGAGAATCGGCACCAATGCCGCTCCTAGCGCTAGAGACAGTGTAAGAATAAGTGACATGTAGTTGAAGCTAAGGATTTGTGAGTGCTTGGTCACCTCACCTCTCTGGGCGTTGTTTGTATCGAGTAGTTTGGCGAGAGCGTCCCTCTGCCGCTTTATTGTCTCTAGACTTGAATCAGGAAGGGTCATAGTTAGAAAAAATCTGAAGTTGCTATCCGTTTTTGTTCCGTCGTGTCTCGATCTCGCACTGTCACCGTGCCGTCTTCAAGCGTTTGAAAATCAATCACCACGCAGTGCGGCGTTCCAATTTCGTCTTGGCGGCGGTAGCGTTTGCCTATATTACCGTTATCGTCCCACATGACGGCGCCATATTTTTTCTTCAAAGCGTCGTATACTTCACGGGCTTTTGCGACAAGTTCTGGCCTGTTTTTGAGCAGCGGACTCACACAGTATTTGACTGGTGCCAGGTGCTCCGGCAGTGCCAAATACGTGCGCTTTTCGCCGTTTTGTTCGTCAACTCGGTAGGCGCTTACTAGTACTGCCATCACGGCGCGCTCTACACCAAAACTTGGTTCGATGACGTGTGGTACAAATTTCTCGTTTGTGCCCTTCACCACATATTCCATGCTCTTGCCGCTGACTCGCTGGATATTGCCGAGGTCAAAGTCGGTGCGATACGCCAGGCCCATTAGTTCTTCGCGGCCTATGGGAAAGTCAAATTCAAAGTCGATCGTGCGCTTGCTGTAGTGCGCACGGTCTTCTTCAGGCACTTCCAGCTCATGTACTTTTTCTTCAGGTAGCCCTAGCGCCGCGAACCACTGCTTACAGGCTGCTACCCACTTGTCGAACTCGGCTTCCCACGCTTCAGGTGCAATAAAATACTCTATTTCCATCTGCTCAAATTCACGTGCACGAAACACAAAATCACGCGGACTGATTTCGTTGCGAAACGCCTTGCCCTGCTGCGCAATCCCAAACGGCAAGTCGGGGTAAAAACTATCGACGACATTGCGAAAATTGGTAAATATCCCCTGTGCGGTTTCGGGTCTTAGGTAACTAATCGACGCCTCGTCGTCAACCGGCCCGACGTTGGTTTTGAACATCATATTAAACGCCCGCGCCTCACCGAATGTGCCCTCTTTGCCACACGTCGGGCATTTGTTTGGGTCATCGAGTTTGTCGGCGCGGAAGCGACCTTTGCACTCGCGGCATTCGACGAGCGGATCAGTAAACGTATCGACATGCCCACTGGCCTGCCAGACTTTTTGGTTCATCAGTATCGCCGCATCGACACCGTACATATCGTCGCGTTCTTCGACAAACATTTTCCACCATAGGTTCATAATGTTGCGCTTGAGCGCTACACCAAGTGGGCCATAGTCCCACGTACCGCTGAGTCCCCCGTATACATCGCTCCCCTGGTAAATAAACCCACGGCGCTTGGCTAGGCTCACGATTTCGTCTAGTTTTACGTCTTGCATTGTCGATTTCTCCTTGTCTTTCGTGTTGGCAACACGTGACTCATTAGTTTGTCTTCCATTATACCAGACCCCCATTGACCCTTGGTGTATTAGTGCAGTATAGTATGCATACTACTGTATTGGAGGACTATGACCGAAAAACTTGTCGATTTGCCACACATTGACATCGATAACCTACCACTTATCGATCAAGAACGCTACTACGAAACCGAGTTGATGATCGCCCCAGATTTTCATCGCCAAGCTGCCGCGCTCACTGAACTTGGTATTATTCACGTGCGTACCGGGCAATACAAAAAGGCGAGGAACGAGCTATGGTCAGCAATGCATGTCCGGTCAGGCCTTGCCAACCTCGGCACCATCGCCGCTGTTGCAGCATACTTCTTCGATCCACGCCTCGATAACAGCAATGTTATAGAATACCTCGCTGCAAAAAATGCTCGCTCCTAAACAGCCGCGTGCTGACGAGTGACCAACCAAATGTCTGGCAAAATATCAGCAATACCGCCTATTTGGGCTATGGTCTGGATTGGTTTTGCTGCAAGTACTCGCAGCAGCTTTATATGGTTGGCATTTAGGTCACCTTGCTCGGCTGGGCGAAGGCCTTTTTCGTTCACATCGTACATATAGGTTTTGGCCTCGTCGAGCAACTGACCAGTGACGTCACGCTCGAGATTGAGCTCGTAGCCAGTTAGCTCGGCATGATGAAGGTAAAACCAACTTTGGACGAGCTGCAGAGGAATCGTCGGCACGTCCAGCCCCATGTACACCTCACTCAGTACACCATACCATTCCGGCTCGTCGATGTGCTCGCTAGCGCGCGCTACTAGATTGATCGCCTCGTAACCAAACTGGAGTCTATCGTAGTCTTCAAGAATATGACGGTAAAAATGCACGAGTCGTGCGCTGGTAAGAATCCCGAGGTCGCCTTTGCCGCTGTTGATAACAATGTCGCTAATCGCGAACAGTTCAATCCCACCTGCAAGTTTACTCTTCTCGCGACGCACACCTTTCGCGATAATACTCCGCTGTCCTAGCGGTGTAATCAGGCGCAGTACTCTGTCAGCTTCCCCAAAGTTGGTGCGCCGTAGTACAATTGCCCGCGTTCGCTCTATACTCATAGCAGTACCTTTCGTACCGCTGCCACAATATCGCTCGGATGCATTGTGGTCTTGTCAAGCACTACTTCCACACCATAGGTCCTCAGTCCGTCTGCCGGCAGATCACTCGCACTATTGGTGCACACGATAATCGGAATATCTGCCAAGTCGCTATGCGATTTTAGCTCGTGGATCAGCACAACACCGTTGGGACCAGGCATGAATATATCGAGAATAATCACCTGCGGGTGTAAACTATCAATCATATCGATCCCTTCAATCGCATGCGCGGCTATCGTCACTGCAAATCCAGCTTTTTCGAGCACATGTTTGTACTGTTCTGCCAGCCATTGATCATCATCGATGACAATAACCGACGTTTTCGAGCTCATAGTAGCCTCAACTGCGTCGACGGCGTCAGGTCGATATAAAACGACGTGCCGTTATGGTGGCGGGTCGCACCAATATTACTCTGCATAGACTCTGCAAACTGGCCAGCGATATACATGCCAAGCCCGCTACTTGCTGGCCGGTTGTGAAGCAGCTGCGGGCGCTTGCCGAGCGAGTCTTGAAGTGTCCGCCATACAGCGGCAGGTACAGCAGGCCCAAAATCACGTACACTGAGTCGCACGCTTCCCCGCCGTTCATATGCTTCCACTAGCACCGCCGACTCGTCATCACAGTAGTGGAGCGCATTATCGGCAAAGCCAAGGAGCACCCGGCGCAGTAAATCTTTGTTGGCTAGCGCAAGCAGTGGTCGTGTGCGTGGCACCATACGAATCGATCGACCCCTAGCCTGGTAGAGGGGCTGGATTTCCCGGATTACTTCTTCGCACAGCGATACGGGGTTAACGGGCTCGATTGTAAATAGACTGTCTTCAAGCCGCGCAGACTTGGTGAGGTCGGTTGTCAGACGTAGTGCGCGCTCACTGGTAAGCGTAATTTGCCGAGCCATCCGCTCGATATCGCTCAGGGTATAGTCGCCCGATTCGAGCCCTAGCGACAACTGACGAATAAGTGCCAGTGGGGCTTTTAGCTCATGCGCAGCTGCAATCAAAGACGGCCCACCTATTACTCCCCCTTGCTGCTTTGGACCCTCCATATACTACCTACTAGTGTAGCACGCGCCGGTCCTGACTAGCTAGCTACTCATTGAATTTGACTGTTTTGAGTATTGTTTCAAAGTCAGCCTTAAATACATCGCCATCTGTTCGCATTGTTAGTGTACGGTCACGCATTTTAATAAGTACCGCCACACCTACCATATCTTTACTAAAAGCCCCTTCAAGACGCGTACCCTGGTGAGTACCGTCATCGTAGACGCTTGATTTTAAATCACCTTTTTTTATAAGTGCTCCATAGCCATCGAGAACTTTTGCATACAGTTTTTGTTCGATCGTAATGCGTAAAGCGTATTTAGTTGTTTTTGTAATCGGTGGTACAACATACGGGTTAAAATATGCCTCGTATGTCGCTCCACCACCCTGGCTTACATCGGTTGCCTGGTAGGCTGCCCAAAATTTTGGGTAAGTAAACGTAAGCCGACCATAGTCAACTGGCCCAGTGAATTGCTCATAGGGCTTTTTCTCGTCTTCATCAAATTTCTGCTGCATTTGCTCGGAATTTTTTAACACCGCAGCAGCGGTGGCGTCGGCAATTTTTCCATCGACATCGTTTTTTTGCTCGGTGTAGTTTATATAGGCCCAAATAGAAAACGAGCCAAATACAATGACGAGCAGCACTAAGGCCACAATAGCAAAAATACTGCCGTTTATGGCACCTGTTTCAAACCGGCGATATGTCTTCATGCTTATGATTATACGTTGCCGTCACTAGAGTGTAAAGGCTTCACAATATATAAATGATGGGCACCAACAGTTTTGGTAGGCTTCATACTTGGTACTTCAAAGCCATAGCTAATAAATGCCAGTTTCCTGCCGAGTTGGTTGGCCGCTTCTTGTACTTTGTTATACATTTTTGCAATATCACGTGAATCGGCAAACGTGTATACCACTGTGGTGTCTTTAGGCAATGTCGCTTTCCAAAAATTACGCATATACACCACCACCCGCTCGTCACCAAGCGATAGTAGTGTCGCTAGCATAGCAATGGCTGGGTTAATTTCGTACCCCACTGCCCGCGCCCCCAGCTTACTAGCCATGCGCAGTATTAAGCCATCCCCTGCCCCAATGTCGACCAAAAGGTCACGTGCAGTCAGCGGGTACAGTTCGGTCAGTGCACGCTTTACATCTTTTGGCTTCGAGGGTACATAGGGAGCGCCGGTAAATGCCATAAATCCGAAGAAGCAGATGACTCCGAGTACAATCCAGTACCATTCCATTACTTGCTACTCCTGATCAAAACGAGTCTTAAGCACAGTAATTTCGTTTTTCAGCGACGCGAGGTCCGATTCAATACTGCCGGCTAGTGTTTCGGCTGCCTTGAAACGGTCGAGCGCTTCTTCGAGCGAAAACTCCTCGCTATCAAACCAAGCTACTTGCTTGTTAAGCTCGGTCAGTCTAGCTGCAATTGTTTGGCTATTTTTTATTGACATGGGTTACCTCCGCCGTTATTAGTGTATCGTGTTTTTCAATCGTTATCTCACCACCAACACACTCCTCACCACGTACTAGCGCATAGCCCCTGGAGAGTACTGCTGCCGGATCATATGCCGCTAACACAAGTCGCTGTTGCTGAAGTAACTGCTGGTGCCGGTCATAGCCGCGATCAAACGCAGCCAATGCACCCTGTAAGCCTTGCGCTACCTGCATACTCACTGCGTCGAGCATTGTTTCAGTGCGATCGATAATCCTTGCCAGGCTATGGCGTGTGACCTGCACAATTTCACGCTTGTCTGGTACAAGCAGCTGTGCAGCGTTACTCGGGGTGGCCGCCCGCACGTCGGCCACAAGATCAGCCAATGTAACATCAACTTCGTGCCCTACCCCTACAAGTGTCGGAACACGACTCGCCGCGATCTCTCGCACCAACAACTCATCATTAAACGCCGCTAGATCATCTGCGCTACCGCCACCACGTATGAGTACAAGTACCTCAGGCGGCACCTCGAGGCTATTGAAGTATTTAAGAGCTCGTATCATTTGGTCGGGTGCCGCTTCGCCCTGCACCTGTACGTGCGCCACGTCAATATGCATCCCGCCCCACCGTTCGTTAAGTATCGTCACAAAATCAGTGTACCCCGCCGCTTGAGTGCTGCTAATGACGCCAATGCGGGCTGGCATAGTCGACAGTGCGCGCTTGCGCTCAGGTGCGAATAACCCCTCGGCATCGAGCTTCGCCTTTAGCAGCTCGAAGCCCTTTTTCAGGCTACCTTCGCCACTCGGTCTTACTGCCTGAACGGTCAGACTAAACTTGCCCCAATTCGTCAGCTTTGGTACGGCGCGTACAATCACCTTCATACCATCTTCTATCGGTATGCGTAGTTGCCACACGGTCATAAAACAATTCACGCTCGCTGTTTGGTCTTTCAGGTCGAAAAATACAAACTTGTTTTGGTTGACTTTGAAACTAGCAACTTCGCCCTCTATTTCAATACTAGGGTACGCATACTCAAGCGTCTGGTTGAAAACCGCTACAAAATCGCCGACACTATAGACCTGGCTTAGGTTGTTTTCCATATTTCAGTAGCGCCATTTGGTAAAATACGTAGCCTATAACTACGGTGACAAATAGTATTATTGCTCGTGTCAGCACAATCCCAGCGATTGCTTCGCTTTGGCTCATGCCGGCAATTGCAAGCACCAGCACCATGATTGCTTCATATGCCCCGGCCCCACCCGGTGTCACCACTACTAGTCCAGCCATAGTAGCAAGTCCATAAGCG